>JBBRVZ010000131.1:0-6802 GCA_038246445.1 Mycobacteriales bacterium
AGCGCAAGGTGGTAGCCCCCAACGACTTCACCGACACCGACCAGATCCGATCCCGGCTGGCCGCGTTCGAAACCCGCTACAACGCCGTCGCCAGGCCCTGACACTGGACGTTCACCCGCACCGCGCTGCACGAACTGCTCCAACGCATCGACGCAGACCAGTCGCCCTCCGAAGATCCCCTCATGGCTGCCTGAGCACCCCCGAAGAACTTACGGGTCAGACCACTAAGTTGGCCGGTACGAAGTGGGTCGCCGAGCGGGTCGCCGTCGAGGGCTGCCCGGGTTTCACCGACGACGCCGCCTACGCCGCGATGGACTTCCTGCTCGACGCGCTGGACGAGATCGCCGGGGAGATCTTCGGCTCGGTCGCACCTGCTGAACCTTGATCTGGACATCGTCTTCGTGGACACGACCTCGACCTACTTCGAGCTCGACGTCCCAGACGAGCTGGCCGAACTCGCCGACACCGTCGACGACGACGGCGTCACCCGGCCGGTCGAGGCGGGCAAGCGCAGCTTCGGGCACTCCAAGGACTTCCGCGACGACCTGCCCCAGGTCGTCGATCGCGATGGCGGTGACCCACGACGGGGTGCCGGTGCGGTGCTGGACGTTTGCGGGCAACACCGCCGACACCGCGATCATCCGCACGGTCACCGACGACCTGGCCGGCTGGAACCTGCACCGGATGGTGTGGGTCGCCGACCGGGGGTTCGCCTCGGCCGCGAACCGGGCGTACCTGACCCGCGGCGGCGGGCACTACATCCACGCCGAGAAGTTGCGTAACACCAACACCGAGGCCGCCGCCGCGCTGTCACGGCCCGGCCGCTACCGCAGCGTCGCGGGGAACCTGCGGGTGAAGGAGGTCGCCGTCGCCCCCGGTGGGGACGGCGACGGCGACGGCGGTGCCCGCACCCAACGATTCGTGGTCTGCCACAACCCCGAACAGGCCGGCCGGGACGCCGCCGTCCGCGACCGGCTGGTCGCCCACCTCAAGGGCCTCATCGACGGCTCCGACGCGTGGAGCGACCGCGCCGGGATGAGTTCGTCGGCTCGCTGAAGACCAAGCCCGGGCTGCGCCGCTACCTGCGCCGCACCGGCGGCGGGCTGCTGCGCATCGACGCCGCAGCGGTCAAGCGCGAGGCGCACCTAGACGGCAAGTGGCTGCTGCGGACCTCCGACGTCACCCTGACCCCCGACGACCTCGCCGCCGCCTACAAGCAGCTCCTGCAGGTCGAACGCGGCGGGCGGGACCTCAAAGGCGCCCTCGGGCTGCGCCCTGTCTTCCACCACCGCGAGGACCGCATCCGCGCCCACATCCAGCTGCGCTGGCTCGCGCTGCTGCTGCTGCGCGTGGTCGAGAACGCCACCGGCGACACCTGGCGCAACCTCCGCCACGAACTCGATCGCATGCACCTGATCACCCTCGCCACCGCTGACGGGCGGGTCGCGCAACGCTCAGCCACCACCGCCGGGCAGAAGACCATCCTGGCCGCGCTCAAACTGCCCGAGCCGCCCCGGTTCTTCGACTTCACCGTCCCAAGCGACTGACCCGCCACCACGGCCCTCACGCTCGTAGTAACACGACCCTCATCGCCCCCGCGCGCGTTTGCGCAGGTCACCGGCCCTTTTCGGCCTCTCATGTGCTCATGATCTTCGGAAGTCCGGCGAGGCGCCCCGGGTTGGTAGTGGAGCCCCCAGGTTTCCGGCGGCGGTTGAGCCCTTGGATGATTTCGACCACGACCACGGGCTCAAACGCGAGGTCATCCCCATCCAGCGGCCAGGCCAGGCCGTCACCCTGGCGACCTGCGCGGAGCCGCGTCGACCAGGTTGCCCAGCAACCGCCGAGTCGCCGAGACAGCCGGCCTGGGGTGGTGCCGCCCCGGGGGCGGCGGGCGCCGGTCCGGGCTCCAGCTGTCGCAGGTGGCGGTAACGTCGCAGCCGCGTCAACACACACGCGGCCTGACCAGCCGCACGAGCTCCCGAGGGACGGCATGACTATCACCCACGACTACGTCCAGCCCGTCGGTCACCGCGCCGGAAGCCGTGCCCAGCAGGCCAACCAACCGCCACACGCGGTTCACACACCGTGCCCGGCAACGCCAGTCACGGTCTAGATCCCGCCCCGACCGGAGCCCCGACACGCCGACGCGACCGCAGACAAGACACACGCCTCGTCGGGATGGGGGCGAAGCCCCGGCTACCGGTGGGCCGCCGACATCGCAGCGATGGTGCCGGTGCCGCCGGTGACACCGACGCTCGGCTGGCGCACCAGCACCCGCTTGCCCCTGGGATCACTTAACGTGCGCCTGGACTCCAACGACCACTCCCGTGGACCCCGTCGCGGTCGGCCGTAAGGTCGAGGTCGTCGCGGACCTGACAACGGTGGGGGTGACCTGGGCGGCCGGCGGGCCGTCGCGAGCCACCAGCGGCTAGGCCCGCCACCAGAGCGTCGCCGAGCCGGTCCACCCAGCCGCAGCGTTGGCGATGTCCGCCGCCGCTGCGTTCCCGGGGACTGCGCGGCCCAACCCTGGATGACGGCTGGAATGGCGTCGCCGTCGATGGATCGCTCATGCACAGGACGAGATCCGGGCGGGATACATCGTGGAGGCGATGTGCGTGAACTTCGAAGACGCAGATGGCGCGGATCGATTGGGCAGGATCGCAGCGTTCGAACGAGCGCGATTCGCAAGCCTTACCGCGCGACCGCGGCAACTTACCTGCAGCGGCCCCGTCACCGGCCGCTCAGGTGCTGCGCCGCTGTGGCGCGTAGCCGCTGGTGTATCCCGCCGTACGCGGTGGCGGCGGGTAGCCACGCCTTGGTCACCTTAGCGACCATCGTATAGTTGGGGTCGCAGACGTTACCGACTGGTGCCTGCCCGACCTGGGAGAGCAGTTGGTAGGTGTCGAGCTGGTCGAGGCCGGTCAAAGCCGATGTCCAGGTGAGGAGGTCGTGCTGGCTGACCCGGAAGGCGTCTTCGAGAGGGCGGGTGGAGCCGGTCGACATCAACGCGTCGTCGGTTTCCATGCGGGGCCACGGTGTCGGCCCGGCGTCGCCGGCCTTGAGCAGGTCGACGACCAGGACGGTGTCCATGGCCGCCTCGACCGCGGTTCCGCACAGCTCGCCCTGGCCTTGGCGGACATGGCCGTCGCCGAGGGCGAGCAGCGCGCCTTCCTGCCCGACCCCGAAGTAGATGGTGGTGCCCGCTCGTAGCTCCGGGGTGTCCATGTTGCCGCCGTGCGCGTCGGGGGTGATGGTCTGCCGGGCCTCGAACCCAGCCGGTGCTACCCCGACGGTGCCCTGCATCGGGTCGAACGGCAGCTCGATCACCGTGTCGCCGCGGGTGGCGTGGAAGACGGCCGTGCGCCGCTGCGAGTCCAGGTCGTAGCGCCAGACCCGTTCCTCCAGCGCCGGGTGCAGCATGGCCGTGGTGTGGGTGGTGGTCAGCGCGCCGAAGTGCGGGAACGTCGCGGACACCGCCCAGTCCCGCGCCGGTTCGATGCTGGCGAAGTGCACGGCGAGGGTGTCGCCGGGTTCGGCGCCCTCGATCCAGAACGGTCCACTGACCGGGTTCAGGTACGGGAACTGGCACACCCGTGAGGGCAGCGTGTCCGCACCGGTGACCCGCCCGGCGAAGCAGTCCTCGGTGAAGACCTCGATCACCGAACCGGGCGTGACCCGCAGCACCGGCTCCATGCGGCCGAAGACCCACACCAGCTCGTCCGGCTCGGGCCGGTAGGTCACCACGTCCGGTCCGTTCATCGCTGGTCCTCCCGCCCCGACGGTTCCAGCGTGTCAGCCTCGTCCAGCCCGCCCAGCTGCGGTCGCCGGCCGCGGGCGTAGGCCACCGCCACCACGACCACGCCGACCGCCAGCCACGCGAAGCCGAGCCGCTGCGCGGCCACGTTCGCCTCGAAGATCACCAACGCGATGATGGCGAAGCCAAGCACCGGGGCCACCACGTGCCGCCACACGTTGAGTCCGGCGCCTGCGCCGCGCCGGATCGCGAAGTGGGTGACGACGGCGGCGTGCAGCAGCAGGAACGCCGACAGGGCACCGAAGTTCACCAGCGTCGAGAGCAGCGTGATGCCGTCTGCGCGTTCGGCGAACCACACGCCGACGACCAGCGAGATGCCCGCCACCAGCAGCGTCGCGTTGACCGGGACCTGATGGCGGGGGTGCACCTTGGCCAGCACGTGCGGCAGCTGCCGGTCACGCGCCATCGAGAACAACAGCCGTGAGGTCGCGGTCTGCGCGACCATCGCGTCGGCGAACCCCCACGCGATCGCCGTCGCCACCGCGGTCAACACCCCCAGCCAGTGCCCGCCGGCCACCTCCGCCGCGTCATAGAACGCGCTGCCGGCCGCGTCGCCCTCGCTGATCAGGGTCTGCGGGTCGGACACGAACAGCGACGCCACCCACGTCTGCACGACGAACAGCAGCGCGGCCAGGGCGAGCGCGGCCAGCGTCGCCCGGCCCACCGCCCGGTCGCCGCCGGTGGTCTCCTCCGACAGCGTCGAGATCGCGTCGAAGCCGAGGAAACTCAGCACCGCCACCGACGTCGCCGTGAGCACCACCCCGGGGGAGAACGTGTCCGGGTTGAAGAACGCGTCGAAGCCGGCGCCGTTGCCCCTCCCGGCGGCCAAGGCGACGAAGCCCACCACCAGGAAGATCGCCAACACGATCAGCTCGGCGACGAGCATCACCTTGTTCACCCGCGCGGTCAGCTTGATGCCCGAGTAGTTGATGAACGTGTTCAGCACGATGAAACCGATGACCCACGCCCAGATGGGCACCGCCGGCACGAACGACGCCATCGCCGCGCCGGCGACGATGTAGAGCAGCGCCGGCACCAAGATGTAGTCCAGCAGGATCATCCAGCCGCCGATGAACCCGGCCACCGGGTGCAGCCCACGCCCGGCGTAGGAGTACACCGAGCCGGACACCGGGAAGGCCTGCGACATCGTCGCGTACGACAGCGCGGTGAACGTCATGGCCACCGCGCCCACGATGTAGGCAGCCGCCACCATCCCACCGGACTCGGAGAACACCGCCCCGAAGATGCCGAACGGCGCGATCGGCACAATGAAGATCAACCCGTAGACCAACAGGTCCCACGTACTCAGCGTGCGGCTCAACTCCTGCTTGTAGCCGAACCGCTCGACCCCACCCGCCTCGGTGCTCATGCTCGCCTCCACGACACGCCGCCCACGACCGTCAGCCCAACGCCACACACGGAGCCGCGACGCTGCACCGGAGAACGCGCCTCCACCGCTTGCCTGGCACCCGGTCGCGCCGCGCATACACATGCCCCCATCCGGGCCGGGACAACCGCCCCGCACGCCGGACCGCCCCGATCGAGAGGCAGTCGACGCACGGGTCACCGCGCGTCCGCGGCGCGCAGCCGTCGCAGCACCATGCCGCCTCGCCGAGACGGCGGGTCGGCCCGGATGGGGTGCCGAGATCCGCGCCGGCGCCACACTGCACGCCCAAGGGCGGGCCATGCAGTTCGCAGTGGCCCTCGGGAGGGCGTCCAGGCCGGTGAAGGCGGCGGCCAGTGCTTCCCGTCTGACGCGCGGGGCCGCGCCGACCACCGAGCGTCGATGAAAAAAACAAGTGGGCCGGGCGGCGATCGGCGTTGGCCCGTTCCGCTCAAGGGAACGTTGAGGCAAGGACCATTGACTCGCCCCTAAGGAACCGCTAGGCAACAGGTTCGGCGTCCTGCCTGCCCGGGACAGCGTCGAACTTCTCTCTCGGCTGATCATGCCCCGAGACTGACCTGCCCAAGAGAGGTGCGAAGTGGACTCTTTCCAAGATCGTTTCTCCTAGGGATCTCCGGATCGCTTTGGCCGCCAGCCCAAACATCGAGCCGCCCGCCTGCTCCTGCCTCTTGTCGCGGTGCTGCTGCTCGGCCAGTTGACTGGCTCCGCCTCCGCCAGCCTCGGTGGCGGAACAACCCGCGAGGGGGTGGCAGGCGGCCCCGCGCAGGCTTCCCAGCCGGTGATGGCGTGTGCGGACCTCGTCGGCCAAGCCCTGGCCGGCCTGAGGGGCGCGCCCACGAGTGTCACCAGTGCCACGGTCGTCCCGGCGTCGGGCACAACACCGGAGTATTGTGACGTCAAAGGATATGTCGCGTCACAGATCCAGTTCGAAGTGCGCCTCCCTACGGGGACCTGGAACGGCCGTTACTTCCAGACGGGCTGCGGAGGCTTCTGTGGCTACGTCCCCATCTCCTCCTGCGCTACGGCACTGGATCGGAACTTCGCCGTCGCCGCAGAGAACTCCGGCCATGTGGGAAGCGATGCGCTGTGGGCCTACAACAACCGTCGGCTGGAGATCGACTGGGGATACCGATCGCCCCATGTCGTCTCAATCGCAGCCAAGGCGCTGATCCACCGGTTCTACGGTGAAACGCCCCGGTACTCGTACTTCCAAGGCTGCTCGACCGGTGGCCGTCAAGCCCTCATGGAGGCACAGCGCTTCCCACACGACTTCGACGGGATCATCGGCGGCGACCCGGCGAACCGACAGAATTACCTAGCGCCGCTCGCCAAGGCTGGGTCGAGCGGGTGAACCGCGACCGAGCAGGGAAGCTCATCCTGACGCCCGACCTCTTGCCGCTGATCAATGCGGCTGTGCTGGCCGCCTGTGATCGTCTCGACGGCAGGGCGGCGTCACATCGTCGTTTGGTACTGATGTGACTGGAGTGAGTGGAGTGTTGTAGGCGCTCCCGATCCAGGGGTGAATGTGCGGGCGGGTGCGGCCCGCCGATGATCACGGTGTCGAAGCCGGTCATCGTCGGCAG
>JBBRVZ010000132.1:0-6715 GCA_038246445.1 Mycobacteriales bacterium
CCGGCGCCGCCGCCTGGCTCAGGATCCGCGCCCACATCAGCACACTACGAAAGAACAACATCAACGTCCTCGACGGACTCCGCGCCGCGATCACCGGAAATCCCTGGCACCCAGCACCAACCTAAGACCTGAATGGTTACGTTGGGAGAGCCCGGGATGGTCGCATTTCAGTATTCGAAGTAGCGCGGTTGTCCGATCCACTTGTGGCACAGTCGCCGTTCTCTCCACGGGCCGTCGCCCCGTGCTCGACTCAGACGGTGAGGAAAAGGTTGTGGCCGAACCTATTGCCTGCGTGCTGGCGTTGTCTTTCCGACCGGGTACTGATCGTCGATCGGCTCCCACCCAGGCGGTCAACACGAGGGACCGGGTGTCAGCACGCTGACCACCGCCGACCGCCGGGTGGGGGCCAGATATATCTGCCGTGCCTCCACCAAACCGTTGACGGGCGCTTGGCGCGAGCGGTAGTTTCACATCTCGATAGCGTGTTTCCGCGATACGGAATCACGGGCACATTTGTCCTTCTTGACCCAGGGTGGTGTCAGTGTCCTTTTCCACTCATGTGCTGGATGCCAGTAGGGGCTGTCCAGCGGCGGATGTGCCGCTCGTGCTGCGGGTGAGCGGTCCGTCCGGTTGGCAGACCCTGGCCGAAGCAGTGACCGACGCCGATGGCCGTTTTCGGTATTCGGATCACACCGGGTCCGAGCGGTTTCCGGCCGGGAGGTACCGGGTGGAGTTCGACACCGGTTCCTACTATTCCGCCTCGGGTCAACCCGGGTTCTACCCGGAGGTTTTGGTGACTTTCGAGGTCACCGATTCCTCCGCGCACCATCACGTTCCATTGTTGTTGTCGCCTTTTGCGTATTCCACCTACCGAGGAAGTTAGGACGAAGAGATGAGTGTCACGCTGGGACACAATCAGTACGGAAAAGCGGAGACCCGGGTGGTCCGGGTGTACCGCGACGCGGATCCGCATGAGATCGTCGATTACAACGTGAGTGTGGCGTTGAGCGGTGATTTCGCCGATATTCACCTCAAGGGTGACAATGCGAACTGCTTGACGACTGATGCCACGAAGAACACCGTGAACGCGTTCGCGAAGGAACACGGTGATGCCGCCCGCCATCCGGAGTCGTTCGGGGTGGCCTTGGCGAAGCACTTCGTGGATGACGTCGAGCCGGTCGACAGGGTTCGCGTCAAGATAGAAGCCTATCCATGGAACCGGCTCAGTCACAACGGGTCTCCGCATCCGCATGCATTCGCCCGAGACGGCGGCTATGTACGGACGGCGACGGTGACCTACGACGGGACCAGTGTGTGGGTGGTGTCCGGGGTGCGTGACTACGTGGTTCTCAAGACGACGGACTCGGAGTTCTTCGGCTACCTCGAGGAGAAGTACACCACTTTGCACTCGACCAATGACCGGGTGATGGCGACCGCGGTGACCAGTCAGTGGTGGCACACCCAGACCGACGGCGTGGATTGGGGGAAGTCCTACGAGCAGGCACTTTTCACCATGAGTGATGTGTTCGCGGGGCATCACAGCTTGGCGTTGCAGCAGACGATGTACGCGATGGGCGAGGCGATGATCGAAGAGCAGCCGGAGATCGGCGAGGTGCGTTTCTCGCTGCCGAACAAGCACCACTTCGTCATCGATCTCAGTCCGTACGGTTTGGAGAACCACAACGAGGTGTTCCACGCCGACGACCGCCCGTACGGATTCATCGAGGGCACCGTGCACAATACCGACGCCCCGTCCGCGGGTTTGGCGTTCGACCCAGGTCAGGGTTGGTGACCGGGGTGACACAACACTCAGATCCGGCGGGCGCGGGCGGCGACCACCTCGCGGTCTTCGACGGCAAGAGCCACCCGGTCGACGAGGTCCTCAAACCGGGCCCGATGTTCGTCTATGGACTGCAGCATGTGATGAGCATGTACGCAGGTGTGGTCGCCGTCCCGTTGATCGTCGGCAGCGCTTTGAAACTGCCGTTTTCCGACCTGTCCTACCTACTGGCCGCCACGCTGCTCATCTCCGGTCTCGCGACCTTGCTGCAAACCTTGGGTGTCCCCTGGATCGGCGCGAAATTACCGATCGTGCAGGGCACCTCGTTCGCCGCGGTCGGTTCGATGATCGCCATCGGCACCGGAGCGGGCGGTGGCACTGCAGGGCTGAATGCGATCTTCGGTGCCATCGTGGTGGCCGGTGCCATTGGGTTCCTGCTCAGCGGCGTATTCAGCCGCTTACTGCATTTCTTTCCGCCGGTGGTGACCGGGTCGGTCATCACCGTGATCGGCATCTCGCTGCTGCCGGTCGCGATCCGCTGGGCCGGCGGTGGTGCCGGCAGCGCGGACTTCGGATCGGTATCCAACATCGGACTTGCCGCGATCACCCTGGCCATCATTTTGCTGGTCTATCGCTTCCTGCCCGGATTCTTCTCGCGCATCGCGATCCTGATCGGCCTGGTGGCCGGCGGTGTCGTCGCCGCGCTGTTCGGCAAGGTCGATTTCTCGAGAGTGTCTGAGGCACAGGGCTTTGCGATTTCCAGCCCGTTCCACTTCGGCGCGCCGACCTTCGAGGTGGCCGCCATCGTGTCGATGGTCATCGTGATGCTGGTGATCATGACCGAGACCACCGCGGACCTGCTGGCCATCGGCGTGGTCGTCGGTCGCCCGGCCGGCCGGAAAACCGTCGCCAACGGGCTGCGGGCTGACACCCTGTCCACCGCCGTCTCCGGCGGACTGCTGAACGGGTTCCCGGTCAGCGCCTTCGCCCAGAACGTCGGTCTTGTCGCGCTCACCGGCATCAGGAGCAGGTTTGTCGTTGCGGTCAGCGGCGGGATCCTGCTGCTATTGGGGTTCTTCCCGCAGGTGGGGGCCGTTGTCGCGGCGTTACCGCTGCCGGTGCTCGGTGGCGCTGGGTTGGCCCTGTTCGGCAGCGTCGCGGCCAGCGGTATTCGCAGCCTGTCCGCGGTGCACTATGAAGGTAACCAGAACCTGGTCATCGTCGCCTTGTCGATCAGCATGGGCGTCATCCCGATTGCCGTGCCGGACTTCTACCAGGAGTTCCCATCCTGGTTCCAGACGATCTTTGATTCTGGGATCAGCGCCGCCGCGGTGACCGCCGTGCTGCTCAACATCCTGTTCAACGTGGTGGGCCGGAAAGACAACGCGGCACCCATCCTCGCCGAGGGACCCGCCCCCGGCGTGATACCGGAATATCAACCGGGCCAGCACCCCGCCCATGGCCCCGGGATAGCTCCCACCGGCAGTGGTGGTGCGGAATATGAAGGACAACTCCACGGGCGACGGAAAGAACAGTCCTGACCTGCGCTCTGGGCACTGATCGCAGCACCGGGCCGGCCGTGCACCACCACCGAGATTCCCGAATGTCAACCTGGAGAACTGAGAATGCCATCGACATGCGGTGCCGAGTCCCGCCGAGCGCCGGCCGGTCGGCCATGACCGAAACCATGCCGGAGCGCCGGGCATCCTCGGTTGACCGGCTCAATGGCGCGTCCCGACCGGACTTGGTCCAAGAGCTCCTCAGGGTCTGCCACTCTCGCCAGTGGGCCGAACGGGTCGCCGATGCGCGGCCGTTCCTGGGCGAGCAGCAGATGGTGGACGAAGCAGACCGGGTGTGGCGTGATCTCGACCCGACGGATTGGTTGGAGGCCC
Organism: Mycobacteriales bacterium; assembly: GCA_038246445.1. Classification (GTDB taxonomy): domain Bacteria; phylum Actinomycetota; class Actinomycetes; order Mycobacteriales; family Nakamurellaceae; genus Nakamurella. The sequence continues at coordinate 3,673 of JBBRVZ010000132.1, forward strand.
TGCACGGCCACCCGCGCATCGGCGAGGACGGCGGCTCGTCGCAAGAGTTCTCGGCCGCGGAACAGGGTGGCATGGCTGACGCCGACGATGCGGTACGGGCTGCGATCGCGGAGGGCAACCGGCTCTACGAGGCTCGGTTCGGCCACGTGTTCCTGATTTCCGCGGCGGGCCGCACCCCACAGGACATCCTCGGGAACCTGCAGGCTCGACTGCAGAACGAGCCCGCCCGTGAGGTCCAGATGGCTGCCCAGGAGCACCGGCGGATCACCCGGCTACGGCTGCAGAAGCTATTGACGTCCTGAAAGTGCGGACTCCACGATCGCGCTCCATCTTCGGGCATCAATGGTGCAAGGCGTCGCTCGCGCGATGTCAAGCTTCCCCGGTTCCGGGATGTCGTGGTAACCATTTCTTCGCACCGGCGCGGGCTCGGGCTCGGTCTGCCAGGTGACTGTGGCTGGTCGGAATAGCCGATCAACCAGGCCGCGCACGGCGGGCATTGAGAACTGACCGGACGCGGAGGAACTGGCGATGAGTACAACGAACCCGACCGATGCGGCACAAGGAGTCGGCAGCGGCGCCCGCGCGGATTACGACCTTGTCATTCGCGGACATCGGATCATGACGACCGCAGGCGAGGTGCCCCGCGAGGTTGGGGTGCGCGGCGGCCGGATCGTGGCCATCGAACCGCTGGGTAACGGACTGGTTGGTGCCGAGGTGATCGAGCTGGCCCAGGACGAAGTGCTGCTGCCCGGCCTGGTCGATACCCATGTGCACGTCAACGAACCGGGGCGCACCGATTGGGAGGGGTTTTCCTCCGCAACCCGGGCCGCCGCCGCCGGTGGGGTGACGACCATCATCGACATGCCGCTGAACAGCATCCCGCCGACCACATCGGTCGTTGCACTGGAGTTGAAAAGGGATGCCGCCCGCGATCAGGCATTTGTTGATGTCGGCTTCTGGGGTGGCGCGATCCCCGGGAACCAGGCCGATCTGCGGCCACTGCATGATGACGGTGTCTTCGGGTTCAAATGCTTCCTGCTGCATTCCGGGGTTGACGAGTTTCCACACCTGGAAGCAGACGAGATGGAAGTGGACATGGCGGTTCTGAAAGATTTCGACTCGCTGCTGATCGTCCATGCCGAAGACTCGCGAGCCATCGAGCGGGCCCCGTCGGCGGAGGGCAACCAGTACGAGCGATTTCTCAAGTCCCGTCCGCGGGGTGCGGAGAATGTGGCAATCGCGGAGGTGATCGAGCGCGCCCGCTGGACCGGTGCGCGTGCCCACATTCTTCATCTGTCCTCCTCGGATGCGTTACCGATGATCGCCAGCGCGAAACGTGATGGCGTGCGCCTGACGGTGGAAACCTGCCCGCACTATCTGACCCTGATCGCCGAGGAGATCCCGAACGGGGCGACGGCGTACAAGTGCTGCCCCCCGATCCGTGAGGTCGGTAACCGAGAACTGCTCTGGGCGGGCCTGTTGGACGGCACGATCGATTGCATCGTCTCGGATCACTCGCCCAGCACACTCGATTTGAAGGATCTGGAGAACGGGGACTTCGCCGTCGCCTGGGGTGGTGTGTCGTCGTTGCAGTTGGGGCTGCCGATCATCTGGACCGAGGCCCGCCGGCGGGGTATCGGACTCGAACAGGTCGTCGAGTGGATGTCCGCCCGCCCGGCGGAACTCGCCGGATTACCCGTCAAGGGCAAGCTTGCCCTGGGGTATGACGCCGACCTGTCGGTGTTCGCTCCGGACGAGGCGTTTGTCGTTGATGTATCCCATCTTCAGCACAAGAACCCGATCACTCCGTACGATCGGCGGGCGTTGTCCGGGGTGGTGCGCAGAACATTCCTGCGCGGATCCGAAGTGGACGGGCAGACGCCGACCGGCCGACTGCTGCGGCGCGGCATGGTATGAGATCACCTCGACATTCCAGCGTCGACACCTGCGCTCGCTCTGTCGCCATCGGCAATCGGGTGTTGACGCTCAACCGCGTCTCAGGCGGAGGATTGCCGGGTCAGCAGGTCTGCGGCGAGGCCATGCGCGGCGGCCTGCAACAGCGGCACCGCGCGATCGACGAGGTCCTGGTTCATCCGGGGGGTAGGCCCGGACACCGAGATGGCGATCGGGTTGTCGGCATCACCGACCGGCACCGCAACGCAATGCACCCCGATTTCCTGTTCGCCATCGTCGATGGCGTACCCGTCGGAGCGGATCTTGGCGACCTGCGCCAACAGGGCGACGGGATCGGTGATGGTGGCCGGGGTGGCCGCGGGCATTCCGGTGCGGCTGACCAGTTCGGTGATGCGGTCATCGCTGAGTTGAGCGAGCAGCGCCTTTCCGACTCCGGTGCTGTGCAGGTACACCCGCCGGCCGACTTCGGTGAAGGCTCGCACGGTGTGCCTGGACGGCACCTGGGCGACGTAGGTGGCGCGGTCACCGTCGAGCATGCACAGGTTCGCGGTCTCGCCGAGGGCGTCGACCAGGCCCCCCAGCCATGGCCGGCCCCACTCGCCGAGCATGCTGCTGGCGCTCACCCCCAGGTTGATCAGCCGCGGACCCAGGGCGTACTGCCGGGACGGCAATTGTCGGACGTACCCGTGGGTGAGCAGCGTGCGCAGCAACCGATAGATCGTCGGCATCGGCAGCCCGGAACGGGACGCCAGATCCGACAGCGACAGTTGGCCGCCGGCATCAGAAAGGCACTCCAGGATCTGGAATGTCCGATCCACCGATTGCACGCTGCCAGGGGGCCTTCTTCCCCGGCTGGTCGGCATCGCGGGGTCGGTGTTGTCGCGCACCGGCTCGAGCCGGTCCAGGCGGCGATCGGTCACGGCTCGGCTCCTTTCCTGCGCATCCGTGCGGTTTTCACATCGTAGAAGAAGTTTATCGTCAAGAGGAGAAGTAGATGGCATCGACGAGCCCCGGGTACGCAGTGACGGTGCGGGTTCAGTGCCCCACGTCGACGGATGCAACCAGTCGGCTGACGACGGCGGTCACCCGAGCGGGCGGGTCGTTGACCGCGTTGGATGTGGTGGAGTCC
>JBBRVZ010000133.1:0-6609 GCA_038246445.1 Mycobacteriales bacterium
ACCGACGACCGCGGCCCCCACGTCCGATGCCGCGTCCGATACTGGGTCCGCCACCGGCAGCGCACCTCCCAACACGGCCGCGTCCGCGGGCGCGGCCGGACAGCCGGCGGCCTCGACAGCACCAACCCCACCAACCGCACCAACCGCAACGATCGCACCGTGACCGGGTGTTCGGCCGTGCGCCCACCCGAGCACGCGCCCGACGAACAGCGGCAACTCGACCAGGTTGCCGCGCCAGCGCCGCGACGACCGCGGCCGAAATCGCAGCTCGCCTCGTCGTGGTCCGCCACTCAACCCCCGGTGACCGGGCGGTCACCGAGGGTTGAAGCCTGATGACGATCCCGGTCGACAGCGACGACGAACCCGAACAGCTGCCGGCACCGGTCCCGGTGGCGACCCGGGTGGTGTACAGCGGGCGACGCGCAGCGGGCGTGGGAACGGCGCCGCGCGGACCTGAGAGACATCGCCGGCGTCGAGGACGTCCTGGACGAGGTGGACGCCCGCGCGAAGGAACTACACCAACGAACGGCGGGCATCCTGGCTGCCCAGACCGATCGATGAGAGATTCGCAGCGATCCGCTTCCCCGGTGATCGGGTGCCGCTTGCACCGCGGGCTGCCGAATGGGCGACCGGCGACCCCGACCTTCCCGCCGCGTCACCGGGCGATGTCTGGCACTGGCAGCCGGGCAGGGTGACCCAGGGGCACGAGCCGGTCAATCAGTAATGCCGTTGTCCGGGCCAGCCTGCTCAAATTACGTCACGCCGAAACCTGGAACAGGACATCGCGGCTGTGGCTCACTACAAGCATCCACGCAGTCCGCTTGGCCTACAGACGATGGCCGCGTTGTTGACCGGGGCCGGACACGACGCCGTCCGCTGCCCGGTCTGCCTGCGCTGCGGAGCGCAGAAGCCGTTACCAAACTTGGTCGAGGGCGGCCGCGTCTGCAATCGCTGCGCCTATCAGGCCCGCCGAGCACTATGCGCTGATTGCGAGCGAGTGCGGCCCGTCTCCGCCCGAGACGAGCAGTCGCGCCCCTTGTGCGACTCCTGTCGTCGGTACCGTCTCTATGAGACCTGCTCGCGCTGCAGCGTCAGGAGTCGGGTGTCCAGGCGGACCGCCGAGGGGGCCCCGCTCTGCCGCCAATGTGACCGGACCCAGTTCCGCACCTGCTGCCGATGCCGCCAGCCCGCGGCGACCTACGCCAACACCTCCGACGGGCCGACCTGCAAGGCCTGCTACCAGCGGCCGCATCGCCGCTGCGGGGCATGCGGCGAGGTCCGGCGCATCGACCTGACCGCGACCGCCCGCCATCCCGACTTATGCTCCCGGTGCCGCACCCGCCGGCGCCGCGCCTGCGTGATCCTGCGGCAAACTCCACCCAGCGCATCCCCTTGCGCTCCAACCGGTTTGCCTGTCGTGCCGGGACGCCGGCAATATTCTGGAACCCGATCTGACCGAGGTGGACCGCACCCGGCGCCGGCGGCATGAAACCGCCCACGATGTGGTCCGGCGGCGGCTGGAGAAGATCCTCACCCATCCCGACCACGGGATCGCCGAGCAACTCGCCCCGTTGAGCGACGCATACCAACAGGTCAACAAACCCGATCAGGTCATGCAGTGGCTCAATACACCTCAGCCAGGCACCGTGCTCCTGCGAGAGTTGGCCATCCGCGCGCACTCCGAGCCGGTCACGCACGACCTGCTCGACAGCTACCCGCAGACCTACACGCTGCACCACCTGCGTGATCTGTTCGTCTACGCCGGGATCCTGCCCGACCGGGCCGAGTTCCTCGAACGAATCCAACCGTGGCTCGACCAGGTGCTGTCCGATCGACCCCAACATCACGCCACCCTCGTACGGCCTTTCGCGACCTGGCACGCGCTGCGACGCGCACGGCAGCGGGACCGCCGACGACCGACCACAGCATCGTCGGCCACCTATGTCCGGAGCCAGGTAACCATCGCCTTGAACTTCCTGTCCTGGCTCGACGGACACGGCCAAACGTTGACCACCGCCAACCAATCCGACCTCGACCTCTGGCTAGAGATAGGGACGCAAACCAACTACTTCCTCGCCACCTTCATCACCTGGGCCAAATGCCCGCGGCCTCTGCGAGCTGACCGTTCCCCGCCGGCCGCGGTCGGAACCAGCCAGCTTCCTCGACGAAGAGGACCGCTGGAACATGCTCCGGCGATGCCTGCACGACCAGACCATGCCGATCGACGTCCGCGCAGCAGGAACACTCATTTTGCTGTTCGGCCGCACCACAACCATGTTCACCGATCTCACCGTCGCTGACCTTCATCAAGTCAGTGGCGAAACCTACCTGCAGCTCGGTGATTTCACCGCCCTGCTCCCACCGCCAGCAGCCGCCGTGTTCCACACGTTGAGCGTGAAAGCCAACACCAAAGAAACCTTCCAGCAACCCGATAACACCGCTCAGTATCTGTTCCCCGGACGATTCCCGGGCCGGCCGGCGGCCGCCAAGGTCATCAGCCGCAAGCTCCGCGCCCACGGCATCGCCACCCTGCCGTCCCGGAACGCAGCCCGAGCCGGTTGGGCCCGCGACATTCCCAGCCCCATCGCTGCCGACCTACTCGGAATCGACATCAGCACCGCCACCAAATGGGCCAGCCGCACGCGTCGCGACTGGACCGACTACATCGCCGAACGCGCCCAAGCACTGGAGCGAGATGACCGCGAATGCCGGAACTGAAGGGCCGAATACCGCATCATGCAAATACGAACACGTCACCAGTCATGCACGCCAACGGCAACGGCGCAGAAGCGCTGCCGGAGCGGACCCGGCGCACCTACGCGGCGGACTGGGCCCTGTTCACCGACTGGTGCTCGGTCACCGGGAACTGGGAGCTGCCCGCGGATCCGGAGACCGTGCTGTCCTTGGGGTGCAGCCAAGGTAAGCCCAATACCCGCCATGAGTGGATCTTGAGTAAGTAGAAGGCTGTTTACGGGCGGGTGGCGAGGTGTTGCGCGTCGGTTTCGGCCAGGGCGCGGTAGAGGGATGCGACGGAGGGGTGTTTTCCGGCGTTCTTCCCGCTCTGGATCTTCAACTTCTGTGCGATGTCGGGGATGGGTGTGCCCTGGTCACGCAGGGCACGGGCGAAGATGGCCATGTCCGGGTCGATGACCTTCGGTCGTCCGCCGTGGTTGCCTCTCGCGGCGGCGGCCAGTTGACCTTCGAGGGTCTTTTCGCGGATGTAGTCGCGGTCCAGTTGCGCGGCGACGGCGAGCACGGCGAACAGCATGGAACCCATGCCGTGCGGGTCGTAGATCCCGGTCAGCGGGCCGGAGAGCAACTCGAGCTGGATACCCGCGGCCTGTAGCTGCGCGGACAGGGTCATGAGTTCGGCGGCGTTGCGGGCCAGGCGTTTGAGTTCGTGCACGGCCAGGATCACCGGTTGGTCCGGCGCCGCGGTCTTGATTTCATGGGCCAGGGTCAGCGCTTTGTCCAGCTCGGGGCGGACCTTGATGCGGGTGCTGATCTTCTCGGAGAACACCCGGGTGCAGTGGGCGCGGGTGAGCGCGTCGAGCTGGCTGTGCAGTTCCTGGGTGGCCGAACTGCAGCGGGCGTAGCCGATGCGGATCGGCACCGCGGTGACGTCGGGTTCGGCCGCCGCGACCGGCGGTCGGGCGGCCCAGGGCTTGCCCGGGCCCCGGTCGGCCGGGACGGCGACGGCGAGTTCCTCGCGCAGCGCCGGGACGAGGATGAACCGTGCGGTGTGATATTTGGCAGCGGTCCTTCCTGCCTGGGTGCGACACGCGCTGCCCGCCGGCGCGGCGCAGCCCGGGCATGGGTGGCGCTCGACCGCGGTCGCGGCTCCTCCGGGGACGCTCTGCATCCGGAAAGCCTCTCATAACTGCCTCGCAGAACCAGGAGGTTGTGCGAGGTGTTGTGCGAAAGCTGACCTGCGAGAACCCGACCGGATCGGACGGTCCGCGGACGTGTCACAACTGGTCATTTATGACACTCCCGACCCCGATCCACGTGGGTGGGTTGATCTCTCGGCGAGAGCGGGGGGCAGCGGCCTGGACGGCCCGGTAGCGGCTGATCATGGCGCGGCGGCGAGGTCGATAGCCAAGCGGGCGTCGAACGGCTCGGGTGTCAGGGCCAGCTCGTCGGTGGCGTAGACGCCGAAGCGCTGGATGCGGGCGGTGAGGTAGGGCGAGAGCACGGCCAGGTCCTGCTCGGTGATGGTCCGGCCCTCGGCGATCAACTCGCGGACCGCCGTCATCATGTCCAGGGTGGTGTGGAAGATGACCGCGTTGGTCAGCAGGGTGGAGAACTTGAGGATCTTCTCCTGCTCCTCGGGGTCGTTGTCGGCGATCACCCCGGCGTTGCCGAACCGGCACCAGGCCGAGAACCTGTTGTAGGACTCGACCTTGTTGGTCTCCGCGGTGGTGCGCCGGCGCAGCTGCGGGTCGGACAGGAAACGCAGCAGCTGCACCGTCCTGATGACGCGGCCGATCTCGCGGAAGGCCTTGTAGAAGTTGTTGCGCCGCGAGTACGTCGACAACCTGCGCATCAGCGTCACCGAGGAGATCTTGCCCTCCTGGATCGACAGCACCACCCGCATGACGTCCAGGTAGTGGTTCTCGATCAGCTCCCAGTCGATGACGTTGCGACCCGGCTCGCCGAACAGCGCGTCGACGTGCCGGTAGCGGTCCTGCGGGCTGGGCCGGTAGAAGTTCAGGTCGCGCCAGTTGCGTACCCGCGGCATCAGGTCGAACCCGAACAAGTGCGCCAGCGCATAGACCGGCAGCGCCTGGCCTTGGGTGTCGGTGTGCACCTGGGAGGGCTTGACCTTGGACTGCTGATCCAGTAGCCCCTGGATGAGATACACCGCCTCCCACACCCCGACCGGGATGAACCTGGAGAACAACGCGATGTAGGTGCCGGAGATGTAGTAGTAGCCGATCCCTCCGGTACCTCCGTAGCGGATCGAGGTCTCGGCAAGGAGATTGTCGATGAACGTGTCCACCTGGGTGCCATCGGCGGCCACGACAGACCCGTCGCCCCACACCCTGATCAGGTCCAGCTCCATGAACGCGTTGACCACGTCGGCGATGGCCTTGTTCAGCTTGTCCACCGTCACGTGTCGGCGCGCGGTGGCCGAGAGCTCGTGCGCGGACACCCCGGCGATGTGCCGGGCGGCCTGCGCCGGCCCCAGGTTGGTGCCATAGCAGAACGTGGTGATCACGTATCGGAAGAACGGGTCGGCCAGCTTGGGGTCCGAACCCGAGGCCGGGGAGAACCGCCGGTGCCATTCCAGCCAGTGCGCGGTGCGGGCCAGCACCCCGAGCAGCGTTCGCTCGGGCATCCGCCGGCGCAGCGCGGCTTCCAGCGCCAGCGCCGTGTCGGTCGGACGGGGCGCCCGGTACTGCTTCAAGCTGGGCCGGCCCGCGTCGTCGATCACCAGGTCGGCGTTGTCGGGGTAACCGGCGTCGGTCGCGGCGCACTGGTCGGCCAGCTTGGTATGCAGTGCCTCCCGAAAGGCCCGTGCGTTGTCGGGCAGCCCGACCTCGGCGCAGAAGTTCGGCAGCAGCTGGGCGCACCGCTCGACGCTGATCAGCTGATCAGCCCAGCTGGCATACGCCTGGGCGCCGTCGACGGCCACGTCGCCGGTGCGCAGTTCCTCGGCCAGATACGTCAGTACGCACGCCTCGAGGTGCCGGCGCACGAACATGCCCGGGTGCGTACGGTCCCGGATCGCCTTGTTCCAGTTCTCCGAGGCGAATGAGGTATCGAACACCGTCATCCGTGGCTTGCCGTGCTCGTCGAGCACGGGATCGCCCGCCTCGCCGGCGAGCACCACGTGGTCGGTGATGTAGTCGCGGGTCAACGCGGCGTGCTCGCGGACGTGCCCCAGCAGGTCCAACACGCTGCTATCGGCGCTGGTCGCCTCCAAGCCCAGCGCACCGACCATGGCCAGCATCGCCGCGCGGTCGTTGCGGAAATGTCGGGCGACCAGCGGGACATGGTTCTCACCGTGGTGCGCGGCGACCTTGTCGATGTCGTTGTACTCGGCGACAAACCCACCCGCGGCCAGCACCGCCGCGCGGGCCGCGAGGAGCGCGGCCCGCTCCTGAGCGGCGTCCGGCCCGTCGGGATCGATGCGCTCGAGCACCGACCGGTAGTTGAGCACCAACCGCTCGGTGATCCTCCCGGTGCTGCTGCTTCAACGCCTCAAGCTCATCGCGGGAGCGCTTGGTCAACGTGCCCACCCGCCGGCAGAACATCTCGGCGGTGTCGTCACGGGCCTTGGCCTGCGCGGTGAACACCAACGCGGCCAGCAGCGCGACCCGTTTGGTCGGCGCGTAGTAGCCCATCACCGCCGCATCGGCCGAGGCGGCCTCACCGCCGAAGTCGGCGATCTTCGAGGCAGGCACATCCTGCCACCACGCGCGTGCGTCACCCAGATCCTCTGCCCACCGCTGATGCTCCAACTGACTGCGGAAGTTCGACCACGACGGCCGCCGCGCGGTCTTCTTAAGCTGGCTGAACTCGCTCTTGCCCCCGTCACCCACCACAAGCAGGCGTTCTAGCCGCGCGACCCCGGCATCGCCGAGCCGGGCCAGCACGATCGCG
>JBBRVZ010000134.1:0-6556 GCA_038246445.1 Mycobacteriales bacterium
GCATCAGAATCCCCGACAAGGACATGAAAACCCTTGAAGACACCGGGATCCTGACCCGACACGAGTTCCACGGCGACTGGAACTACGCAATCAAACCCCGCGACACGCCGAAGCAACCCACCTAAATTACCCGCGAGCCCTAAGCCGGTGCGCCGGCTCGAGGTCCACCGGGTCGGTGACGGGATAAAGGCTTTCGTCCTGATCAGGCCAAAAGTAGTCGAGATCCGTTGGCACATCGTTGAAGTAGCGGCCGTAGTGCAGTGGGTCCTTGGCCAGCAACTTGCTGCGATGCGACCGGTGCAGGCGATCGTCCCCGAGCCAGCGCGGCAGCCGTCCCGCCGCGGCCAGCGCGTCCTGGGTGAGACCGGCGACGTCCGGGGCGAACTCGGCAATCTGCGGTTCCGTCGTATCCGGGTACCCACGCTCGTGCCATTGCTCCACGCTGCTCAGTCCGTACCGCACCAGGGCATCGACCCGGCCCCGCCACATCCGCACCGCCGGATGGTTCCGCCAGCCGTACTCGGGCAGCGTCAGGGCACGCAGAATCTGCAGCGTCTCCACCCGCTGTTTGCCGAGCCGGGCGGTGTCAAGGACTGCAACGGAGGCCTTGAAGTCGGGGTACGGGAGGAAGGTCTGCACCAGGGCAGGGTGCCCATCGCGACTGCTCCCCACACTCGGTGGTTGGAGCTTGCGGCGCACGGAGTGAAGCCTGCACCCGGACTCTCACGGGCGTCATCGGAAGAGGACTCCAGCGGTGTGGACGACTCCCGGTGATCGAGCAAGGTCATCCACCGGACCGGCCCGGACGATCGGGCACCACGAAACCCGTTTCGTAGGCCATGACCACGGCCTGCACCCGGTCCCGGAGCCCCAGCTTGGTCAGCACCCGGCCGACGTGGGTCTTCACAGTGCTGTCCTCCACCACCAGCTCCCGCGCGATCTCCTGGTTCGACGAGCCGGCGGCCAGCAGCCGCAGCACGTCCAGTTCGCGTGCCGTCAGTAGAGCGAGCTGATCCGGGACGCCGGACACCGGACGTAGCGCGTTGGTGAAGCGCCCGATCAGCCTTCGGGTCACGCTCGGATCGATGAGCGCCTCGCCGGCCGCGACGCAGCGGATCGCCGCCAGCAGCTGTTCGGCCGGCGCGTCCTTCAGCAGGAACCCACTGGCCCCGGCGCGCAGCGCTTCGTAGACGTACTCGTCGGAGTCGAAGGTGGTGAGAATCAGCACCCGGCACCCGGCACGCGGTTCGGGCCAGCACCTGGCGGGTCGCCTGCAGGCCATCAAGTTTGGGCATCCGCACGTCCATCAGCACCACGTCCGGGTGCAGCGCGACCGCCTGCTCGATCGCCTCGACCCCGTCCGCGGCCTCACCGACCACGTTGATCCCGTCCGCGCGCAGGATGACCCGGAACCCGGTCCGGACCAACCGTTGATCGTCGGCGATCACCACCGAGATCCCGGTGACGTCCGGAGAGTTGTTCGCCACCAAATGAGCGTAGGCCGGGCGGAAGGTCACATGATCGTCCGTAGTGATGACCTCGATCGCACAGATCCGCCCGAAGGGGGACGCCCGAGGTTGTGGCCGGCCGCCAAGCTGAACGCCTCAACCCCAACACTTGCCCGCTTCAGGGTGGTGGGCAACGCCCGGCCGTTGACCACCAACCTGGAACTGTCTGCGTACCGGATCGTCGAACAATTGCTGCTCACACTGCGCGACCGCCCCACCGTGACCGTCGATGTGCTCGTCCACTTCCTGCCCCACGCCCTGGACATCCAGGTGAGTGGACCAGCCGACCACGGCCGGGCGATGTCCCCCGCAATCGAGAGCAGCATGCGGTCGGTCCGAGCCCGCGCTGAGTTGCACGGCGGCTCTGTCCGGACCGGGACGGCCTCGGGACGCCAGGAAACATCGGTCCGCCTGCCACTGCTGTCGCCCGCCGCTCGGTGATCGGCACCATGTTGACGCCCCGACCGACGCCCCGCCCGATTGATGCAGCGACCTTTCGATGACCGAGTCTGGAACGACTTCGGCTGCACGACAACGAATCCGGCGCAAGGACGAAAGCCCGACCCAACCTCTGGGTTACGGACGGCCAATCGAGACCGGGCTCGCTCTGCTGGTGGCAATCCCGCCGATGAGCTGCCTGCTCCTGCTGACCGGGATACCGTCGACCATCTCGCAGTGGGCGGCCTGGCTGGTACCGCTCGGTGCTGCCGTTGCGGTGCTGGCGTGCCGACGTCATGTGTTGTTCGCGCTCGTTGTGCTGACTGCAACTGTCCTGGTCGGGGTGGCGGAAGGCGGCGACAGCTACGGCCAATCGTCCTCGCTCTGGACCACGCTCGCGTCGCTGACGCCGCTGATCGCGGTGGGCCTGGTCTACTGGGCGCTCGGCACCGCACTGCCGTTGTGGCCGTCGCTGATCTGGCTGATCGGCTCGACGGTGCTGGGTGAGTGGCTGCTCGCCGGCGATGTGCCGTACCTGATGACCGCCATCGGCTGGTGGTTGGTGGGTCGGGTGTTCCGATCCCGTCAGGAGGTGGCGGAGCTGCTGCGGTCGCGGGCCGCCGAGGTGGCGGCCGAACGCGAGCGGTTCGTGCTCGAGGCGGTGCGGCTGGAGCGCACCAAGATCGCCCGAGAATTGCACGACGTCGTGGCACATTGCATGACGGTGATCGTCATTCAGGCGCGTGCCGGTCAACAGCTCCTTCAGGGTGACCCAATCGCCGCCGCTGACGCTGCGGACGTCATCAGAACCGTTGCGGCCGAGGCCGAGTCGGACATCGGAGCCCTGGTCGAACTGATGAATCCGGAGCGGGTGGTCCCCTTGACGCGGCGGCTGCTGGACGAACTGGTCGGCCGGGCGGTTGGCACCGGCACCGTGGTGACTGCCGAGATCGGCGGCGATCCCGACGGTCTCGACTCGGAGATCGCCGCCACGGCGTCGCCAGCGACTCGTCTCATCGCGCGATGTCCACCAAGAGGTGGCGACGAGAGCTGGCGTCGGGCCCGGCCTTGTTTCACTTGACCTCCGATCGCAGGACCACCCGCAGCCCGACCAGCAACGGCACCACCAGCCAGAACACGCCGGTGACGCCCAGGTTTGCCCATTGCTGGGCGCTCAGGGTGCCGGCGAACAGGGCGGTCTGGGTCAGGTGGAAGTCGATCCAGGGTTGCAGGTCGTGGGAACCAGTCCTGGCTGGCTGTGAGGAGGCCGAGCAGGGTGGGGGCGATGAAGGCGTAGACGAAGTAGCCGACGATGGCGCCCGGAGAATTGCGGAGCAGATCCCGAGGGCGAACCCAATGGCGATCCCGAGGATGTTGCCGAGCACTACCATCAGGCCCTCTGCCGCGGACACGTCCCACACCAGATCCGAACCGGCGACGGTCGCACCGATCACATTGCCGATGGCTCCGATCGTGAAGGCGAGAAGCATGGAGGCGACGGCCACGACGAGGCAGGCGAGCGCCGTCCTTGGAGCGGGTCGCGGCCACTCCGCCTGCGGCCAGGGCGTTTTCGAGTCGGGCCAGGTCGCGAGCACGGACCACGGACCACGGACCCCGCAGCCTGCAGCAGCTCGCTCTTGGTGCCCTGCGCGACGATGCGGCCGTTGGCGGGCTCGTCGAGAATCAGGACCCCGGGGTAGCCGATCAGGGTGACGGCGAGTCCGAGCCGCTGTCTCATGCCCAGGGAGTACTTGCCGACCCGGCGGTCTGCCTCAGCGCCGGTCAGGCTGACCACGTCGAGCACCTCGCTGACCCGCCGCTCCGGCAGACCCATGGCGCGTTGGGCGAGGGTGGGGATCTCTCGCCCGGTTCGCCCCGCATGTTGGGCGGCGGCATCGAGCAGCACCCCGACCTCCAGTCCGGGGTTGCGATGGTCGGCGAATCGGCGCCCGGAGACGGTGGCGGTGCCCGAGGTGGGTTGGGTCAGGCCCGTCAGGGATCAAGGCGGACTGCCCGGCGGACGGTAAGCCCAGCAGTCACCCGGCCTAAGGTTGGACGATGACCTCTGTCGACATCCGCTTCTACTTCGACCCGGTCTGCCCGTTCTGCTGGCTGACGAGCAAGTGGATCCGGATGGTGCAGGCCGAGCGGGATCTCACCGTGGACTGGCGGTTCATCTCGCTGCGGCTGATCAACTCCCACATCGACTACGACGCGCACTTTCCGCCGGAGTACGAAGCCGGGCACACGGCCGGCCTGCGGCTCCTGCGGGTGGCCGCCCGCGCGCGCGCCGAGCACGGCCCGCAGGTACTGAATCGGCTGCAGGCCGTCTTCGGGGCGCACATTTTCGACACGCCCCCCACCGACGTCGCCGAAGAGCAGGAGCACCATGAGCGGCGCGGCACCCGGGCGTTCGTCGAGCCGATCCTGCGCGAGGCAGGTCTGCCTACCGACCTGGCCGATGCCCTGGACGAGGAGTCCTGGGACGGCGAGATCCGTGCGGACGGCGAGCAGGCGCTCATGCTGACCGGCAAGGATGTCGGCACTCCGATCATCCACTTCGATCCCCCCGACGGGGTCGCGTTCTTCGGCCCGGTGATCAGTCGGCTGCCCGAGGCCCAGACGGCCGGCGAGCTGTGGGACCACGTGTTGGGCTTGGCTCGGTTCCCCGGGTTCGCCGAGCGCAAGCGCAGCCTGCGAGAGCAACCGCAGCTGGTGGCGTTCGGCGTACCGGCGGGCACCACCGGCAAGCAGGAGGACTGGCACGCCGGCAGTCGCCGACAGAAGAGATGAGCGCCCGATGACCGAAACGCCGGTACGCACCCATGAGCAGTCGATCGTCATCGAGGCCACACCGCAGGCGCTCTACGACCTCGTCAGTGACATCACCCGCACCGGCGAATGGAGCCCGGTCTGCACGGCGTGCTGGTGGGACCAGCCGGGCGAGGCGGGCCAGATCGGCGCCTGGTTCACCGGCCACAACGAGCTGCCCGAGCGCTCCTGGGAGACCCGGTCCCAGATCACTGCGGCCGACCGGGGCCGGGAGTTCACCTGGATCGTCGGCGGCAACTTCGCGCGGTGGAGCTTCACCTTCGACCCCGACGGCGAGGCGACGAAGCTCACCGAGAGCTGGGAGTTCCTGCCAACCGGGATCGCCATGTTCCAGGAGAAGTATGCCGACCGGGCGGCGGCGGAGATCGACGCGCGCACTCAGCAGGCTCATGACGGGATCCCCCGCACGCTCGCGGCGATCAAGCGGATCGCCGAGTCTTCCTGAGTTTCACCAGTGCAGGAGGCAACGGACGCTGCGAGGCGGGCTACTGGTAAGAGATCATCACCGGTGTGGGCTTGTGCTTCATGGTCTGCGCCGGGGTGAGCATCGGGGTGTCTTTGGTGTAGAAGTTCTTCCAGCCGAACCACACCCCGGACGGTGCGGCGGCCACCACCGCGGCCCAGGTCTCGTCCTTCACCTCGGGGGCACCCAGACCGTCCATGTGGATGAGCACCGCCACCTGGTCGCGGGAAAGGTCCAGGTCCTCCTCGTTGCGGATCATCGAATTGCGGAACTGATGCAGCACCAGCAGCTTCTGCGGTAGATCGTTCACCGCGGTCAGTTCCGCCAACCAGTCGATGACCTTGTTGACCTCCGCCGCGTCCACGCTGCCGATCTGCTCCAGCGGCACCTGATCCGTGGTCAGCCGCCACTCCGGGTCCAACGCCAGGCCGACGTTGGGCAGAGCCAGCAGTTCGGTGTACAGCTTGGCCTGGGTCAAGAAATCCGAGCGGCCCGGTTGCAGGTCCAAGATCACATAGAGGCCGGCCGCGGTGGCCTTGTCCACCCACGGGCGTAGCGCCGACACGCTGGTCGCCGCCGTGTACTGGCCGCCGGCGCCGGGACTGTCCAACGCAGTGGTCGCAATGAGCTCGAAAGCCGGCACCACCGGCACCGAACTGAGCTCGTCGTAGGAGGCGGCCACCTTCTTCGCCCTGGCGATACTGGCCGGTAGGTCCTGCGCGCCCAGCACCCCCAGACCCGGCACATCGGGTTGGCCGTACAACGCCACGAGCATCCGCCCTGGGAACAACACCCGACCACCACCGATCAGCTGCGTCGCCGCCCCAGACGCCGACGCAGCCCCAGACGCCGACGACGCATCAGCAGATAAACCCGAGGGCCTGACCGCGCCGGCAGAGGGCAACGGGCTCAGCTCGGCCGAGGTCAATGGCTGCCCTGCCATCGGCATCGACGTCGTGATCGGCGGCAGTGTCGGTGGCGGTGCGTCGGCAGTGCCGCTGGTTCCGCCGGTGCAGCCGGCCACCAGCATCAGGACCGCGGCACCGATCACCCCGACCATCCAACGCGCGACCCGGCCACCGAACCGCCCCTGACGGATCACCGGACCTGAATACCGATTGACAGCACAGCACGGACACGCCCGCTATTCGGCGAATCGGTCACGACCCGCATCATGCCAGCGCGGACACGCTGAGACCGTCCCAACGGTGATCGCTGGCGCGGCGAGAGCAGCGTGGCATACAGCTGGTCCATCACCACGGGCGCAGGTGCTCGATCGTGACGCGGTGTTGCTCGGTCAACCGCTGGGCGATCA
>JBBRVZ010000135.1:0-6549 GCA_038246445.1 Mycobacteriales bacterium
GTCGATCCGGTGGGCGGGTTGGCTGCAGCCGGGGAATCGGCAGGTGCCGTCGCGTGTCTTGATGTCGTTGGCGAGCCATCCCGGTGGGTCATGCGTTGACGCTTGCGCGGGTATGGGTTCCCGGTCCGAGGGTGGGTCCGGTGCCCGCGCGGTCCCGGTGGCCAGGAGATACCTGGCGTGGTCGGCGGTGATCGGTCCATACCCTTGGAGCTCACCGACCTCGACGGGCTGTCCGTCGAGACCGGTCGACACGTTGATCGTGACCCATGGCAGGCGTGGTGCCCGGCGGCGGGTCATGGTGGCGATCATGAGGGCGGCGAGGTCGCTGATCCGGTCCAACCGGTTCAGCTGCTGGTCTCGGGCGGTGAGGTCGAACGGTCCGAGCCCGGGCTGGGTGTCACGCTGGTCCAGACCACTGGGTTCGGCCGGGCCGGGATCATCCGGGTCCGGCACGAACGGATCCACTCGCACGACCGGGCTGTCGCTGGTCCCGTCGTCCGGCGCCGGCTCATCCGTGTCCGGCTGGTCCGGCCTGTCGTCCGGCGGCTGGTCGTCTGGTGGTGGCGGCTCGGGTGGGTCTTGGGGTCCGAGGTTGGGGTCGCGTCCGGTGAGGAGGAACACGAGGGCGTCGGCTCGGCGGGCGTCGATCGGGCGGGGGTCGCCGGGGAGCTTCGTTTGGCGCGCGGTCTGGTCGATCAGGTCGTAGATCTCGCCGGTGTCGATCGCGGACAGGACCGCGTCGAGGTGGCTGGTGCCGTCCTTGTCGTGACGCCGGTACACCCCACGCGCTTTGACCGGAACTTGTCAAGTTTTCTGTGTAAGAACGTTCGGCAATTTAGTTGAGGTAGTTGTTGAGTCGTTCGGGGAAGTGCAGAGCGAGGGCGCCGAGTGCGGCTTTCCAGTGTTGGACTGTGGCGCCTTCGACGAGCCGTCCTTCGGCTTTCCGTTGGTTCCGTGCTTTCCCGCGTTCCTTTTCTCGGGCGCGGGCGCGTTTGTCCTCGATGTCGCGGATCGCGAGCCACAACAGCTTGACGACGGCGTCGTCGTTGGGGAAATGCCCACGATTCTTGATGATCTTTCGGAGCTGGTAGTTCAGCGACTCCGCGGCGTTCGTGGTGTAGATGATCTTGCGGACCGCGGGTGGGAACGCCAGGAACGGGATGAACCGCTCCCAGGCGTGCTCCCAGGTCGCGACCGCCGCCGGGTAGCGGCGACCCAGGTCGGAGTCGGCGAACGCGAGCAGCTCGGTCTCGGCGATCTCGACCGTCGGTGCGGTGTAGATCGGGCGCAGCGCAGCGGCGACCTTCTTGCGGTCCTGGTAGGACACGAACCGCATCGCCGCCCGGATCAGGTGCACCGTGCAGGTCTGCACGGTCGCCTGTGGCCAGGTCGCCTCGATCGCGGCGGGGAACCCGGTCAGCCCGTCGCAGCACACGATCAGGACGTCGCGCACGCCCCTGTTCGCGAGCTCCGCGCAGACCCCGGCCCAGAACTTCGCGCCCTCGGTTGCCTCGACCCAGATCCCCAGCACGTGCTTGACGCCTTCGAGGTCGACCCCGACGGCGATGTGAGCGGCCCGGTTCTTCACGGTGTGCCCGTCGCGGACCTTCACCACCAACGCGTCGAGGTACATGATCGGGTAGATCTCCTCCAGCGGGCGCGCCTGCCAAGCCTTCACCTCCTCCAGCACCGAGTCGGTGACCTTGGAGATCGTCTCCGGGGACAGCTCAGTCCCGAGCGTGCGGGCCAAGTGGTGCCCGATGTCGCGGATCGTCATCCCGCCCGCATACAAGCTGATGATCATCTCATCGAGGCCGCCGAGGCGGCGCTGCCCCTTGGGGACCAGCCGCGGCTCGAACGTGCCGGCCCGGTCCCGCGGGGTGTCCAACGCGACATCCCCGACCTCGGTAGCGACCGTCTTGCCGGTCGTGCCGTTCCTCGAGTTCGGCGAGCCACGACCGCCCGGATCACCACGCTCATACCCGAGATGACCAGTCAGCTCAGCCGCCAGACCCCGCTCGAGCACCGCTTTCAACAATTCCGGGAGGAAACCACCTTCCCCGGTCAATGCCAACCCGTGCTGATCAACCCGATCCATCAAGTCATCAAGCAGGCCGGCATCCACCATGTCATTCACCGCACGACGCGCCGGCGAAGGACCAGACAAGGAATCACCAAACGGAGTAGTACCCGCCGCCATCTCATCAATAGCAGTCACAATCGCTCCCTACAGTCAGAACCGGACCGACGCTTACACAGACCATCTGACACCCCCTGAGCTGGAGCGGGCCGCCCGCCGGCTCCCGGCCGGTCGGCACGCACTGGTCGCGGAGATCGACGCCCGCGGGATCGCCGAGGCGCACCAGGTCCGCTCGACCGCGGTGCTGATCGGGGACCTGCTCCACCTCTCGCTCCTGGAGGCCACCGGTTGGGTGCGCCAGGCTGGTGAGCAGGTCGCCGGCCGCGACCTCATCACCGGGCAGCCGCGCCCGCCGCTGCAGCCCGCGGTCGCCGCCGCAGTCGCGGCCGGTGCGTTGTCCGGTGAGCAGACCCAGATCATCAGTGCCACGATGCGGAAGGTCCCAGCCTGGGTCAGCCCGGCGCAGCGGGCCGCGCTCGAGGCCGACCTGGTCGGCCACGCCCAGACCCTGGACCCGCGCCAGCTGCTGCTGGTGTGCCGGCACGCCCTGCACGTCTTGGACCAGGACGGGAAACCACCGCGGGACCGCGGCGAGTCCCACCAGGTCGGGCTCGTGTTCGGCAAGACCCGGCTCGATGGGCTGACCCCGTTCAAAGGGATCGCCGACGCCGAGACCAAGGCCGCGCTGGAAGCCGCGCTTGCCCCACTGACCCGACCGGTGAAGTCCCAGGACGGCCGCGACACCCGATCACGGGCCACCCGCATGCACGACGCGCTGCGTGAGCTCTCGCTGCGCGCGCTCGCCTCCGGTGGGTTGCCGTCGATGGCCGGGATGCCCGCCACCCTGCTGCTCACCGCCACCATCGAGGCGCTCGTGAGAATGACAACCCCATTTGGCCCCACTGTGATGGTCTGATCTGGCCCCACCCTTCGGGGTCGTTGGTCGTGTGGACGGTTACTGCTGGTGATGTTGATCTTGGGTCAGGTGGTGGTGTTCTTCTTCGCGTTGCGGGTGGCTTTGAGTCGGTAGGAGTCGGTGCCGGTCTGGATGATGTGGGCTCGGAAGGTGAGCCGGTCGACGACGGCGGCGGCGAGGCGTGGGTCGTTGAAGGTGGCGCCCCATTCGCTGAAGGGGGCGTTGGATGCGCACGCGATGGAGGCTCGTTCTTCTCGGGCGGTGATGATCTGGAAGAGCAGCTCAGCACCGCGGGGGTCCAGGCGGACGTAGCCGACCTCGTCGAGGCAGAGCAGGTCCAGGCGGGCGTAGCGGGCGACGACGCGGGACAGTTGTTTGTCGTCGGCGGCTTCGACGAGCTCGTTGACCAGCGCCGCTGTGGTGACGTAGCGGACCCGCAGGCCGTGTTCGGCGGCGGCGGTGCCGAGCCCGATCAGCAGGTGCGTCTTGCCGGTGCCGGAGTCCCCGAGCAGCACCACGGGTTCGCCGGCGGTGATCCAGGCGCAGCTGGCCAGCTGGGTCAGTGTGGCTGGTGGCAGTGACGGGATCGCGGTGAGGTCGAGGTCTTCCAGTCGTTTGGTGCGGGGGAACTTGGCCTCGTTCACTCGGCGGATCCGGCGGCGGGCGTGCCGGTCGTCGCACTCGGCGGTGAGGGTCTCGGCAAGATATGCCTTGTGGGACAGGCGTTCCCGGGCTGCGGCTTGGGCGAGGAGGCCTGCCTGGGCGCGCACGGTCGGGAGGCCCAGCACGCGGCAGGCCGCTCCGATGGCGGCGTCCGCGGCCGGGTCGGACAGTGCCGTCACCGGTGGCAGCATCTCGGTCCGGGCTCTGGTCTTGGTTGTCGTCGTGGCGGCTGGGCTCATGCTGGAACTCCTTGGGTGAGGTTTGGGTCGAGCAGGTCGTCGTAGCGGTCGAGGCTGGGCGGGATGCGATCCAGGTCGGCGAGGTTGCTCGCAGTCACCGGCACTGGCACCGGTATCGGCACCGGCCAGGTGGTGGCGGCGCGGCGGGCCTCGACCGCGACCAGGTCGGGCTCGAACCGGCCCAGGCGCAGCGCGGTGGCCATGGCCGCCTCGAGCGCTGCGACCGGGGTGGTGCGGTGCAGCAGCAGCACCCCGATCAGGGCCCGGGTCCCGGCTGAGTCGCCGAGCTCGCGGCGGGCGGCGTCCCAGAACCGTTGATGGGTGAGTGTGAAACCGCCACCGGCTCGGGCCGCGACCAGCGCGGTCGCCCCGGAGAAGGCACCGGGCTTGCGGGCCAGCACCTCCAGGTAATGGTCGAGCTGCAGGTCCTCGCTGCCTTTGTGCAGGGACCTGGTGTGCTCAGCGACGACCTTCCCGTCACCGGTGATGATCTTGATCGTGGTGGCGCCGAGGCGGGCGGTGACCCGCCGCCCGGCCAGGTGCGCCGGGACCGAGTAGTAGGACTGCCGCACGCAGATCCGGGCCTTGGCATCGACCCGGCACGACAACGGCATCGACACGTCGAAGCCGGTGCGCGGCAACGGGTTCAACCTGTCCAGCTCGCGTGCGAACGCCGCCCCGACGGTCTCAATCCGCGCGGCGATCCGGCGGGCATCGTCTCGGCCGTCAGCAGCGGCCAGCGCCGCGTTGAGCGCCGCCAGTGACCCGACGTGCGGGACCGGGGTGAGGTGACGGCGACGGAACCGGCCGATCTCGCCCTCCACCCCGCCCTTCTCGTGCGCGCCACCGATGCCCGGCGCGCAGTAGAACGAGTCGAACCCGTAGTGCGACCGCAACGCGGTGAACCGCGGGTTCTCCCACCGTTCCCGTCCGAGCAAGATCCGGATCACCGCCGGCTTGAGGTTGTCGTAGCGGATCATCGATGTCGGCACCCCACCGAGGGCGGCGAACGCGCGCACGTGCCCGTCCAGGAACGACTCCTGCGCCTGGTTGGCATACGCCACGTGCACCGCCCGCCCCGAGTGCGAGAGCCGCAGCACGAACATGAACACCTTGATCATCACCCCGGCGATCACCGCCTTGAACTCACCGAAGTCCACCTCGGCCTCAGCACCCACCGGGTGGGTCTGGGGCACCGTCACCAACGACCGACCGGTCCCGATCTCGGTGCGCAACCGGGCCACCAGGGCCCGCACGCTGGACTCCGCCACCGCAGCGCCCTCCTCCTCGACCAGCCGCTGCCAGACCCGGCGAGCGGTATGCCGCTGCTTCCGCGGCGCATCAAGATCATCAACCAGCCAGCCGCGGACGGTGGCCTCATAACCACCAAGCACCGGCGCCACCCGTGCAGGTGTCTTCCGCTCCGGCGGCACCGCATCAGCAAGTGCTTGACGCACCGTGCGCCGATGCACCTCGTGCCGGCGAGCGAGCTCCCGAATCGACAAACCTTGGTCCCGACCATCACGTCGGATACGTTCGAACTGCTCCACTCTCGATCTCTCCTTCATCCCAGACCTCTCCGTGAACGCCATCACAGACGGTCACGCAGAGTAGGGACTGGTAGGTCGAGGGTGGGGCCAAATCAAGCCATCACAACAGCCCCAAGTGGGGCCACTTCAGGCTGGCACACTCAGACGGGATCGCCGAGCCGGGGAAGGTCACCGTCGATGCGGTGTACGAGGCGTTCCGGGACGCCGCGGGTGGCGGCCTGGCTGGACGGTTGCAGTTGGTGGCGCTGCCGGCCTGTGCACTGACCACGCCCAAGATCGATGCGTGCCGCGAGCAGACAGCGGTCGCTACCGACAATCTGCTGCAGTCGGGGTTGCTCCGTGGCCAGGTCATGGTGGCGCCGGACCCCGCCGGTGGAGCGTCGGGAAGGTCCAGTGGGGTGGAGGATCTGGAACCGGTGGTGTACGCGGTGGCCTCCGGTACCGAGGGACCGGACGGGGACTTCGGTGCAACCGCGATCGCGCCGACCGGTGACTGGACGGTCGGGATCGGGTCCGGTGACTTCACCTGGTCCGAGCCGCTGCCGGCGGTGCCGCTGCCGCAGGGGGGGTCCGGTTCCGCGCCGGCGCTGAGCTATTCGTCAGGATCGGTGGACGGACGCACGACGAACGAGAACCCGCAAGCATCCTGGGCTGGCCTCGGCTGGGACGTCTCCACCGGATCGATCACGCAGGCTTTCGAGAGCTGCGACGCATCGGCGGAGGCCTGCTACTACACCGGCACAGGCCGGTACTCGATCGTGCTGAATGGGCAGGCCTCGGACCTGGTCGCGGTTGCAGGTCAGACCGATCAGTACCGGTTGCGTGACGACCCAGGCTGGCAGGTCCAACACATCACCACGCTCACCCCGCCGACGCCGTCGGCGTGGATCGTGACGTCACCGGACGGGACCCGCAGCTATTTCGGTTGGGCTGACGCGAGCACGCAGTCGGTGTCCGAGCGCCCGGTCCAGAACGCCACCGGTGGCCTCGACACGGTGCCGTGGCGGTGGGCGCTGAGCCACACCCGCGACACCAGCGACA
>JBBRVZ010000136.1:0-6320 GCA_038246445.1 Mycobacteriales bacterium
CTGCACTGTTGGCCACTCCCGCGCCAACCATGCATCGACCGCGTAGTGAAGATAAAGATTGGCGAGGACGGGCGAGACGACGCCCCCAACGCAATGGGTAATCCGGGGTTGGGTCACTCTCCGTGTCCGTGTCGGTGTCGGTGTCGGTGTCGGTGTCGGTGGGTTGGTGGGTGCGTTCGCGGATGGGGATGTGGTGGCGGATGGTGATGTTCTCGGGTCCGATGAGGATGTCTTTGACCAGGAGTCGCAGGATCCGCTGGCGTTCGGGGACGGCGGCGGTGTCGGTGGCCTGGCGGAGTTGGCTGAGGAACCCGCCGAGGTCCTGGGCGAGTTTGAGGTAGGCGCCGCGGTCGGCGGTTTGCGTGTCGATGGCCTGAAGTTGGTTGCGCAGGTTGGTTTCTCGCGCTCGGAGGTCGGGCATCCGGTGGCGCAGCTCGTCGATGGTGATGAGTTGCTCGGAGAACGCGGTGATCATCCGGGTGATCGTGGCGGTGGTCTTGGCCAACGCGCCGTCGAGTCGTCGTTGCTCGGCGACGGCCGGGTCGGCGGTGCGGGCGGCGTGCAGGCGTTTGTCGATCTCCGCGGCGATCAGCGCGGGGTCGGCGATCAGCGCGGTGATGTGGTCCCAGACGACCTGGTCGAGGTAGTCGGCACGGACCGGGGTGTTGGCGCAGACCCGCCCGCCCGGGTACCGGTAGTCATCCGAGCCCAGGCACCGGTAGTAGAAGATCTTCTTGTTCGTGGTGCGGGTGCTGGTCCGGTAGTAGGCGTAGCCGCAGCCGGCGCACGCGGTCAGGCCCTGCAGCAGGGACGGGATCCTGGTGTTCCGGGCGGCGAATCGTTTGTTGTCGGCCAGTCGTTGCTCGGCCCGGGCGAAGGTCTGCTCGGTGATGATCGCCGGGACCGCGATCGCCATCCATTCCTCCCTGGGTCGGTCGATGGTCTTGTGCCCGGTCGGGGTGGACCGGCCGGCGAGGCGGGCGGCCCGGTTGATCCCGGCGGGCTGCTCCACGCTGATGGTCTTGCCGAACATCGCGGTCCCGGCGTAGGCGGGGTTGCGCAGCATGCCCCAGATCACCGACCGGTCCCAGATGGGTTTCCCGGTACGGGTGGGCACGTTCTGCTCGGTGAGCCAGCGCGCGAGGTCGGCAATCGAGGCGGCTTCGTCGGTGTAGCGGCGGAACATCTCGGCCACGAGAACCGCTTCGTGGTCACAGATCTCGTAGATCGCACCGGAATCGGGGGTCTTGCGGACGTAGCGGAAACCGAACGGTGCGCCGCCGAGCACGTTCACCGACCCGGCCTTCGCCCGGTGCGCCTTGCCGCGGCGGGAACGTTCCAGGATCTGCGCCTTCTCGTATTCGGCGAACATGCCCTGGAACTGCACCAGCAGCTGATCCTCCGGGCTGTTCCCCCGCGGGCCCTTGACGAACTCGACCCGGGTCCCGGCGCGGGTGAACTCCTCGATCAGCAGCGCCTGGTAGGCGAATTTGCGGGCGAGCCGGTCCGGGGAGTAACAGACCACGACCTCGACGGGGACCTGCGCGATCAGGTCCCGCAGCCGTTCCAGGCCGGGACGGACCAGACTGGCGCCGGAGTGCCCGTCATCGGTGAACACCCACCCCGGCGGGACGTCAAGCCCCTGCTGCCCGGCGTGGTCGGTCACCGCGGCCAGCTGGGAGCCGATCGTCTCGTCCTTGGCCTGCCTCGCCGAGGACACCCTGGCGTAGATCGCTGCGGTCGTCATGGGGCGGTCCTGCTTCCTGATCATGGTCGGCCCGTGGGAGGCGGGCGGACCGCTGCGGCACCAGCATGTCGTAGACCACCGACAGCTCGACCTGCGCGTGACGGTGAAAGACCCATTGCGTCTGCACCGCCCGCTCGTTCACCGGTCAGGCCGCCCGCCGCGGTCCCGCGCCAGGAACTCCACCAGCGCCGCGGCGACCACCGCGGAGATCGCCAACCGGTGCTCGGCCGCGTACGCCCGCACCCGACCCACCAGTCCCTCCGGCAGTTTCACCGTGAAAGCCACTGCCCGGTCAGGGATCTCGACCCGACCATGGCCGGCGGCGTCGACGTACCGGCGGGCCTGACGCACCGACACCCCGAACCGGCCGGCCAGCACCCGCGCCGCATCCGCCGGAGCCGTCCCCGCCGCGGCGAGCTCCACCGCGGCATTGACCCGCGCGGCGTACTCGCCGTCACCGACCCGACCCACACCAACCACGTCATAAATATACAACCAGACATGTCACATGTTGTCGGGGACGCGCTGCTGCAACGACGCGGCTTTCTCCCGTCCCGCGTGCGGGGTGAATGGGTTCCGGCCGAGTTCCCTCTCGGCGACGATGGCAGGGGGTGGCGGGACGGCCTCGAATCATCCCGAAGGAGGTGCCGGGTTTCGGGGTCGGTCGGCCTATGGGATGTCGAGAAGTTCGTTGACGGTGACGATGTCGCCGCAGGCGGGGCAACATCCGCCGTCGCCGATGCGTCGGGCGAACAGGTTGCATTGCGGGCAGCGGCGTTCGCCGGCGAGGCGTTCTCCGCAGCCGGGGCATTCGTAGACGCCGGTCGTGACGCGGGAGCTGCCCGGTGGGACGGGCGGCGGCGCCGGGGTCTGCCGGCTGTGGCGCGCCCGGTAGGCCGCCTGGCGACATCGCGGGGAGCAGAACAGGCGGGCCCGCCCGGCGGGCAGCGGGCCCCGGCAGAGGAGACAGTCAGCCGTAACGTTGGCGTCACGCGATGGGAGTTCAGGCACTGCGGGTCACCCCCGGCGCGCGCTGGTCGGCGCGGGCCTCGGCCTCGATACCCCACGGCGTCGGCACCGGCCCGGCCACGGCGCCGGCCCGGCCGCGGCGTTCACGTGGGACCTGAACTGCGAGGCGTCCAAGAACAGGTAGTCCAGAACTCGTCGAGCCGGCGGCTCCAATCCCTGGAACCGGTCCTTGACCCGCTCGCAGATCCGCGACAACGTCGACTTCGACACGCCCGCTCACCGAGCGCCTCGACCAGCGTCGCATCCACATCGCGGGTCGACAATCCCCGCACGAACGACGCGATCACCAACGCCTCCAGGGCGTTCGTGCCCAGTACCCGGTCCCGAACAGCCGGGAAGCGAACCGCTCACCGGTCCCGCGCAGTTTCGGCCGCGCCAACGTCACCGGGCCGGTGGTCGTCTCGATCGTCGTCGGGCAATAGCCGTTGCGCATCCAGCCCCGGGCGTCCGCCGCGCCCGCCCGCCGCGCGTAGCGTTCCCGGCCCGGGGAATCGCCGACCCCGGCCTCCAGGGCGGCCTGCATCAGCAACCGGGCACCCAACCGGGCGACCCGCACCACCGACCCGGCCAGATCGCCACCGCCGGCGAACACCCGATCAATCTCGACGCGCAAACGGTCGGCAAAAGATACTCGAACAGCCACGGACGAGGGGGTCCTTCCTCGAGAGCTTGGTCGCCTTCGAGAGGAACCTACGTCCATCGTCACTTACACCGAGGCAGGGACACGGCCTTGCGAACGACGCGGCTTCTCCAACCGCCGGTAACCCAACGTCACCTCGAAGGTGAAGTTACCCATTGCGTTGGGGGCGTCGCCGATGCCCCCTGCGGTGACCCTACTGGCGTCTTCGACCATTCCCCGTTCTCGATGACCCCTGCGGTCAGCCACTTACCGATCAGCCGCAGGACCCGCTTGTCCGCGATCCGGTGCTCCAGGAACTTCATCAACCAGTGATGATCCAAGTTGGTGTAGAACTCGCGGATATCCGCGTCGAGCACCCAGTTCACCTTCTTCCGTTCGATTCCGACCGCGAGCGCATCCAACGCCTGATGCGGGCTGCGACCGGGTCTGAACCCGTAGGAGAAGCCGGTGAAGTCCACCTCGTAGATGGCGTTGAGCACCTCGACGACGGCCCGCTGGGCGATCTTGTCCTCCAGCGTGGCGATGCCGAGCGGCCGCTGCCGCCCGTCCGCCTTCGGGATGTACGCCCGACGAGACGGGCTCGCCCGGTAACGCCCTGACTGCAACCTGCCGTGCAGGTCCCGAAGGTTCGTCTCCAGGTCCTGCCCGTAGGCCGCCCACGTCTGCCCGTCCACCCCCGGAGCGGCCTTCGGGCTGATCGCCCAATAGGCCGCCCGCAGACGGTCGAGGTCGACGTGGTGCAGCAGCGCCGTGAACCGCGCTTCCTTGTCCCTTCGTGCTACCTCGCGCACACGATCCAGCGCACTTGGCGCGTCCTTCCCGGCTCTGTGTCCGGGACGCGTTTTGCTGTCCGTGTTCCCCTTGGTCATGCCCCTTCCCTCCACCGCCTCCGCCACCGGCACCACACCGGCGTTGTTCGGCCGCTTCGCAGGTAATACGGGCATGTCCGACTTCCCATGATCGTTCATCCCAGGATTACCGCCTGGGCGTTGCCTGGACGTCCCGACCGGTCATCCACCGGACGGGCGATCATGGGATCTCCCGGTTCTCGCGCATGAAGGCTCCACGCATGCCCTGGTTCTCCGACCGCGCGGGGTCCGCTGACGGCTCGCGATAACGCCGCAGCAATGTTGCCTTCCGCCCTGTCAACGGCGTGGGCACCCCGAACTTGAGAATTTCGCGGCTCAATAGCCCGGCCTACGTGTACCCCTGTCAACGCTTCGCTGCGCCCTCGCGGGACGCCAACGCATGACTCGGGGCCACCGTGGATCGCTACTCCTTCGGTGTAGAGCGTTTCCATCTCCTCCTCCATGCCGGTTTATCCCGGCGCTTTCTGACAGTCTCCCGTCACTCCGCTCTTCTCATCGAAGTCCGGCGAACGTCCGGGTCCACCGCCAGTGCGTGAACAGGGCGGGTTCTCGATCGAGGATCCCGAACCACCACGCCTGGAACCGCCGGTAGGACCGCAACCGTTTGTACTTCTTGCCAGCCCACCGCATCAGGTAGGTGTTGATGCGTTGCAGGAGGGGCGTCAACCGCGACCGGTAGAACCGGCCGTAGTAATTCAGCCAGCCCGCCACGACCGGATTGATCGCGGCCGCGAGCGCGTGCAGATCGCGTCCGGTCCACATGTGCAGGCGCCAATGTCGAACCTGTTGCCCCATCGCGGTGAGCGCATCCTGGCTGACCGCAGGCAAGAACCTGGTGTAACTACTGCGCCCGTCCTTGCCCAGGGCTTGCCGGGGACCGAAGGTGAACCCCAAGAACGTGAACGACGTGTGCTCATGCTCACCGCGTCGCGCCCGGTCCTTGCAGTACACGATCTTGGTCTTGTCGGGATGCAACTGCAGCCCGACTTCCTCCATCCGCACCGCGAGCGCGGCCAGCACTTCGCGTGCTTGCCGCTGGGTCACGCAATGCACCACGGCGTCATCGGCGTACCGCTCGAATTCCACGGTCGGGAACTCTCGCGTGAGCCACAAATCAAACGCGTAATGCATAAACAGGTTGGCCAGGACGGGCGAGATCGACGACCCTTGTGGGGTTCCCCGATTTCGGTCCTGCACCGTGCCGTCGGGCATTGCCAGCGGGGCTTGTAGCCACCGTTTCACATACAGCAGCACCCAACGCTGGTCGGTGGTGATGTTGGCCTGCACCGCCTGGATCATCAGATCCCACGGCACGCTGTCGAAGAACTTGGCCACATCAAGGTCGATGACCCAGTTCTTCTTCCAGCACCGCTGCCGGCACGTGGCCACCGCGTCCAGCGCACTCCGCCGGGGCCGGTACCCGTACGAGTCGGGATGAAAAATCGACTCCGTCCGGGCCTGCAGCGCCAACGCGGCAACTGTCTGCGCGACCCGATCAGCAACCGTGGGCACACCGAGCATTCTGGTGCCCCCACTGCTGCCGGTCTTGGGTATCTCCACCGCCATGACCGGAGGCGGAAAGTAGGTCCCCGACGACATCCGATTCCAGATCTTGTACAGATTGTCCTTCAGATCCACCTCGAAGTCGGCGATGGACTGACCATCCACCCCGGCGGCACCCTTGTTGGCCTTGACTCTCTGATACGCCTCCCACACCAGCTGCTTCGGTATCACAAACGGCTTGTCTGCCAGACCTGACTTGCCCACTCGTCTCCTCCCGGAACAATTCCGGTTGCTCGCGCGAACAATTCACCAATGAGCCGGCCCCTTCGCTCCACCCCGATTACCGGGGCTTCACCACTACTACGAGCCGGTCCGCCAGCGGGGCCGCATCGGTACTCATCGTCTCCGGTTTCCGCCGTACGACGCGCTCCCTCTCACCCACCCACGCCACCAGGGCACGGGCGGGCAGTCTCGGCACCCGCCTTCCCACGTTCCATGCAGGAGCAGCAGATCGGGCTCGCGCCACCTACAC
>JBBRVZ010000137.1:0-6264 GCA_038246445.1 Mycobacteriales bacterium
AGCGGATCGGAGGAACTGCCGCACGCGGCCAGGGCGAGCGAGGCGGCGAGGGCGCCGACGAACAACGCCGGGCGGATGGAACGGATTCGCTGGTGCACGGTCACTCCTGGTGGCTGGACGGAAGGCGGCTGATCGGGACCGGGTCGGCCGATGCCGGTGGGGATGTGACGCGGTCGGTTGATGTGGGGCCGGCCGGGCCGGCGGGGTATGCGGCCGACCGGCAGCATTGGATGAGGCCGACCGGCAGCATTGAAAGTGATGGTCGTCGGCGATCACAGCGGACCGGTCCGGTCCGCGATCTGAGTCGCCCGCGCCATCGCCGGTTCCGCCCCGTTGTGGACGCTGTCGCCGCGACATCCGCCGCGGCCTCGGCGCCGGGAGCGCGCCGGGCGACGAGGTCCGCGGTGGTGGCCCGACCCCCGACTGAACGCCCGGTGATACCCGGGGAGACGGCGAAGTGGCCGAGCAGGGCAAGCAACCGGTCACCGATGATGGCCAGCAGGGCGACGAGGAAGGCGCCGGCGACCATCTTCGAGTAGTTCTGCTGGGCCAGCCCGTCGATGACGTACCGGCCGAAGCCGCCGAGGGAGACCACCGCGGCGATGGTGGCGGTGGCGACCACCTGCAGGTACGCGGACCGCACCCCAGAGTTGATCAGCGGCAGGGCGACGGGAAGCTCGACCCGCAGCAAGACCTGCCTGCCCGTCATCCCCATCCCGTTGGCGGCGTCCCGGGCCGCAGGGTCCACCGCCGCGATACCGGCGTAGGTGTTGGACAGGATCGGCGGGATCGCCAGAATCACCAGGACGACGATCGTCGGCCCGAGCAGGGAGATCGAACCGGGCAGATTGTTCAGACCCCAGAGAGCCAACATGATCAGCAGACCGAGGGTCGGCAGGGCCCGAAGTGCGTTCGCCAGTCCCGATACCAGCCCGGTGCCGCGGCCGGTATGGCCGATCACGGCACCGAGCGGAAGAGCGATCACGGCAGCGACGGCCAGCGACAGCAGCACGTAGAACAGGTGCTGCCCGAGTCGGGTCGGGATGCCTCCGCTGCCCGTCCAGTTCGCCGGGTCCGTGAGCCAGCCGACGGCGCCGGTCACCGGTTCTTCACCGCCCGCTCCCATGGTGTGCTGAGGCGGACGGCGAGTTGGATCAGCCCGTCGAAGACCGCGGCGACCAGCAGGCACAGCACGATCCCGGCGATGATCGGCGTGTAGAAGTTCAGCTGGAAACCGGTGGTGAACAGTTGCCCCAACTGTGGGATGCCCAGCAGCGCCGCGACGGAGACCAGGCTGACGTTGGACACCGCTGCCACCCGCAGACCGGCCCCGATCACCGGGATGGCCAGCGGCAACTGTACGGAGACCAGCGATCGCAGCGGCCGGTAGCCCATCGCGACCGCGCTCTGCCGGACCAGGGGCGAGACCGAGCCCAGCGCGTCCGCGACGACCCGGACCAGCAGGGCCAGGGTGTACAACGTCAGCGCGATGACGACGTTGATCGGGTCCAGGATCTGTGTCCCGAGCAACCCGGGCAGCACGACGAACAGCGCCAGCGACGGGATCGTGTAGAGCAACCCGGCGAGGGTGATCAGCGCCGCGTAGCTCCAGCGGTACCGAAACGCGATGGCGCCCAACGGCAATGCCAACAACAGGCCCAGGATGGTCGGTACCGCGGCGAGCCAGAGATGTTGGAGAAGCCACGAGGTGATCTGGTCGGTGTTGCGGTTGAGCCAGTTCCAGTTCACGACGCAGCCGCCGCGGAACCGGCCCGCTGCGCGGACGCTTCCGGTCCCTGCTTCGTCGTCGAGCCCGATCCGTTGTGGTGCGGTCCCGACGCCGGGGCCGCCGCGCGGGCGGTTTCGATCGCCCCCAAAACCTCATGGGCGGCCACCGTGCCGACGACCCGGCCGTCGTCGTCGATCGCGACACCGCGCCCGGACGGGGAGGACAGCGCGGCGTCCAGCGCGGTCCGCATGGAGGACTGCGGGCCGGCCAGCGACCCCCCGAGAACGAGGTCACCCAGTCCCACGGTGCGGCCGCCCGTCAGTTGCCTGGCGTCCACCCACCCGCGTGGACGGTGCTCGTCGTCGACGACGAGCACCCAGTACGGCTGGCCGTCGACCGCTTCGGCAGCGACCGGATCGGCCGGTGCGGGGCGGTCCAGCGTGAGGGTCGGTTCGTCGTGCAACCGAAGCCGACCGGCCGCCCTGAAGGACAGCGCCCGGTAGCCGCGGTCGCGTCCGACGAAGTCGGCGACGAAGTCGTCCCCGGGGCGGCTCAGCACCTCCGACGGCGATGCGTACTGGGCCAAGCGCCCGCCGACCGCGAACACCGCGATCGCGTCGCCGAGCTTGACCGCCTCATCGATGTCGTGCGTGACGAACACGATGGTCTTACCCAACTCGCCCTGCAGCCGGATGAGTTCGTCCTGCAGTTGAGCGCGGACCACCGGGTCGACGGCCGAGAACGGTTCGTCCATCAGCATCACGGGTGGATCGGCGGCCAATGCTCTGGCCACGCCCACCCGCTGCTGCTGACCGCCCGACAATTGCGCCGGGTAGCGCTTTCCCATAGCGGGGTCCAGCCCAACCCGCTCCAGCAGACCCGCCGCGGCGCTCCGTGCGGCCCGCCGGCTCTGCCCCTGCAGGACAGGGACGGTAGCGATGTTGTCGAGCACGGTCCGGTGCGGGAAGAGCCCCGCATTCTGGATGACGTACCCGATGCCTCTGCGCAGGAAAGGCGCATCGATGCTGGTGGTGTCCTGACCATCGATGAGAATCGAGCCGGTGCTCGGCTCGATCATCCGGTTGATCATCCTGACGGAGGTGGTCTTGCCACACCCCGACGGTCCGACGAAGACCGTGATCTTTCCGGTGGGAATCTCGATGGTCAGGTCGTCGACGGCGCGCGTGCCGTCCGGGTACACCTTCGAGACTGACTGAAAGCTGATCACGGCGGTCCCTCTCGGGTAGGCCAGTGGCGTTGGGCGGGGGTCAGACCGTGCGGTTCGGACGTGGCTCAACGGTGCGTTTCGGGAGTTGCTCGATGAACCGGAGGGTTCGCTGCCAGACAGTACCCGAGCACCCCGACAGGGCACGTCAACCTGCGCCGCGCCGAGACACTCCTGCCGCGCCTGGCGGGCTTCGGCCACGTCACGGGACACGATGAACACGACCCACCGTCGGGTGGGCCGCACCCACCGGAACGAGGCACGCCGTGACCGACCCGCTGCACCTGCCGCTGTTGTTCTCCCGGGACGGGCTCGATCCCATTCCCGAGTTGGCGCAGCGACGTGCCGGCGAACCGGTTTCCGCGCTGGAGTTGCCCTTCGGCATCACCGCCTGGCTGGTGACGGGATATGACGCCGCCAAGGCCGTTCTGGGTGATGCGACCTCGTTCAGCAATGCCTTCGGCAACCTGACCACGGACGGCACCACCGAGGATCAGGACCCGGGCGGGCTGGGCATGACGGACCCGCCCTACCACACCAGGCTGCGGCGGATGCTGACGCCGGAGTTCACGATGAGACGGCTGCGGAGGTTGCGTCCGAGGATTGCGGCGATCATCGACGAACAGCTCGATGCCATCGAAAACGCCGGTCCGCCATCGGATCTCGTCGCCATGTTCGCGTTGCCGATCCCGTCGTTGGTGATCTGCGAGCTGCTCGGCGTTCCCTACGCCGACCGGGATGGTTTCCAGGCGCTCAGCACCGCCCGATTCGATCTGGGCGACGACTCGCCGCTGCAGGCCATCTCCACGTCGTTGCAGTACCTGACCGGTCTCGTGCAAGCCCAGCGCGCCGATCCGGGCGACGGGTTGCTGGGGATGCTGATCCGCGAACACGGTGATGGCATCAGCGACCGTGAGCTCGCCGGGCTGGCGGACGGTCTGCTGACCGGTGGGCACGAGACGACGGCAAGTTCACTGTCGCTGGGCGCGCTGGCGCTGATGGACAAGCCTGACCGATTCGCCGAGCTGGCCTCCGCCGACGACGCGGCGGTACACCGGGTTGTCGAAGAGTTGCTCCGCTACCTGTCGGTGGTGCAGGTCGCCTTCCCGCGGTTCGCCCGCAGTCCGGTCACGGTCGGCGGACGGGACATCCCGCAAGGCGCGCTGGTGCTGGTTTCGCTGTCCGGGGCGGACCGCGACGCCGCCCTGACCGGCGGCAGCGCCGCCACGTCCGATCCGGAACGTTTCGAGCCGGACAGGGAGGTGACGTCCCATCTCGCCTTCGGTTACGGCATTCACCGGTGCGTGGGCGCCGAACTGGCCAGAATGGAATTGCGGGCGGCCTTCCCGGCCCTGGCGCGCCGCTTCCCGACCCTGCGACCGGCCTTGCCGGTGACGGAGCTGAACTTCCGCAACTCGTCCATCGTCTACAGCGTGGAGCACCTGCCCGTCACGTGGTGACGCCCCGGCAACGTCCGCCGTCGGGGCGAAAGCCTTGTCCTGCGGCCCGTTCCCGACCTGGGCGATGTCCGCGAACGTGACCGTGCGATCCGGTCGGCGTCGCGACAGCCCGGAATAGCCCCCGGCAGTCGGGTGTTGAGACCCACAGAAGCCGGACGCGGACAGAATGAGCGCCGGCACTCACCCGGACCAAAAATTTGGAGGTTGCCCATGAGTGTCACGTTCACTCTTACCGGCAGCCCGCCGGTCCGGTACGACGCCGGCATTCGCACGCGACCGCCGGCGTCTCGACCGTCGGAGTCTCGACCGCCGGCGGCACGCCCGGTACTCCGGTCGGTCAGAACCGGGCGGGTATCCTCGACGCTGCGTCGCGGCCAGCGCGGCGCGGGGAGTCGGACGTGCCCGCCGCACGCGTCCAGCAGGCAGGTGAATCACGTGGCGACCACGTCGGTTGACGACGATTTGGGCCAGCGGTTCACCGAACAGGCCATGCCGCTGCTCGACCAGCTCTATGCCGCCGCACTCCGCATGACCAGGAATCCTGCCGATGCCGAGGACCTGGTTCAGGAGACCTATCTGAAGGCCTTTGCCGCATTCCGTAGCTTCACCCAGGGCACCAATCTTCGGGCCTGGATGTACCGGATCCTGACGAACACCTACATCAACGGGTACCGGAAGAAGCAGCGTCAGCCCATCGTCAGCGCCACCGACGAGATCACCGACTGGCAGCTCGCGGCCGCCGAATCACACACCTCGACCGGTCTGCGGTCCGCGGAGATGGACGCGCTGGACCGGTTACCTGACACGGACATCAAGGAAGCGCTACAGGCGTTGCCCGAGGACTTCCGGCTTGCGGTCTACTTGGCCGACGTCGAGGGTTTCGCGTATAAGGAAATCGCAGAAATCATGGACACCCCACTGGGGACCGTGATGTCGCGACTGCACCGTGGCCGTCGGCAGCTGCGCGAGCTGCTGAGCGCGTACGCGACGGACCGCGGATTCCTGCGTCCCGGTCGCGGCGCGTCCACGGACAGCAGTCCGCCGGTCCCGGTCAGCGCCGGTATCGCCAGCGCGATCGACCACACCACTGCCGCCAGCCATGACGAGGAACGAAGGGAGGGTGCGGGCGATGGCCAGCGATGACCCTGTCGATGAGATGGACGCCGAATCCGAATGCACCTCCGTCCTGCGGGACGTATGGCTGTTTCTCGACAACGAAATGGACGCCGACAGCCGGGCCAGGGTCCAACACCACCTGGACGAGTGTTCGCCGTGCCTCGCCGAAGCCGGGTTGGATCGCAAACTCAAGCAGCTGTTGCATCGCAAATGCGGTGGAGAGCGCGCTCCGGAGCACCTGCGATCCCGACTGCACACGACGTTGAACACCGTTGCGGTGACCACCGCCGGCGACGGCGGGATCGAGCGGGTGACGGTGGAGACGCTGCGAGTGACGGAGCGTTTCGGCAAGTAAGCCCGCAACACCTGGCACGGCAACCGACAGTGCAACGGCCGGGCGCAAGCTGCGCCGGCCCCACCTCGACCACGCGCCGCAAGTGGTTAACACTGGCGGGGATGGGACTCATCAACTGCAGCTCCGGTCGTTGACAAAAGGGAGCTCGTTGACTGCAGTGGGGCCGGGCCGGCGGGCGGACCCGCGACCCGGCGCTGCGAAGGGGCCCCAACCTCAAGAGTTGGGACGGTTCCCGTGATTGGCGCTGCTCTTCTTGCGGGACTTCTTCTTGCGACCGCGCTTGCTCATCGTTGCTCCTTACGGGCTTCGCACCAACTGACCTCGCGCGGTTGGTGACGCGGCGGGTCAGTGCGGTGATCGATGACAGAATCGTCCGCCG
>JBBRVZ010000138.1:0-6244 GCA_038246445.1 Mycobacteriales bacterium
CACGAGCAGGCCAGGGAGCTGGCACTGTCGTCGCACGCGACCCAGGTCGAACTGCTTCCGGAAGGGTTCGCCTTGTCGAACCGCATCGCGCAGCCCTTGCCGCGGTACGAGTACTACCGGCTGCTGTCCGGCGAGCCGCCGCCCCGAGATTTCGACGGTGCCGCCGCAGCCGACGTGTTCGCGGGTCTTCAATGACGGCCACGGACCCGGTGCCCACTGCCGACCCGGTGACGACCAGGACCTGTGGCGACCCGGCGCCCACTGTGACCGGTGCCGAACCCGTGCCGATCGTCGCGGCCGGCGAGCCGGTGCGGAGCGAGCGGCCCGGTGCCACGCCGGTGGACTGGCTGCTGGTCGTGCTGATCACCCTGCTCGCCGCTTTCATCGCGGTGATCGGGCTGGCGTTCCTGCCGCTGTACGCCGGGTCCGTGCCGCTACCCATCAGCGCTTCGCTGGGCGTGGGGGCGATGATTCTGGGACCGCGGGCCTGCTACCGGCTCACCGGATCGCTCGCTGCCGCGGTGGCGCCGGTACTGGCCTGGTTCGCGGTCTCCGTCTGGGTGGTGCTGAAGCACAACTCCGTGATGCCGATGGTGCCGCTCACCGTGGTGTCCGGCCAGTGGCGGGTGATGCTGCTGCTCGGGCTCGGATCGCTGGCCGCGGCGGCCACCATCGGGCTGATCTGGGCGGACCGGGTCCGCGCGCGGTTGGCCACCGCACTGGGCCCGGTGCTCGACGCATCGACGCCCGGTTCTGCGTCCCCGAACTGAGGTTGCCTTCCCCAGCCGAAACCGGCGCCGCCTTGTGGTTGTTCGAAGTACCTCTGGCCTCGGGGGATACTTGGCTGTGCCTCTCGGCCGCCGCGATGGCGCGCCGACCAATGCGTGGAGAACCGACGTGACCTATGTGATCGCTGAACCGTGTGTGGATGTTCTGGACCGTGCCTGCGTCGAGGAGTGTCCGGTCGACTGCATCTACGAGGGCGGCCGGATGCTGTACATCCACCCCGACGAATGCGTGGATTGTGGCGCGTGTGAGCCGGTATGCCCGGTGGAGGCCATCTTCTACGAGGACGACGTGCCGGCCGAGTGGATCGACTACACCCGGGCGAACGTCGACTTCTTCGACGAGCTCGGCTCCCCCGGGGGCGCGTCGAAGGTCGGAAAGATCGATCGGGACGACCCGCTGATCGCCGGACTCCCGCCGATGGGGGAGGAAAGCTGACTCGGACGGGGGGCAATCGGCCGGTAGCCCCCGACGCGAGCGGTGCTCCCCGCGGGCCGGCGTCGATGGCCGGTGGTCGGGCGAACACCGCGGCGGTGTCCCGGTTGCCGCAGTTCCCCTGGGACATCTTGGTGCCTGCCAAGCAGAAGGCCTGCGCACATCCGGAGGGACTGGTCGACCTGTCGGTCGGCACGCCCGTCGATCGGGTTCCGCTGCCCGTCCGGACGGCGCTGGGAGACGCTTCTGAGGCGCCCGGATACCCGACCGTGCACGGCACGATCGCTGTCCGCCGGGCCTACACCGAGTGGCTGTCCAGGGCGCACGGCGTGCCCGACCTCGACCCGGCGAACGTGATGCCGACCATCGGTTCCAAGGAACTCGTCGCCGCGCTGCCGACGCTGCTCGGGCTCTGTCCGGGTGACGTCGTCGTCATCCCCGAGCTTGCGTACCCGACCTACGAGGTCGGGGCGATCATGGCCGGCGTCAAGGTGATCAGGGCCGACTCGCTCACCGCGCTCGGTCCGGAGCGGGTTTCGCTGCTGTGGATCAATTCCCCGTCCAATCCCACCGGTCGGGTGCTCGGGGTCGAGCACCTGCGCAAGGTCGTCACCTGGGCCAGGGCCAGGGGCGTCGTCGTCGCCTCCGAC
This sequence comes from Mycobacteriales bacterium, assembly GCA_038246445.1. GTDB lineage: Bacteria > Actinomycetota > Actinomycetes > Mycobacteriales > Nakamurellaceae > Nakamurella. The sequence goes on from JBBRVZ010000138.1 coordinate 1,872, forward strand.
GAGTGCTACATCGATCTGGGGTGGGATCAGGCTCCGGTGTCGATCCTGCACCCGGATGTCAGCGGCGGGAATCATCGCGGTCTGCTCGCGGTGCACTCGCTGTCCAAGCGTTCGAACATGGCGGGGTACCGGGCCGGGTTCGTCTCCGGGGACCCGGACATCATCGCCAGGTTGATCGCCATCCGGCGGCACCTCGGCGCGATGGTGCCCACTCCGGTGCAGGGCGCCGCGAGGGCTGCGCTGGCCGATGACGGGCACGTGCTGGCGCAGCGCAGCCGGTACGGCCACCGGCGCGCGCTGCTCCAGGTTGCGCTGGACACGGCGGGGTTCCAGGTGTTCGGCGAGGCGGGTCTGTACCTGTGGTGCACCCGCGGCGAATCGGACATGGGCACCGTCGATTGGTTCGCCGATCGCGGCATTCTGGTGACTCCCGGTGGGGTGTACGGACACGCCGGCGCGAACTTCGTACGGATTGCGCTCACCGCGCCGGACGAGCGGGTGGCGTCGGCGGCCGCACGGTTGAACAAGTGGTCCGGACGGCGCTGATCCGATCCGTTGCGGGCGCTCGGTTCGAACTGCTCAATCCAGAGGTGCCGGCTCGCTACTCGATCCCGCAGCCAGCAGGATCTCGCCGACCGCGGTCTGCAGATCCGCGTCGAGCCCGAGGGCCTGCAGGCGGCTGAGCCGCACGGCCAGTGGTTGCGCGCAGGTCGCTGTTGCGTGGATGCGCTCCTTGACGGAGAACTCGATCTGGGCGGCGTCGAGCAGGGTGAACAGCCGCGCCGCAACATCATTGGGTGCCAGGACCGGCCGCGGCCACAACATGATCGTCAGTTTCTTCTCGATCCGGATTTGCCTCACGCTGACCGTCGTGCGCCCCTTCCCGGTGCTGACGGTCGACGGCGCGCGTGATCCGTCGGCGCTCGCGGTCGGTGTGCCGTTACCCGCCAAGCCCGGGAACGTGATCGACCAATCCCGCCGCCGCGGGATGCAGTCCAATGCCCCGGAGGCGGGACCGATGGTGACGGCACCGCGGTCCTGGTCGTACGTGATCCGCGTCCGGGCGACGGTGGCCGCGTCCAGTCCCGAGCCGGCGCCGTCATCGTCGATCAGCTCGAAGCTGCCGTCAGCGCCCACGACGACGACAACCTCGAGGGCGACAGGATTGTCTGACTCGTCGCCGGGGACGGCGTCACCCGTCAGCGGCAGAATGCCGCCCGCCCGGGCCAATACCGGAATGTCGTCCAGCCTGCGGTGCAGCATCACCTCGCGGTCGCCGTCGTAGATCAGACCGGTGAAGATGTCGATCCACCGGCCGGTCGGCAACCACGCCCGGACGCTCCCCATCAACACGCGGCGGTGCGCCGGCCGGGTGATCGGCGCCACCAGTAGTTCCGTGCCGAAGGTGAATTGGTTCGGAACCCGGTACGCCTCCGGCGTTTCCGGATACGACCAGTACATCGGTTGCACCAGCGGCTCACCGGCGCGGGCGGCCCGATGATTCATGGTGTGCAGGTATGGCAGGAGCCGGTGCCGCAACCGCAGGTACCGGGTCATGATCGACTGCGCCTGCCGGCCGAATCGCCAGGGCTCCTTGGTGTTGAACGGGCTCATGCCCGAGTGCAGCCGCATGATGGGCGAGAACACGCCCAGCTGAACCCATCTGGTGGCCAGTTCGTCGTCCTTCGCGCCGAACATGTGGCCGCCGATGTCGTGGCTCCACCAGCCGTAACCAATATTCGACGCCGTCGCGGTGAAGAAGGGCTGGAAGTCCAGACTGTCCCAGCTGACAACCGTGTCTCCGGAGAACCCGACCGGGTAGCGGTGACTGCCGGGCCCGGCGTACCGCGACAGCGTCAACGGCCGCCTGCCGTCCCGCGCGTTGTCCAGAAAGTGGAAGTGGTTCAGCATCCATAGCGGGTCGATCCCGGCGATCCGCGAATGCGATCCGGACTGCCAGTCGATCCACCAGAAATCGACGCCCTGCCGCTCCAGGGTCCGGTGCAGCACTCCGAAGTACGCGGCGAGGAAATCGGGATCGGTGACGTCGAACGCGATCGGGTCGCCCGCGGCCGGGTCGCGGCCCAGTGCGTGGGCCATGTCCGGGTACACATCCTCGAACGCCCGCACACCGTCCGCCGGGTGAACATTGAGCGTGACCCGCAGACCCCGCTCGTGCAGGTTGCGCAGAAACCCCTCGGGATCGGGGAACAGTTCGCGATTCCAGCTGTAGCCCGTCCAGCCGCTGCCGTGCGCCGGATCGACATCGACGACGTGCCAGTCCATGTCGAGAACGGCGACGGAGAACCCGATGCCCTCCGCGGCGAACCGGTCCATCAGCGCGAGGTACTCCTCCGCCGTGTAGCGGTGATAGCGGCTCCACCAGGTGCCCAGCGCGAACCGGGGCAGCACCGGCGTCGGACCGGAGATTGCGTAGAGCGCCCGGACTGCGTCCCGGTAGTCACGGCCGTAGCCGAAGAAATACAGATCGGTTCGTTCGCCGTTGCGGGGTTGCACCCAACCGGTCCCGTCCACTACCGGCATCAGCGAATCGTCCAGCACGGCATAACCCCATCGGGACAGCACGCCGGGTTCGAGATCGACCGCCCCGTCGGCATTGTCGAGCGTTCGCGCGGTGCCGCCCAGATTTGTACCGTCATCCCCGAACCGCCAGACGCTGTGATACGAACTGATATTGCCGCGGATCTGGATACTGAGCCCGCTGGTGCGCAGCGGGCCGCGGTCATACACCAGATGCACCCTGTCAGTCAGGATCTCGAGGTGCTGCGGGCCGTCGATCACCCGGTAGTCCGGCACGGGCAGGTCCCGGAACAGCGCGAACGCGCTCGCCCGATCTTCGAAGACACCGTCATCGGAGTACTCCAGGCGCAGCAACCCGTCAGTCAGGACGGTGATCCGGAAGCGGTCGCCCCGCACCATTGCCCTCGGGTCGGCCTGCGGGCGGGACTCGGTGCGGTAGGGGAGCATTGACCCGCTTCCGGACGGAATTGATGGCGAGTTGGATCCGTCGCCGACTGGCGTTGCCGGCAAGCGCTCGGCCAGCGAATCAATCCGGGAACGCCCGGCGCCCTGCCGCTTCGGCCTGCTTCCACGCCGCGGGATAGGCCGCCCTGGCCGCGGCCCGCCGCTGGTGGCAACCCTCGATCACCCGGCCGGCGGCGATACCGGCTTGCGGGTCGCCGGACGCGTCCACCAACTCGCGTAGCCGGTCTTCCAGAACACACGCGTCCTGGTGATTGCCCAGGACCTCCTGCAAATTCGCGAGCGCCTCGAGAAACGCTTCGACATCGCCTTTCTCGTGCAGCAATTCAGCGGTGTATCGGGCCCGTTTGCCGTAGATGCGCAGATCGTGGAGCTTATCTTTGGGTGGATCGTCCCCATAACGCTTCTGCAGCTTGCGATGTGCGCGTTCCAGGGTCCACCACTGCTGAGCCGCCAGATCGTGCAGGTCCGCCCACGGGTCGGCCACCGGCGGCTGCGCGGCGGCCTCCTCGAGCTCGACCAGCAGGGCACCGTAGGACGGATCATCGAGCTCGCTGACCAGCTGGTCCCGGCCCGCGATGCGCTCGGTTTCGAGCCGGCTCACCAGGTGCTCGAGCGCACCGGTGTCCGGGTCGCCCAACCGGCCCGCCTCGGAGTGCAGCCGGTCGATCATCACGTCGTGATCGCGAATCACGCCGAGCGTGCCGGCGAGTTCGCGGACATCACCGCGGATCCGGTCGGTGGCGATCCGGTCCAGCGCCGGCCGGGCGGCCTTGAGATACGCCCGCACCCTGCGGGTGGCGACCCGCATCTTGTGTACATCCTCGATGTCGCCGCCGCGCCGGCTGCCGTCCTCGTGCTTTCTGATGTCGGCGACCGCCTTGCCCAGGACGGGCCCGATCGCGTCGGCGATGTCGGTGGGGATCAGTCCGGGTCGCCGGGGCGCGGGGCGTGGTGGTGCAAAGACGGGGTGGCCGTCGCCATCGACCCGGTCCGTGTCGGGCACCTGCTGGCTGTCGGTGACTTCGGGGCTACCGGTGAGCGTCGGAGGAGCAGCGGCCGCCGCGGGGGAGCCGTTGGTGGACGCGCCTGCCGACGACGAACGGTTGGACCGCGGGCCATCGGGTGCGGCGCCGTTGGCGCGGTCGGCCTTGCGCCGTCCGCCCTTCCCGCGATCCGGCCGCTCGTGCAGTGCCTTCTCGCTGTAAAGATCCTGGGATATGACGGGGGCCGGCCCGGGGCCCGCGGATCCGGTCAAGGTCCCCTATTATCTGCTGCTGGTCGGCAGCCCCGACGAGCTCCCGTATTCGCTGCAGTACCAGCTCGACGTGCAATACGCGGTCGGAAGGATCCACTTCGACGCGATCGAG
>JBBRVZ010000139.1:0-6219 GCA_038246445.1 Mycobacteriales bacterium
CATCAATAATCGCCAATTCGTTGCCGGCCTGAATGTTGGCTTCGCCAAAGGAGACCCGGTCATGGGCGCGGGCGTTGAATAAAGCGGTTCTCATGGTGAATTCCTTCCCATGTGTCATCGGGGTTTTGGCGATGAGCGATTGTATAACTTACCGCCGGGACGTCTCGGCTTCCGTCAACCCTCGCGTCGCGTCGGTTTGCAGCCGCCGGGTTACCGCGTCGAGGGTAGTGTGTGCCACGACTCCTGCTTTCCTTGGATCTGTGCGTTGTCGGTGGTAGGCGGGGTGGTTGAGTCGTTCGTACTGGTTGTGTCCTTTGCCATCGTCATGCCTTTACCGATTTTATTAACTCACCCCCCCGGGGCTGGCTTTCCCATCAAGGACGGCGGCTTCCTCGGCATTCAGCAGGCTCTCACGCGGCAAAATGAGCAGTCGGGCCGCCTCGGCCACGGTGTGTGCCCAAGTGCAGCGATTGACGAATAACAGGCCGGCAGTGGTCAGCGTGCCGCCGTGCCCCAGGAATCCCAGGGCAGCCGTGCGACCGCTGCCGGTATGGAGTGGTTGCAGGATTCCCAGGAGTGGCTCTGGCCGGGTATGGGTGACGAAGAGGCGCGGCGACACGGCATCCGGGTAGAGTTCTTGACGAACAGAGGACGGTGCCGCGTGGGCCTCTTCCTGGTCGTTGCGGGGTGTGCGGAACCTTCCCGGTTCGAGCAGGTAAACCACGGAGTGTGGCACGTCCCGCTCCGCCAGTCGGGCCGATGCCTTCAGCACTTCCTCCAGTTGATAGGCGCCGACGGCCGTCAGCACCAACCGCTGCCGCGCCGGCGCATGACCCGCCCAGTCCAGGCGCAGGGCTCCCTGTTCCAGCAGCCGGGACGCTTCCTCGGAGGTGAACAAGTCGGCGACCCCATCCGCCTTCGGCACGACCAAGGTCCAGACCTGGCCATGCGTCTGATACACGCCCTGAGTCACGACGGCCGCGGTGTTGTGGTCGGGGACAAACACCACCCGCGAAACGTGGGAAAACTCTCCCAGCATGGCCTCGGCCAGCGCCGGGTCCTGGTGCGACAACTCGTTCTTGGCGTTTTCCCAGGTATGCGACGTGAGCACGAGCGGCACCGACAGCCAACCCTGGCGACGGCCCGCTTCCTGGCAATGGTGGGCAAAGATGATTTCCTGGCGGAGGACACCTTGCATCTTGGTGCCGAACGCTTCGTAAGTATGGCAGAGATTGATGCCGCCCTTGTTGGCTAGGGCCGCGCAGGCCACGGCCTCCTCGTTGAGTGCTGTGATCACGGCGCCATGCACGTCTTCCGGAATGCCGGGCTCCGGGTCGGTCACGCGAAACTTCAGGGCGTCCAGAGTTTGTTGCAGCCGATTTGAACGCATCTCGTCCGGGTTCCCGACCCTGGGCCGCAGTTGCGGGTTCGCCTGTACGATGGCCAGGAACGTCGCATCCACAGCGTGCATGGGCGATATCCGGGTCCAGCTCGACCGATCCCGTCGGTCGGGTGGAACGGACCGGACGAGCAGGGGCGGAAGCTGTTGTAGCCGCACGTCCCGGTGGACCAGAGGATGGTCACGTTCGCAGGGCCGTCCGGGACCGTCATGGTGTTGGAACTTGCGAATGGCGGTTTGCAGGTCCGCCAGGGGCACCCACAAGCGACGGGCACTGTCGTTAAAATGCCGGGCTGCTCCCGGGTCAGTATGCGGGTTGGCCAGCAGCGGCAGGTTATGGGCCAAGTTTGTGCCTTCGCCGTAGAAACCCGCGCCCTTGGGGGCGACGGCGACGGTGTAAGGCAGGGGCACCGGGTAGCGACTCTCTCCCGAGCGCACCGCGTTTGCCGCTGCCTCCAGCCGTCGTTCCGTTTCCCAGATGGCCCAGGCGAAAGCGGCCGGGTCGCGGCCGTCGATGATGATCGGGTCAAAGCCGTTGAGCTTCAAGTGCTCGACGAACCAGTCCGTGCCGCCTTGCTGGGACAGCGTGGTGCGCTGGTCGATCCGTCGGCCATTCTTAATCATGATGGGGGCCACCAGTCCGGAGTCCTTGGCCCGCCACCAGCGCGGCGCCCAGTCGCTGCCGCGTTGCTCCTCGAAGGCGCCGTCGCTCAAGAAGGCCACCAACCGCTCGCCGGGCAGGGGCATGTGGACGTACTGGAGTTCGACAAACCCGAGGTAGCCCCCCTCGGCCAATCCGCCGGCGGTGTGAGCATTGACATGACTGCCAAGGGGAGAATCGGGTTTGCCGTCGGCCCGCAGCCGGTAGGAATAGAAATCCCGCACGTAGCGCGTGAGCCCTTCCTCCGTGAGCGCGTAGCGCTCGGCGTGCGCGGGTGTCATGTTGTTCAACAGTAAGTTGAGGCTGTCGATGGCGGCGACGCAGTGCCCCTGGCCCATGATCCAGGCCCGCGTCAGGCCGGTGAGGGCGTTGACGGCCATGTAGCCGGCGTAGGCGGGCACCATGTTCAGGGAACCGCCGGTGTGTCCCTCGGGCGGGGTTTGAAGTCGTCGGCCGCCAAGGGCCGCCCGTCCAGATAGACATTCCGCGCATAGGTCTCATGGACCACCAGCCACAGGCCGGCGTTAGCGACCCGGTCCGCCGCGTGCAACAGGTCGAAGAGCGGCACGCCGTCTCCCTCGATCCCCTGGGCAGCCAGTTGCTCGGCCATCGCGAAAACCCGTGCCTGGGTTTCCGGAGTGTGCTGGATCGCTCCGTAGCCCGCTGACCACCGTTCGGCGGCCGGATTCTGACCGCGATACCGGGCGACATCCGCTTCCATTCGGGTGTTTTCGGCATTCGGGTTTGTTGACATTTCAATCTCCAAGTATTTCGTTGCCGCGCTGCGAAGCCGGGCCATCAGTCCCTTGGATAGTTCTTCACGCTGCGGAAGGTATCGCGGGCGACGGCTGCCGCTTCGTCCACCGGTATCACCTTACCTCCGGTACGTCTCGGCGTCCGTCAACCCTCGCGCCGCGTCGGTTTGCAATCGCCCGGCCACTTCGGCCTGCACAGGGCGTGCCACGCCTCCGTCGGATCGGACGACGCGACGTTGGGTGGTGGCTTCGCCTTCGAGTCGTTCGTCATGACCGCATGCTCCAGCGAGGGGACAATATCATTCGTGATCTGCTGCGGTATCCGCGGCCGCCGGGTCGATTGGGTCGCTACTTCCGGCCCACTGCCAGTTGCTCACTTCCGGCAGGTCCGTCCCGTGCTCGGCAATGTACTTTTTGTGTTCTAGCAACTTCTCCCTCAAAGCAGTCACCACCCCCGCCGCCCGCTCGGCCAGCCCCGGCACGCGGCGAATCACGTCGAGCGTCAGATTGAAGCGGTCGATCTGATTGAGCACGCACATGTCGAACGGCGTCGTGGTCGTCCCCTCCTCCTTATAGCCGCGGACGTGCAGGTTGGGGTGGTTCGTCCGCCGGTAGGTCAGCCGGTGGATCAGCGTCGGATAGCCGTGGAACACGAAGATGATCGGCTTGTCCCGCGTGAAAATCGCGTCGAAGTCGTCGTCCGGCAGGCCGTGCGGGTGTTCGCTCGACGGCTGCAGTTTCATCGGGTCGACAACGTTCACCAGCCGCACATTCAGGTCCGGGAAGTAGCCGCGCAGCAGTCCGACCGCGGAGAGCGCTTCGGGCGTCGGCACGTCGCCGCAGCACGCCAAGACCACGTCCGGTTCGGCCCTGCCGTCACTCGACGCCCACGGCCAGACACCGACGCCCGCGGCGCAGTGAGCCACCGCTTCGTCCATCGTCAGCCACTGCCGCGCGGGCTGCTTTCCGGCGACCACGACGTTGACGTAGCCCCGGCTGCGCAGGCAGTGGGCGGTAACACTCAGGAGGCAGTTGGCGTCCGGCGGCAGGTAGATCCGCACCACCTCCGATTTCTTGTTCGCCACGTGGTCGATGAAGCCGGGATCTTGGTGCAAGAAGCCATTGTGGTCCTGCTGCCACACGTGCGAACTGAGCAGGTAATTGAGACTGGCGATCGGCCGCCGCCAGGGGACCTCGCGGCAAACCTTTAACCACTTGGCATGCTGGTTGACCATCGAATCGACGATGTGGACGAACGCCTCGTAGCAGGAAAAGAATCCGTGCCGGCCGGTGAGGAGGTAGCCCTCCAGCCAGCCCTGGCACTGGTGCTCGCTCAGTACTTCCATTGCCCGGCCGTCGAGCGTCTCGCGGGTGCCGTCGCCTGGGTCGAGTTCGCCGACGAAGCAGCGGCCTGTCGCGTCGAGCACGTCTTGCCAGCGGTTCGAAGCCAGCTCGTCCGGGCTGAACACGCGGAAGTTCTTGGCGGCGTTGTTGAGCCGCATCACGTCGCGCAAGTATTGCCCTGGATCTTGGTCGCAGCGGCGACGGACGCGCCGGGCGACGGCACGGCGACGGCGTAGCTGCGGAAGTCCGGTAGCTCAAGGTTTCGGAGCAGGGCGCCGCCGTTGGCATGCGGGTTCGCCCCCATGCGGCGCTCGCCGCCCGGGGAGAGGGCCACCAACTCAGGCACGAGCCGTCCGGCGGTGTCGAACAGCTCGTCGGGCCGGTAGCTCCTCATCCACTGCTCAAGGACGCGGACGTGCTCGTCGGAGGCCATGTCTGACAGTGGTACCTGGTGGCTGCGCCAGGAGCCTTCGGTCGGCTTGCCGTCGACCTCCCGCGGCCCCGTCCAGCCCTTGGGCGTTTTGAGGACGATCATCGGCCACGCCGGACGAGCTGTTGCGCCGCCCTCGCGGGAATCGGCTTGAATGCGCCGAATCTCCGCGACCACGGCGCCCATCGTGGTGGCCAGCGCGCGGTGGACGGTGAAAGGGTCGTCCCCCTCGACGAAGTGCGGGGCGTAGCCGTAGCCCTCCAGCAACCTGCGGAGTTCGTCGCGCGGGATGCGGGCGAGCAGCGTGGGGTTGGCGATCTTGTATCCGTTGAGGTGCAGGATCGGCAGCACGGCCCCGTCCCGCGCCGGGTTGAGGAACTTGTTCGAGTGCCACGACGTGGCGAGCGGCCCCGTCTCGGCTTCGCCGTCGCCGATCACGCAAGCGACGATCAGGTAGGGGGTTGTCGAATGCGGCCCCGTAGGCGTGGGACAGGGCATATCCGAGTTCCCCTCCCTCGTGGATCGAGCCCGGCAACTCCGCGGTGCAGTGGCTGCCGATGCCGCCGGGGAAGCTGAATTGCTTGATGAGTCGCTGCACCCCCGCCTCGTCTTGAGAGATCTTCGGGTAGACCTCGCTGTACGTCCCTTCCAGGTAGACGTTGGCCACGACACCCGGCCCGCCGTGTCCAGGCCCGGCAATGTACAAGACGTTCAAGTCGTCCCGCACGATGACACGGTTCAGGTGAACGTAAACGAGGTTCAGCCCCGGCGTAGTGCCCCAGTGCCCGAGCAGCCGCGGCTTGATGTGTTCTCTCTTGAGCGGCTCCTTGAGGAGCGGATTGTCGAGCAGGTAAATCTGGCCCACGGAGAGGTAGTTGGCTGCGCGCCAGTAAGCGTCCACCTTTCCCAATTCGTCGTCGCAGATCATAGGTAGTATTGATTGAAGCTCGGTAATTTCGGCGGCTCAGGCGAGCATGTTGGCGATGGCAGCGACCCAGACGAAGCCGAGGAAGTTGGCCGCCTTCTTATCGTATCTCGTGGCTACGCGCCGGTACTGCTTGATCCGACCGAAGAACCGCTCCACCCCGTTGCGCTCCTTGTACAAATGCCGGTCGTACGGGATGGCTTCCGTCCGGTTCTTCCGCGGCGGGATGCACGGCTCCGCCCCCTGGGCGCGGATGGCGTCCCGGTTGGTGTCCGCGTCGTACCCCTTGTCGGCCAGCACCGCGTCGGTCTCGATCCCCGCGATCAGCGCCGGCAGGTGCGGGCTGTCGGCCGCGTTCGCGCCGGTCAACCGGAGCCTCACCGGATGGCCCAGCGGGTTCACCGCGGCATGGATTTTCGTGCCGAACCCGCCGCAGCCGCGGCCCAACGCCTCGGCCGATTGGCCGCCGCTGCCGTCGCCATTTTTTTTCGCGCCGGCGGCCGACGGGTGAGCGCGGACGCAACTGCTATCGACGAGCAGCCATTCGGTATCGTCGTCCCGCAACTCGGCGGCGATCCGCTCCCACACGCCGCGAGCGCACCAGCGGTTGTACCGCTGCCAAAGACTATTCGATTTGCCGGCGGAGCTGGGCAGGTCGGCCCACGCAATGCCGGTTTTGGCCAAATAGCGGATGACGTTCACGAA
>JBBRVZ010000140.1:0-6208 GCA_038246445.1 Mycobacteriales bacterium
CCCCGTGGCCGCCGCGAACTTCGGCTACCGCAAGATCGATGGCGGCAATCTCCGTTTCCCGACCGGCGAGCACTGACATCGGGTCAGTGTCCCACCCCGCGCAGAAGTGCGTACCGCATTTCAGTGCCAGTACGCACGCACACCGAACGGGGCGCGAGCTGATCCTTGACCAGCCCACCTTCGACGAAACGGAGCACACGATGTTCGCCCAGGTCATGGATTTCAAGGGTCCACGCACCGCAGAATTACTGGATGCCGCAGATCGCGCCGGCCAGGAAAGGCTCGGACCGATCATGATGGCGCACCCCAAGGTGCGGGAAGACCTCGTGGCGTTGTTGACCCTGCGCCAGCCCGACGGCACAGAAATGACGATTCTCGTCATGCGAAGTGCTGAAGGTCTTGACCTGGTGCGAGATCTGGTGATGTCCGCCGAGCTCCTGCCAGGGGAGGATGTGGCACTGCTGCCCGGTCCGGACCAGGTCGACCGCTACACCGTCACGAAAATGATCGGTTCGTTCCAGCCGGCCGTGGACCCCGAGCGGGCGAATCGATGAGCAAGGAATGCCCGTTCACCGGGTGACGGCGGGACGGTGGCAACTCGATCCTGCGGAATGCATTGCGTCGTTCAGCCTGGTCCATCTCGGGCATGCGGTCGCCGGCACCATCCCATTGCGGACGGCAGACGCCGAGATCGGACCAGAGATGGAAATCCAGCGTGCTCATATCGAACTCGACATCGCAGCGATTGCAACCGGAAACAGCAAACGAAACAGCGATCTCGCCGAACCCAAATTTCTCGACACTGCGCAACACCCGAAGATGTTCGTCGACCTGCTGCCGGTTGCCCAGGGCGAGAGCGGATGGCACACGGAGGCAACGTTCATGGTCCGGGGTGGCAGGGAGGTGCTCGATGTCGGCACCCATGCCCGCGCCGACGTGTGACCTGGCCGAACGATGTATGCGATGTTGGGGTCGGCGACGTCATCCAAAGGCAGACATCCTGACGGAGGGTGAGGACTGAGATGCCCGTTGGCTCAGAGCGTGCCTGGTTGCGTGCGATTTCTCGCGGGGTTGTAACAGCGGTGCGCGACCGATGACACACACCGACTCTCGATCAGCTACCGCTGGACGAGGTAACGGTGGCCGGCAACGTCGCACCCAACGTGGCTACTTGTTGCTCAGGGACCTCCGGCACCATGTTGGCGACGCCCAGAACCCTTGCACCGGTACAACGCGTCAGGGGTGCGTCATGGACAGCACGTCGAGCGCGGCATCCAGTTGCTCGGCGGTCAGCGTGCCGTTGGCGACGTGTCCGCGTTCCAGGACCACCGTCTTGATCGTCTTGTTCTCGCGCAGGGCCAGCTTGGCGATCTTGGCCGCCTCCTCGTAGCCGATGTACTTGTTCAGCGGCGTGACGATGGACGGCGACGACTCCGCGTAGGCGCGCAGCTTGTCGACGTTGGCGACTATTCCGGAGATGCACTTGTCGGCCAGCACCCGGCTGCAGTTGGTCAGCAGTTTGATCGATTCCAGCAGGTTCCGGCCGATCACCGGCAGCATGACGTTCAACTCGAAGTTGCCCTGGGTTCCGGCGAATCCGACGGTCGTGTCATTGCCGATGACCTGCGCGCAGGCCATCATGGTCGCCTCCGGAATGACCGGGTTGACCTTGCCCGGCATGATCGACGAACCCGGCTGAAGGTCGGGCAGCGCGATCTCGCCGAGACCGGCCGTCGGACCGGAGCCCATCCAGCGCAGGTCGTTGCAGATCTTGAACAGGCTCACCGCGACGGTTCTGAGCTGCCCGGAGGCCTCGACCAGCCCGTCCCTGGCGGCCTGGGCCTCGAAGTGGTTGCGGGCCTCGGTGAACGGCAGTCCGGTGTCAGCTACGAGTTTCTCGATCACCGCCGCGGCAAAGCCGGGCGGGGTGTTGATGCCGGTACCGACGGCGGTCCCACCCAGGGGTAGTTCGGCGAGCCGGGGGAGCGAGGCCCGTATCCGCTCCTTGCCGTTCCGGATCTGCGCCGCGTATCCACCGAATTCCTGACCGAGGGTGACGGGAGTGGCGTCCATCAGATGGGTGCGGCCGGCCTTCACCACCGTCGCCCATTCCTCCGCCTTCGCCTCCAGTGCTGCCTCCAGGTGATCCAGTGCCGGAAAAAGCTGTCGGACAACGGATTCGGTGGCCGCGACGTGAATGGAGGTCGGAAAGACGTCATTGGAGGATTGCGAGGCATTGACGTGGTCGTTCGGGTGCACCTTGGCACCGGGGGATCTGGCGCCAAGAAACTCGGCCGCGACGGTCGCGATGACCTCGTTGGCGTTCATGTTGGAACTGGTGCCGGAGCCGGTCTGGAACACGTCGAGCGGAAAGTCGGAGTCGAATGCGCCGGTGGCCACCCGGTCCGCCGCTTGCGCAACGGCGTCCCCGATGTCCGCCGGCACCACCCCGAGTGTCACGTTGACCCGCGCGGCCGCTGATTTGATCAACGCCAGCGCCCGGATCTGCGAGGGCTCGAGCGGCCGCATGGAGATCGGGAAGTTCTCCAACGCCCGTTGGGTCTGCGCCTGATATTTGGCGTTCTTCGGTACCCGGACCTCGCCCATCGTGTCGTGCTCGATGCGGAAGCCGTCGGCGGAGGTGGACCCGGCGTCGCCGGCTGCGAACTCAACGTTGTGTTCTGCCATGCGGGCAACGCTATCCGGGGTCGTCGCGGCTCGACCATTTGAGGTCGTTCCGACTCGGTCACACCCAGGCACTGTTGACGCCGCGGTAGCCGGGCTCCGACCGTGCCACCATGGACGGGTGGCAGACCGGCGATCCAAGACCCTGCGGGACATGGCCCTGTCCGTCGGCCTGCTGGCGGTGATCACCCTGGTACTGGTCGCCATGTATGGGGGAGTGAGCTTCTCGCCGGGCGGTCCCAGTGAAGGGCAGGTGGTCGCGACGGACGTCACCGGCGGGCTGCAGAAGGCGGAGCCGCTGGTCGGCTTTCCGGTTGTAATCCCCACCGCTCTGCCATCGGGGTGGACGCCGAACTCGTTCTCCTTTACCGAGCAGCCCGGCACCCGCACGCAGCCACCGACGGTCAGGGCGGGGTGGCTGACGCCGGAGGGCCGGTTCATCACGCTGGTCCAATCCAGCGGCGAGGTCAACGCACTGCTGCCGGCGGAACTGGGTGACGCGTCCGCGCCGAGGGGGACCGTGCGGGCCGGCGGGCAGGATTGGACCGTGACGACGGGTCGGCGCTCGGAGCAGGCGTGGTACCGCACGGCGGGAGACGTCACCTACCTGATCACCGGCAGTGCGTCGGAGAACGACTTCCGTACTCTCTCGGCGCAGGTTCCCACTACCGGCTGAGGTCACCGCTCACCCCGGGGGTGTCCGGGTCGACGCAGTTGCCGCCCGGTGCGTCCAGGTCAGCAGCCGGTCCAGCGGCCAGGAGTTGACGATTCGATCCACCGGCACCTCGCACTCCTGCGCCCTGGCGCATCCGTAGAGCTGCCAGTCGAGCTGCCCCGGAGCGTGCGCGTCCGTGTCGATGCTGAACAGGCAGCCCGCCTGCACCGCCTGCCGCAGCAACCGGCGGGGCGGGTCCAGGCGTTCGGGGCGGCTGTTGATCTCGACCGCGACCCCGTTCTCGGCGCAGGCCGCGAACACCCGATCAGCATCGAATGCACTTTCCGGGCGGGTGCCCCTGCCACCGGTCACCAGCCGGCCGGTGCAATGCCCGAGGATGTCGGTGTGCGGGTTCTCGATGGCCCGCAGCATCCGCCTGGTCATCGAACCCGCATCGGCGCGGAGCTTGGAATGCACTGACGCGACGACGATGTCGACGCGTCCGAGCAGGCCGTCGGTTTGGTCCAGGGTGCCGTCCTCGTTGATGTCACATTCGATGCCCGTCAGCAGCCGGAAGTCACCGAGATGCCGGTTGAGGGTCGCCACAATTCGCAGCTGCCTCTCCAGGCGCTCGGCGCTCAGCCCGTTCGCGACCGTCAGCCGCGGTGAGTGGTCGGTCAGTGCCTGGTACTCATGGCCCAATTCCCTTGCGGTGACAGCCATCTCCTGGATGGGGCTGCCGCCGTCACTCCAATCGCTGTGCGAGTGAAGGTCCCCGCGCAGCGCCGCCCTGATCGTCTCGCCGCCCGCCGTCAGCGGGGTCACGGTCCGCTCCAGGTCCGCCAGGTACTCCGGTACCCCGCCGGCCAGCGCTTGCCGCACCACGGCCGACGTCTTCGGTCCTACGCCCCGTAGATTCCCCAGAGTTCCGGCTGACGAACGCTTCTCGAGCTCCGCCGGGGTCAGTGCGGCGATCGCGAGAGCGGCGGTCCGGAAGGCCTTCACCCGGTACGTCGGGGCCCGGGACCGCTCGAGGAGGAAGGCGATCCGCCGGAGCGCGGCCATCGGGTCCATGGCTGGCAGGTTATCCGCGAGCCGCTGATGTGACCACCTTCACCGTTGCCGGTGCCCGGGTCCGTGTCACTCTGGACCGCACGGCTGGCACGGGTAGTCTCATCTGCCTGCGTCATGGTTCGGTGGTCAATTCTTGCGATGTTCGACAGGCTGGGAGATCCGGGTGCTCCGTCCGATGCTGATCGGCAAGATCCACCGGGCCACCGTGACGGCGGCCGACCTGCACTACGTCGGGTCCATCACCATCGATGCCGACCTGCTCGATGCCGCCGACCTGCTGCCCGGGCAACAGGTGGACGTGGTCGACGTCACGAACGGGGCGCGGCTGACCACCTATGTCATCGCCGGCGAGCGGGGCGCAGGTCACGTCGCGATCAACGGCGCCGCCGCGCATCTCGTGCAGCCCGGCGATGTCGTCATCATCATCGGCTACGGCATGCTGACCGACGCCGAGGCGCGTTCCCGGGAGCCGCGGGTGGTGTTCGTCGACGCGGACAACCGCATCGCATCGCTGGGCACAGACCCGGGGGACGTCCCGCTCGGGTTCGGTTTGATGCCGTCGGGCATCGGCCGGTCCTGACAGCCCTCGGTCACAGCTCCTGTTCGTCCGACTGGCGCAGCGCGGTCTCCACCCGTTCACGGGCACCGTCCAGGAACCGTGTGCATTCAGCGGCCAGGTGCTCTCCGCGCTCCCACAGGGTCAGCGACTCATCCAGCGACAGTCCGCCCGATTCCAACCGCGCAACGACCGCGGCGAGTTCGTCGCGGGCATGCTCGTAACTCGCGCTGGGATCCCGCATGCTCGCCTCATCCGACTTGCCGGCGTTGCCGTCCCGGGTGGGTCCGTCCGCGCCGGTCGCCTTCCCGGCTGCGGTGTCAGGTGCCGATGTCATGAGAACTCCTGTTCCTTCATGCTTCTTGCGGGCGCCGCTGTTGGACGGATGATGAGTCCACGGGCTCGATGACGGTGGCCTGGAGAGCAGGCATCACGGTGCGGCCTGCACGCCGGTGCTGGTGGCGTGGATGGCGCCGTCCGCCACCCGGATCCGTAGTGCGGTCCCGGTCCGGGCGTCCGCGACAGAGCGAACGACCTGCCGGTCCGCTTGGACGACGGCGTAACCGCGGGCAAGGGTCGCCGCTGGACCCAGTGCGGACAGCTGCGCCCGGCGGTGCGCGAGGTCCCGGTCCATCCGCTCGAGCAGCATCGACACCTGCGATTGGCCCCGGTCCCGCAGCCGGGCCACCTCCGCCGCTCTACCGGCGATGGGGGAGAGTGGATCGGCCAGCACCGTCGCCGAGGTCAGCCGCCGCAGCCGGGCCTGTTCGGTGCTCACCCAGCCGGTGAGCGCCCGTCGCGCCCTGCCCCGCAGCTGTTGCACCTGACGTAGTTCCGCGGCGGCATCCGGCACCACCCGCTTTCCGGCATCGGTGGGTGTGGAGCAGCGCACATCGGCGACGTCGTCGACGATCGGGTGGTCCGGCTCATGGCCGATCGCGGAGATGACCGGCGTCCGGCATCGGGACACCGCCCGGCACAGCGCCTCGTCGGAGAAGGGCAGCAGGTCCTCGACGCTGCCGCCGCCGCGGGCCAGCACGATGACGTCGACCGCAGGATCCGCGTCCAGCCGGGCCAGCGACTCCATGAGCTGCGGGACCGCCAGAACCCCCTGGACGGCTGGGTTCTCGACTCGGAACCGGACCGCCGGCCAGCGCGCCCTGGCGTTGGCGAGCACGTCGGATTCCGCGGCGCTGGCACGTCCGGTGATCAGGCCGATGACGCCGGGCAGGAACGGC
>JBBRVZ010000141.1:0-6130 GCA_038246445.1 Mycobacteriales bacterium
ACGCCGCGCCTTCCAACTCATCGGCGCACCCATCCCCACCACCCTGAACTGAGGCCGCCGTCGACAGAACAACCCCCGCCCCAGCAAACGAAACCGCAGATCACAGGCAATACCCGCCGCTCAAGCCGAAGTAAGTTCGGCTTAGCGGGCGCCATCGCCGGTACAGGGCGGCCATAATCTTCGCGTGGATGTGGTGGCGGTCCGGCTTGCGGGGTCGTTCGGTGTCACCCGTGCCGGGGCGCCGATCTTCGGGCCGGGAGTGGGGAGCCGAAAGGCTCGGCGGCTGTTGATGCTGTTGGTGGTTAATCGCGGGCAATTTGTCGGAGTTGATCGGATCGTCGACGCGCTTTGGGGCAAACGACCACCTCAGGAGCCGGACCGGAATGTCGCGACTTTGGTGAGCCGGCTTCGAGCGGTGCTGGGCTCCCAGGTGGTCGTCGGCGGTCGTGGGGGCTACCGGTGTGGGGTGCCGCCGGCGGTCCGGGTCGATGTGGACACCGCGACGGAGCTGGTCAACGAGGCAGGCAGGCGGCTGGCGGGCGGGGAACCCGCGTTCGCGATGACCTCCGCGGCGGGCGCATTGGAGATCCTGGGAACCGGCGCGTTGTTAGTGGGGGAGTCCGACGCGGACTGGGTGGCGACGGCCCGAGCAGATGCTCAGCGTTTGGTGCGTGACGCGCGGCACACCGTGGCTGCGGCGGCGTTGTTGATCGACGACCCGGAAGCCGCGATCCGGGTCGCGGCGGCGGCGGTCGCGGCGGACAGATTCGACGAGGCTGCCCATCGGTTGCTGATGACCGCGCATCGAACGGCTGGGGAGCCATCGAAGGCACTGGCGGTGTACGAGGAACTGCGGGTGACGCTGGACAATGAGTTGGGCGTGGACCCGGCTCCGCAGACGAGAGAGGTGCACCTGGCGGTGCTGCGGGAGCACCCGCCGACGACCGTGTTGCCGGAACCCGCTGTTCGAAGAGAATCCGTGGCGGAGCGGCGCGAGCTGCCCGGTCGGGCGGCCGAGGTCGCGCAGCTGCGCGCGGCATGGGCAGGGGCGGTTGCCGGCCATTCGTCGCTGGTGTTGATTGTGGGCGAGGCTGGCATTGGCAAGACCCGGCTGGCGGCCGAGGCGGTCGCGGGCGCGGAATCGACTGGTGGCCTGGTGTTGTCGGCACGCTGTTACGCCGCGGAGCGTTCTTTGTTCCTTCAGCCTGTGGTCGATGCGTTGGCGGTGTTGACGGCCTCAATTCGGCCGGATCGACTCCGGGAGCTGGCGGGGGCGGAGGCGGCCGCGTTTGCTGGCCTGCTATCCGGCGCGGGTGATGTGTTCGGGTCACCGCCCATGGAACGGGCCGCCCCTGAAGTGGAGTTGCGCCGCGCCTATGAGGGCGTAACTGCGATGCTGTCCGCGCTTGGCGCAGGCCCACCCGTCCTGATGGTCCTTGATGACTTGCAAAACGTCGGGCAGGCGACCGTCGAGTTCTTGCACTATCTAGCCCGGCGATCCGGCTCGGCGCGGCTGCTGGTTGTTGCGACGGTCCGGGCCGAGGAAGGCGCGTCTGTTATCGACGCGCTCGGGGACGTGGCCATCCGGATCGGCGTCGGGTCGCTGCCCGATGCCGCAGTCGCCCAATTGGCGGCCGAGGCCGGGCAGGCCGAACACTCCGAGGCGATCCTGCGCCGTACCGGCGGGCATGCGCTGTTCGTCACCGAGACCCTTAGGGGCCTTGCTGCGGGGGAGTCCGGTGTGCCGGAGACGTTGCGTGCGGCGGTACTGGCCCGTTTGCGGCGGGCAGGACCGACCATCGAGAAACTGCTGCACGCAGGGGCCGTGCTCGGCGCCACGGTAGACCCCACTGTCGTGGCCAGGTTATTGGACGTGCCCGAGCACGTCGCGGCGCATCAATGCGAGCAGGCCGCCGCCAGTCGGTTGCTAGTGCTGGCCGGCCGCACGTACGAGTTCGCCAACGACCTGGTCCAAGAGGTGATCTACACGACCACGCCGACGCCGACCAGGTTCGCCTATCACCGACGCGCAGCGGACCTGCTTTCGGAGCAACCGGAATCAGTCGCTGCACATGCCGCTGCGGTTGACGACTGGCCCAGGGCAGCACACGCCTATCTGCTGGCCGGCCAGCGGGCCGCGGATCGGTACGCGACCCGGGACGCCGTCAGCCTGCTGAGCCGGGCATTAGAGGCGGCGGAACGAGCCGGTAAGTTGGACCTGGTTGGTCGGGTCTATGTGGCGCGGGCCCGGATGAGGGGACTGCTTGCGGAGTACCGGCTCGCGTGGGCAGATGCACGGGCCGGTTTGATAGCCGCCAAGCAATCCGGCGACCGCCGCCTGGAAATGGACGCCCTGCAGGAATTGGGTTTCGACACGGCCGTCGCGTTGGGCCTGCCAATCGCCGACGTCGCCGCCACCATACGGGAAGCCCTCGCGATAGCGGAGTCACTCGGTGACTGGGCCGCCCAGGCCGTGTTGCTGGCCCGAATGACTTTCAACGCGATCAACCGTCTGCAATTCAGCGAGGGCCTGACCCTGGGACGTCGTGCCGCCGCGGCGGGTCGCGCATCCGGTCAGGATCAGGCTTTGGCGAACGGCCTGAACGGGCTGAAGGCTGCGTACGCCTATCTCGGCGATTCAGCCCAATTGACCGAGGTGATTGCGGAGTTGCAGCCGTTGCAGCGGCGGCTCGGGGACTTGGCCGGTTTGGAGTGGTCCGTGTTCGAGTCCGTGTTCCCGCTCATCGCTGTGGGGAGATGGGACAAGGCCAGGTGTCGGATCGTTGAGGCTATCGAGATCAACGGTCGCTCCGAGTACGTGGCCGCTCGCGCCTTTTACCTCTCGCACCTCGGCTGGGTTGAGCGATTGCAGGGCCGGACCGACGAGGCAGTGCGACACGGCAGGAAGGCGGTCGCGCTGGGGGAGCAGACCAACCACGGGTGGTGGCACCCGACTGCAGTGGGGATGCTCGCGGATACGCTGATCGACGCCGGCCGACACGAGGAGGCCGCGCTTCTGCTGATGGACGCACGGCCGACGGTGCATCCTGGGCAGCCCGAGGGAGTCCTGCTGCGTTATCTCGCCCCGCTGGCCGAGGTCACCGGTTCTCGTTCAGCCCTGGACGAGGCGGACGGCCTTCTTCGCGGTATCACCGGGCCGGCCGGATCGGCATGGCTGGTGGGGACTGACTGCTACCTGTCGGTGGCTAGGGCATGGCTTCAGAAGGACGAACCCGCGCGGGCTCGTACCGTCCTCGCCCCGTTGTTGGCCGCAGCTGAACGGCTCGCCTGGGTACCCGCTCGCGCTGGTGGCTGCCTGGTGGACGGCCGCGCCGCCGCCGCGCTTGGTGATCTTGGTGCCGCCCGGGTGCTGATCGGCCGCGGGGTCACACTCGCCGCCCGCAACGGCATGCCCACGGTCGAACGGGACGGACGTGCCGCTCTCACCGCGTGGCGGCTGTAGGAACCAAGGCCACTGGAAACGAAATGCGGTAGGGCCGGTTTCCAATCTAAAGATCGCCGACCCGCGTCATCAGCTTTTGCGCCAGGTCGGACGGAAGGCCCCTGCCGCCGCTTGGTACGTCAGTGTTCTTCGTCAATGGCGAGGACGTTTCCGGCAGGGTCACGGAACCACGCGATTGAATGATTGCCGATCCGGTGGATTCCCCTGGCGTCGGACTCGTAGGCGTCGAAGGTGTCCATGGTGACCCCCCGTGCGGCGAGGTCGTCGACGGCCTGGCCGATGTCGTGGACCGGGAAATTCAGGACCGTGCACGTCGCCGGCAGGTGGTCGGGTTTCGGATAGATCATGACCCGGCGCTCGCCTGCCAGTTGCAACCACAGCTCCCGCAACCACTCTGGGCCCACGTCCGTTTCCCACACATCCAGGCCGAGCGTGTCACCGTAGAACCGTTTCGCCACGCTGAGGTCGTCCACCGAGAAACTCGCGAAGAACTCCGTTGTCTCGAACATGGCATTTCTCCCAGCTGGCGACGGCGATGACGAAACCTCAGGATGCACCTCACAGCCGGGCTAGCACCCGCCTGTTGAGTCAAAGTTGGAGCACCCCGGGCCGTTGCCCGGGGTGCCTGCGGTAGAAGCCTCTGTCAGTGGGTTACCGGTGTCCCCGGACGTAGATGTTGTAGACGAATGAGGTCGGAGTCCCGGTCAGTCCGCTGAGGTTGACGTCAATGACGTGGTGGCCTGGGCTCAGCTGGACGATGGCCTTGTATCCCGCGTAGCACGAGGTGAGTCGTCCGGGGTGGCCCAGGGCGACGGAATCTGCGTAGAACGGCTGACCCGCGGGGTCGGCCAGCCGGTTGATTCTGACTCCGAAGTTGCGAGTGGTGATGGGGTTAGTTGTCAGTGCTGCGCCGCCATCCAGGTGCGCCGGTGCAACTCCGAGCTGAGTGAGTGAGATTACGTCCGCGCAGATGGATTGCAGGTTCTCCTTGCTGAAGGCGATACCCGGCTCATCGACCCCGGCGAGCGGGTAGGCGCTGTCGGGAAACCGCGGGTCCTCGATGACTGTGTAACCGCCGAGATCGACGAGCACAGCTTTGGCATTCGTCGTGCACTTGAAGGCTTTGTTGCCGCCGACGAAGCTCAGGGTGGGCAATATGAACACCCCGTCGACACCGTCTATGGGTTGACCCTGTCCACAGTGTCGCGGCGACGCAACCTGCAGAGGGTCCCTGTGAAACTCGTAAAGGAGCTGTGATTGCTTGATGGCGAGTTTCTCTAAGTCGGGTTGGTGTCCTCTTTCGGCGGCTGTGGCGGTTGGAGCGTTGGCCACGAACAGGACGGCAAGCAGGGTCAGGGTGGTGATCCAAGTGGGGGGCAGGTTGGTTTTCACAGGGGACCTTCCTTTGGGTGAGGTATTTGCGGCACTGTCCGGGGCCCCCTGGACGCAACGTCGGTCTGATGAAGGTGGGGCTGACCCCTATGTGCATGCGTCGTAGATGCTGGTTGACGGGGGGTTCGGCGATTCGACGGAAGCGGATGAAAGCGGCGTGGGTGGTTACTGGGCTGATTTGCGCTTCGAACCCTTGAGCGCCCAGGGCGTAGCCACCTGGTTGTGACATGCTGTTTGGGCAAGCACAGAAGGTGGATACCGAGTAGTACATCCGCACGATGGGTTTGAATTGTCGGCGACGGTGTCACCGGCGTTAGGTTCGACGATGAGCCAGGTGCCGCCGGAGTCTGGCGTCCCTGATATGCCGGGCGGCACCGACCGGGTCGCCCATGTCGTGGAGGCAGTCGAAGCTAATGATCAACTGGTTCCTGGTCAACGGCCATCTGTTGCCTTCCGGTGTGGCATGCCCCGATCCAGTGATCGGGATGCCTGCAGCTTTCAGGAACCCGTTGCGCGGCCGTTGCAGTTGATCCGCAATGTAGTCAGAGCAGGTCAGCGGCCCTGGCGGCTCCATCGATTTCCACCAGCCGGTAGCCGACACTGGGGGTCGATTCTGGGGGCCGGTGACCACGGCCATGCTGCTTCGCCAGGTCCGCCGGTGGGGTATCGGCAGCCAACCCACGAAATCGGTTAACCATGTGAGCGGTGAACGCTCACGCACTGAGGAAGCAGCACCCCACCACGGAGACCTGCCGAGAAACATCACGGCACTGATCGGCCGGCTACCCCACCATGACTTAGTTGGCCTCCGTGCGAAGTGAAACTACCGGATCGGATGTCGGACACCATCGATCCGGAGTCGATCGACCACTTCCCGCTTGGGTATTCCCTGTCGGCCGCTCGAGTCCCCGCCGGTGTGTCCGTTGACCCAGTCAGCGCCATGCAGGTTCGCGCTTACCGATCGTTTGCAACCGCACGTAGAACGCCGACTGAGCCCCCAAGGCCGGACCAAAGCGTCGCGTGACGAAAGGCGGCGAATCGATCCTGCAGAGCGAACCACGCGGTGCTGCGAATCGTGTCCGTTCCATCTATCTGAGGCACGGCCATGCTCCGTTTGCTGGTCTGCTTCAGATAGATGGTTGCGACGCGAGGTCGCACGTTGCGAGTGGACTCGCAGACAGGAGGGCCGACTTTGGTCGGTTGCCAGTTCCGGGCCAGTGCTCGATGGCCCGTGCCCGCTCTGACGTGCGCCGCCGGTAACGGTGGGGTGCGAAG
>JBBRVZ010000142.1:0-6083 GCA_038246445.1 Mycobacteriales bacterium
CAGCGGCCCTTCGCGGTCCGCCATCCAGACGCCTCGCTACACGCGGGACAGACAAATCCTTCTGGCCATCGCAACCGCTCCAAGTAGACGACGCAAGCCGCGTCATCAGGAAACCACGCCAGCAACTCTTGGAACGTCCGCGGGTAATCGACACCGCCGACCGGATGCAATACAACAGCCTCTGACATCCCCAAATACTACTTGACTTAAGCAGCTACCCAGTACACATGTTCGATACTTGCCCCTCAGCAGGTGGCCTGTTGGTGTCATCGATCGAGCTGGCCGGGTGGGTGGACCGGCTCGCTGCGGTGGACCTCGATGCGCGGGATGTCGAGCTGATCGATCAGATTGCCGAATTGGAGCGGATCAAGTCGGCGTGCGCGGCGGCGCAGGCGGCGTTGACGGTGGCGTTCGTCAGGTCCCGGACGGCTGGGTTGACCGCCGCGCAGCTCCGGGACGAGGGCACCCACCGCAGCATCGGCGCGCAGATTGCGATTGCCCGCCGGGACTCACCGTTCCGCGGCGGCCGGCATGTCGGGCTGGCCAGGGCCCTGATCAACGAGATGCCGCACACCTACCGAGCATTGCGGTCCGGCACCATCAGCGAATGGCGGGCCACCCTGCTGGTCAGGGAAACCGCCTGCCTGACGATCGCCGACCGCGGCGCGGTCGATGTCGAACTCGCCCCACGGCTCGGGTCGATGGGCGACAAGCAGACCGCGCAGGCCGCGGCACTGATCGCGCAACGACTGGACTCCGCAAGCTGCGTCAAGCGCAACCGCAAGGCCATCGGTGATCGGCGGGTCAGCATCCGGCCCGCTCCGGACACCATGGCCTATGTCACCGCGTTGCTGCCCGTTGCGCACGGCGTCGCGGTGTACGCCGCGCTGACCCGGCACGCCAACACCGGCACCGCCACCGGCGACCCCCGTAGTCGCGGACAGCTCATGGCAGACGAACTGGTCCACCGCATCACCACCCCGGCCCCCGGCGCCGGCGCTGGTACACCCAGCTCCGCCGACACCGGCTCCGCCGACACCGACACCGGCTCCGCCGACACCGACACCGACTCCACCGACACCGTCCCCGCCGGGGTGAGCATCGACATCCAGCTCGTCATGACCGACCGAACCTTGCTCGGGCACGACAACGAACCGGCCAACCTCACCGGATACGGTCCCATCCCCGCGCAGATAGCCCGCCGGCTCGTTCGCACCGCCCCGCCCGGGGTCAGCACGTTCATCCGCCGCCTGTTCACCAACCCGGACACCGGTCAGCTGATCACCGGCGACGCAAAACGACGGACGTTCACCCACACCATGCGGCAATTCCTCATCGCCAGAGACCGCACCTGCCGAACCCCCTGGTGCGACGCCCCGATTCGGCACGCCGACCACATCGCCGCCCACCATCACGACGGTCCGACAAACATCAGCAACGGGCAAGGGCTGTGTGAACGGTGCAACTACACCAAGCAATCCCCGGGCTGGCGCACCGATCTCGACGCCGATGGCACCGGCGTCACGACCACCGCCCCAACCGGGCACACCGCGACCAGCCAGCCACCCCCACCCCCACACTCCGACCCCTGGCCCGAGATCAGCTGGATCGAAGCAGGACTCATGGAACTCTTGATCCCATCGTGATGTCGGCCTCACCCCTGGTCGGCCCAGAGCCGTCAGATCGCCAGCTGAACCGGCGAGCCCTCTGGCACGCGGTAGCGGTCGGTGATCTTGTTCAATTCGAATTGGTAGTACAACGGCGTCAGATTGAACAGGAACAGCAGCAGGAAACCGATCCAGGGACTCGCCGTTGCGGGCAGACCGGCCGCGCGCTGTGCCGCCGCGATGCGATTCCCGGCGTTGAAGTACGACACGAACGGCGGGACGATGATGATCCAGCCGAACAGAATAGTGAGCAGCGACCCGGTCGGATTGATCGGCTGCCGGGGATCGAAGCGCAGCATCTCAGCGTGAATCTTGTAGTACCAGACCAAGTGGTAGATCCCGAGGGTCAGGATCGGCCAGACGATCCAGACCAGGAAGGCGTTCCGATTCTTCATCGCCGCACCGAAAGCGATGCCACCGGGAGGTGGTTGCCAGGTCCAGCCGGGTGGCGGAACATTGCCTGGGCCATATGTCCCCGTCATTCCTGTCCCCCTTGCTGTTGGTAGAAAGAAGTGCAGCGTAACCGCCGGCCACCGTTTCACCCGGCAGTGAGCCGGTCGCTGACGACAGTGAACAGCCGGGCCTGCTGAGGGCAGGCTTTGCTTGCTGGAAATGGGCTGCGCGATGTACCACTCTGAACACGTGACCGAGAAAACCGAGTATGTGCACGACGAGCCGCACAACGCGGGACTGGCCGGCCGGCTGAACTGGCTGAGGGCAGGGGTCCTGGGCGCGAATGACGGCATCGTCTCCACCGCCGCGATCGTGCTGGGCGTCGCGGGCGCGACCGATAACCGCGGCCCGGTCATCCTGGCCGGCCTGGTCGGGCTGATGGCGGGCGCAATGTCCATGGCCGTCGGTGAATACGTCTCGGTTTCGACGCAGCGCGACACCGAACGTGCGGTGCTCGAGAAGGAACGCCGTGAACTCATCGAAACACCGGACGAGGAACTCGACGAGCTGACCGCCATCTACGCGGGAAAGGGCATCGACGTCGACCTGGCCCGCCAGGTCGCCGTGCAGTTGACGGCCAGGGACGCGCTCGGCGCGCACGCCGAGGCGGAACTCGGAATCGATCCCGACGCCCTCACCAACCCGTGGCACGCGGCGCTGGCGAGCTTTGTGGCGTTCGTCGCCGGCGCCGCCGTTCCTCTGCTCGGTGTCCTGGTCAGCCCGCAGGCCTGGGTCACCGTGGTGGCGGTCGTCATGGCGCTGGTGGTCACCGGTTCGCTGAGTGCGCGGCTCGGCTCGGCGCCGGTGCGCCGGGCGATCGCCCGGAACATCGCCGGCGGCCTGCTTGCGATGGCTGTCACCTACCTGCTCGGCGGACTGGTCGGCGGGTTGCTGCCCTAACCGGTCCCCGTGTCGAGCGCGAACCCTACGATCGACACGCGGCGCCCGCCGCGGATGTCGGTGTGTGGAGGTCGGTTCGTCGTGCTCGGCGCGTTGCAGCGATGTGTCGCATCGTCCTGGGCACCGTGGGCGCTGCTCGCCGTCACCGGTGTGCTGCACGTGCTGGTCACCCTGGCGGGCGGGGACCCCTTTCTGATGGTCGATCTCGCCGTGTACGTGGACGGCGCACGTCATCTGGCCGACGGAACGCTGTACGACTTCTTCTCCGAGCCACTGCACCTGCCGTTCACCTATCCGCCGTTCTCGGCAATGGTCTTCACGCCGATGACGTGGCTGCCCTGGACGGTGCTCCGCGTTCTGTGGCAGCTGGCGTCCTTCGCGGCACTCGCCGTGATCGCCTACTGCACGCTGCGCCTGCTCGGTCGCGCCGGGAAGCTCGCCCCGGAGCCGCTGGCGCACGTGCGCGGAATGGTCGTCACCATCACCGCTGTCGGGTTGTGGTTGGAGCCGGTGCGGACCACGTTCAACTACGGGCAGATCAACCTGTTCCTGTGCGCACGGCTGCTGGCCGGCGCCGTCGCCGGGAAGGAATGGCTCGCCGGCGGCTCGGTGGGTCTGGCTGCTGGGATCAAGCTCACCCCAGCGATCACCGGGCTGTATTACCTGCTGCAGAAGCGCTGGTCAGCCGTCATCTGGTCCGTTGTCCTGTTCGCCCTCACCGTTGCGGCGGGTGCTGCCCTGCTGCCCGACGAGACCTGGCGCTTCTTCACCACCCTGATCTTCGATCCGGCGCGAACCGGCCCGGTGTGGTCAGCAATCAACCAGTCGTTGCGAGGGGCGATCGCCCGGGTGGCCGGCGAGGACCTCACCTCGGTGTGGCTGGTCGCCGCCGCGGCGGCGGCGGTGCTCGGCGTCTGGGTGACCTGGGTCTGCCTGCGCGCCGGCGACCGGGCCGCAGCACTGCTGGCGGTGCAGTTCACCGGGCTGCTGCTGTCGCCGATCAGCTGGTCGCACCACTGGGTGTGGGTGCTGCCGTTCCTGCTGTGGTGCCTGTTCGGCCCGAGCCGGCGAGTGCCGGCGGTCCGGGTGATGGCGGTGGCCTGGGTGGTTGCGACCTGCAGCTACGTGGTCAGCATCCTCATCGCACAGCAGTACATGGACCAGCCCGCGTCCCGGCCGCTGTGGGAGTCGGGGATCGGCATCATCTACCCGCTGCTCGGCGTCCTGACCCTCGTCCTGTTCGCGGCGGTCCATCTCGGAGCCCCGGCAACGTCCCCAGCCGGAGGCGCGGACGACGTTTCGGCGCCGCCAGGGCCGGGACTGTCCGCCCCGTCGTAGACTGCACTGCGACACGGGAGTCCGGTGCGCCGGGCTGAGAGCGGGACACGAAGTCCCGGACCGTCGAACCTGATCCGGATCATGCCGGCGCAGGAACGTCCTCTCCTTCGAAGATCCCGTGCCTGACACCGCGCAAGCGGGAGGGGCACATGATGCACAGAACACGGCTCTTGATCGCCGCGGCGGCACTGCTGGGCTTGGTGGCCGCCGGCTGCTCCAGCTCTGCTGGTTCCTCCGCAGGCTCCGCAGCGACATCGGCGGCCGGGTCCACCGCAGCCGCCGGGTCCGGCACTCTGGCAGCATCCGGCACCGCGTCCGGACCGGTCACCCTGGTGACGCACGACTCGTTCGTCGTCGATGACGCCATGCTCCTCGCATTCGAGAAATCCTCCGGGCTCGAGGTCACTGTCCTGGCGCAGGGCGACGCCGGCGCCATGGTCAACCAACTCCTGCTCACCGGCAGGAATCCGCTGGGCGACGTGGTTTTCGGAATCGACAACACCTTCGCATCGCGCGCACTGGCTGCCGGAATCCTCGCGCCGTACACGTCTGCGGCCGCGGCCGGCGGCGCGGATCGGTTCAGCATTGGCGACGACCGGTTGACCGCCGTCGACTACGGCGACGTCTGCGTGAATGTCGATCATCAATGGTTCGCCGCCAAGGGACTGGCCGAACCGACGACCTTCGAGGACCTGACCAAACCGGAGTACCAGAATCTGCTCGTCACGCCGTCGGCCGCCACGTCGTCACCGGGTCTGGCCTTCCTGCTGGGCACGGTGGCGCACTTCGGGCAGGACGGCTGGCAGGCCTACTGGACGAGCCTGAAGAACAACGGGGTCAAGGTCACCGGCGGCTGGACCGACGCCTACACGGTCGATTTCTCCGGCTCCTCCGGCAAGGGCGACCGCCCGCTGGTGGTGTCGTACGCGTCGTCGCCGCCGGCGGAACTGCCGTCCGGCGCGGCCGCTTCGGCGAAGCCGCCGACCGGCGCGCTACTGGACACCTGCTTCCGGCAGGTCGAGTACGCCGGGGTACTGGCCGGGGCCAAGAACCCCGCGGGCGCGCAGAAGGTTGTCGACTTCCTGCTGTCGCCGCAGTTCCAGGCCTCGGTACCCGAGGCGATGTACGTCTATCCGGTGAACACCTCCGTCGCGTTGCCGGCATCCTGGAAGGCCGCCGCTCCGGTAGCGAAGGACCCGGCGACGCTGGATCCCGCCGATATCGCCGCCAATCGTGACGCCTGGATCTCCTCGTGGTCGGACCTGGTCGAGGGCTGACATGAGCACCGTCACGACACTGTCGCAGCAGGGACTCGTACCTGGAGGATCGCCTGGCCGTGGGCAGTTCGACAGGACGGGTCGGCGTCCCGCGGCGTGGATACGGGCGGCCGGCTGGTTGGTGATCGCCGGGATTCCGGTGACGATGTTCGCGCTGTTCTTCTTCTACCCGGTCGGCACGCTCTTGGTCCGCGGGCTGTTTCCCGATGGTTCGTTCGATCTGGGCGGAGCCGCCGAGGCGCTGGCCAAACCGCGGATGCAGCGGATCGCCTCCTTCACCCTCTGGCAGGCAGCCGTATCCGCCGGGGCGGCCGTCGTGCTGGGCGTGCCGGGGGCATACGTGTTGTACCGGTGCACATTTCGCGGACGCGCAGCGGCCAGGGCGCTGGTGACGGTCCCGTTCGTGTTGCCGACGATCGTGGTGGCGGTGGCGTTCCGCACCCTGTTC
>JBBRVZ010000143.1:0-5995 GCA_038246445.1 Mycobacteriales bacterium
CGCGGGTTCATCAAGGCCGAGGTCGTGTCGTTCGGCGATCTGGTGGCCGCTGGTTCGATGCAGGCCGCGAAAGCGGCTGGGCGGGTGCGGATCGAGGGCAAGGACTACGTGATGGCCGACGGCGACGTGGTGGAGTTCCGTTTCCAAACAACATCAGGTGGTAAGGGCGTCGGGTGAATCTGGACGCCCGCCCTGGCCGAAGAGTGGGGGGATGTCATCATTGCTGTTGGCAATGTGATTCGAGTACGGTGCTGGGCGCTTCCTACGCTAGTCTTGCATGACATCAGCGCCCGGTTGGCGTTGCGTCCGACCATAACCCGGTTCTTGCTACACCAGCGAAGGAGTGGGTCTCGTGGTCCAGAAGTCCGATAGCGAGCACGGTTCGGTCGACAAGGGCGAGCGCGGTCAACAGTTGGCATACTCCGAATTGCAGTCGGCGATGCACGACGAGGTGGGACGCCGTAAAAAGGCAGCAAAGATCGTCATGGTGCTGAGCCACTTTCTGGGCCGGTCGGAACTCGCGGGTTTGACGGCTCTGGATATCGGATGTTCTACAGGTTTCGTTGCTGAGGCACTCCACCGGGCAGGAGCCAAAGTCACAGGGTTGGACATCGACGAGCCGGGATTGGCACGGGCGAGGGAGCGGTTCGGCTCGGAGATCCAATTCCTGAATGCCAGCGGCGATGAGATCCCCATGCCCGCAGAGTCCATCGATATCGTCGTCTTCAACCACATTTACGAGCATGTCGTCGACGCTGATGCCGTGATGACCGAAATTCGCCGAGTGCTTCGCCCAGATGGAGTGGTCTACCTCGGGCTCGGTAACCGCCTCGGGATCATAGAGCCGCACTACAAATTGCCATTTCTATCGTGGCTGCCGAAGCCAACCGCCCATCGTTACGCCCGTTTGACAGGAAAAGCGTCCAACTACTACGAAACCTTTCGCACACGGCGCGGCTTGAAAAAGATGTGCACAGGGTTGAGGATCTGGGACTACACCTACACCGTGCTGACAGACTCACGAGAATTCGCAGCCGACGATATGGTGCCAGCACGCCTTTCCTCGGCACCGCCCATAGTCTGGCGTCTGGTCGCGCCTGTCATTCCAACGTTCATCTGGGTCGGGACACCCGGATCGCGTCAACCGACTGGACCGGCTACCAAGGTTTCGCCATCGCTGATCGAAACCGGGTAACCAAACCCCAGCGTCGCTCCCAATGAATGATGCCGTGGCGACGTGGTCGAACTCCGGTGCAACGTCTGATGACCGACGGGGTCCACGGGCCCGGGTGTCGCCATCAGTCGTAGTGGTAGCGCGCCTGCAGAACGACGAGGTCACCCGAGTCGACCAGGTACACCAGTCGATGTTCTTCGGTGATGCGCCGGGACGAGGCTCCGGTATGGGTGTGGCGGAGTTGTTCGGGCCGCGGACAGCGCCGCGTTGCCCCTGGACACCGCCGAGTCCGCGGTAGCTGGTGGCACCATGGAACGCATCACCCCGGACCGAGAAGGGAAGGCCGTGCGCGGAGACGGAAACGGCTGGACCAGGTGTGCGCTGGGCCACCGGCATTGGGGCCTGTTCGGTGCCGCGGGACTGCTCGTCCGTCGCCCCGGCCCCGACGATGACGTCAGCATGCTGATGCAGCACCGTGCCCCATGGACCAGTCTCGGCGACACCTGGGGGCTGCCCGGCGGTGCCCGCGACAGCCACGAGACACCGGTCGAGGCGGCACTGCGCGAAGCCGGTGAGGAGGCGGGCGT
The DNA here is from genome assembly GCA_038246445.1 of Mycobacteriales bacterium. Taxonomy (GTDB): domain Bacteria; phylum Actinomycetota; class Actinomycetes; order Mycobacteriales; family Nakamurellaceae; genus Nakamurella. The sequence continues at coordinate 1,762 of JBBRVZ010000143.1, forward strand.
CGACGCGGCGGCGGTGTCGGTGGCCTCCGAATGGACCGATGACCACGGCGGTTGGGCGTACGTCACCGTCATCGCCGACGCGGTGCGTCCGTTGACCATCGTCGCGAACGCCGAGAGTGCCGAGCTGCGGTGGGTGCCGCGCGCCGACATCGACGCCCTCGTACTGCATCCGGGATTCGCGACCAGCTGGCCGGCGGTCAGCGGTTACGTCGCGATCAGCAGCTGAGCGCGCCTTCCCCGATCGACAGGCACACCGACGGCAGTTCGAACCATCGCAGCTGTTCGAAATCGTCGGAGAGTTCACGGATGTGCTCGGCCACATGATCGTCGTCGGTGTCCGCGCGCTGCATCAGCTCCTGGGCCCGGAGCAGGTACACCGCGAGTTCGGACTCCGGGGCCCGGTCGCTGCGGCGGGGGTAGCTCATCGACCCGTCTTCGTCGTACCCGACCTGCAGCAGTCGCAGCGGCGGTTCCGCCGGACCGAGGCGATGACGCCAGAGGCCCGTTGCGGGTTCGAACCGGTAGTCCGCCAGCAGCCGCCAGCCCTGCCGCGCGATCATCCGGACCGCTTCGATGAGGTATGAGAAGACGGTCTCGGAAATGAAGTAGTTGAAATTGATCCGCACCCAGCCGGGTTTGATTCCCTCGCAACCGTGGGTGATCTCGCGCTCGAAGGCGTGCGAACGGTCCAGGTCGATGCCCAGAAGCCGATGGCCGTACGGGCCGGCGCAGGAGCAACCGCCCCGCGCCTGGATACCGAACACGTCGTTCAGCACCGCGACGACGAAGTTGTGGTGCAGATAGCTGGCGCTCGGCGCGCGCACCACGAAGGAGACGATGGAAAGCCGCTCGGCGTCCGGGTTGCCGAGGATCTCGATTGCCGGCTCGGACTGCCAGGCGGTGATCGCGCGGCGCAGGAACAGCTCCTCCCGGCCGCGGATCACGTCGACGCCCACCGCGTGCTTGAGCTGGAAAACCAGTCCGGCCCTGATGGATTCGACGATCGCCGGTGTGCCGCCCTCCTCCCGCTGTACCGGATCGGTGAGGTAATGGTGCTCGTCAGGATTGACGTACGCCACCGTCCCCCCGCCTGGGACGTCAGGGACCCGGTTGTGCAGCAGGTCCCGGCGAACGGCGAGGACTCCCGGTGTGCTGGGCCCGCCGATGAATTTGTGCGGGCTCAGGAAGATGGCGTCCATGTACGCCGCCGGCCGGTCGGCAGGGGCGGCCATCGAGATGTCGACATACGGTGCGGCTGCGGCGAAGTCCCAGAAGGACACGGCGCCGTGTTCGTGCAACAGGCTGGAGATCCGGTGTGCGTCGGTGACGATGCCGGTCACGTTGCTGGCGGCGGAGAACGACCCGATCTTGAGCGAACGCTCCCCGTGTCGGACCAGTTCGGCTTCCAGGCGATCCGCGTCGATGTGCCCGTCGCCATCCTGCGGGATCACCACGACGTCCGCGATGGATTCACGCCAGGGCAACTCGTTGGAATGGTGTTCGAACGGCCCGATGAAGACGATCGGGCGCTGGTTGATCGGGATCTGTGCACTGAGCCGGTAGGTGTCGTCGAGCCCGGCGGGAATGCGCAACCCGAGGATGCCGATCAATTTGTCGATGGCCCCCGTACAGCCGGAGCCGGCGAACAGCACGATGGTGTCGTCATCGCCCCCGATGGCATCGTGGATGATCGCCCTGGCATCTTCTCGCAGCCTGGTGGTCTGCAATCCGGTCCCGCTGGACTCGGTGTGCGTGTTGGCGTAGCGGGGCAGTACCTCGTCCCGGATGAACTCCTCGAGGAACGCCAGGGCGCGACCGGACGCGGTGTAGTCGGCGTAGGTCACCCGTCGCGGTCCGTACGGTCCGGGCATCACCTGGTCGTCCCCGATGACGGAATCGCGGATCCGTTTCAGCAGGGGAGTGTCGAGGGATTCGGGGAGGTCGAGGGCGGTCACTCTCGAAGGGTAGCCAGCGGAACCGGCAGAGGGGCCGATTCGCCGCGTGCGGGCGCCGCTACTGCGGGCGGCCCGCCGCGGGCAACTTGGCCACGGTCAGCAGCACGACCGCGTCCTCCAGGGCCAGCAGCGAGTGCCGCTTCTGCGGCATGAACAGCATGTCGCCCTGCCGGCCCTCCCAGCGATGGCCGTCGGCCTCCAGCTGGACCCGACCGGTGATGATCTGAACCGTTGCCTCGCCGGGGTTCTCGTGCTCCGACATCGACGAGTTGGCCCGCAATGCGATGACGGTCTGCCGCAACACGTGCTCGTGCCCACCCCACACCGTACGAGCGCTCCTGCCACTGCTGGCGGTCGTGGCTTGTTCGAGCTGTTCGCGCGCCAGTGCCTGCAACGACATCTTCTGCATCAGGACAGTCTGCCGGGCATGCCGCTATCGCGCTGATCGGCGGTACTGATCGGGGTGTCGGGATTCGGGTGATCCACTGCCCCCGTGGCTTCCGGTCCTGCAGCGCGTGCACAGCGGCGTTTGATCCGGCGCGATGCTGGACAATCTGCGGCCGTGCACATCCCTTTTGCGACCAACTCAGGCGTCCTCGCCGATGCCCGCGCCGTACAGGACCGCACCGTTGCCCTCCGGCGACAGATCCACCGCCATCCGGAGATCGGTCTCACCCTCCCGGATACCCGTCAGGCAATTCTGGACGAGTTGTCGGACCTCGATATCGAGGTGAGACAGGCCACCCGCACGAGCGCGCTGGTGGCGCTCCTGGACAGTGGCAGACCGGGCCCTACCGTGCTGTTGCGTGGGGATATGGACGCGTTGCCGCTCCAGGAGGAGACGGGGCTGCCATTCGCCAGTGAGCGTGACGGCCTCATGCACGCCTGCGGCCACGACACTCACGTGGCGATGCTGGCGTCGGCCGCCCGGGTCCTCGCCGGCCGTCGCGACGAATTCGCCGGTCGCGTCGCGTTCTTCTTCCAACCCGGCGAGGAGGGTTTTCACGGTGCTCGCGAGGCGCTCGATGAGAATCTGCTCGGACGGGCGGGCTTCGACGCGGACGGCAACCCGGTCGCCGGGGCTTTCGCGTTGCACATCTTTGGGCTGTACCGCAGCGGCGAGGTGCGACTACGCCCCGGTCCGCTGCTGGCTTCCGCCGGCCAGTTCATCGGTCGGATCCGGGGGCGCGGTGGGCATGCGTCGGCCCCGCACGACGCGCTGGATCCGATCCCCGTCGCGGCAGAGGTGGTACTGGCACTGCAGAGCATGGTGACCCGGCGGATCAGCATCTTCGACCCCGCGGTGGTCACGGTCGGTCGCATCACGGCCGGGACGACGAACAACGTCATCCCGGCTGTTGCGGAGTTGGAGGGGACGATCCGCACGCTGTCCGACGAGACCAGAGACGATGTCCGGCGTCGCATACGGCTGATCTTCGACGGCATCGCCGCCGCGCACGACACCACGGCGAGCCTCAAGCTGATCGAGGGGTACCCGGTGACAGTGAATGACCCTCGGGTGGCCGCCGAGGTGATGGCCGTCGCGACCGAGATGCTCGGCGCTGACAGTGCAATCCAGATGCAGAACCCGATCATGGGAGCCGAGGACTGGTCGTACGTCCTGCAGGAGCATCCCGGTGCCATGGCCTTCCTCGGCGGTTGCCCGCCGGAGGTGGACCTGGCGCATCCCGTCCCGAACCACTCCAACACGGTCGTGTTCGACGAGGACGCGTTTCCCGCGGGCGTCGCGATGAACGCGGCTATGGCGCTGCACTGGCTCGGCGATCAATCTGAACGGACCTGAAGAAGCGGTCGATGAAGGTTGATCGGCGCCCTGTGAAAAGTCCTTTTCACGTTGGCCTTCCCTTCGGGTGCCCGGCGGCGTAGACTCGAACACATGTACTGGATAGCTGCTTGAATCAAGTCAGAGGTCAGAGCTGCTGCACTGGAGGGTGTTTCGGAGACTCGCCAAGAGCGACCGAACGGAGACCGCCCGCCCTTTCACTTTCACAGAACGGGCGTCTCGATTCGCGGGCTGTCGTTACGCCCCAGCGCATGTGACGGCGGAGGCGCCGACGCGAGTCGCCGTGGGCGCCCCGGTTCAAGATCAACGGACTTGACTCAGGCAGCCACCCAGTACATATGTTCGTCGGCATTTCAAGTCGGCCCGATCACCGCCCCCAGCCGATCAACCCTGCAGGAGGCGCTGCACCGCGGGGACGACATCGCCGATGGGGCAGGGGTTCTGCTCCCCGGACACGAGATCTCGCACCATCACG
>JBBRVZ010000144.1:0-5984 GCA_038246445.1 Mycobacteriales bacterium
CGTGATGGTGCGAGATCTCGTGTCCGGGGAGCAGAACCCCTGCCCCATCGGCGATGTCGTCCCCGCGGTGCAGCGCCTCCTGCAGGGTTGATCGGCTGGGGGCGGTGATCGGGCCGACTTGAAATGCCGACGAACATATGTTCGACTGGAACGATGCGATGGGAAGGCCGCGCGCTCGACACCGAGGACGTCACTGCTCTGCCGGGGCTGAGACGGCTCGCCGGTTTGGTCCGCAGTGTCCGGAGACCCGAATTCGCCGGCGTGACGCTTCACGAGGTGCACAGCAAGTCGGCACTCAACAAGGTCCCCGGCACGTCACCGATGCCGTTCAGATGGACTATCAATCCGTACCGGGGTTGCACTCACGGCTGCGTGTACTGCTTTGCCCGGCAGACGCACTCGTACCTGGAGTTCGATACGGGCGAGGATTTCGACACGCAGATCGTGGTGAAGGTGAACATCGCTCAGGTCCTGCGGAAGGAATTGTCGGCGCCGAAGTGGCCCAGGGAACACGTCGCGATGGGGACGAACACCGATCCTTACCAGCGGGCGGAGGGGCGATACCGGTTGATGCCGGACGTGATCACGGCGCTCGCGGACAGCGGAACGCCGTTCTCCATTCTCACCAAGGGAACGGTGCTGTCGAGGGATCTGCGGTTGCTGGCAGCGGCAGGGCGGTCCGTGTCCGTCGGAATCGGTGTTTCCCTGGCGCTGCTCGACCCAGACCTGCAGGCGGTGCTGGAACCTGGAACTCCGTCACCGAAGGCCCGGCTTGATCTGGTACGACGGATCCGCGACGCGGGTCTGCCGTGCGGGGTGTTCATCGCGCCGTTGCTACCGCACCTGACCGATACACCCGAGCAGATCACCGCGCTGGTTGCCGATCTCGCAGATGCCGGTGCTACGGGTGTCAGCGGTATCGCGCTGCACCTGCGCCCGGGCGCCCGGGAATGGTTCTTCCGGTGGTTGCAGAATCACCGCCCCGATCTGGTGGCGACGTACCGGCAGCTGTACGCACGCGGTGCCAACCCGCCGGTCGAGTACCGCCGGGAGATCTCGGCCCGGGTTCGCGAAATCAGTGCCGCGTTCGGGATTGGGCGCTCGTCCGGGGGTCAACTCTCAGAACCCGACAACCCCGTCCGAGGCGTGCCGGGGCAGCGAGAGGCATCCTTTCCCAGCGGCAGCTTTCCCACCGGATCCGCCGCGGTTGTGGACGACACTGCCTCATCTCCAACGCTTTTTTGACGTTTCCACTCCTCGCCCTGGTGGGCGGGCCGTGCGCTGCAGAACTCGGCGACGAACGCAGGCTTGGCGGTCAGGGCATCGCTCCGCGGCGGCACCGCGACACTGTGATTCCGACCCACTGTGGGGTGGTCAGTCGGTCGAAGCCCCGCGCCACGCCCTGGCCCGACGCGCGGATGCCCGACTGAGCCATGCGTCCTGGATGACCTCGGTCAATTCCTGCGAGAAATAGTCAAGACCTGCGGACGAAGACCTCGGAGGCGAGCTTGATCTCCTCGGTTTCGGTGGGGGGGCTGGGCCGCCGGCGACCGGCAAGCCAGGAGTGCTTCGCGCTCCGGTGCACGAACCGACCGTGCGTGTGACGATCCTGCATGTTGATCATTGGGATTATCTGTGCACCACGAATCCGATCGAGTCGACACCCGGCACCGCCCGACACGGGACCAATGTCGCGAATGGTCCTGCCCCCGCGTGGTCGGCCGGGCGCATGGCGTTCACCGGCTGTCTGAACGCCATGCGCCCGGTTCCCAACCTCGAACTCTGGATCTGGCCCGACCCGGTGATGCGCACCGCTGCGGGAGTGCGGCTTCAGCATCCTCGGGACCGTAACTTGTGGTGTGCTGGACAAGCTGGCGTTGCAACGCTCGGAGCGAGTTCTGGCATAGAGGAATGTGAGGGTAGATCAGATCGCGGACAGAGCACTGTGGGTGCGGGTGCTCGACGGCGAGTCGGCCGCCTACGCCGATTTGTACCGGCGTCACGCGGATCGGGTCTTCACCCACTGTTTTCGCCGCACCGCTGATCGCACCGACGCCGAAGACCTGACTGCTGAGGTCTTCACCCAGGTGTGGCGGCAACGCGACGGTGTCCACCTTGATGAGGACGCCGGGCTCCTTCCCTGGCTGCTGGGAACGGCGAACAACCTACTGCGTCGCCGGCACCGCGACCGAAGTGCTGTTGTCCGCCTGGTGACCAGGCTGCCGGTGGATGCCCGGTCCGAGGACCACGCTGACGACGTTGCAGCTGACCTGGACGACATGGCGGATTTGCGCCGGCTATCCCGGATCCTGCGGAACCTGGCGGATCGTGATCGGGAGGTCATCTACCTGTGTGTCATCGAGGGGTTGACACCCACCGCAGTGGCAAAGGTCTTCGGTGAACCTGCTGGCACGGTTCGCGCCCGATTGTCCAGAGCCCTGCAGCGGGCCCGAGCAGAGATGGCAGAGCTGAAAGAACGACACGACGGAGGGGATTCATGAGCAACGACTACGACGACCTGGCCGCCCGGATCGCTGCCCGCGAGTACCGGATCGACCCAGCGGTAGCTGATCGACATCTTTCCGCGCTGTCCGGGCTGACGTCAGAACCAGCCCCGCCGGTGCAATCATCGCGGCGTCGTGGCCGCGTCATCCTGGTCGCCGCCGTGGTGGTGGCCACGGCCGGCGCCGGAATCGGCACAGCGGCGGCGTTGGGAGTCTTCTCTGCACCGCCGAGCGAGCGCGGTATCGCTCACTGCTACGCGACCGTCGACCTGGACGACCCGAGCAATCACACCGACTTTATGGTCGCGGTCACCCCGCAGGAGCGGGACGCGGACGGAGTCGGCGACGCGGCCGCCGCCGCGTTGGAAGTGTGCTCCGGTGGGTGGGCGCAGGGACGGTTCAGTGCGACCGACCCCAAGGTATCCGATCCGCATCCCAGCCGCACCGACTTCCCGGTACCTCACCTGGTCGCCTGCGTGCTGCCAGGCGGATCCGTCGGTGTGTTTCCCGGCGACGACCGCACCTGCGCCGTCTTGAACCTTCCAAGCGCATTGCTTTAAATGGGTGATTCGTCAGACCGATCTGCAACGTCCGAGGCGGGTCCGGCAGAAAGGGATGCCCCCTGTTCCTACCCCCTCGGGAGAAGCCTTGTCACACAAGTTCGTCGTCGCCGTCGCTGCGCTGGCCGGAGCCGTCGTTATTCCCCTCGCTGCCGCCTCACCCGTCGCCGCCGCACCCCCCGGCGGGAACTTCTGCTCGATCAATGTCGACACCGAGCGGATGGTATGCGTCGCCACGGCCGCCGAGCTCCCCAGTGCGCAGGCCCAAGCCGCCCGCAGCGGCGGAGTGACGCCCGCAGCGACTTACATCATCGCCAAGCTCTACGACAACGCCGGCTTCAACGCCAGCGCCGGTGTTCTCGAAGTGACCGCCGGCGCGGCCTGCACCACCAGCAAGACCAACGTTGATGCGTCGCTGTCCAACCTCGGCGTCTGGAGCGATCGGATCTCCTCGTTCCAGGGATACGCCAACTGCTACGTCCAACTCTGGGGAAACCCCGGATTCGCCGGAGCCTCCCTTGGCTACTACAGCGGCACCAGCAACGTTGGTTCGGCCATGAACGACCGAGCCAGCTCGGCGCGTTTCTCCTGACTGGCGGGCGACAACCTCGGCGTGGGTGTCACGGCAAGCCGTGGCACCCCTTCGGGTGCAAACTCGATGGACGTGCGGTTGAGGCGGTGCGCTTGACCCAGCGGGAGAAACAGTCAAGACCAGGGACAGATTCGCGGATCTTGACATGAGCTACCCGGAGCACCGCCGCTCAAGATCTTTAGGCGACCAAGACATCCTCGGGTTTGGCGGACCCGTCAGCGGGTCGTTCGACGAGTTTGCCCTGGTGGAAGGTCGCACCGGCACGGATGAGGGCGACCAGGTGGGGTGCGTTAACCGCCCGCCATCTGGATTGTGCGGCCTCGATGAGCTTGAATGCCATCGCCAGTCCGGCCGCGCGGGATCCGGGGCCCTTCGTGACCCTGCTCCGATGCCGGACCGTCGCGAAGGTCGACTCGATCGGATTCGTCGTTCGCAGATGAACCCAATGCTCGGCCGGGTAGTCATAGAACTGGAGCAACACATCAAGGTCGTCGGTGACCTTCGCCGCTGCCTTCGGGAACTTCGTGCCGTAGTCGAGCTGGAACGCCTTCGCCGCGACCCTTGCGTGATCGCCGTCCTCGGCGTTAAAGATGTCCTGCATCGCCCTGGTCGCCGCCGGATGAGCCGACTTCGGCAGTGCGGATAGAACATTGGCCATCTTGTGGAACCAGCAGCGTTGCTCACGGGTCTGCGGGAACACCTCCCGCAACGCCGCCCAGAACCCCAACGCGCCGTCACCCATCGCCAACACCGGAGCGCGCATCCCCCGCCGCTTACAGTCCCGCAACAAGTTCGCCCAGGACTCGGTGGACTCCCGGTACCCGTCGGTCAGCGCCACGAGCTCCTTCCGGCCGTCGGCGCGGACCCCGATCATCACCAGCAGGCACAGCTTCTCTTGCTCCAACCGCACATTCACATGGATCCCGTCGACCCACAAGTACACAAAATCGACCTCAGCCAACGACCGGTCGGCGAACCTCCGAGCCTCGTCCTGCCACTGGACGGTCAGGCGGGTGATCGTCGCCGCGGACAACCCGGCGCTGGTGCCGAGGAACTGCTCCAACGCCGGCTGAAAGTCCAAGCTCGACATGCCATGCAGATACAGCAACGGCAACACCTCTGCCATCTTCGGCGACTTCCGGACCCACGCCGGCAGGATCCTCGACGAGAACCGCTGCCGCCCACCAGTTTCCTGATCGACCCGCCTGTCGTTCACCCGCGGCGCATGCACCATCACCGCACCAGCCCCGGTCATCACATCCCGCTGCTGGTGGTAGCCGTTACGCACCACCATGCGGCGACCGTCATCGTCGCGGACCTCGGCGAACTGCTCGATGTACGCGGTCACCTCGGCCTGCAACGCGGCCGCCAACATCTGCCGGGCACCATCCCGAACCAACTCATCCAACAACGACATCGGTTGCTGCTGCTTCTCCGAACTCTTCTGACCAACTATTGTGAGCACAGACGTACCTTCCCGACCAGCGTTGCCACGCTGGCCTTGCTTGAGGACCTGCATCAGGACTATCGGGAAGGTACGTCCTCCCCGCCGCCGCCGACCGGCGAAACGCTCACATCGGCACATCCACAGGTTTCAAGCATTGCTCAATTCCTGCACCGTCAGCTCACTGATCCTGCTGGCTCGCACCAGCACCGACCGGTGGCCGTCGAAGTGCGGCGTGGAGAAGAACGGCAGGAGTGCGTCCTGAGTCAGAGCCTGCTTGTCGTCCTCCGACGGCACCCACAGCACGATGACGTCGCTGTACCGCTCACCGGTGTGCGGGTCGACAGCATCCGGCCGTGGGGCACGGAAGAACACGAACGATTTCCCGCCGACCGAATAGATGGGCCGGTCGTCGGTACGCCTGTCAGCAACGACATCCGGCATTGCGAAGGCAATCTCGTGCACGTCCTCGATTCGGGCCGGTCGGTCGGTGTCGGACACGTCGACCACACTATGTCGGTCGGCATCGCCGCCGCCGTTGCGGGGTGGGGGGTGGCGGTCATTCCCACGGCGCGTGTGACGCGGCAGAACGGCCGGGTCGACGCTCTGCCACTCGGCCATCAGTACGAGTTGTCTTTGGCGAGGAAGACACCTTTCCGCGGGGCGATCGTCTGACCCATAGAGAGGGCATCGCTCGCAGAACGGTCGTGGTCGTTGCGCCGGGACGTCACTATCGCACCGCTGGGGAGATCAGCGAAACAGTGCGCTGTAGGCGTTGATCGCCGGTTGGCCGCCGAGGTGGGCGTACAGAACGGTTGATTCCTGACCGATCTCGCCGGCTTCGACAAGATCGATCAGGCCCGCCATCGACTTTCCTTCGTACA
>JBBRVZ010000145.1:0-5891 GCA_038246445.1 Mycobacteriales bacterium
CGATGCCGTCTGGGGCACCGACTTCTACGGCGACGACTCGGTGGTCGCCACCTACATTTCCTACTTGCGGCGCAAGGTGGATGCGTCGGGTGAAGCGCTGATCCACACGCACCGCGGGTTCGGCTACGTTCTCCGCGGTCAGCGGCATTGATACAGGGGTCAGCGGCATTGATACCGCGGTCAGCGGCATTGATACAGCGGTCAGCGGCATTGATACAGGGGTCAGCGGCATTGACACAGCGGTGATCGGAGGGGGGAGATGGTGGACACCGAAGGCCTTTCGGCCGGGCAACGGGCGCGACCCATTCCGGTCGTCGCGGCGACGCTGACCCCCAGTTCGGTTCCGGTCGGGCAGCGCCCCCCGGCCGCCGCCGTCCCGCCGCGCCGCTGGAGCCTGCGGGCGCGGTTGATCGCGCTCGTGGTGGCCACAGCGGCGATCGCACTGGTGGCGGTGAACATCGTTCTGCCGCTGGTGGTCAGGGACGCGGCGATCGCCGCGAAGGACGCCACGCTGGCCGGGGTGATCACCACCGCGAAACGGGATAACAACATCACCGCCCAGACGCTGTCCAACCTGAGCAGTCTGGGGCAGTTGCGTGGCGAGATCGGCTGGTCGTCGGTATCCGGCGCGGGCATTTCGCTGGTGCAGGTTCCCACCGTCAGCGACAACAGCGCCAACCCGGATCTGAGCGGGGTCGAGTGGATCAACGGTCCCACCACCGTCCGGGATTCGACCAATCCGGATCGTCGCTATCGGGCGCGGGGTTACCGGTTGCTGGTCGACGGCGCACCCGGTTACCTGGTCGCCTGGATGCCATTGACCGACGTGGACGACACCTTCCGCCGGCTCATCCTGGTCGAGCTGGTGGTGACCGCGGGCCTGCTGGTACTGCTCGGCGCGACTGCCTCCCTGGTGATCCGCCGTGAGCTCCGTCCGCTCGAGTCGATGGCTACCGCGGCGGACGCGATCGCCGAGGGCGACCTGCAGCGCCGGGTCGACGAATCGGACCCGAGCACGGAGATCGGCCGGCTCGGAGTCGCGTTCAACGACATGCTGGACGGCATTTCCACGCTGCTGGACGAACGGCGGCGCAGCGAGAACCGGCTGCGCCAATTCGTTGCGGACGCCTCGCACGAACTCCGGACGCCGGTGGCGGCGGTTCGCGGCTACACGGACCTGTACGCGGCCGGTGCGCTGCCCGACGAGAGCGCCGTGCAGCGGGCGATGCAAAGGATGGGCTTCGAGTCCCGGCGGATGGGGGCCCTGGTCGAGGATCTGCTGACGCTGATCCAGGCGGACGCCGAGCGGACGATGATGCACGAAACCGTCGACCTCGCAGAGCTGCTCGCCGGCGTCATCGACGATGCGGCGGTGATCGACCCGACCAGGACCTGGCGGTTGGCCACCGGATACGGCACGGTCGTCGTCCTGGGCGACCGGCTCCGGCTGCACCAGTTGTTCGCGAATCTGCTGGGCAATGTCCGGACACACACCCCACCCGGAACGACCACGACGGTGTCGGTGCTGCCCGGGCTCGACGAGATCGCCGTCAGTGTCAGCGATGACGGACCCGGGGTGTCCGACGAGGCGCTCGGCCGGCTGTTCGACCGCTTCTACCGGGTCGACGCCTCCAGGAGCCGGGCGCACGGTGGTACAGGTCTGGGCCTGTCCATCGTGGCGGCCATCGTGCGGTCGCACGGCGGCCGGATCGAGGCCACCCACACCCCCGGCGGTGGGCTGACGATGACGGTTGTGCTGCCGCGGGCGACCGGCACCGCCGCCGTCCCGCCACCCCAATCAGCCATGACGCCATCACCCGTCGCACCCCCATCAGGGGACATCCCGGCAATCTGATGTTCACCGCGATGTTCGCGTGTTAGCAGTGATGGACGCAGTGGCGCGGGTAGCGTCCGAGGGGTGAGCGACACATCACGTGGCTCATACGGGAGGCCCCAAATCGTGCGTGCCGCTTGCACTGCACCGAGCACGAGGGGGCCGGCACCGGGCCCCCGTGCCCACCGACACGTCGTCGGTTCAGGCCACAGGGACACCGCCGGCCCTTCTTGTGGCGGACGCGACGGTCCGCGTCCGTGAGGGAGCCGCTCGTGGTCACACGCCGTTCCGCCACATCCCCGGTCCACCCGGGCTCGCTGCAGCCGGACACGACCGACACCACTGCGGTGGGCAATCCACCAGATCACACTGTTTCCGCCACAACCGTTGTTGCTACATCACCGGGCAACGAAGGGATTGCGCCGTCACCGCAGCGACTGACCTACGTCATCGACACGTCGGTCCTGCTGTCCGACCCATGGGCGCTGAATCGCTTCGACGAGCACGAGGTGATCCTGCCGCTGGTCGTCATCGGCGAACTCGAGGCCAAGCGGCATCATCCAGAGTTGGGCTACTTCGCCCGGCAGGCGTTGCGGATCCTTGACGAGCTGCGAATCAACCACGGCCGGCTCGACTTTCCGGTTCCCGTCGGTGCACCCGGTGGCACCCTGCATGTCGAGCTCAACCACACCGATTCCGCCGTGCTTCCCGCGGGATTCCGCAACGACAGCAACGATTCCCGCATCCTGGCCTGCGCACTGAATCTCGCGCTGGAACGGCCCGCGGACACCGTCATCCTGGTCAGCAAGGACATGCCATTGCGGGTCAAGGCATCCGCGGTCGGCCTGGCCGCGGACGAGTACCACGCGCAGGACATCGTGCCGTCCGGCTGGACCGGAATGGCCGAGTTGGGCGTCAGCGGCGAGCAGGTCGACATGCTGTTCCACGCCGGCATGATCGACTCCGACGAGGCGCGGGAGTTGCCCTGCCACACCGGCGTGAAGATGGTGACGCCGTCCAGCAAGGCGCTCGGCCGGGTCACACCGGGCAAGCAGATCCGGCTCGTCCGCGGCGAGCGGGAGGCGTTCGGTCTCCGGGGCCGATCGGCGGAGCAGCGCATCGCGCTCGACCTGCTGATGGATGACGAGGTCGGGATCGTGTCACTGGGTGGCCGGGCCGGCACCGGCAAATCGGCGCTCGCGCTGTGCGCCGGGCTGGAACTGGTGATGGAACGCCGCGCGCACCGCAAGGTCGTCGTGTTCCGGCCGCTGTACGCCGTGGGCGGGCAGGAACTGGGCTACCTGCCGGGCAGCGAGGGCGACAAGATGCAGCCCTGGGCGCAGGCCGTCTTCGACACGCTGTCCGCGGTGGCGTCACCGGTCGTCGTCGAAGAAGTGATCGCCCGCGGCATGCTCGAGGTGCTGCCGCTGACGCACATCCGCGGCCGCTCGCTGCACGACTCCTTCGTCATCGTCGACGAAGCACAGTCGTTGGAGCGCAACGTGTTGCTGACCGTGCTCTCCAGGCTCGGGACGAACTCGCGGGTGGTGCTCACCCACGACGTCGCGCAGCGGGACAACCTGCGGGTGGGGCGGCACGACGGGATCGCGGCCGTGATCGAGACGCTCAAGGGGCATCCGCTGTTCGCCCACGTGACGCTGACCCGGTCGGAGCGTTCGCCGATCGCCGCGCTGGTCACCGAGTTGCTGGAGACGCCGGACCTGGCCTGACGAGTCCTCGCCGGGGGCGGCCACGTTCGACCGTCGGTGGGCCGCGCCCCGGCCTGTCGGCGTGCGTCGGCCGCCCGCACCAGGCACAGTGACACGCGGGCGCCGGCCGAGGCGTCGGGTGGCGAGCTGAGAAGGTGCCGATGAGACGAACCCGTAGCGGCGCCGCACTCCTGGCGGGGCTGAGCGTTGCCGCTGCTGCGGTGCTGACCACCATCGCGCCGGCGCAAGCGGCCGCACCACCGGCGGCGCCGGCCGTGGCGAAGGTCCTCGCGCCGACCACCACATCCACCGGCACCCGCACCCTGGTCGTGGACAGGGCGACCGACCTGCCGGTCGGCAACGCCACCATTGCCGTGCAGGGCAAGGGCTTCGACCCCGCCAACGGCCTGTACATCGCCGTGTGCGGCGACGGCTCGGGGGCGCCGGAAAAGCTCACGAAGTGCGTCGGCGGCGCGATTCCGGATGCCAACACCAGCACCGGTTGGGCGCACATCACCACCGAAGGTCAAGGGCCAGGAGGAGTCACAGCGGCCTGGGGTCCGAACGGATCCTTCTCGGTGACGCTGGCGTTGCCGGCGGTCGACGAGGGCGACGTCAACTGCGTGACGAGCAAGTGCTCGCTCTACACGGCCAGCGATGACCAGGCGGTCAGGGCCGAGGACAACGCCGTGCCGCTGACGTTCGCCGCGCCGCCGCCGACGTCGTCAACCCCCACGCCGCCGACGTCATCGGCCCCGGTCACCCCGACCACACCCAGCACGCCGACGGCGCCGGCAACGGCCGCCGTCGTCGACATCGCGACGCCGGACATCGAGGCAGGTAAGACCCAGCTGGTGGTGTTCTCCGGGTTCACCGGCGATGAACAGGTCAACCTGACGTTGTTTTCCGCGCCGATCACGCTGTCCCCGGTCACCGCTGACGCCAATGGCGCGGTGAAGGTGAGTTTCGTGGTGCCTGCCGATCTGGCCGCGGGAACCCACCGGCTCGAGGCCATCGGTCAGCAGTCCGGCACCGTCGGGGTGGCCAGCTTCCGGGTCACCGCGCCGCCGCCGCCGCCGACCACACCGTCAACCACACCGTCGACCAGCGCGTCACCCAGCACGACCGCGTCCTCGTCGCCGGCACCGTCCAGCAGCCCCGCCACACCTGCCAGCACCGCGACCTCCAGCGCGGTGGCGCCGACCAACACCGACAGCGGTTCGAACCTGTGGTGGCTGTGGGTGATCATCGGCATCGTCGTGCTGGCCGCCATCATCACCGCGATCGTCGTCTACCGGCGCAACAAGGAGCAGGAGCAGCGGGAACGCGACGAACAGGCAATCACCGATGCCGCCGGCCGCGAGCAGGCTGCTGCGGGTTCTGAGGCGCCGACCGTGTTCCTGCCGCCCGGGCGGCAGGAGGGTCCGCCCCCGGGTCAGGACCCGTACGGGTTGCTCTCGGGTCGCGACCACCCGGACCACCCCACGCTGTTATCGGGGCAGGACATTGCCGGTCCGACCGAGGTGCTGGGCCCGCCGGACTACGACCAGGGCCGCGGACCCTACGGGCAGCCCCTGGGCGAAGGCGGCAGCGGCTCGGCAGGCAGCGGTTCGGCAGGCAGCGATTCGGACTCGCCGACCGAGGCGCTGCGGCCACCTGCGGCGTCGCCGGCCGGATCAACGGACGCCGACGGCCCGCAAACCCAGGCCTGGATCCCGGACGAGGACGACACCGACCCACCCAGCCAGGGCGGTCCGGCCGACCGGTGAGCCGTCGGGCACGTCATCGGCGCCGCCGATCCCGTCGAGTGTCGCTGCAGCAGGTCAAATCTGGCGCTGACGGCCGGATCTCCCTGCTGCAACGTCGGTCGGCAATCTGCGGTCCGGGGATTTGGGAGGCGTTATTGCTGGACCGAGTAGTGCCGCGCACCGGGCGGGACCCGGTTTGGCCGTCCTGAGACCTTCGCAAGCACCACGTTCGGTCTGCACGCTCACCGTTGTCGAATCCAGCGGGCAATCTCCACCCGGTTGTTCAGGTCGAGCTTCGCCAGGATGTTGCGCACATGCGATTCGACGGTCCGCTCGGAGACGACCAGCATTGTGGCGATCTCTTTGTTGGACTTCTGCTCGGCCACCAACCCGGCGATTTCGGATTCCCGTACGGTGAGTGGGTTCTCCCGCCGAGCGTCAGCTGCCAGCGTGGTGAGGAGTTGATCCGCCGTCCGCAACTGACCGGGCATGTCAAGCCGACGGAAGTCCGCGGCCGCCTGCCGGGACAACTCGGCCGCCAACAGCAGATCGCCAGGCGTCCGTAATGCACTCAAGGCGGGGTCGGTGGCCCGGCGGCGC
>JBBRVZ010000146.1:0-5865 GCA_038246445.1 Mycobacteriales bacterium
ACCGCGCCGGCAGAGGGCAACGGGCTCAGCTCGGCCGATGTCGATGGCTGCCCTGCCATCGGCATCGACGTCGTGATCGGCGGCAGTGTCGGTGGCGGTGCGTCGGCAGTTCCGCTGGTTCCGCCGGTGCAGCCGGCCACCAGCATCAGGACCGCCGCACCGATCACCCCGACCATCCAACGCGCGACCCGGCCACCGAACCGCCCCTGACCGATCACCGGACCTGAATACCGATTGACAGCACGGACACGCCCGCTATTCGCTGACTTGGTCACGACCTGCATCATGCCAGCGCGGACACGCTGAGACCGTCCCAACGGTGATCGTTGGCGCGGCGAGAGCAGCGTGGCATACAGCTGGTCCATCACCACGGGCGCAGGTGCTCGATCGTGACGCGGTGTTGCTCGGTCAACCGCTGGGCGATCAACGAGCGGTGGCAAGCCTTCGGGTCGCGCTCGACACAGAGCAGTGCTGCGGTTCCGCTGCTCGGCAGCGCCGACACGATTCGTGTGAGGTCGGCGCGGTCGAGGATCTCGGTGGTGTAGCGGCGGGTGTACTCCGCAGCGAGTTCGCCGCGGGAACGCTTGCCAACCCCTTGGCGGTCATCCTCGGCGTACTGGAGCTGGCGGAGCTCGGTGGTGGGGGCGAGTTCGAGGTGGTGCTCGTAGGCGATCCGGGCTTGGGCGAGGCCCGCCTGCAGCCGCAGTGAGTTCGCCCAGGCGAACTCGGGTCCGCGGACACCGCGGCGCTGACGTACGTCGAGCACGAGGCCGACGTCTGCGCGCTGCAGTTGCTGCAAGAAAGAGTCGCCGTCGAAGCCATAGACGCCGATCGTCACCATTCTGAGCATCGGTCACCCCTCTGCCTGGGGCATGGTCGCATCACTCGACGGCGGTCCAATCGAACCGGACCATCCGGCGGGTTTCGCCAGCCGTGCCACCCTGAGCATCGTGGGGGTCGGGCGCCACCCCGCCGGCACCCCAACGCGACGCCTGCACGCTGTAGTGCGGAAAGAGTAGATCGACGTCGATGGTGTTCGTCGAGCCGGACGAAGTCCTTCAGCGACATGCTTGCCCGGCGACGATCTCACGCTGAAGGAATCTCATCTCCACCGACCACGTCACCGCATTGGCTGTTGTTTCGTTGCATTGTCACATCAGCTCCCCCGCAAACCCCGCCCCGGCGATGGCCGCCATGCCAGCTTTTCCTGCGAGTTGGTCACTTTCTGCGGGCCGCCGACGCGATTCGGACCGCTGAACGCGTCGTTCAGCTCGCCATGAACGCGCCTCGCAGGACGGTCCCATTCGTCAGTCAGACTGTGCCGATGCGGAAACCACAGGTACGACGATCCCCTGCTCTCCGTCGTCGTGCTGGGTACCGGGTGGTGACGGCTGCCCTGTTGGTGGTCGTGACCGGCTGCGCTGGTTCGGCCGCGGAATCCGCGGCCCCGGTCGTCACCGGCCCGGCCCCGAGTTCCTCGGCGCAGGTGAGGCTGTCAGGATCGGCCCCGGCGTCCACCCCCACTGGGCTACCCGGCGCACCTTTGGTTGCAACCTCCGGAACGCCCGGTGACTCGGCGGCCGGCACGACGGCGCCAGCGTCGATCGCGCCGGTGGAGGGCGGAACGCCCGAGTGCCCAGGGGTGCAGTGCCTTTCGATTGTGATGACCGGAGACGTGCTGCTCCATCCGCCTCTGGTCGAGCAGGCCCGCGCCGACTCACCGGGCGGCAAGGGCATGGACTTCGCGCCCATACTGGCAGCGCAGGCGCCGTACGTACAGCGCGCCGACCTGGGTATCTGCCATCTGGAAACGCCGTTGGCGCCCGCCGTCGGACCGTTCTCCGGTTACCCGGAGTTCTCCGTTCCGCCACAGGTGCTGTCCGCGCTGGTCGCCACCGGCTACGACGCGTGCAGTACCGCCAGCAACCACACCCTGGACGAAGGCACCGACGGATTGACCCGCACGCTGGACGACCTGGACACCGCGGGCCTGGCCCATGACGGGTCCTACCGCACCGTCCGCGACGCGTCCACCCCCACAATCCTGACGACACCGCACGGTCGGGTCGGGTTTATCTCCGTCACCTACGGGTTCAACGGAGGCCCTCCCGATCAGCCGTGGCAGGTCAACGTCCTGAACACCGACGCGATCCTGGCCCAGGCCCGCGCGGCGCGGGTCGCCGGCGCAGACCTGGTCATCGTCGCCATCCACGCCGGCACGGAATACGAGACCGAACCCAACCAGGATCAGCAGAATGCGGCCGCCACCCTGCTGGCCAGCCCTGACGTGGACCTGGTCTACGGGCACCACGCGCACGTCGTGCAACCCCTGCGGAAGATCAACGGCAAATGGGTGGTCTACGGTTTGGGCAACAACATCGCCGCGCAGCAGACCCCCGTCGAAGGTACCCATCGCGGACTGCTGGTCAAGGTCACCTTCAGCCTGCAGGCCGCGGGCGGCTGGACCACCAGTGACATCGGCTGGGTTCCGTCACTCCAGGAAGCCGGCCCGCCGCACCGCTGGTGCCCACTGACCACCGGAAACACTTGCGCGTCACCGGACGCCGATGCCGCCGCGCTCGCGGCGACCACCGAGGCGGTCAACCTGTACGGCGCCGACACCGATGGAGCGCACCCCCTGGGTCAGCCCTGACCCGCGTCGAGTTCGATCACCACGAAATCCCCGACCCGGATCGGGCCCTGGCTCGCAGCACTGCAGCGGTAACCCCGAGCTCCCCCGTCCAGCATCGCCAGCGTCCACTGCACATCGCCGGAAACGTCCGCCGCCGGCTCCTGCCGCAGGCAATATCGGCTGAACTCCACACACGGGTCGGCCGCGCGGACGCCGGAGAGCAGCAGCGGCCCTTCGGCGGTGAGAACCGTTGCGGCGGGCGGCAGCGACCGCCCGGCCAGTCCGTCCGGCGCGTCGAGCAATAGGGTCTCGCCGGCAATGCCGTTCACCAGGTGATCGCCGTACCGCTTCCGCAGCGCGACATAGTCACCGGTGCCCATGAACACGATCCCGGCGTCACCGCGGCGGTCACGGCTTTGCGGGTGGTGCTGGTGGTGCACATCGAGCACGGTCTCGCCGGCCGCCGTCACCCCGCGCACGCCGTGGGGACCCGCCAACACTTCGACCACCGGCACCAGGGCCGCCGGGTTGTAGGCCCGCAGCGGCGCCCGGCCCGCCTTGATCGGGTACCGCTGAACCTGGAGTCCGACGATCCGGAACTCGCTCATGGCACGATCGAAACCATCTTGCCGGTAACGACGACGACCTTCCGGGGGGCGGCGCCGGCCAGCAGTTCGACGATCCGCGGGTCTGCCAGTGCAGCGGACTCGATGTCCGCGGCAGCGGCGTCGGCGGCAATCGTGATGCGAGAACGCACCTTTCCCTTGACCTGGATCGGGTACTCGACCTGGTCGGCCACCAGGAGCGCGGGATCGGCGACCGGGAACGGGCCGTGCGCCAGCGATGTCGCATGACCCAGTCGCTGCCACATCTCCTCGCTGATGTGCGGTGCCAGCGGAGCCGTCATCAGCACCAGGGCCTCCGCCACCGACCGAGGCACCGGTGCCGCGGACTTCGTCAGGGCGTTGGTCAGGACGATCAACTTCGCGATCGCGGTGTTGTACGCCATCAGCCGGTAGTCGGTGGACACACCGTCGATCGTGCGATGCAACAGCTTCCGCAGCTCGTCATCCGGCTCGGCGTCGACAACGATTGTCGCACCGCTGGTTTCGGACACGACCAGCCGCCACAGCCGCTGCAGGTAGCGCAGCGACCCGACGACATCCCTTGTCTGCCATGGACGGGACATGTCCATCGGACCCATGCCCATCTCGTACATCCGGAAGGTATCGGCCCCGTACCGGTTGCACACGTCGTCCGGGGTGACGACGTTGTTCAGCGACTTTCCCATCTTGCCGTACTCACGGCTGACCGGACTGCCGTCGTACTCGAAAACTCCGCTGGTCACCTCGGTTGCCTCATCGGCGGGGACGTACACGCCCCGCTCGTCGGTATAGGCAAATGCCTGGATGTAGCCCTGGTTGAACAGCCGCCGAAAGGGTTCCTCGCTGCTGACGTGACCCAGGTCGAACAACACCTTGTGCCAGAAGCGGGAGTACAGCAGGTGCAGCACGGCATGTTCTACACCCCCGACGTACAGGTCGACGCCACCCGGATCCTTGACTCCGCCGGGGCTGGTCCCACTCCTGGGGCCCATCCAGTACTGCTCGACACCCGGGTCGCAGAAGGTCTTGTCGTTCGTGGGATCCAGGTAGCGCAATTCGTACCAGCAGGACCCGGCCCACTGCGGCATGACGTTCAGCTCGCGGCGGTACCGCCGCGGCCCATCACCCAGATCCAGTGTGACGCTTGCCCACTCGGTTGCCCGGGCCAGTGGCGGCACCGGTTCGGACGTCGCATCCAATGGGTCGAAGGACTGCGGCGAATAGTCCGAGACCTCCGGCAGGGTCAGCGGCAGTTGATCGTCGGGCAGCGCGATGGCGACGCCGTCGTCGTCGTAGACGATGGGGAACGGCTCGCCCCAATACCGCTGACGGGAGAACAGCCAGTCCCGCAGCTTGTACTGCTGTTCGCGACGGCCGAATCCCCTGGCCGCCAGCCAATCGATCATCGCCGCCTTCGCCGCCGCGACATTCATTCCGTCCAGCGAGATCTCGGAGTTCACGCTGTTGATCGCCGGGCCGTCGCCGGTGTAGGCCTGATCATCCGGATGGTCGATCGGCGGCTGAACTGTCCGCACGATGGGCAGCCCGAATGCGGTCGCGAAATCCCAATCCCGGGTGTCCTGCGCCGGAACCGCCATGATCGCGCCGGTGCCGTAGCCCATCAGCACGTAGTCGGCGATGAAGATCGGCAGGCGCGCGCGGGTGGCCGGGTTGACCGCATACGCGCCGGTGAAGACGCCGGTCTTCTCCTTGTTCTCCTGCCGGTCCAGGTCCGACTTCATCGATGCCTCGCGCCGGTAGCCGGCGACGGCCTCGACCGGTGTCTGCGCCCCGCCCGTCCACCGGCGGTCGGTGCCCTCCGGCCACCGGGCGGTCGTGATGAGCTCGACCAGCGGGTGCTCGGGCGCCAGCACCATGTAGGTCGCCCCGAACAGGGTGTCGGGCCGGGTGGTGTAGACCTCGATGACGCCGTCGCCGCCGCGCAGCTCACCCTCGGCCGTGACCGGGAAGCTCAGCCTGGCGCCGTCAGAGCGGCCGATCCAGTTGCGCTGCATGGCTTTCACCGACTCCGGCCAGTCCAGCCGGTCCAGGTCGTCGATCAACCGGTCGGTGTAGGCGGTGATCCGCATCATCCACTGGCGCAGGGTTCGGCGGAACACCGGGTAGTTGCCGATCGCACTGCGACCCTCGGGTGTGACCTCCTCGTTGGACAGCACCGTACCCAGGCCGGGACACCAGTTCACCGGCGCGAAATCGATGTAGGCCAGCCGGTAACCAGCGAGCATCTGCTGCTGCTCGGTCCTGGTCAGCTCCGTCCAGGGGCTGCCGTTGGGCGTCGGGCGGGACCCCCTCTCGAACTCCTCGACCAGGGCGCTGATGGGCCGTGCCCGCTGCGCATCCCGGTCGTACCAGGCCTGGAACAGCTGGGTGAAGATCCACTGGGTCCACCGAAAGAACTTGGGGTCGGTGGTCGCCACGCTGCGTCGCTGGTCGTGGCCGAATCCCAGCCTTCGTAGCTGCGCGCGATACCGGACGATATTCGCCTCGGTGGTCGTGCGCGGGTGCGTACCGGTCCGCACCGCGTACTGCTCGGCGGGCAATCCGAAGGCGTCATACCCGATGGTGTGCAGCACGTTCCGGCCGGTCATTCGCAGATACCGGCCGATC
>JBBRVZ010000147.1:0-5812 GCA_038246445.1 Mycobacteriales bacterium
CAATTCCATAGAGTTACGGCGGCCACAGCGAAGAGGAAACGCCCGGACCCATACCGAACCCGGAAGCTAAGCCCTTCAGCGCCGATGGTACTGCACCGGCCACGGTGTGGGAGAGTAGGACACCGCCGGACACCATTCCCAGAAAAGGGGACCTTCAGCTGAAGGTCCCCTTTTCTGCGTTTGCCATTCGGCGACAGTCGCAGCGCCGTTGACGACGGTTCAACAGCACTTCGTTGCATGGCGAGCCGCCCGCTCCCGTTGCACAGCCCGTCTGCCCCCACCGTGCCGATCATCGGGAAGCATCTGTATGCCACTCTGATGCTCCCGATCGGAATACGCCCGTTCGGAACACGCCTGACGGGAAGACGTGCGATCGGGTCACGCATGACTGGACTTCGCAGATGTCCACCCGCCGGTCGACACAGAGGAGGACTGAGCGGTCGTGACTCTGTCGCTCGACGGCATCACCGCCGTGGCGCTGCCGGTGGGCGTGAACTTGGTGAGCACGGTGAACATGTACGTGCTCGCCGACGGTGACAAGGCAACCGTCGTCGATTGCGGCGTGTGGCATCCGGAACTGCCGAACGGCGGCCTCGACGCTTTCGGTGCGGGGCTGCGCAGAGCCGGTTACGAGATCGGGGATGTCTCCCGGTTGATCCTCACCCACGCCCACATCGATCATTACGGTCTGGCCGGCGCAGTTCTGGAAGCCTCCGGCGCGGAGTTGTGGATGCACGCCATGACGGACCGGGATTGCGAGAACTACCGTCATCCGGAGACCACCCGCAGAAAGCACCGTGATCTGTACGCCGATCACGGTGTCCCCGACGATGACAATTCCGAGCTGGCAGATCATCTCAGCCGCTGGCTTCCGCACCTCTACTCGGTCGTGGAGGCCTCGACGCGGCTCCGCGGCGGCGAGCGGATCGGGATCGGTTCCGACACCTGGGACATCGTGCACACCCCGGGGCACTCCTACGGCCACCTCTGTCTGTACTCGCAGAGCCGTGGTGTGCTGATCTCGGGTGACCACATACTGCCGGGCGTGACGCCACCGGTCACATTCCAGCGCGGTTTCGATCCCGACCCCATGCGCAGCTACCTGGCGTCACTGCAGGCCATCCGGATGCTCGAGCCCGAACTGCTGCTGCCCGGACATGGTGCGCCCATTACCGACGCTGTCGGCCGCATCGATGCGATAGCGCGCAACAAGGTACGCAGGCTGGACCGGGTGCGGCGGCTCGTGGTGGACGAGCCATGCACCGTAGGAGCCGTGGCGAACCGGCTGGCGGGCGGCGGGATGGCGTCGAACCAGCGGGAACTCGCCGTCGACGAACTCTTCGCCCACATCGTGTACCTGCGGTATTCGGGTCTGATCGAAAGGCGTGTCCGCACCGACGGCCTCTACGAATGGTTCGCCCTCAGCGACCGGGCGCTTGACTTTGCCGGGCTCATCGGAGGGTGACGAGCCCGGTGACACGACCCACGCGAACGGTCCGCAGATCCCCGTCGCGGATCCGCATGCACCTGCATGTTCTGCATCAGCCCCACCGGCGGGCCGGACCGCGCCGCCGGCGCGCAGGCCTTGTACCGCCCGGTGTACGAGGTGGAGGGCGAGCCGGAGCGTCGCTGCGTCGCCGATATCGTGTTCCGGTACAACGATTGACCGGCTCTTGGACTGACCGAATCTGTGAACAACTACATGGCCGCTGTTCAAGCGGTGGCACTTCGCACCAGAATGGACCTGTTCCGGCGTCCGCCGGACGGTTGAACCGATGAAAGGAATTCGCCGACATGACAGTCCCCGACGTCAGCACCGATCTTGAAGCCACCGCACAGCGGGTCAAAGAACTCAGCGATCAAGTCACCGCGCAGGCCAAGGAGAACGGCCTGGCCTGGCTGGAGGGTTATGAGAAGGTTCTGAAGAACATGCTCGACCTCGAGGAGCAGGCTGCGAAGGGCACCGGGCTCGACTGGGCAACCACCCTGGCGACGACGCATGCCAACTTCGTCCGCGAGACCTCCGAGGTCTTTTTCACCGCGCTCAGCAAGCAGCTGAAGAGCTGACCCGACCCCCGCTCTCGCGCGGATGCTCCGGCCCCTCACCCAGGTGCCCGGTGCGCCCGCGCGAGGTCCTGTTCCCCGCCCCCGACTATGAGAGGACGCAAGCGCCATGACCTCGCTCACCGTGCTCAACGGGCCGAATCTCAGCCTGCTCGGCACCCGCAGCCCGGAGGTCTATGGCACGTCCACCCTTGCCGACGTCGAGCAGTCGTGCCGTCGGGAAGCGGCCGCCCTGGGTCTGAACCTGGAGTTCCGCCAGTCGAATCACGAAGGCGTCATCGTCGACTGGATCCACCAGCTGGGTCTGGACGTCAAGGCGGCTACGTCGATCGGCGCTGTCTACAACCCGGGCGCGCATTCGCACTATTCATATGCGCTGTCCGACGCGATCGAGGCTGCCGCCGTGCCCGTGGTCGAGGTGCACATCTCGAACATCCATGCCCGCGAGGAGTTCCGCCGTCAGTCGGTGATCTCGCCGGTGGCCAGTGGCATCGTCATCGGCTTCGGTGTGCTCGGCTACACGTTGGCGATCAGGGGACTGCACGAACTATGGCAGTCCCGCAGCAGCCCGGCACAGACCGGGTGAGGCCGGCCGTTCCGCGGTCTGCGGGACGGCTGGCAAGGTTGTTGTTCGAAGTTCAGCCGGCGGGTGGCGGCCTTACATCCCATCAACCCTTGTGGAATTGAAGGAGCGGACGCCAATGGCACCCGAGATGACCGAATCACTGCGTGAGGTAGCGGAACGAGCGGCCGGGGTGCTCGGCCCGGAATCGGCCATCTTCGAAGACATGGACGCCGCCGGTTTCGGTCGCGCGCTGGGCAAAGCGGTCGGCGCGGCGCTGATGCGGCCGGTGACGCCCGTCAAGTCCGCAGTGCACCTGGCGACGAACTTGGCGAGGATTCCTGTCATAGCCGGCGCGCGGTGGCTGGGTCGCGAGATCGACCCGCCGGTCGAGGTCGACCCCAAGGATCGGCGTTTCGCCGCGCCTGCCTGGCAGACGAACCCCGCCTACTATTCGGCGCGGCTGGCGTACCTGGCGGCCGCGAAGGCGGCACGCGATGTCGTGGGTTCGGCCAAGATCGAGGCCGGCGCGAAGCGCAAGGCGGAGATGGCGCTGGAGCTGCTGGTGGACGCGATGGCGCCCACCAATTTCCTGCCGGGCAACCCCGCGGCGTTGCAGCGCGCCTTCGACACGGCCGGCATGAGCGTGCTCAAGGGCGCGCGGCAGTTCGCCGACGACCTGGTCAACAACGGCGGGAAACCGCGTCAGGTGGACAGCAGCGGATTCGAGATCGGCAAGAACCTGGCGTGCACGCCGTCGAAGGTGGTGTTCCAGAACGATCTGATGCAGCTTCTGCAGTACGAGCCGCAGACCGGGCAGGTCCGCGCGAATCCCATCCTGTGCAGCCCGCCGTGGATCAACAAGTACTACATCATGGATCTCGCGCCCGGCCGGAGCTTCATCGAGTGGGCCGTGCAGCACGGCCGGACGGTCTTTGCCATCAGCTACAAGAACCCGACAGCCGAGATGTCCCGCACGACCATGGACGACTACCTGATCAACGGTCCGCAGATTGCCCTCGACGTCGTCGAGGAGATCACCGGCGCAGAGACGATCGACATCGTTGGCCTGTGTCTCGGCGGTGCGATGACGGCGATCACGTCGGCCTTCCTGATGCAGGAGGGCGACAACCGCATCGGCACGATCACCCTGCTCAACACCATGCTCGACTACTCCGAACCCGGAGCGCTGGGCGCCTTCACCGACATGAGCACGGTCGAGCGGCTGGAGCGCAAGATGCTCAAGGCCGGCGCCCTCGAGGGCGAGACCATGGCCGGGACCTTCGACATCCTGCGGGCGAACGACCTCATCTTCAACTACGTGGTGTCCAACTGGCTGATGGGTCAGCCGCCGCCCGCTTTCGACATCCTGGCCTGGAACGCCGACAGCACCCGGATGCCTGCCGCCATGCACGCCTTCTACCTGCGAAACTTCTATGTCCAGAACAAGTTGGCGTCCGGCGAGCTGCAGCTTGCCGGAGCCACCATCGATCTGAGCGTCATCAAGTCGCCGATGTACGTGGTCAGCGCGATCAACGACCACATCGTGCCGTGGCAGTCCGCATACAAGACGGTCGGACTGGTATCGGGCCCGGTCCGCTTCGTGCTGGGCAGCGGCGGGCACATCGCCGGCATCGTCAGCCCGCCCGGACCGAAGTCCTGGCACCTGGTCAGCGACACCGATGCCGCCCTACCGGCCAACGCCGAGGATTGGCGCGGTATCGCGCAACGGCACGCCGGCACCTGGTGGGACGACTGGGCGGTGTGGTCGGACGGCAACTCCGGCGACCTGGCCGATTCGCCGCGGATGGGTAGCGCCAAGTACCCCGTGCTGGCGCAGGGTCCCGGTTCCTACGTCCTGGGCTGACGAAGATCACCGATTGTGAACGATCAACTGCGTTGAGCAATAAGTTCGTGCCATGATGGCGAAGGTCCGGTCTGCCGGGCCGGGCGAGGGTGGGGGACGCGCCGCTCGTGAGCCACACTTCGCACGAACGGGTGGAGACGATGGGCAAACGGCCGGCCGTGGCGCTGCTGATCTCGGGGGTGGCGCTCGCCGCGCTGGCCGGTTGCGGATCCGGTGCAACGACCGCGTCATCGACCACGGCTTCGACCACGGCAGCGACCACGGCAGCGACCACGGCGGCCTCTCGTCCGGCGGCCGGCGCTGCCTCCGCGTCGACGAGCACAGGCGCCTCTACCGCGTTGTCCTCCACCCTGTCCACGGCACCTACCGCATCGAGTGCGCCGGCGTCCATGACGTCCGGGGGCATGCCTAGCGCCCAACAGCAGCAGTACTGCACGGCCAAGGGCGGCGAGGTGCAGACCCGCGAGGCGTATTGGGGAACGAACGGCGAAGAAAGCAGCTGGGTTACGCTCGCCGGCCGGGCGACGATGTGCCGTTTCCAGTCCGGTGACGAAGCGTCCTCCCGCATCTACGTCGACCTGACGACGCTGTCGTCTGCGGAACCGACGCTGGCAGCGCTCGCATACCTGTCGAAGGTGCCGCTGCCGTCCACCACCGGCGGCGCCAACCCCGCAACCGGCTACTGCAGCAAGGAACTGGGCGGGTCCTCGACGTTCGGCGGCATCAGCGTCGCTGGCGGCGGCTGGGTCGCCAAGACGGATCCCGATGACGTCGTGGTTGCCCTGTGCGTCTTTCCGGATCTGTCGTTCATCGATGAATGGGGCTTGGCGTACCACTGCGACGGGTCGGTCCGCGGCACCGACCTGGCGACAGCGATGGCGTACCAGCCCACCGGCCCACTACCGCCGGTGTTCCCCGGTGCGCCGGCGCCCGCGACGTCGTGACGGCAGACCCCGCCGGCCTTGCGCGCACTGCGCTGGACCGAGATCCGTTTGCTGTCAGGCGGTTTGCCAGTGACTCGGTCCGTGCTAGTCTTTTCAAGTCGCGCCGCTACGGTCCCCCGGGCCGGGGCTGCGACCATCCCCGATGGCCTGTCCGCAAGGATGGAGCCGCTGCGCGCCGGCAAGCCCGGCGGGCGACGGGGTTGGGGCCGGGCAGATTGACACTGCGGACCGTACCCGGTAGTGTTTGCAGGGTTGCCCCCTGGGTGGTCGGAAGGCTGCTGTGGGTGTGTGTCCGTTCTTTGAGAACTCAACAGTGTACCGAAAGTCAGTGCCGTTTGTTTGGTGCTGGGGTTGTTTGCTGCCTGTGTGGTGGTG
>JBBRVZ010000148.1:0-5784 GCA_038246445.1 Mycobacteriales bacterium
ACTTTGTCATGGCGCTTCGACAGTCAGGTCTCCCCTTCCGCCGGCCACCAGCTACGGGGCCGCTTGGCCGCTACCCCGACCGGACTCCCACCGGCAAGCCCAACACAGCTTTCAGGACACACACCCCCGACGAACTTACGACTGAGACCACTAAGTGTCGGCCACGACCGGCTGTGCGACCGCCCGGGTGAGCCTCACGACATGCGTCCCGACGAACGTCAACGGCGGAACGGCCGACGTCAGCGCCGGGAGCAAGGGCGTGTCGCGGCGTGCCACCGCACTCGTTCGGTCCGGGAGCGGACGGTCACCCTGTCCGTACTACTGTGGATGTGCCACTGCGCACCCCCGACCAGTTCATCTTCACCATCCGGACACATTCCGCAATCGCCCGCGTGTGCTGGGCGATCGCCCGCCCAGGAGGTCGCTCGCTCGTGACCATGTCAGCCGCCACTGCCGATATCGCCGTTCTCACCACACCGCATGTACCCGACGACTGGTCCGAGGTTGACTCGCGAGCGGTGGACACCGCCCGGGTACTGGCCGCCGACGCGGTGCAGAAAGTGGGGAACGGGCACCCGGGTACGGCGATGAGCCTGGCCCCGCTCGCCTACACGTTGTTCCAGCGGGTCATGCGGCACGATCCCGCCGACCCGCACTGGGTGGGCCGTGACCGGTTCGTCCTGTCCTGTGGGCATTCCAGCCTCACCCTGTACGTCCAGCTGTACCTCGCCGGGTTCGGCCTCGAGCTGGACGACCTGCAGGCGCTACGGACCTGGGGGTCGCGGACCCCGGGGCACCCGGAGTACCACCACACCAAGGGTGTCGAGATCACCACCGGACCACTGGGCCAGGGACTGTCCTCCGCGGTCGGCATGGCGATGGCGGCGCGCCGCGAACGCGGTCTGTTCGATCCGGAGCCCGCCTGGGGCGAGTCGGTCTTCGACCACTACATCTACGTGGTCTGCTCGGACGGCGACCTCGAGGAGGGCGTCACGTCGGAGGCGTCATCGATTGCGGGCCGCCAGCAGCTCGGCAACCTGATCGCGTTCTACGACCACAACGAGATCTCCATCGAGGACGACACCAACATCGCCTTCGCCGAGGACGTTCCCGCTCGCTACGAGTCATACGGCTGGCATGTGCAGACCGTGCAGGGCGGGGAGAACATCGTCGGCCTGCTGGACGCCATCGAGAAGGCGAAGGCCGTCACCGACAAGCCGTCCTTCATCCAGGTTCGCACCATCATCGGCTACCCGGCTCCGAAGCTGATGAACACCGGCAAGGCGCACGGCGCGGCGTTGGGCGACGAAGAGGTCGCCGCTGTCAAGAGGGCTCTGGGTTTCGACCCGGACATCACCTTCCAGGTCGAGGACCTGGTGATCAAGCACACCCGTCAGGCCGTTGACCGGGGTGAGGCCGCGAAGGAGGCCTGGCAGCAGCGGTTCGACGAGTGGGCGAGCGCGAACCCGGACCGCAAGGCGCTGTTCGACCGGATCTTCGCGCGAGATCTGCCGGACGGCTGGACCGATGTGCTGCCGTCATGGGAGCCGGACCCCAAGGGCGTCGCCACGAGGGCGGCGTCCGGCAAGGTACTCAACGCGCTTGCCCCGGTACTGCCGGAATTGTGGGGCGGCTCGGCGGATCTCGCGGAATCGAACAACACCACGATGGCAGGCGAGCCGTCCTTCGGCCCGGTCGATGCGAAGACCGCCCACTGGGACGCCCAGCCGTACGGGCGGACGCTGCACTTCGGCATCCGCGAGCACGCCATGGGCGCGATCCTGACGGGGATCGTCATGCACGGACCGACCCGCCCCTATGGCGGCACGTTCCTGACATTCTCCGACTACATGCGAGGTGCGGTCAGACTGGCTGCGGTGATGGGCGCGCCCGCGACCTACGTCTGGACCCACGACTCCATCGGCCTCGGCGAGGACGGTCCCACCCACCAGCCGGTCGAGCACCTTGCGGCGCTGCGGGCGATTCCGGGGCTGTCCATCGTCCGGCCGGGCGATGCCAACGAGACCTCGTACGCCTGGCAGGCCATTCTCCAGCGGCAGCACGACTGGTTCTCCGGGCCGGTCGGACTGTGCCTGACCCGGCAGACCGTCCCGGTCCTGGAAGGCACGAAGGCGCAAGGTGTGGCGAAGGGCGGCTACATCCTCTCCGACGCCGACGGTGAGCTGCGGGTGATCCTGATCGCGACCGGTTCCGAGTTGCAGATCGCGGTCGAAGCACGCACAACGTTGCAGGAGCAGGGCATCGGCACCCGCGTTGTCTCGATGCCGTGTCTGGAGTGGTTCCAGGCACAGGACAGCAGCTACATCGAGTCCGTGTTGCCCCCGGCCGTCACCGCACGGGTCTCCATCGAGGCCGGCATCGCGCAGCCTTGGTGGCGCTGGCTCGGTGCCCACGGCCGCCCGGTGTCGCTCGAGCACTACGGCGCCTCCGCCGACTTCAAGACGCTGTTCAAGGAATTCGGCATCACCGCGGATGCCGCCGTGGCCAACGCCAAGGACGCCCTCTCGGCGGCATCAGGCGAGTCCGGCCCGAGCACCGAATCCAGCCCCGACCAGCTCGCCCACGCCGGTTCGGATGTGTCCGGGCCCGAGCGCACGCCGCCCAACTGACCCGTCCCACGGCTGCATCCTTCCCACCGGGAAGCCTTGCAGCGCACCACATCGGCGACCCCACGACACCGCGCACACCGAAGCCTTCGAAAAGGACCTGATGACGATGACCACGCCCCAGAGCTCCGACAACCCGCTGGCGGACCTGTCAGCCGCCGGCGTCTCGCTCTGGCTCGACGACCTGTCCCGGCAGCGACTGCAATCGGGCAACCTCGAGCAGCTGATCGCCGACAAGCACATCGTCGGCGTCACCACGAACCCGTCGATCTTCCAGGCGGCCCTCAAGGACGGCGCGTCCTACCAGAAGCAGCTCGATGAGCTGGCCGCCCGCGGTGCGGGTGTGGACGACACCGTCCGCGAGGTCACCACCGACGACGTCCGCGATGCCTGCGACCTGTTCACCGCGACCTTCCAGTCGTCCGGCCACGTCGACGGTCGGGTGTCGATCGAGGTCGACCCGCGGCTGGCCGATGACACCGAGGGCACCGTCGCGCAGGCCCAGGAACTGGCGAAGATCGTCGACCGGCCCAATGTGCTGATCAAGATCCCCGCCACCCTCGCGGGCCTGCCCGCGATCACCGCCGTGACCGCAGAGGGCATCAGTGTGAACGTCACGCTGATCTTCTCCCTCGAGCGGTACGCGGCCGTTATCGACGCCTACCTGACCGGTCTGGAGCAGGCGAAGTCCAACGGCCATGACCTGTCCCAGATCCATTCCGTGGCCTCGTTCTTCGTGTCGCGGGTGGACTCCGAGATCGACAAGCGACTCAATGCCATCGGTAGCCCGGAGGCCCAGTCGCTGCTCGGCGAGGCGGCGATCGCGAACGCCCGGCTTGCCTACCAGGCCTACCAGCAGACGTTCACCGGTCCCCGTTGGCAAGCCCTGGAGGCGGCGGGTGCGACCAGGCAGCGACCACTGTGGGCGTCGACCGGCGTCAAGGACCCGGCCTATGACGACACCCGTTACGTCGTCGAGCTTGTCGCCCCCGGGACGGTGAACACAGCGCCGGAGAAGACGATCGACGCGGTCGCCGATCACGGCGTCATCCGCGGTGACACGATCCAGGGCACCTACGGTGCGGCGTCGGCAACCTTCAGCGCGCTGCAGGCCGTCGGGGTGGATCTGCCGGATGTCTTCCAGGTCCTGGAGTCAGAGGGCGTGCAGAAGTTCGAGCAGGCATGGGGCGCGCTGCTGGATTCGGTGAGGCAGGAGCTCGCCAAGCACTCGTCATAGCGGTCGATCCGGTCGATGGCGCGACGGTGCCTGCACCGACGTCGGCGCCGGGTCACCGTGGACCTGCCTGACGCACCCCGCGCCTGGCCCGCACACCTTGGGAAAGGACATCGACGGCTCTCATGGCATCACTGGCGTTGAACCCTCTGCGGGATCCGCGGGACAAGCGGCTCCCCCGGATCGCCGGGCCCTCCGGCATCGTGATCTTCGGCGTGACGGGAGATCTGTCCCGCAAGAAGCTGATGCCGGCGATCTACGACCTGGCGAACAGGGGTTTGCTGCCACCGGGTTTCGCGCTGGTCGGGTTCGCGCGGCGGGACTGGGAGAACGAGGATTTCCGCAAGGTCGTCCACGACGCGGTCCGGGAGTACGCCAGAACCCCGTTCTCCGAAGAGGTCTGGCGGCATCTGGCGGAGGGCTTCCGGTTCGTGCAGGGTGCGTTCGATGACGACGGCGCGTTCGACACGCTGGCCCAGACGCTGAACGATCTGGACCGGATCCGCGGCACCGGCGGCAATCACGCGTTCTATTTCTCGATCCCGCCCAGTGCCTTTCCGTTGGTACTGCAGCAGCTGAAGCGGTCGGGGCTCTGCGAGCCCAAGGGCGAGGAGTGGCGCCGGGTCGTCGTCGAGAAGCCGTTCGGCCACGACCTGAAATCGGCCGTGCAGCTCAACACGCTGGTCAACGATGTCTTCCCGCCCGACAGCGTGTTCCGGATCGACCACTACCTCGGCAAGGAGACTGTGCAGAACCTGTTGGCACTGCGCTTCGCCAACCAGCTGTACGAACCGATCTGGAACAACAACTACGTCGACCACGTGCAGATCACCCAGGCCGAAGACATCGGGGTCGGCGGGCGCGCCGGCTACTACGACGGCATCGGTGCCGCCCGGGACGTCATCCAGAACCACCTGCTGCAGCTGATGGCACTGACCGCGATGGAGGAGCCCGTCGCGTTCGACCCGAACGACCTGCGTCGGGAGAAGGTCAAGGTGTTGTCCGCGGTGCAGCTGCCCAAGGACCTGAGCTCCGGGACCGCTCGTGGGCAGTACGAGGGCGGCTGGCAGGGCGGCAGCCGGGTGCGCGGATACCTCGAGGAGGAGGGCATCCCGAAGGACTCGAACACCGAGACCTACGCCGCCGTCAAGCTTCTGGTGGAGACCAGGCGGTGGGCCGGTGTGCCGTTCTATCTGCGCACCGGGAAACGCATGGGCAAGCGGGTGTCGGAGATCGCGGTCGTCTTCAAACGCGCGCCGCACCTTCCGTTCTCGCACAACGACACCGAGGAACTCGGTTCCAACATGCTGGTCATCAGGGTGCAGCCCGACGAGGGGGTCACCATCCGCTTCGGCTCCAAGGTGCCGGGTCCGGCGATGGAGGTGCGCGACGTCTCGATGGACTTCTCTTACGGGCAATCGTTCACCGAGGCCTCCCCCGAGGCTTACGAACGGCTGATCCTGGACGTGTTGCTGGGCGAACCGTCGCTGTTCCCGCAGGATGAAGAAGTCGAGCTGTCCTGGAAGATTCTCGACCCGATCGAGAAGCATTGGGCTCGCATCTCCGGGCAACCGGAGCAGTACGAGTCGGGTGCTTGGGGACCGGCCAGTGCGGACGCGATGATGGCCAAGGACGGCCGTGCGTGGAGGCGACCTTGAGACCGGTCCGATCCGGTGCGTCGTCCCACAACCGTAGTGACGCACGGGACGACCCGCGCGGGCAGGCAACACCGCCGGGCGGCAACCGGTGATCGTCGACCTTCCCACCACCAATTCGTCGAAAATCAACAAGGCGCTGGTCGACATGCGCGAGAAGGGTGGCTCGGTCGCCGTCGGACGCGTTCTGACGCTGGTGATCGTCACCGATGACGCGTCCTCCGAGGACCCGATCGCGGCGGCCAACGCGGCGTCTTTCGAGCACCCA
>JBBRVZ010000149.1:0-5773 GCA_038246445.1 Mycobacteriales bacterium
CGACGCATCGACGCCCGCGGCGGCGGCGACGATGCCGAGCCGGTTCTCGACGATCTTGGTCCTGGCCATCTGGGCGACCAGCCGCACCGACTCGTCGTCGATGATCCGGCGGCGCAGTGCGTCGCGTTCCTGCGGGTCGGTCGGTGACGGAACGAGCCTGCCCTCCACCTTCGACACGACCTTGGACGTCACCAGCAGGACGTCCCCGTCGCGCAGCCCCCGCGCGGCGTCGACGATCGCCCCGGCCAGGTCGTCACCGGGCCGGAACTCGGGCAGGCCCGCGACCGGCAGGATCTGCAGGCCCGCGGGAGCGGGCGCGTCCGGACCGGCGCCGTTCCCACCGGCGCTGTTCCCAGCACCGCCCGGCACAGAATCGACGGCGGCGTCGACGTCAGCGGACACCGGCCACCTCGACACAGGCGGCGACCATCACGGCGGTGGCCATCGGGTCGGACATCAGCAACGGGCGCTGCACCACGGTGACGCCCGGGATGTCGGCGGTGTCGTCCCCGGCGATGAGGAAGGCGTCCAGGATGCCGTCATGGGACCGCGCGCCGTAGTGCCGCCCGATCCCCTCGGCGCTGCAGTCCACGCCGATCGCGGCCAGGCACTTGTCGGCGTGACCGCGGACCGGGTTGCTGCCGATGACGGGGGACACCCCGACCACCGGCGCCTTCGTCGTCCGCAGGGCCTCCCGGATCCCCGGCACCGCGAGGATGGTGCCGACCGACACGACCGGGTTCGACGGCGCGATCAGCACGACGTCGGCGCCGGTGATCGCGGCCAGTACCACCGGACCGGGTCGGCAGTCCTCGGCCCCGATCGGCTTGATCGACAGGGCCGGCAGGCCGGCCCGGTAACGGATCCACCACTCCTGAAAATGCAGCGCGATCAGTGGGGGGGCGCCGGACGCCCGGCCCGCCTCGATCGCGGCCGCCGACGGCTCGGGATCGGCGACCACGACATGGGTCTCGACCCGGCTGTCGGTCATCGGTAGCAGGGTGACGCCGGGCTGCCACCGCTCGCACAACGCCCGGGTCACCTCCGACAGCGGGTAGCCCGCGTCGAGCATCCTGGTGCGGATGAGGTGGGTGGCGATGTCTTTGTCGCCCAAGGAGAACCACGGCGCCTCGGCGCCGTAGCCGGCCAGCTCGGCAGAGACGGTCCACGTTTCCTCCGCCCGCCCCCAGCCGCGCTGCCGGTCGGACACCCCGGCCAGGGTGTACATGCACGAGTCGAGGTCGGGGCAGATCTGCAGGTTGTGCAGCCGGATGTCGTCGGCGGTGTTGACGATCGCGGTCACCTCGTGCTGCGTCGTGCGGCCGGGGTATTCCCAGGGCAGTCCTTCCGGTGGCGCACCGAACGTCGCAGGGGCCGGCCCGTAGGCGTTCCAACCCAGGTACTGCTTCACCCCGAGCAGGAACTTGGCGCCGCCTATTCCTCCCACCAGCACCGCGATCTTCACGCTGCCGATCCTTCCAGACCCTGCGACCGGTCCCAGCACCCTCGACGTCCCGGTAGCCACGTCGCGAACCGCACTCCTGCTTGCGATGCTGGACAGGCTTGCAGTGGGTCGCACAGGCCCGCTCCACCGCGTGGTGAGGTTGGCGATGCAGCGAAGGGAAGTGCCATGAGTCAGGTAGACGGTACGCAATCAAGACGCCCGACGGTCGCGATCATCGGCGGCTCGGGTCTGTACCGGATGCTCGACGGTGGCCAGACTCTTGACGAGATACGGACGCCCTACGGTCCGCCGTCGGGGCCGATCACGATCGCGCCGGTGGGGGACACCACGGTGGCGTTCCTGTCCCGGCACGGTCGACATCATGAGTTCCCACCGCACGCGGTCAACTACCGGGCCAACGCATGGGCGCTGCGCGAGTTGGGGGTCCGCCGGGTGCTGGCCCCCTGCGCGGTGGGATCGCTGGACGCGAACCTGGGACCGGGCGCCCTGGTGGTCCCCGATCAGCTCGTGGACTGGACAACCGGCCGCACCCAGACGTTCCACGAGCTATTCGACAACGGTCCTGCGCATGCATCTTTCGCCGACCCCTACTGCCAGAACGTCCGGACCGCCGTGTTGTCGGCGGCGCATCAGCAGGACTGGCAGGTCCGCGATGGCGGCGTGCTGGTGGTCATCGACGGCCCACGGTTCTCCACCCGGGCGGAGTCCCGGTTCTTCGCCGCCCAGGGCTGGCTGCTGGTCAACATGACCGGCCATCCCGAGGCGGTGCTGTGTCGCGAGCTCGGGCTGTGTTACTCGCCCATCGCGCTGATCACCGACCTGGACGCGGGTCTGCAGCAGGGCGACGGAGTGCGCGTGCCGGAGGTGCTGCGGGTTTTCGCCGGCTCCGTCGACCGGCTCCGCGCCGTCCTGCTGGCGGCCGTCGACCTGCTGCCGCGAACACCCTGCCCGGCGTGTGCGAATCCGTGAAGAGTTACTCCGATCGCAGCGATCGGCGCATCGGGGCGGTGGCGAATGCCGCGAGGCCGTCCCGGTGGGGGATCTGGGCGGCGAATCCGAACGTCCGGCGGGCCAGTGCGGGGGAGGCTGTCACATGCCGGACGTCGCCGATCCGGTACTCGCCGGTGACGATGGGTCGCGGTGCGCCGGGCCCATAGCCATCGCACACGGCGTCCGCCATCTGGCCGACGGTGCACATATCGCCGGAGGCGATGTTGTAGGCGCCGGCGATCCGCTCCGGTGCGGTCAGGGCCAGCAGGTTCGCGGCCGCGACATCGGCGACGTGGATGAAGTCCCGACGTTGCCCGCCGTCCTCGAAGACGCGCGGCGCGACGCCGACCTCGCAGGCACTGCGGACGATGCTGGCGACCCCGGCATAGGGGGTATCCCGGGGCATCCGCGGCCCGTAGACGTTGTGGTAGCGCAGGGACACGACGTCGGCGCCGCTGGCCGCGGCGAACATGCTCCCGAGGTGTTCCTGAGAGACCTTCGTTGCCGCGTAGACGTTGCGGGGATCCAGTGGCGCCGATTCGGTCACGGCCGTCGGGGCCAGGAAACGTCCGCAGGCCGGGCACGGCGGCTCGAACTGACCCCGCTCCAGGTCCCGCGCGAGGCGCGGCGCCGGAGCCACCTCCCCGTGCTCGGTGCACAGGTAACGGCCCTCGCCGTAGACGACCATGCTGGATGCTTGGACCACCCGGCCACGGAACCCATTGCGGTGCAGAGCTTTCAGTAGGTTGGCGGTCCCCGCGGCGTTGTCGTTGACGTAGTCGGTGACGTCGTCGAAATCCACCCCGAGGCCGACTCGGGCGGCCTGGTGACACACGGCGTCGGCCCCTTTGGCGGCCTGGGTCAGGGCCGCCAGGTCGCTCAGCGAGGTTCGCCGGTGCTCGGCGGCCGGGTTGAGGTAGGTCGGTGCACCGTCGTGGGCTGCCGCACTGAGATTGTCGACGGACACGACGTCATGGCCCTGCGCGATCAGCAGGTCGACGATGTGCGATCCGATGAAGCCGGCACCGCCGGTGACCAGCACCCTCATGAACACCCTCCCGGACCGGTCGTCGACGACGATCGGTTGACCAGTTGTCGAACCTGTTGCCCGAACCGCCCGGCCGGGTGGCGATCGGCGATGTGCCTTGCATCCGCCCAGGTGTCGACGTCGCGCAGGGCCGGTAGCAGCACTGGGTCCCGGGCCAGTCGGACCAGCGCAGCCCGCTGGGCGGCACCGGTGTGCGGGGTGCTCATCGGGACGCCGTGGAACACCCGCCGGTCGCCCGTCAGCAGGCCGATCGCCCACCACCCGCCGTCCTCGGCGAGGCCCAGAACGGCGCCGCGCGGGGATTGGTCCAGGGTGGACATGGCCGAATCCAGGATCGAGGCGTCGACCTGCGGTGTGTCCATCCCGATCTGCAGGGCCGGACCGCCGGCGTCCTGCCACGCGGCCGTGAGCCGCTCGACCAGGGTCCAGCCGCGTTGCGGGATCACCCGGAACCCTGCGGGCAGCCACGGTCCCGGTTCGCCATCCAGGATCAGCACCCGCTGGTTCGCTCCGCTCGCCGCCACCGCGACCAGCGTGTCGTGCAGTGCGGCCTCGGCAACGGCCGCGGCTTCGGCGAAATCCAGTGGGGGACAGAGCCTTGTCTTGACGGCGCCGGCGATCGGCGACTTGGCCAGCACCATCACCTTCACCGGCGTTCCTTGAGGATTCGTGACATGTCCCGGCCCGCCCGCAGCGTCCCGCGGACCGTTCCGGTGACCTTCGATCGTCCGATCCGCGGCCGGTACGCCACCGGGCCCTCCTCGATCCGCCAGCCGGCCCTGGCCGCCTTGAGCACCATCTCCAGGGGCCAGCCGAAACCGCGGTCCGTCATTCCCAGCTCGAGCAGCAGCTCCCGGTTCACCGCCCGCATCGGTCCGAGATCGGAGACATGCACACCGGTGCGCCGACGGACCTGCGCCGACAGCCAACGATTCGCCAGCTGCGAATGCCACGGCCAAGCACCCGACCCGCCGACCCGGGCCCCGATCATCAGGTCGGTGTCGCGGCTGCGCACCGGGGCGCAGATCGCACCCAGATCCCGTGGGTGCAGGCTGGCGTCGGCATCCATGAACGCCACCACCGGTGAACTGGCGGCCAGCAGGCCGGCGTAGCAGGCGGCACCGAAACCCCGACGTGGCTCGAGGACGACCTGTGCGCCGTGGGTGCGCGCGATATCGGCCGAGCCGTCGGTCGAGCCGTTGTCCACGACGATGGCCCGGCAGCCGGCGGGCATCCGGGTCAGCACCCACGGCAGAGCGCCGGCCTCGTCCAGGGTGGGCAGGACAACGTCGACGACCTGATCGTCACCGCGCCGGTCACCCTCGGTGCGGGCGCTCACGGGGCGGCCAGCAGCGCGGTGCGAACGTAGAGCAGCGCCGGCCGGGTCGGTGCATCGGTGACCGGGATGAAGACCCCGTCGGCCACGAATGTCGAGCTGACCAGAGTGAAGTCGCGATCCAGGGGGTCCCCGAACAGTGCCGTGTCGCCCTCGTTGTCCAGGACAACGGCCGAGACGCCGCTCAGGTCCCATGGCAGTGCGGCGGCCATGGCGTCGCGGCCGCGCCCGCCCCGGCTGAGCAGTACGTCGCCGATCGCGATCGCCGAGGCGTGGGTCGGCAACCCGGCGAGGCGCAGGTAGTACGGATGCGTCGGGATCAGCACCTCACCGGGCAGGTTCCGCACCGAGGCGATGAAGGCGTCCCCGGCCGCGCGGTCGGCGTCGGACGGGATGACGTCCAGGCGCCAGAACGTCATGGCGACGAACTGCACCGCCAGGGCCGCAGCGAGAACCATGAGCGTCCCGGGGGTGAACGCCGGATGACGCAGCGCCATCGCAACGATCAGGCCGAATCCGATCGCCACACCGACATGGGCGGGCATGGCCACGTTGGCGTACCCGCCGTCGTGCAGCCTGCCGGCCAGAGCCGCCAGCAGCAGGCCCAGCACACACGCCACCAGGTACGAGGCATCCTCACCGATCCGCCACCGGGCCGACCGCGGCCGGCCCGGCCCGGCTGGGCCGGGCCGGCCGAACCGATGAACCAACAACAGCCCGAGACCGATCGCGACGGCGAACGGTGCCAGCAGGTCGACGAACCAGAACTCGAGCAGCCACCGCGCTGCCAGCGGCTGACCGAGAAGCTGGCTCACCACAGACGGCGAGTACCAGCCGCCGGTGATCAGATCACCGACGACCGTGGAAACGGCTACCGAGCACGCCAGGGTGCCAGCCGCGGACAGCCCGACCGGGCGCCTACGCACGATGAGCC
>JBBRVZ010000150.1:0-5700 GCA_038246445.1 Mycobacteriales bacterium
CCTTCGTGGTGGGCATTCGGCCTGAAGAACCTTCATGATCATCACCGGGGCCATGCCCACCCCGCAAACCGCCCCCACCGGCGTGTCGCGGCCCATCACCGCAGGTCAACGAATTACAACCCGACTATGCCGGGGCCCTGGTCGCGATGCCGATGATCAGGATGCAGGGCCTGACGCTGGTGGGGATTGCCGTCGGCAACCTCGACAACGAATCGCTGCAGTTGGAACTGCCCTTCGACGACGCCACCGGGCCGGCGCTGGACGCCGCGCTGGACGGGGTGCGCGAGCGGTTCGGTTCGGCGTCCGTCACCCGCGCCGTACTGCTACACCGGCGGAGCGTGGTGGAGATGCCGGTCCTGCCCGACTGAAGCATGAGCCGCTTCGATGTCACTGTCGGTGGCGGGTGTGACAGTACCCGCATGAGGCAATTACGAACCGGCATCGTGATCAGCGCGGCAACACCGAAGCAGTTCGTCGACCTCGCCGTCGCCGCCGAAAACGCCGGCTGGGACGCCATCTTCGCCTGGGAGGCGCTCTGGGCCACCGACGCCTGGGTGTTGCTGGCGGCGGCGGCGATGCGCACAGCACGGATCAGGCTCGGCACCATGTTGACCCCGCTCCCCCGGGTCAAGCCGTACGAGCTGGCCGCGAAGGCCGCGACCCTCGACGACCTCTCCGGCGGGCGGGTGCAGCTCGCCGTTGGACTCGGCGCGCTGCACGACGGCTGGCTGGCCTTCGAGGCGGGCGAGGATCGCAAGCTTCGAGCCGAGAAGCTGGACGAGGGGCTGGCCGTGTACGACGGCTTGATGCGCGGTCAGCCGTTCACGTTCTCGGGCAGGCACTATCAGGTCCGGCCGACGAGCTTTCCCGGCCCGCCGGCGCCGGTGCAACAGCCCAGGGTGCCGGTGTGGGTCGTCGGCGCGTACCCGTCGCGGAAGTCAATGGGCAGGGCCGCACGTTGGGACGGTCTGCTGTCCACGAAGGTCGGCTTCGGGGCGGAGACACCGTTCACCCCGCAGGACCTCTCCGACGTGGTCTGCGCGGTGCGACCGCTGCGTGAGGCGGCCGGCCTCCAATGGGACGGCTTTGACGTGGTTGCCGAAGGCGTCAGCGACCCGGGCGGCGCCGGTGATGCCCCAGTGCGGGAGTGGGTGGAGGCCGGCGCGACGTGGTGGGTCGAATCGGATTGGGCGATGGGTGCCGACGCTGTGACGCGGCATCACAGGCGGATCGAGGCGGGGCCGCCGGCACCGTGACCTGGTTTCTCCTGGCCCGGACTGAAGCGCCACGCTGTCCTCCCCGAGGAAGGATGCGGCCCGAGGGGACTCACGCTCCCGTTCGTGGCGACTGACACGGCTGGACCACCGCCGTTCCGGTCCGCTCGTTCACCCCACCTCCGGCCCGCTCGCGTCCGGGCGTGCGCGCTGACGACCGATACGTGTTGCGCTACGCGAACCATTGGGAGATTGACACGGTTCTCCCGGCACCCTTCTGCAATTGGCGGTTCGCCTCCCGAACGAATACAGCTGTTCGGAACGAAGCCCCACTCGAAGCCGCAATTGTTTTCATCACTCTCATGGCCCTGATCGGTCGGGCGAATACTGCACGTCGGTGGAGTTCGTGCATCTACCGCCGGCCAAGACCCGGCCTAGCGCAGCACTTCTGAACGAGCATCGAGCTGCACCCACGTCGGCCTCCACTACGAATTGTTACCGCTATCGGTGCGCCAAGAGTTGTCCACATGACTGTTGGTAAGAATTGATGAGAAGTTCCCTTGATGAGTTAGTGTCTGCCGATCACGCGACCGACGCGGAAGGGAGACGCGTCATGGGCGCATTTCTCGGGCTCCTGGTCGGACTGGGTCTGCTGCTCATCTGGCACGGCTTGCTCGCGCGGCCGTCTCACCCACGGACGCGGGTACGTTCCGAACGCACCCGCGAGC
Source organism: Mycobacteriales bacterium (assembly GCA_038246445.1). GTDB lineage: Bacteria > Actinomycetota > Actinomycetes > Mycobacteriales > Nakamurellaceae > Nakamurella. Next base: position 1,943 of record JBBRVZ010000150.1, read on the forward strand.
ACCTCATCCAAGCGGGATTGTCCGGTGTCACACCGGCCCAGCTGGTTGCCTTGCAGGTCTTCGCCACGGTGCTGGTCGCGATCATCGGCATTGCCCTGACTCAGTCCATCAGCGTGACTGCGGTTTTCGCGCTGTTCGCTGCCTTCGTGCCGCGGATGGTCGTCAGCCGGCTCCGCCACAAGCGGCAGGCGGATCTCCGCGAACTGTGGCCCGAGGTGGTCGACAACCTGACTTCAGGTGTCCGCGCTGGGTTGTCCCTCCCGGAGGCGCTGTCGGCGATCGGTGTGCGCGGGCCCGAGCAGCTTCGGGAGCCGTTCAAGCAGTTCGGTTCGGACTACCGGACAACCGGTCGGTTCAACAGTTCACTCGACCGTCTGAAGGACGCTCTGGCGGACCCTGTCGGTGACCGGGTCTGCGAGTCCCTTCGGGTGGCACGGGAAGTCGGCGGCACAGATCTCGGCCGATTGCTGTCGACGTTGTCCGGTTTCCTGCGGGACGACGCGCGGACAAGAGCCGAGCTTCTCGCCCGGCAGTCGTGGTCGGTCAATGCCGCACGGATGGCAGTGGCCGCACCTTGGCTTGTCCTGGTGTTGCTGGCGACCCAGCGAGAAACGCTGCAAGCCTACGACACTCCAACGGGCGCGGTCATTCTCGCGACGGGCGCCGCGCTGTCGTTGGTGGCGTACCGGCTGATGATCCGCATCGGTCGGCTTCCCGAGGATCGCAGGGTTCTGCGGTGAACGGTGCAATGATCGGGGCCTTACTCGGTGGACTGGCGGGCGCGGGCCTGCTCATGGCGATCCTCGCCTCGCCGCCGCTCCGTCGGCCCACCATGTCGGACAGGATCGCCCCCTATCTCACCGATGCGGCCCGACCCTCGAGGCTGCTGACCGGAACCGTGTCCGGTGGCACCGCGTCGGCGCTGAGCCGGCTCACTGCTCCCTTCGTCAAGGATGCCGTCCGGCTGATCGACAGGGTTCTCGGCGGCCGCGCTTCGGTGGACCGCAGGCTCACTGCTCTCGACTCGCCGCTGACCGTCGATCAATTCCGCATCGAGCAGGTGCTGTGGGGTTGCTTGGGAGCTGGGGCAGGGGGCGGCCTCGGACTTCTCGCGGTGCTGTTGGGCCAATCGAACCCACTGATACTGGTGCTGTTGATCGCCGCGTGCAGCGCTGCGGGCGTGCTGGGTCGGGACTGGTGGCTCAGCGAGGCAGTCAGCAAGAGCGACGCCGAGGTGATCGCCGAGTTCCCGGTAGTCGCCGAGATGCTGGCTCTGGCCGTCACCGCAGGCGAGGGTCCGATGAGCGCCATCGACCGCATCACCAGGTTGGCGCACGGTCCGCTCGTTCGGCAGCTGAGCGGGGTGCTTTCCGAAACACGCTCCGGTACACCGTTTCTGACGTCCATCACGCACCTGCGTGACCGCACCCGACTGGAGCCGCTGGCCCGCTTCCTCGATGGCATGGCAGTTGCCATCGAGCGAGGCACACCGCTGGCTGACGTGTTACGTGCCCAGGCGGCGGACGTCCGCGCTCTCGGCAAGCGACAACTGCTCGAGTCCGGCGGGCGCAAAGAGATCGCGATGATGGTGCCCGTCGTGTTCTTGGTCCTTCCCATCACAATTCTCTTTGCGCTGTATCCGGGCCTGCTCGCCATCACAGCGGTGGCCCAGTGAACGACACCGTCTGCGATCGAGGTCAACTCGCCGCTGCCCTGCGCTTGTTCCCCGCACCGATCAGCCCCGCACCAATCAGCCCCGCATCATTCAGCCCCGCATCATTCAGCTCCGCCGCGCCGCAACGGGCGGATCCCTCAGGAGGCCCCGATGAGATACAGCATGTCCACCGCACACCAATGGCTGCTGCGTATGACCGCGCAGCTGCTGCACCGGCTGAATGCAGGCCCGGGCTCGGGCGCCGGGAGGGACGAGGACGACCGAGGAGACGTGCCCGGCTGGGTCATGATCACCGTCATGACGGCGATCGTCGTCATCGCGTTGTTGGCCGTGTTCAGGGAGCAGGTGGTGACGGCGGTGCAGAACGCGTTCCAGTCGGTGTCCGGCGCCGGCTGACGCAATCTCCGGGTGGGAACAGTCGGCGCGGACGCCCGCGCTGCGACCCAGGCAGCAACGACCGTGGGTCGGCAGTGGCCGAGTTCGCGCTGGTGCTGGTGCTGTTGTTGATGCTGTTCCTGGCCCTGATCTCGGTAGGCCTGTGGGCTTACACCCGCACCCTGCTCACCTCGGCCGCTGCGGACGCCGCGCGGATCGCCGCGAACCACGACAGCCCCGCAACTGCGGCCACCGAGCAGGTGTCGGCCTTGCTCGGCGGCGGAATCACCGGAGCGACCCGTTCAACGTTGAGCTGCACGTCCGGCGTGCAGGGCCTGCTGGTCCGCGTCGATTGTGAGATGGAAGCACCAGGAATCATCGCGCTGCTCGACGGGGTGATGCCGACGATAGAGGTGACCGGTCACTCGGCGAAGGAGTCGCTCGGATGACCGTCGACAGCCGGGATGGGTCACGGATACGACGGCTGATCTCCGTTGGCACGCGGATCAGATTCCAGTTCGCTGGAGACGGCCACGGGTCGGCACGTGCAGACCCGCCCGAACCCGCACCCGAAGGAAACGGTGACGACGGGCGCGCGTTGATCGAAGTCGTCTTCCTGGCCGTTCTGTTGCTCATCCCGACGGTGTACATCCTCGCAACAGTCGTCCGGTTACAGGCTGCGACCTTTGCTGTTTCGCAAGGCGCTCGTGACGCGGGTCGAGTCATGGACGCCGCGCCGACGATTACCGCCGGAGTGGCCCGTGCGCAGGAAATCGCGCAACTGGCCTTGACCGATCAGCGGGTCCCGGCGGACGGCATGCAGGTCCGTTTCGTCGCTACCGGCAGCGATTGCGTTTCGGCGCCGCAAATTTCGCCCAGCCTGCGCCCGGGCGACGTGTATGACGTGTGCGTCGTCGCCTTGGTGACCTTCCCCGGTGTGCCGTCGGTAGTGACCGGCAGCCAGAACACCGTGACCGGGGTGTTCACCGTGCACGTCGGCGACTTCAGGGAGGGCCGGTGACGTTATCGGCCGGACTCTTCGACCCGGATGACGACGGCATGAGTTCGGGCGACCGGGGATCGGTGACGCCCCTCGTGCTCGGGATGTTGGTGTGTCTTCTCGTCCTGACGGCGGGGGTCACGGCCGCCGGTTCGGCGTTCCTCGCCGGCCAGCGCCTGCAGAGACTGTGTGACGGAGCGACAGCAGCCGCTGCCGGTGCCGTCGATCCGCGCCGCACGACGGCCGAGTCGGTGGGCATTGCTGATCCGATCGCCGCGGCCAACCGTTACCTGCAGGTACGAGGCCCGGACGTCGGAGCGGTCGTCAGTCTGGGCGCCACCACGGTGTCCGCCCGTTGCAGCAACGAGGCGCCGATCACCTTCGGTGCTTTGTTCGGGTCGCCGACGCTGAGTCGGACGGTGACCTCGACGAGCCAGCCGGTGCTGCGGCAGAACGCATCCGCGGTCATCAAATCCTTCGTAATGGCAACGGGAAGGGGACAATCCGCATGAGTAAAGCTCGTCGCGTGTTGATCGGCTGCGCTGCAATTATGACGTTCGTACTCGCCGGCTGTACTTCTGCCGACCCGTCCGCTGACGGCCAGACGAGCACTCAAGGCACGGTCAGCGCATCGGTAATTAGCCCGCCGACCCCGTCGGCGACAGCGGTTACAGCTGACTCGTCGTCCCGTACGAGTGCGCCGAGCAA
>JBBRVZ010000151.1:0-5611 GCA_038246445.1 Mycobacteriales bacterium
CGGTCAGCATCGGCACCGTGGCCCTGCTCGTCGCGGTGACGGTCACGGTGTTCGCAACTGTCCGGGTGCGGGGCCGTTCGAAGCGCAAGGTCGCGGAGATGGCCTCCCGGGCGGGGATGGCCACCCCCGGGGACATCAACCGGACGGTCGGGCGCAAACCGTTGCGGGCCAAGGTCAGCGAGCTGCGGCCCGGGCTGTCCGGCCGGCGACCGGAGGTGACGGAGCTGGGTTGGTGTTGGGGCCGGGCCCGGGGTATCGAGGTGTACACCAGCGTCCGGGATTCGGTGGTGCTGCTCGGCCCGTCCGGCGCGGGGAAAGGCGTGTTCGTGGTGATCAACCGGGTGCTGGACGCCCCGGGCGCGGTGGTGGTCACCTCCACCCGGCCCGATGTCGTCGCGGTCACCATGACCGCCCGGGCGAAGATCGGCCCGGTCGGGGTGATCGCCACCGACGGATCGGTCGACGGGCTACCGGAAATGATCCGCTGGTCCCCAATCGCCGGGTGCCGGGACGGGCGGGTCGCGACCGCCCGGGCGCAGGTGTTGGCCGCCGGGTCCTCCTCCGGGGTGGAAGACGCCTCGTTCTGGCAGGACTGGTCGGAAAAGGTGATCAAAGCGCTGCTGCACGCCGCCGCGTGGGGTGAGGTCGGGATCGACGATCTGTGGCGGTGGACGCAGTCCGCGGCCGCGGCGAAGGCCGGCCTGGCGGTGCTGCAGAACCTGGAAGGCCGATCCCAGGCCGGTATCCGGGTGGAACCGGGCTGGGCCGACACCCTCGCGCAGGTCGTGGACGGCGATGAGAAGTTCCGGGGCAACGTGTGGGCCGGTGTTGGCAAGGCGATGGCCGGGTTGGACCTGTACGCGGTGCGCCGCCGGTTCGACCCCCCGCCGGGGCAGAACCTGGACGCCGCCGCGTTCCTGGCCGCGAAAGGCACCCTGTATCTGCTCGCGGAGAACGACGACCCGGCGTCCCGGCTGCTGCAATGCCTGGTCGCGGACATCACCCGCACCGCGAAGACCATCGCGGACCGCTCCCTCAAGACCAGGTTGGACCCGCCGCTGACCCTGGTGCTGGACGAGATCGCGAACTGGGCGCCGCTGCCCGCGTTGCCCACCTACGTCTCGGCGTACGGCGGGTCCGGGATCGTCACCGTGGCGATCATCCAGTCCCGCTCGCAGATGGCCCGGACCTGGGGGATGGACGCGGCGAAGGCGATCTGGGATTCCTGCACTATCACCGGCATCCTGGGCGGCGTCACCGACGCCGAGAACCTGCGGGACTTCGCGGCGATCGCCGGGGAACGCGACGAAACCACCTGGCAGGCATCCACCGGCCGCGGTGGCGGCCTGTTCAGCAGCGGGCCGGACTCGGGCCGCAGCTTCTCCGAACAGGTCCGTACCCGGGCCGTGCTCGACACCGGGGAGATCCGCGGCCTACCGGAGGGCACGATGCTGATGTTCTACAAGGGGCTGGACCCGATGCTGGTGCAAATGACCGCCTACTACCGGCGCAGCGACCGCAAAGAACTCGCCGCCGAGCGGGCCCAGGTCGAACGGTCCATCGCCGACGGGCAGCAGCCGGCCGCCGCGCTGACCAACACCGCCGCATGACAGCCCCGGAAGACGGTCAGCCCTACGGGTACCGATCCCAGCTGCTTTCCTGGTGGGACGGGGTCAACCAGGACCGCAGCGGCAACAACGCCCGCTGCGCGACCTGCGACATCGACACCGACCTGGTCCTGATATGGAAAGGCGAAGCAGGCCAGGTCATCTACTGGCACGACCTGGTCGCGCTGTGCCGGCGCTGCGGGCAGCTGGTCGACCAGGTCCTGGCCGACCGAGGCTCCCCCGGTGGCCGCTGGTACGGGATGCCCCGGTCCCTGGCGGTGGAATCGGCGGTACTGCACGTCCTACAAAGCGGCGAGCACGGTTGACCCGGTGCGTACCCAACGAATCGGCGCGACCTGGAGCACCGGGCGCCGCCGACGCCGCGACCAGTACGCGCACTACATGACCAGTGCCGCCTGGGCCGTCAAACGCCGGTGGTGGGTCGCCGAACACCGCACCCGGACCGGGAACGACCCGGTCTGCGTGGTGTGCGGGGCAACCCAGTTCGACCTACACCACCTGGACTACGAGCAGCTCGGCCACGAAACCTACGAAGACGTCATCCCGCTCTGCCGGACCCACCACGACAGGATCCACAACGCGTGGGACCTCAGCGCCTCGCTACGGAAAGTGGGGCGCCGCGCCGCCAGCCTCAGCATCATCGCCACCATGCGGAACAGCAGTAACAAGTAGCTAGCCGAGCTAGCTATAGCTAGGGCGCTCGGTGTTGCCTGTCAGGCGGCGAGCGCCGTTATCGCCCAGGATCTGCCGGGATCGTTGTTGGGGGTGAAGGGCTAGCTCGACTAGCTATAGCTATTACAGGTCCCGGGATCGTAGCGGAATGGCTGGTCCTGGTTCGACGGCCTGGGTGGCGGTTGCGGTGGTGCTGGTCGGGGCTGGTGTGGTGCTGGATGGGAGGTCTCGGCCGTGGGCGGCGAGTTGAGATCGCAGGTCGGAGACGCGGGTGGTGCGGGCGTGTTCGGTCATGGTGCGGGGTAGGTACCAAAGGTTCTGGTGCCGGGACCAGTGGAACCCGCTGTGTTTGAGGGCATCACGCAGGTCGGTGTCGTCTTTGCGGGTGCCTGTGACGGTGGTGCCGGCGTGGTCGTGCTGAATGACGGGGCCGGCGGCTTCTAGGGGTGCGGTGGTTGAGCGTTGCTCAGCGGCGGGCAGGGCGCCGCGGACCGCGGTTCGGAACTCGTCGGGCTCGACGGTGAAGGGGTGTAGAGCGTGCAGGCGTGCGGCGGCGTCGGGCACGCCGGGTAGTGCCCCGGTGCGGTCCGGGCCTGGGGTGTCGTCGGCTGGGGCGGTCTGGCCGGATGCACCTGTCATGGTGATTATTGTGGTCGGATCACGCGGAGCTGCGGCGATGGGTCGCGGCGGGTCGGGGATCGGTGTCCGGGCGGGCGGGCCGACCTGGTCGGCATTGTGGTGGGTGGGCCGGGCGATGAGGGTGACGGCGGTGCTGCCCTTCTTGCTGATCCTGGTGTCTGTGGTGTCTCTGTTGTCTGTGGTGTCCTGGTCCGGCTGGCCGACCGGCGTGAGGTGGTAATCACGGGTGCCGTATCCGTGGATGCGGGTGACATGGTGCGGTCCGGCGGTTTTCTCCGGCGGGGTGATGATGTCGCCGACCAGGAGCTGACCGTAGGTGGTGCGGCCATCGGTGACGGTCTTCTGGAGTTCCGGACCCCAGAGCATTGTGTGGTCGGGGTCCATGCGGCGCAGCCAGGCCGGGCGCTCGGCGGCGGTGGGGGCGGCGACCGGTGCCCGGTCGGTTAGTTCGGTGTCGAGTTGGCTGATCCTGGCTCTGATCCGGGTCAGTTCCGCGGTGTGCGGGAACTCGGCGCCGTGGATGCCGGTGAGACGGTCGATCTTCCTCGGGTAGCTCTGGCTGTCGTGGCGTAGCTGCGCTGCCCGGGTGGGCAGTGTTGTCAGGTGGTGCTCCAGGCGGCGGATCACCCCGAGACCGGGTGTGCTGGCGGCGCCGAGGGCGTCGGCGGCGGTGACGGCGGCCGCGGTGGACAGCGTGGTGTACCGGCCGTCGGGCAGCTCGGGGAAGGACAGGGTGAACTTCTGCTCGCCCTGGTTCGCGTGCAGTCGTAGGTCCAGCCCGCCGATCCGGCCGATGATCTGATCGACGCGGCGCGGGTGGCCGAGGTAGTTGGTGTTCGCGGTCAGGATGTCGCTCAGTGCCTGCCCGGCATCTGCCCTGGACAGGTAGCTGCGGCTGTCGATGATGATGCTGAAGGACTCACCGCTGGTGGGTGTGATGGCCGCCAGCGGTGCATTGATGCGGTCCAGGAGGTGGTCGGTGTCCTGTTGGCGGGCTTGCAGCCCGTGCAGTTCGAAGGTGATGCGGTGTTGTTCGTCGGTGTGGGCGCGGTGCAGCCGGCCCAGGCGTCCGGCGTCGACACCGAGCTGGTGGCGTTCCAGGATCCGTGGGTCACCGGCCGATAGTGCGGTGATCTGTTCGAAGGACAACGTGTCGGCGTCGTCGGCGTCGACATGCCGGGCGGTGCCGCCGTTTTTGACCTGAGCGATGAACCTGGCTTTGCCGGTGACCAGGTTCCAGGAGAACGCGTCGAAGGTGGATTCGGTGACGTAGGTGTGGATTTCCACCGGGCCGTGGGCGGCGTTCTGATTCCCCTGACGCAGGATCCGGCCCTCGCGTTGTTCCAGGTCTGATGGACGCCACGGCACGTCCAGGTGGTGCAGGCCGATGGCCCGGGCCTGGATGTTGGCGCCGGTCCCCATTTTGTGGGTGGATCCGATCAGGACGTTGATCCGGCCGTCCCGGGCGGCGGCGAACAGGTCGGCCCGGGCGGTGTCGGTGCCCGCCTCGTGGATGAACCGGATCCGTTCCCGGGGCATCCCGGCGGTGATGAGGTCCTCCCGCAGCGCGGTGTAGACGTTCCATTGCCCGGGTTTGGGGGTGGACTGGTCGCAGAACACGATCTGCAACCCACCGGTCCGGGCCGAGGGTCGACCGTCCTCCTCCAGATAGACCCGGCCGGAGGTGGCGTGGTGCAGCCGGATGATCTCGGTGGTGACGGCGCCGAGCCGACCTCCGGTGGGGTCGGGCGGCAGGTTCACCAGACGCTGGTCCAGAGCGGCCTTACGACCGTCGGAGCTGATCTTGAGGATGTTGTCCTGATCGGGTTGGACCCCGCCGGAGCGGACCAGCTCGGCGCGGGCCTCCAACGCGGCGCTGTAGCCGGCCTGTTCCACTGAGCGGGGGATCGCGGTGATGGACCGGCCACCGGGCGGCAGGGCCGGCAGTTGCACGTCCAGGTCGGCGCGGGTGACCTGGTCGGCCATCTGCCGCCACATCCGGGTCATCTCCGGGACGTTCACGAACCGAGTGATCCTGGTCCGCGGAGCGAACCCGGCCCCGGTGATCTTCATTTCCAGTCGGGTCTCCGGCCGGAGGTGGTTCGCCGCCCAGGCATCGAAATGCTCGACCCCGGCAGCGCGGAGCAGGTCCGGGCGCAGGTAGTCCAGCATCACCCACATTTCCCGTGGGCTGTTCGGGATCGGGGTTCCGGTGGCGAAGCTCGCGGCCCGGCCATCACCGCGAACCTCCCGCAGGACCTGCAATTTCATCGACAGGTCCATCGCCCGTTGCGGCTCGTCGGGGCGGGCCAGGTCACGGGTCCCGGAGAGCACCATATTGTTCTTGTAGTAGTGCGCTTCGTCCACGAAAAGGTAGTCACAGCCGGTGGTCTCGAACGTGATGCCGGTATCCGACCCGGCCCGGCCCTCCGCGATGACCTGGCTCAGTTTAGCTTCCAGGCGTTTCTTCGCGGCCTCGATGTCCTTGGTGCTAGCTGTGCTAGCCCCGCTACCGGGGGTAGCGCCGCTGCGTTCCCGTTTCGCGGTGGCTAGCGCGTGTAGTTGGTCGGTGATGTACCGCTGGCGGGTGCGGGCAGATACCGGCAGTGCGGTGAACAGTGATTCCGGGACGATGACCAGGTCGAAGTCGGCGACCGCAGTGAGCGCCGCGA
>JBBRVZ010000152.1:0-5570 GCA_038246445.1 Mycobacteriales bacterium
CGGCAGATGACCTCAGTCAACGGCTCGGGGATGAAGGCACCACGACGGCGATCGTGAAGACATCGTGAAACCCGTGACCTCGTGGGAGAACGTGGTCTCCCGACCGCAGGTGGCAAGGACCAGGGCCTGCCTGTTGCGCCTCGGTAGCGGGAGTTCCAGTCAGCAGCGGCAGACATCGACGTCGTCGAGCTCCTCCTGCTACTTCGAGAGCTCCTCTGCGGCCGGAGGGTTGGGCAACCAGCGCAGATGTTCGGTGTGACCGAGCAGTTCCAGGCGCCGCCACAGCACGCTGGTGGGGATGGCCTGGCTGACATGGGCCGCGCAGGCGGCGGTCTGCTCGGCCCGATCCACCGGCAGTTCGATGTCGATCTCGGCGGCCCTGTGCCCGACGAATCCGGTGCCCAGTTCACCGTTCAGTACTTCCGCGACCGGGGCCGGCAAAGTCCAGCCCAGCACCGGCAGATCCAGGCCCGCCGCGGCCAGCAGTGCCGCTGCTGTCGCCGCCGCGTGATCGGGGTGACCGGTCACCCCGCTGGGGTCGAAAACCAGCAAGCCGTCGGCGCGCACGGCTCGTGCGGCGTCGATCACCTCGCCCGATAGCCGGCTGCGGCAGACCCGGTCCAGGGCGCCGTCGGGAAAGTCCCGGAGCACGGTGTCGGTGACCCCCAATGTCCGCGCCGCCGCGGCGAATTCCCTGCCGCGCACGGCGTTCAGATCGCCCGCTACCCCGTGCAGGGTGGAGGCCTCGCCGCGGGTCAGGCACAGCACGGCCGTGCGGGTCTTCGCCCGGTAGAAGGCGTCCAGGATCGCGCCGAGCCCGAAGGACTCGTCGTCGGGGTGAGCCACGACCGCCAACACCGTGCTCCACGCCGGCAACCGCGCCGACACCGGCCGCGGATCAGAATCAACGAACATGGTTTCGACTCCTGGCTGTCTTGACCATGATCCCGTCTCGACGGAACCGCGCCAGAGTCGGAAGTCCTATACCCGCCCGGGTATCTCGACGCTCGGCGCGTCGGGCTGACCGATCTCGGGGGCGGAGGATCGCCTTGGGGGGTGGGGTCGACAGAAATCGCGAGCATCGTGGGATTCAGCCCATGCAGTGGGTAGAGCGTCGCGCGGGCGTCTCCTGAATGGCCAGGTTCAGATCGGCAGGGGGTCCTCCTGGTCGGTGTGCGCGCCGTGCTGGGTGACCAGCACCTCGGTTCCGAAGGCCCGCAGCGCCGCTGGCACCACCCGAGGAACGCCTGAGCAATGGGGCGTTGTCCGTTCCGGATCGACACCGGAAAACCACCCGGGCGAGCCGCTGAGCGCTGTGGCTGACATCGGGCTCTTCTGGCAACCGCTGGACAACGCACCGGCCCGCAGACCGTCATCCTGATCCAAGCCTCTCGCCCCACCAGCACTCGACACGATCACTCATGCACGATCGAGTGGAGCGCCCATCGGTGGGAGCTCTGGCTCACCCGTCGCCGTGCCGCATCCGAGGAAGGGGCCTGCCCGGGCGCCGGGTCAGCCGACTGTTCGAGAAATTGCGGGATAGATCATGACTACATGCACGCGCATATTCAAATGTCTAACCTGACCTGCAAATATGTGCGCCATCAGGGACTCGAACCCCGAACCCGCTGATTAAGAGTCAGCTGCTCTGCCAATTGAGCTAATGGCGCATGGTCCGACTTCGCGGGCGAACCTCGAGGAACTGTACAGGCTTGCCCCCGTGCGGCTCAAAATCCGCGCCGGAGACCGTCCTGCCGGGCGAAGGTAGGGTGAGCGGCGTCACCCCGGGGCAGCGACGCCGCGGCAGGCCGCGTGCGCAGGAAGGTGGTGATCACCATCGGTATTCGCGCGCAGAGCGTCAACAGGTACTCGAAGTGCTGACCACCTCTGGCACTGTTGGGCCGTATTCGGCGCTCCCCAGCGGCTCGAATGCCCGTCGTCATCGGAGCGCCCTGGAACGTGCGTACGACGCGTTCATGTCCACCGGATCTGTCGCGACGCTCCGGCCGGTTGTGGCCGATTCCTGGCGACTGTCGAAGGCCAGCGGGGTCAGCCCTGACGCGGTTCTTCCCTCGGTCGATATGGCGGACAGCGAGTTGGAGGAGTACCGCTCGGCGCATCCCCTGGCCGCCGTCATGCCGCTGATCCGCCGGCTGTTGATCGACGAGGCCGAGGACGCCGGCGCAATCGTGGTGGTCGCGGACGCCGACGCCCGGTTGCTCTGGGTGGAGGGCGACGCGGCACTGCGCCGTGCAGCGGAGCGGATGAACTGGGTGGCCGGTTCGCGGTGGGATGAGCAGACGGCCGGGACCAATGCGCCCGCCGCGGCGTTGCGGCTGAACCACGCGCTGCAGGTCTTCGCCCGCGAGCACTATGTCACCAATGTTGCGGCGTGGTCGTGCACAGCCGCTCCTATCCATGATCCGACCACCGGGCGGGTCCTCGGCGCGCTGGACATCACCGGTCGCGACGACGTGGTCGCGCCCGCCGTGCTGGGCCTCGTCCGTGCGGCGGTCGCCGCTGCGGAGACCGAGTTGCGTATTCGGGCGCTCTCCGGACGCCCGGAACGCGATGCCCAGCCGCCACCGCCGCGAACCCGGTCGCCCCGCCCGCCCCTGTCCCGCCCGCTGCCGTCCCGCACGCCCGCGGCTGCGGCGTCGTTCTTGCTCAGCGTGCTCGGCAGGAACCGGGCCCTGCTGTCGAACGACGTCACCGGCGCCGCCGCACCTGGTCCCACCGAACTTTCGATCCGCCATTCCGAATTATTGTTCCTGCTGGCTCGGCACCCGGAGGGTTACACAGCGGACCAGTTGGCCGTCGCGCTGCATGAGCGTGATGTGCCGGCTGTGACGGTTCGGGCCGAGTTGAGTCGGCTGCGCTCGCTGCTGCCGGGCATCGGCCTGGCCGGACGGCCGTACCGGGTGGCGGCCGGTCTGCGCACCGACGACGGCGTCGTCCGGGCGTCGTTAGTCGCCGGCGACGTTCCAGGGGCGGTCACCAATTACCGCGGACAGATTCTGCCGTCCTCCGACTCGCCGGCGGTGCAGTCCGAACGCGACCTGCTGCAACGCGAGATGCGTTCCGCCGTCCTGCGTTCCAGCGATCCAGCGGCGGTGCTTGCTTTCGCCGAGGGCCCCGGTGGTCGCGACGACGTGCTGATCTGGCGGCACGCTGTCGAGTTGGCCGATCCGGCCGTGCGGCCGGTCCTGCGGGAACAACTCCGGCGGATGGACCTCTTGCTCGGCCTGTAACAGGTCAGGTGATCAGCTATGCGCAGGCAGGGTCTCCCGAAGCGGTAAGGCTACTGACCGTATCGGGTGGTCGGTCCTTCATCCGGTTGCGAGGTGCGCCAACGACGTGATCCGGGTCGCAACGTTCTCGCAACTGTCGGGTTCCTAGGGTGAACAGCACAGGACGGCTCGATCCGAGCCGCGCATCGACAAGGAGGTCGACTGTGACCGTTTACGTTCCCCCCGGGCAGCCCGGCAGTGTGGTCAGCTTCGAATCACGGTACGACAACTGGATCGGCGGTGAGCGGGTCGCTCCCGTCAAGGGCCAGTACTTCGAGAACGTCTCGCCGGTCGATGGTCAGGTGTTCTGCGAGGTTGCCCGGTCGACGAAGGAGGACGTCGAACTGGCACTGGACGCCGCCCATGAGGCTGCACCCGCCTGGGGCAAGACTCCGGCGGCCGAGCGGGCGGTGATGCTCAACCAGATCGCCGATCGCATCGAGCAAAATCTTGAGAAGATCGCGGTTGCCGAGAGCTGGGACAACGGAAAACCGGTCCGCGAGACCCTCGGTGCCGACATTCCCCTGGTCGTCGATCATTTCCGCTACTTCGCCGGCGTCATCCGCGCGCAGGAGGGCTCGCTCTCGCAGATCGACGAGGACACCGTCGCCTACCACTTTCATGAGCCGCTGGGCGTTGTCGGGCAGATCATCCCGTGGAACTTCCCCATCCTGATGGCCGTCTGGAAGCTTGCCCCGGCCCTGGCCGCCGGCAACGCGATCGTCCTCAAGCCGGCCGAGCAGACCCCCGCCTCGATCATGTTGCTGATGGACATCATCGGAGACCTGCTGCCGCCGGGCGTGCTGAACATCGTGAACGGCTTCGGCGTGGAGTGCGGCAAGCCGCTCGCCTCGTCGAACCGCGTCCGTAAGATCGCCTTCACCGGCGAGACCACCACCGGTCGCCTGATCATGCAGTACGCGTCGGAGAATCTCATCCCGGTGACGCTCGAACTGGGCGGCAAGTCGGCCAACGTCTTCTTCGCGGACGTTGTTCGCGAGCGGGATGCGTTCTACGACAAGGCGCTCGAGGGCTTCAACATGTTCGCCTTCAACCAGGGCGAGGTCTGTACCTGCCCGTCACGGGCGTTGGTCCAGTCCTCGATGTATTCCGAGTTCATGACGGACGCCATCGCCCGAACCGAGATGATCATTCAGGGCAACCCGCTCGACACGGCGACCCAACTCGGCGCGCAGGTCTCCAACGATCAGCTGGAGAAGATCCTTGCCTACATCGACATCGGCAAGGCGGAGGGGGCGAAGGTGCTCACCGGTGGGCATCGCGCGGAGATGTCGGGAGATCTGGCCGGCGGATACTACGTGACGCCGACGATCTTCCAGGGCGACAACTCGATGCGCATCTTCCAGGAGGAGATCTTCGGCCCGGTGCTTGCCGTTACCTCGTTCGACGACGAGGCCGACGCCTTGAAGATCGCCAACGACACGCTCTACGGCCTCGGCGCCGGTGTGTGGTCGCGTGACAACGCGACGGCCTACCAGATGGGCCGCGGCATCCAGGCTGGTCGGGTGTGGACGAACTGCTACCACGCCTACCCCGCGCACGCGGCCTTCGGCGGTTACAAGCAGTCCGGCTTCGGCCGCGAGAATCACAAGATGATGCTCGACCACTACCAGCAGACCAAAAACCTGCTGGTGTCGTACTCGCAGAACGCCCAAGGCTTCTTCTGATGCCCGAAGCCGCGTCGGGGTCCCGGATTGCTCGTGTCGAGCTGTCCGAGAAAGCGGTGACACTGCTCGCCGAGTTGACCCAGACCCACGGACCGCTGATGTTCCATCAGTCCGGCGGGTGCTGCGACGGCTCGTCGCCGATGTGCTACCCGCAGGGTGAGTTCCGAACGGGTGCGGTCGATGTGCTGCTGGCCGAGCTCGATGCCGGTCTGCCGCAGTCCATTCCGTTCTGGATGTCGGAGTCGCAGTTCGCCTACTGGAGCCACACTCATCTGACGGTGGATGTGGTTCCCGGACGCGGCAGCGGCTTCAGCGTGGAATCCCCTACAGGGCAACGGTTCCTGATCAGGTCCCGGTTGTTCACCGCCGAGGAATCCGGGCAACTCGTCGAAGTGACCCACGGCGACTGAGTTCTCGCCCTATCTCGACCCGACCGCACCGCCATGGTCCACCCATGGCGGTGCGGTCGATCGATGTGCACTCGAGGTGTCCGCAGAACTGTTCCCGCCGCGGCGAAGCCGCCGGCTGCGGGCATGTCGATCCCGGTCCGGGAGGCGTCCGCGCCGACACCGGCGACGGCGCCGCCTCTGCC
>JBBRVZ010000153.1:0-5565 GCA_038246445.1 Mycobacteriales bacterium
GGGTACGGGGTTTCCGTATGCCGGACTGTAAGGCAGCACCGTCACGAAACTCGGAAAGCGCGCCGTCATCGACACAACACAAAGGCACACAACAATTGGCCGACAGAGCGCTGATAGAGACGCCGCAAGCGGAAACGCGGCGCGCATTATTGAGCAGCGGATAGCCACGCGTACACCGAATCAACAGCGACGACGCGCTCGATCGCACGACCCACGGGTCACTGGGGTGAGTCTGGTTGTGCGGCCCGGCCCCCGAAGAGCAAGCGATTTCGAGGCACAATGCATCTATACATCTAATGGTGTTTTGCACTTTGCAAACGGCAACATCTATTGGCTGTTAGAACCGGTGCCGGAGGAACTGCAGGTTGGTTGCGTCGTCCCCAAAGGTCCAGCCGTATTGGGCGCTTCCCATGTACTCGGCGGCCATGGCCTGGCCGAGGGCGTCGATGGCGGCTGCTTCGCCGCCGGCGTAGTAGTCGTCCAGGATGTCGCTCATCGCGTCCCCGGAGAGGTGCCAGTCGATGTTGCGGCGTTTGATGCTTGACCCGGGGCTGTCGGTGGTCGGGCCGGCGACGCCCTGGTATTTGACGGTCGCTCCGTTGTTGCGCATGCGGGTGTCCCGCCGGTGGTTGACCCGGCCGCGCCTTCGTAGCCGGGACGAGGACGGTCACCGAACGTTGGACGACAGCGCCGAGCGGGGGGCACCGTCGTGCAAGTGCGGGTTCCGGGCCGCCTCAAATGGACTCGACGGCGTCCTTGGCCAACTCCGCCTTTATGCCTTGTTTTAATCAGAATAGCTTGACATCGATCTCGGGGCATATTTGAGCTGAATTGAAAACCAAAACGTTACTCCTGGCATTCGTGAATTACGTCAATGCTTGGCGTGGTTACAATTGGCCACCGAGGTTGCGGTACTGTCACCCCAGCCGGGCGACATACAGTTCGTGAAGCGATAGTCTCGCTATTCAGAATTACAATTGTTCGATCTACGTCACGCAATATGGTGGTCCATTGACCGCTTGGATCGACGTCCAGGACATACCCGACTACCTGCCTTTCACCGCCATTAGATTTGTGAATTTGTATTTGTTCAGCTGGAATGTAGGGGCGCGCGACGGCTATGCGCAGCTCCTCGTTCGAGGATAATGTAGCAACCACAGAGGTTGCCGCGAGGATGAGCGTAAGAAATGTCAGCAAAGTCTCATTGGGAGTCTCATTGGCAGTTGATGACCGGCTTTGCACAAGATAAGTGATGACCCCTGTAATGCTGCATGCGACGACGACGGCACCAAGGGCAATTATTGGCTCGGGAGTTAAGTTCTGGTCTAGGAACGCATTGCCGACGACATAGACAGTGACTGCGCCGAGGCCGTATCTATAGACTGAGGGCTGAGCCTGTACGAAGGCAATCACCGTTAGCGCAACTAGCACGATTACTGTGGGCAGGAAAAGGACCGATGCCAAATTCACAAATAGCCGGTAAGCAGTGCGACGGGCGGCGTATATCGAATTACAGCTAGCGCAGATGGCTGCTGGAGTTGTGCCACGAGCAATACGTCAATTGCTACAAGAAGCAGAGCAAGGACTAGCCTCGGCTTTGCATGCTGGGGTGTCGGACACGGGTGGTGAGTTAGCGAAAGTGCCTGTCTCGTAACGGATAATGGGACTTGTCGAGGGTCGCATTACCGGTCAGATAGGGCACTTTCTTGGTGAAGCGTAGCAAGCGGTCGTGGCGGGTCAAGGTGTCCGCGGACGGTGCCGGGGTGGTGTCTCATGCCGGGGTCGGGATGCTCCGGGAGATCGGTGACCTGACCGGGCTGACGTCGCAGGTCAGCGACGTGTTGGCGGACACCTACAAGGGTCAGTGGGTGCATGACCCGGGCCGGGTTTTCACCGATCTCGCGGCGGCGGTCGCTGATGGCGCGGACTGTGTGTCCGGGATCGGGTCGCTGGTGGATCAGCAGGCCCAGCACGGTCCGGTGGCCTCGGTCAGCACGGCGTGGCGATTGATCGACGCCAGAGTGGACGCGGCACACCTGGCCGGTGTGAAGGCCGCCCGTTCTGCGGCCAGGGCTGCGGCGTGGGCGGCCGGTGCGGCACCGCCGGAGGGTGCGGAGTTGGTGCTGGATGCCGATGCCACGATCAGCATCGACCACTCCGATGCCAAGGAGAACGCCGCGGCCACATGGAAGCGGACCTTCGGGTTTCACCCGTTGCTGGTGTTCCTGGACCGCCCGGACATCGCCGCCGGCGAGGCCCTCGCGGCCAAGCTGCGACCGGGGAACGCCGGCAGCAACACCACCGCCGATCACATCGAGGTGCTGGGCGAAGCGTTGGCCGCGCTGCCGGAGTCCTACCGTCCCCGACTCGGCGACACCGACAGCCCCAAGGTGTTGATCCGGTCGGATTCCGCCGGCGCCACGCACGGTTTCGCGGCGGCGTGCCGGGAAGCCGGGGTGGGATTCTCGTTCGGGTTCCCGGTCACCGCCAAGGTGCGGGACGCGGTCGCGGTGCTCGCCGACGCCGACGAACTGGCAGGTCAGGACGACCGGTCGGTGTGGTGCCCGGCCATCGACGCCGACGGTGAGATCCGCGACGGTGCGTGGCTGGCCGAGGCCACCACCCTGGTCGACCTGTCGGCGTGGCCGGACGGGACCCGGTTGATCCTGCGCAAGGAACGCCCGCACCCGGGAGCCCAGTTGACGTTCACCGACCTTGACGGTCTGCGCGTCACCACCTTCATCACCGACACCCCGACCGGTGTCGTTCCAGGTCAGCTCGCCGGACTGGACCTGCGGCACCGGCAACACGCGAGGGTCGAGGACCGCATCCGGCAGGCCAAGGCGACCGGGCTGCGGAACCTGCCCTGCCACGACTATGCGTCCAACAGCGCGTGGTTGGAGATCGTGATGACCGCGACCGACCTGGTCGCCTGGTGCAAGCTCATCGGCTTCCAGGACCACCCGGCGCTGGCCCGCTGCGAGATCGCCGCGTTCCGCTACCGGGTCCTGCACGTCGCCGCCCGCATCACCCGCGGCGCCCGGCAGATCCATCTGCGGATCGACTGCACCTGGCGGTGGGCCACTGCGATCGCCGCCGCCTGGCACCGCATCCGGGCCGGGTTCTCCTGACCCCGGCCTACACCATCATCGACTGACGACCCGAAACCCCAACCCCGGCAGGTGGAACCGGCGCCAACCCGACACGACAGTCGGGCGCAAAAGATACCCATCACGTCAGAAGTACCGCATCACAACAGATCTCGCGGCTCGCAGCACCGATCAAGATCATCCATGCACGATCGAGGCTAGGCTTCGATTTATCACAGATCCGCGGCTGTTGCGTGCTATTTGGCGCAGTGCGCTCGTGCGAGCGCGGTTGTGATATTCATCAGTGGTCATAGGTCTTCCTTGTTTGCCCGAATCCGGCGCCATCCTATGTGTACAAACTAGTCCAATCACCCCTTAGCCTCTGCGTCGGGGCCTCCGGAGCGGATTAGAACGCCAGAATTTAGAGGTGTCTGCGATTCCGGGGATTCAGGGATGCGCCAAACGCTGATGATTCACGCGAAGCCAGCTGCTACTCAGCAGGTGCGGTTCCCGGTGTACCGATCGAGGACTATGTGGAGGGTTCGGTGAACGGTTACGCCTGCTGGGACCTCGCGGAGCCGAACTGAATACTGACCCAGCGGTCGTTTCCAGGTTGAACTGCCTGGCAGTGATGGTGAGATATTGGCTGGCGCAGCCTTCAGTGAGGTACCGATCGCGGCACGAAACTTGGACCGCCGATGTAAGGACAAGCGGGAATTGTGCAGTCAGCTGTGCCGAAGCCGAAGGTGAACTTGGTCGGCCGGCATCTGATGCGGACACGGGAACCCGACACCTCTGAGAAGCGAACCGGTGCATAGGATCTCCTTCTCCTACCTACCCGTTTCAACGGCCATGATCGCCGAGGTTCGCAGTTGGAGTTCTTTGGCGCGGGCATCCACTGCGTCAAGGACGCCGTCGATGCCGGCGATGTCCTGCAGGTCGGCTCGGCGACGGGCCCACGCCCGCTGTGCGTCGTCTCTGGTGTACATGACCTGGTTGGCCACCACCGGGTCGGGTGCCGGTGGTTCGGATGGCGCGTCGGTGTCGACGGGTAGATCCCGGTGCGCTCCGAGGTCTCCGGCGAGGAGGTCCCGGAGCCGGCGGGACAGTGAGTGGGGCGTGAGGCGTTGCACGGGGAATGGGATGTAGCCCCATTGGTCGATCGGCGGCAGCACCGGCACCACCAGTGTCGCCGGGTTCAGGGTGCGGGTGGAGCGGCACAGGTGCGGTGACCCGCCGGTCACGACCTTGGCCTTCTTGAGCACCGGCCCGATGTCTCGGTTGCTGGGCCGGGTGACGACCAGGTCCAGGACCCGCAGCCATCGGGTGACCGCGCACGGCGCACACAGAACCGGGTCATCTTCAGGCTCGACCATCCATGCGCCCACCCGGTTCTCGACCCGCGCAATGCCATCCACGACGCTGATATCACCGGCGGTGAGGGTCGCGAGATGCTTGTACGGCACCCCCGCCTGCTGTGAAAGGATCAGGAGGCAGCGGTCCCGGCGGCCGAACATTCCCTGCGTCCACCCGTGGGACGGCAGCCCTCGCATGGCGGCTGCGACTTCCTCGGACATGCCGGGCGCCGCGGCGCTGTCTGCGACGCGACGGCCGAGCGCTCCCCGTACCACCGGTGACTCCCCCGGCCGCGGGTAACCCGCCCCGGCGTGGTGGTGATCGATGGCGGCGACCCGCCGACGTTGGGTCGTGGCTGCGGCGCGGCAGTCGGTGAGGAAGAACAACACAGTGTCCGGATCCGCGGGCAACTCCCATTCCCCCGTGGTCCGGCACCAGTCGGTGAACAGTGCCCAATCCCCCGCGTACGCCCGCACCGTCGCCGGCGACAACGCCTGCGGCGGGCAATCCTTGGCAGTGGACACCTCACAGACCCAGGCGGGTAACGGCGTTACCGGTCAGGGGCGCGTGTTCGCGGGCGTAAACCTCGAGCATCGCTGGTGAGCGGTGCCCGGTTTGGCGCATGATGGAGTGGGCGTCCGCGCCGGCCCGGAAGGCCTCGGTGACGAAACCCGACCGCAGCGAGTGTCCCCCCAATCGTTGGGTTTGGGCGGGGGTGAACCCGGCCTGGTCGGCGCGGCGCCTGATCATCTCGTTCACCGCGTGCCCGGTCATCGCCCTGGTGCTGATGGTCCCAGTCTTGTGGACCGACGGGAACAACACCCGTCCCGGGTCGGCGGGTTCGGGCAGCCGGGCGGTTGTTGAACCCCACCGTGGATGCCCATGAACCGAGGGGTCGCTGTCACTGACGCTGCGGACCAAGGGTTGCCGTTCGATGGGGTCGTCGGCGTCATCACCGCGACGACGAAGCGGGCGAGCGCTGATCCGCGGCCTGGTTCGGCCGGTGGTCGTCTGCCGGTCGAAGGGCGTTGGCCTCGTCGGCAAGTTCGTGACAGCGCATGGCGAGAGTTGGCCCTGCGCAACACCAACCGACCTCTGCCCGCAACGGGTGTGGTAGGCA
>JBBRVZ010000154.1:0-5524 GCA_038246445.1 Mycobacteriales bacterium
CTCTGGTACACCACCAACGCTGACCCCGAAACGCAAATCGCCGAACGCCGCAGAAATGCCCCCTGGTACACCACCAAAACCGACCCGTCCACGATGGACATGCTCTACGCCCTGCGCGACACACTCACCATCCACCGAATTAACACCACAACCCCAGGTCACGCCGCATCCCAGCAAAACCCGAACCTGCAGGTCGGCCCCCGACGGGTTGCCTCATAACTACGAAAGTCGAGTTCGGACACTTCCCCAGGAAATCGATCACGACGCCCTGGGGCCATGCCGACGCTTGACCCAAGGGTCCCGTCAACGGCACCCCAGAACCCAAATCGGCAGTTGTCACGCAACCGGGCACCAGCGCTGCACCGCTTCGGCGGTGTCGAATGGCCCAGTGTTGAAACAAATACGTGCGTGTGGGGCATTTTCATGGACCACGTTGAGCACTTTCTCGAACAGAAGGAAGTTTTTATCGATGGTTCGCATCCCGGCACCGATCACGACGCAGTCATAGTGGTTTTGCTTCAGCGTGCTGCGGATCACGGCCTCCGCCGTTTCGCCAAAATCGGTAAGGCACAATCTTGCGTCGTAGCCAATCGCGTTCAGGGTAGCAACGTCCTTGTCCAGTCCGCCTCGCACTTTCTCGGCCGTCATGCCTGGATAGGCCGCGTAGGCAGGATCGGCGAAGTCGATAAGCTGTGGCTGAACGCCGATCGATAAGACACTTTTTTTGGAGTTCATGGTATTCCTCTCAGTTGGCGCGGAAGGTGTTGGAAAGTGTGATGGATGGGGAACTAACATTTCCGCCATTCATCAGCCCTGACACCTATTGACTCACTTTCTCTGTTTGTGTTCATTACTCCTCACTCTTGTTTAAAAGGCGTTTCAATGCAACAAAAGGTCTTTAAGTTTGCGTCCTGAAATCATGGGGTAGGGCGAACCCTGATGCTCCGGCGTCAGTGTTACGTGAGGATGGCCGGGGAGGAGCTGGACCGGATCTTGAGGTCATAGACGGACCTGATACCACGCCAGGTAAGTGTCTGCGCCCGCTGCAGAGGCGAAGACATAGACCCGACCGCTAGATACATCATCGGAACTCGGCGATACGCCGCTCATTCAACGCCAGTGTGTGGGACGCATCCATCGGAACTTCGTGCTGAGGGTGCCCGGTCAGGGCACCAGGATGAGCTTGCCGGGGTTGCCGCCACGATCGAGAGCCTCGTGCATCGCCTGCACCTCATCCAGTCGATAGGTCTTGGCGACACGGACGGTCAGGTCACCGTCAGCGAGCAGTTGGGCGAGCATGGGGTAACTGTCGAACCGGCGCTCGGCCAGGTTGCCGCCGCTGAACCGCACGCCCACCTGCTCGGCGTGGGGATCGGCGATGGTGACCACGGTGCGCGCGTCGCCGGTCAGCTGCACCGATTCCGGCAACACCCCGGCGCCGGCAGTGTCGAACACGCCGTCCACGCCCTCCGGGGACACTTGCCGAACCCTATCGACCCACCCTTCGCCGTAGGCGACCGGCGTGCCACCCAAGCTACGGACAAACTGAAAGTCGCTCGGCGCGCAGGTGCCGACCACGGTGATCCCTTGCCTGACTGCGAGCTGCATGGCCAGTCCGCCCACCCCGCCGGCAGCGCCGTGAATGACGACCGTGCCCCCGGCTTGCACGCCCGTCTGCGCCAGCCCACGAAACGCTGTCTCGCCGGTCGTGGCGACCGCGGCGGCGGCCAGGTCGTCGACCGAGTCCGGTTTGCGCTCGGCCGCGGTGAGAATCGCGGACTCGGCGTAGGTTGCCCTGCCGGTGCCGAAGACCGAATCACCCACGGCGAATGGCGCGCCCTCACCGACCGCCTCCACGACGCCGGCCGCGTCGATGCCTGGAGTAACCGGAAAGCGCTGAGGAAACGGCATGAGCCCCCGCCGGAGCTTAGAGTCAACGAGGTTCGCGGAGGCGGCGGCAACCCTGATGCGCACCTCACCCGGACCGGGCTCCGGCAGGGGAACATCACTGACCTGCAGCACCTCGGGTCCACCTGTTCGCGCGTAGGTGACTGCTCTCGGCATGGCATCTCCTCGTACTGACCGACGGCTCGCCGCTCATAGGCGGCTATGTACCTAAATACGATAGGCGACTATGGGATGCTGGTCAAGCCACTCAACCCAGCCAGAAAGGGTGCTCCAATGACCCCAGCGGAAGCCGAACCGGCGAGTCCCCTCGCGGACCAGGACATGGCCTGCTACCGGATCGCCCAGGCCGCACGGCTGCTGGACGCGGTGATCGCCGGTCGGCTGGCGCAGTACGGCGTCACCCCCGGACAGCTTCCGACCCTGCTCGCTCTCTATGACATCGATAGCCGGACCCAATCCGACCTCGCGCGCCAGATCGGCGTCGAACAACCCACGATGGCCATCAACCTGCGCCGGATGGAACGTGACGGGCTGATCGAGCGACGGCCCGACCCCGGCGACGGTCGCAAAGCACTTGTGTGGCTGACCAAGCGCGCCCGGAAGATCGAAGCACCCATTCGGACACTGCGCCAGGAGATCGATCACGACGCCCTCGACGGCATCCCGCACAGCAGACAACGCCAGCTGCGGCGCACTCTCGGCCAGGTCGTCGCCAACCTGCAAGACCTCAAAGAGGAGGCGGCGCAACCGACCCGCACGTCAACCACAAGACGCGCCCCGCATTAACGCTCAACGGGACTGTCAGCCGAAAGGTGTTTCTGGCCTGGCACGGCCGTCCACAGGTCTTGATAATTCCTCCAGGCCTCGTCAAGGCGATCTATGCCCTACGTGAAATCGGGAGCGACGCGACGCCTGACATAGTGAAAGTGCCTGTCTCGTAACGGATAATGGATCTTGCGAAGGAGTCCAGAACCGATCAGATGAGGCACTTTCAAGGTGAGGAGTACCATGGTGTCCGTCTGTGAGTGAGTCCCGTCGGAGTGGCTCCGCGCGGCATTACCTCATCGATGGACCGTTGACCGCGCGGCTCCAGACGATCTTGACGTTACTGTCGCGGGCAGTGGACTTTCCGGTAGTCCGGATCAACGTCCTCGTCGATGACACCCAGTACACGATCAGCCTGGTCGGTGGTGCTGATCCGGCGGCCGTGCCCCGGTCCGCTTCATTCTGCGACACTGTTGTCAAGACCGGGCGCCCAGTCGAGGTCGATGACGCCGCTACTGATCCGCGGTTCGCTGCCTTCGCGGCGGTGGTCAGCGGTGACATCGGCTCGTATCTTGGGGTGCCGCTGATCGGCAGAGAATCCCTGATCATCGGGGCGATTTGTGCTATCGACCCCGGTCTTCGGGTCATCACGGCGGACGAACTGCACCGGCTGACAGAATTCGGGAAGGTCGTCGAAGACCAGCTTGACCTGATCCGGCGCCTGCGGGAACAACGACTTGACGGTGAGGTCGTCAGCGCTGAAGTTGCCAGAGCTATCCGGGACGGCGAGATAGTTCCGTGGTATCAGCCGGTCATCGACCTGGCTACCGGCGAAATCGTAGGGTTCGAGGCACTGGCCCGTTGGGACCACCCCAACCGTGGCATCGAAGACCCACGAAGGTTCGTCCCGGTCGCCGAAGATAGCGACCTCATTGTCGAACTGGACCTCGCTGTGATCCGCCGCGCGCTGGCCGACCTGAAACGCTGGCAACGATCCCACCCCGCTCTGCGAATCAGCGTCAATCTTTCCGCTCGGCACTTTTACGATGCCGACTGTGTCGCCAGCCTGCTGCGCGCCACCGCTGATGCCGGGGTATATCCCAGCTCAGTGGACCTGGAGCTGACCGAAACGACCCGGCCCGATATCAAGAACATTCTGACCGCCCGGGTTGTCCACCGGTTGCGGGAAGCCGGCTTCAAGGTGTGGCTGGACGACTTCGGCACCGGTTGGTCGGCGTTGGACCACCTGATCTGGCTGCGGGTCGATGGCGTCAAAATCGACCGGGAAGTCGCGCTCGCGCTTGGCACCCCGGTCGGCGACGCGCTCACCCTCGCCGTCACAGGTCTCGCCGCCGCTGTCGGACTGCGCACCACCATCGAGGGTATTTGGTCACAGACCAACGCCGACCTCGCCCGGGACCGGGGGTGCGACTACGGCCAGGGATACTTCTGGGCCCAGCCCGCGCCGGCCGGCACCATCGACGACATGCTGGCCCGCCCACAGCCGGTACAGAGCAGACGCGCAACACCTCTCAAGGGCGGAAGCACAGCACCCACTGCAAGCAGCTGCTGTGCGCCGACGCCGATGACGGTGACCGGCCAGCGATACCCGGTGCGGTCGGAGTGGTCCTCCGACCACGCGCTCGCGGGCGCCGTCCTGGATGCACTGCCCGACGCCACGGCGGTACTTGACGCAACCGGGATGATCATCGCCGTCAACCATGCCTGGCAGATGTTCTCCGTGGACAACCGAGGCAACGAATCCCGCACCGGGGTCGGGGTGAACTACCTGGAGGTCTGTGAGCGATCAGCCACATCCGGCTGCGACCAAGCGGGTCAGGTCGCCGCCCACCTCCGTAGCGTGATCGCCGGGGAGTGCGTTGAAGCCGAACTGGAGTACCCGTGCCCGTCACCGGCTGTCGGGCGGTGGTTTCTGCTGCGGATCACCAGACTGGCCGGGCCGACCCCCGGGGTGGTCGCTTCGCATGTCAACATCACCCGGCGGAAGATGGCTGAAGAGGAACTCACTCACGCTGCATCCCACGACTCGCTGTCGGGGCTGGCGAACAGAAACCTGTTGAACCGGCGGCTCACCGCTGCGCTGAGAACGCGACCCGGTCAACGGAACCAGACCGGCGTCGGCGTGCTCTACATCGACCTCGATAAATTCAAGGTCATCAACGACACCTACGGCCACAGCGCCGGCGACGAAGTGCTCCTCACCGTCGCCCGCCGCCTCCGCGACGTCGTTCGCCCCAGCGACACCGTCGGGCGGTTGGGCGGCGACGAATTCGCGGTTATCGCACCGCGCACCGACGCCGCGGGCTTGGCCGCGCTGGCTGGCAGGATCGAACGAACCCTGGCCGAACCCCACCGGATCCACGGCCATGAGATCAGTGCCCACGGCAGCATCGGAACCCACCTCGCCAACGCCGGTGACCGGGCTGACGACGTTATCCACACCGCAGACCAGGCCATGTACTCCAGCAAACGCGGCCGGCAGTAAACCTGTACCGACGCTACCGAGCCGGGTCCCGGCCTGGGAGATCGCTGATGGGAGCATCCCCACGGTTGCGGAACGCCGCTTGGCGGTCTCGTCCGGAGTGACCGCGGGATGGCCGGCGAGGCCGTGGCAGCTCAGCACCCAACGGATCCGATCCGGGCGCACGGACCCAGCACCCGGCACACCACCTGGGACACCACCTGCTCTGGTCCGTCGACATCATGTCGGTCGCCGGCATCGTGTCAGTTCCGGGTACGAGGACTTCGCGCGGCGACGTGTGCGCTCGATCAAGTTGAAGACTGGTCAGGCTTGAAACCTTGATTCGCAGACCAGTGCGTTTGTTTGATC
>JBBRVZ010000155.1:0-5512 GCA_038246445.1 Mycobacteriales bacterium
CTCGTGATCGCGGACCCCTCCCGCTCCCCTCATGGAAACCGTCCAGGACACGTTCGTGCAGATCAGGGGCCACGCCAGTGCCGTCAGCTCAAGATAACTGATGGAAAGTGTTTCAGCGCTGAGCTTTTCAGATCAGCGATGACTTGTTCCAATGGCGTGGTCACGGTGGTGGGCCTCGGCGATCAGCATCGGCTCGGTGGAATCGGTGAACACCGCGTGATACCGGTAGACACTGAACAACTCGTCCTGACCCTGCGGAGCGGTCCTCGGGTTGAGCCGCTTCACCCGCCGCACGATCAACCAGCGGCATCGTCACGGGTACGCCGCAGACTTTCCCCGTGACCTCCACGACCTGCGAGTGAAGACCTGTCGTAAAGTTCTCGCTGTAAACGCAAACAGCGATATGCACCGCGTCCGACCCAAATCCGCCAGGTTAGAGTCTGTGTCAGAGTTGAAGGACGTAACAACGCCGGTTCCTCGCGTACTCCTCTCCATCACGCTCGCCGGACCCGCACCATCTGGCAGTACTGGCCACGTCCCGGCTTTGTCAGGGCTGCTCCCATCCTTTCCGGCACCACCCGGACCGAACTGCCCTCAGCTACACCCAACCGCTACGACGGCCAGGCGGTGCAGGTCTTCCACCTCCACTCGAACAACAGAACCTCACGGCGCAATCAGACCACCTTGACAGAGAGGGAGCCGGTCTGGCGCTGGGCACGCCCTGCCGACCGCCGCGATGGTGGTGACAAGACGGTTGTCATCGTTTCGGGCACGGCCCGGCGGGTTCGGGTCGTGGTGTACTCCGGGGATGGGTTGGCATGGGAGGGCGGACGTGGTGGGCGGTGTGGTCGTGACAGGGCATTTGGTGGGATTGGTCGGGGCGCGGATGCGGCCGGTCGTGCTGGGCGTTGGGTGTGCCGGCCGGGTGAGCGATGATTGTTGAGTCGGCGGGGCGGCCGGATGTGAGGGCGTTGTTTCAGCAGCGGTTCGCCGGTGATGACGCGTTGTTGCGGTTGGCGGCTGTCCGGTTCCGGCAGGCGGGTATGCCCGCCGAGGTGTACGCGGACAACCCCGATCATTTGGAGTATCTGTTGGGGTTTGTGCCCGAGCACCGGACGCTGCCGGTGGTTCACCTCAACCGGTCGGCGAACCTGTTGGATGGCTCGGGCCGCTCGTTGGTGGAGGCGTTCGCGTCCCGGTTCGCCGGGCGGGTCGCGGGTCTGGTTGTGCATGACAAGAGGGACATGGTCGACCGGCTCCCGGAGGTGGTCGCGGCGCTGCGCGCGTTGGGCACGCCGAGCCGTGGGCGTCCCGGCCGGCCGATGGTTTATTTGGAGTTCGCGACGGGGTTACCGGTCGATCGGTTCGTAGACGTGGCGCAGCGGATTGCGGAGGTCGAGTTGGCCTCGATGTGCATCGACATCGGTCACGTCGGCGCCCAGCAGGCCCAGCGGTCGCTGATCGAGTCGAGACCGGATCTGGCGGGGAGGGGTCTGTCGGCTTGGGATCCGCGGTTGCCGGAGGTGGTCGACGAGGTGCTGGCGGCGGCGAGGACCGCGCTGCCGGCGGTGTTGCGGCTGACCGAAACGATCGGGGAGATCGGCAAGCCGGTGCATTTCCATTTGCATGACGGTCATCCTCTGGTGCAGGGGTTGTCCGATCACTTCAGTTTCCTGACCCGTGTGCCTATCCCGTTTTCGGTGGCGGGCCGCTACGCCCTGCCGTCGATGTTCGGGCCGGCCGGGCTGGCCGATGTCCTGCGCACCGCGGTGCGGGCGTGCGCACCGGGGTCGGCGTCGTTCACGCTGGAGATCCATCAGGTTGAGGGACGCCTGCCCCTGGTGGACACCGCGGACTTGTTCGCGCATTGGCGTGATCTCGCCAACGCCGAACGGATGAACTATTGGCTGATCGTGTTGGCAGACAACCATCTGCTGGCCACCGCCGCCCTCGAGGATCGGCGGCAGAACGCAGCGGTGCTGGACGTACGGCGTGTACCTGCCGGCCCAGGCTGACCCGTCGAGGTGTCCTTGTTCACCGTGTTTCCCGATCACGCTCCGCAGGTGCCGGGCGTCGGGCCCAGCGGATGGCGTCGACACCCGCCCGCTGTGCTGCAGCCGGCACACCACTCACTTCCGGCCGACACCCCACCGCGGTGCGCTCGACTTCAGGGGAGGGGGTCTGCGCGGGGGATGGGTGGGTGGGATGGCGAAGACGTGCACGGACCGGTGTTTGGTCCGCCACCGCGGTTCGGTGCGGGCTGCCCGGTCGGAGACGATGACGACGTGGTTGTCGTCCAGCCATGAGACGCCTTCCACGGTGCCGTAGACGACGTGGCCGTCGGGGTCGCGGGGGAATTCGTAGGTGGCGCCGGTGTCGATGAGGTCCCAGCTGGCGGGGGTGAAGGCCCCGACCCACAGCGCGGAGGATCTTTGGGAGAGCACCGCGATCCGGTCGCCGTGCACGGCGACGCTGCTGTAGTCGGTGAACCACAGCTGCGGCGGCAGCTTGATGGTGCCGGCGTGCGGGTGGGTGTCATGGCCGGTGCGGAAGAGTTGGATCCGGCCGCCGCCGGGCTGCTCGCCGGCGTTGCCGCCGCGGCACCGGTTTCCCTCGCACAGGGCCAGCAGGTACATCTGGCCGTCCCGGCGCGCGCAGGTCAGTCCCTCCATGCCCTTGTTCTCTTCTTCGAGGGTGAAATCGAGCCATGCTTGGGAGCGGCGCCGGAAGTCACCGTCGAGTTCCTCGACCCGGGCCTGGAACCGGTCGCCTCGGCGGATGGCTTCGACCAGCAGGTAGAGGTGGCCGGTGGCCGCGTCCCGGGCGATGTCCTCGTAACCTTGGCCGGCGTGCGGGCCCCCCGCGGACAGGGGGTCCGGTCGAGCGGTGTGGTTCCCGTCGACCCGGTTGAGGTCGGCACCGATGACGCCGATGACGGTCGAGTCGTCGAAGATGACCAGCAGCTGCTCGCCCAGGGCGAGCACCCCGCTGGCCTCACCGCGGGGGGAGCCGCCGTCCGGGAGCAGGTCCCGGACCGGCGCCTCGGCCAGCAGCCGTAGCTGCGGGACCGTGGCCGGGCGTGTTCCCACCGTTCGCACCCCCTGCGGGTTCTGGTGGACGTGCTCAGACGGCGGCGGGTACGGGTTGGGGTGCGGCCCCGAAGTGCGCCCCGCTGGCCCCGGCGGGGTAGGTGGCCCGCAGGGCGTGCAGCTGGGTACGGGCACTGTCGTACCGCATCCGCACGAAGTGGTAGATCCCTTCGATGCTGCTGTTGCCGTGCTGCAGGTGCTCCTGGGCGTAGCCGGCCCGGTAGACCTCGTCGTTGGTGAACTGCCGGCCGGTGAACGGGGTCGAGTACGGGTTGTCCGCTTCCAGGTACGCGGCCTGGTTGATTCGCTGCCACAGACCGTTTCCGTCGGGGGTGCCCATCCGTTCTGCGACGGCCGCCGGGGTGAAGGCGGTGTCCAGCAGATACTCCAGGTGGTCCAGGTAGTACTGCGCGAAGTCGTGGTTGGCCAGGATGTTCTGCACCAGCGGGATCCGCGAGGTGCGGTCGTGGTGGCCGTCTCGGTGCCAGTATTTTGCGGTGTTGCCGGGCCAGTCCAGCAGGTCGGTGTATTGCCATGCGGTGCCGAAGTAGTCGATGCCGAAGCTGTTGTCGTAGTCCCACGGGATGAACGTGAAGTACGGCGTCGTGAGATATTTCTTGGGCTTGCCGGGTATGCCGCCGTTGTACAGGTAGTAGTTCGCGGGGGTGGCGAAGTAGTTGTCCCAGCTGCCGAGCAGCACGTTGGCGCCGGCCCAGCGCAGGAACGATTGCACGTCCAGCACGTCCTGCACCGTGCCGTGGAACGCGTCGGAATTGAACCGATCGCCACCGCCGGGTAGCCCGACCCCGTTGATGGTGCGGATCAGGGCGGCCAGGTCGTCGTAGGTGTTGGACCTGGCGTCGTCCTCGTTGGTTTTCGACCGGTAGGTGAGGTCCTCGTGGCCGGGTGTGAAGTACTGTTTCCCGCTGTCGTCACCGGCGGCGTCGGCGCGGTGTTCCAAAGTGGCGCAGCCGACGTCGCCGCAGTACGCCTTGTACAGGTTGCCGCGGTTGTTCTCCCCGAAATGTGTTCGCAGGAAAGGCCGGTCGACCTGCTCAATCATCGAGTACAGGCCGCGGTAGCCGCCGTTGATGGCCAACCGGGCATAGGTGTGCCGGGCGGCCGGTATCCCCGTGCGGGCAAAGAGGTCCCAGGCCAACGCCTCCCGCATTTGCGAGGGGTCGTTGTACATCGATTTCAGGTTCAACCGCGCCAGCCCGACGATCTTGTCGTCGTCATCGCCGGGTTCCACGTCGATCTTCCAGGAGCGTTTCGGAGCGAGCAGGGTCCGGTTTCCTGAGTTCATCAGCGAGAACGTGGCGCTGGTGAACAACACCCCGGACGCACCGGCCGGTGGGATGGGCCGAGGATCTGCCGGGTCGGCCCGCCACACATCCAGCCGGGCCCGACCCGACGAGGTGACCGCCTTTTTGAGAAGCACATCCGGCGCCGGCCAATCAGCGACGGACACCACCCACATCGGCTGGTCAAAGAAATTGTCCGCGCCGCCGGCCACCCGCAGATACTCCTGCAGGATCGCGCCCTCCGCGGTCAACACGCCCACGCCGTCCCGGACGGTCAACCGCGCGCCCGCCGCCGGGCCCGCAGCGGTCAACTCCCCGAACAACGCCTCGAACTCGGTCGGAGTCCGGATCGTCGCGTCACCACGCCCGGCCCGTTCGTTGACCCGTTCAGCCACTTCCCGCGCGCGGCCGGCGGGCAGATCGGTGAACACCACAGCCCGGTCCTGAAAAAGCTCGCGGAATCCGTCGAAATCCAGAATTTTGTCCACAACCCACACCCCGTGTTCGGCGAAGAGCCCACCGTATCGACACCCCGGCAGCAGGGTCAACGCCTTTCTGCGCAACCCTTTTCGTCGCCCTGACTCCGTTTTCGCAGGGCATTCGACGCATTCTTTCCGCCCTTCGGTACGGCGAACCTGCCCGTCGAGTTCACCATTCACCCCCTTGAGCGCCGCGAATGAGGTGCGCAGGCCCGGACGGCGCAACGCCACCGCTCGTCGGCTCCGTGGGGTTCCGCATCGAAAACGTGCTCCCGTTTTGTTGAAAATGTGGAACTCGAAGACCCTCATCAACGCAGGTAAGAGCACCTTTTCCATGATCAACTCAGCTCAACCCATCAATTACCGCGAAAGCACCGGGCTATTACTACAGCAGGAGATAGGGTTTTCGGAGTGTTGGCGCAGGTCAGAGCGGCCAGCGCATGATCATCGGTGCTTGTGTGGAACAACGAGAACGATGCGCTGGCCGCGGCTCATAGGGTAGATCCTGATCGCTGGTGGGATGGGTTCGGCGCGCTGCTGGACCGGATTGAGCCGCGGTTCTCCCGGTACGAGCCGTTGCGGCACGCGGGTGCTTTGATGCTGGGGATGTTGTCCGGTTTGGACCGGAAGAACTGCTGGA
>JBBRVZ010000156.1:0-5411 GCA_038246445.1 Mycobacteriales bacterium
CAGACGAACACCACATCCCCGCCCCGGCGCTTGGAAAACAACACCGGCAACAACTGACCACACAACGGATGAAACGGATGGGTCACAACAACCAAATCCGAAACCTGACTGGACGCACCGGCACTACGCAGCGGCCGTCGGCATCCTCGACCACGAGGATGCCGGCTTGATGGGCATCGTCGAGGTGCGCTGATCGGCAGGCCCTACCGACACCTGCAACGACGTCAGGACCCCGCGCGGTGG
Organism: Mycobacteriales bacterium; assembly: GCA_038246445.1. Classification (GTDB taxonomy): domain Bacteria; phylum Actinomycetota; class Actinomycetes; order Mycobacteriales; family Nakamurellaceae; genus Nakamurella. Next base: position 244 of record JBBRVZ010000156.1, read on the forward strand.
CTTGCGTCCCGCCGCGCGCGATTGTCGTCGATCGCATTCTCGATGCGGTCCAGCAAGTCGACGGCCGCCGGCCGACCCTCCTCACTACCGGGATTCCGGGGCCGGATGACCAACGGCGCCACCCGGTCCTGAAGGCTGATGAGGACCGCGTGGTCGCTGTCGTATCGTGACACCGAAGTCGACGAAGTATCTCTGCCCTCGATGATCTCCAAAGTCTGAGCGATTTCCGGGATATCAGGTTCTTCCATCAGGTGCTCTTCTCGGTTGGGCCTGCGCAGGCGGACGGTGGTGACGGTCGACAGCGTAGTGCCGGGTGAATTCTGTTGTGGAATAGAATGCTTCCGACGAACGAGGTGGCGGAATGGGGGACCAAAGCCTCTGGCATTCGTTCGTCATCGCGCGGATCATCTGCTCCAGAGGCCGGACGACCCGGGCCGGTCATCCAGGGGCCGAGAACGTCGGTCCCGGCCCGGTCACGAGCGTTGGTCCAGCGCCGATCCTCGGTTCGAGCCTTGGGCTTGAGTTCGAGGCGGGGGTACATCGATGTCGACCAAATTCCACCGGAGTGGAGCTGCAGCAGTTCCGGACCCATCCGGGCAGATCGCCGCTATGACCGGGCCCCTTGGCACCGAGCGGGACCTGCGGGCGCTGGCGGACCAGGTCGGGTATCACCGACTTGTGGGCATCGGCAGTGCCGCCGAAGGTACCCACGAGTCGCATCGGTGGCGCACCGAGCTGAGCCGCAGACTCATCGAGGACCACCGGTTCAGCTGGATCGGAGTGGATTGCGATTGGCAGGATTGCCGGCAAATCAATCAATGGCTCTGCGGGCACGACTATCAGGACCGTAACGCGGCAGACCTTCTGACGACCCTTGATAGGTGGCCCGCAACGATGTGGGCGAACGATGAAATGGCGGAATTCTTGACCTGGCTCCACCGCCGCAACCGGTCTCGGCGATCCGTCGAGCGGGTCGGACTCTATGGGCTGGACCGGTACTCCCTATGGCGGTCGCTGCGAAAGATCAGCGAATGGCTGGCGGTCAATGCCCCGGATAGGCCGCCGATCACGCTGCAGGGGTCCCTCTGCTGCCTGCCGTACCGGCAGGATGCCCACCACACTGTCGAGTCGCTTCGGTTGGTGCCGTACGCCTGCGAGACGGACGTCGTCGACACGCTCGTCGGCGTGCGGCAGCACAGTGTCGCTGACAACGGTGACGAGTACGCAATGGTGAGCGAGGCAATGCTGGCGTCCGGGGCCGCCCACTACTACCGAACGCTGCTCCACGGCGGACGGCAGTCGTGGAACGCTCGCGAACATCACCTGGCCGACTCCGTCGAGTGGCTCGTCAGGCGCGGCGGTCCCGGCGCGCGAGGGATCGTCTGGGCGCACAACACCCACCTGGGCGACGCCCGCGGCACGGATATGGCTGGTAATGGCGTCACCAGCCTGGGTCAGCTCTTACGCGAACGGCACCTGGGCGAGGTGACACTCGTCGGGTCCGCTGCCCAACAGGGCACCGTGCTGGCAACCAGCGTATGGGGCTCTGCCGAGGCTGTCACACCGTTACCCGCCGCGGCCGAAGACAGCCATGAGGGCTTGTTGCATCGAACACTCGACGGGCCAGCAGTTCTCATCTTCGGCGACGACCGGTCGGGACCGTGGCTGTCGGGCTGGCGTGGACAGCGCGCCGTCGGGACGGTGTACCGCGCCGAGTACGACATGGGCAATTACGTGAAGACATGGATGGGCGGCAGGTACGACGCGCTCATCTGGCTCGAGGAAACGACCGCGCTGACTCCAGCGCGGAACAAGGCCGATCCTCCCATCAGATTGCGCGCGTCCCACGGTTGACCGCGGTGTCCCTCCGACGGCGCTCCGGTGCCGTGCTCTCACCATGAGGTTGCGGCACGCGAGCACTGCTCCAACTGAACGCCGGCCGGTCAAGCTGATGTCGGCAGAACCGGCCCTACCTGCGGCTCGGTCGTGGTCGACCGACTGTGCTGGCGCGCTTCGCCTTCGTGGAGTGTGAGTTGTCCGAAGCCGGCCGGTGGCCGGCTCCGTCGTCGCCGTGGAGCGACCGGGCCAGGCCGTCGCAGATGAGTTCGAATCCGTAGACGAATTCCTCTCCGAAGTCGTAGTCAGGACGCATGACGTGCTCCGTGGTGAACTCCAGGAGTGCCGGGTAGGCCTCGGCGTCGAAGAATTGTTCCATCATCGACGCGGCGGTGTCGGCGACGCCCTCCGGGCGCCTGATCGGCAATGCGTTCTCGGACAGGGCGAATCCGAAGATGTAGCTGTCCATGAGCGCGAACGCATGGGCCGTCAGTTCGACGGAGAAGCCGGCAGCGCGCAGGGTCTCGATGAAGGCGTTGTGATGGCGCAGAGTCGCCGAGCCGGGATGCAGACGGGACTGCAGCAGGGCGGTCGCCCAGGGATGATTCGCCAATACCCCTCGGGCCGAGTGGGCTCGCCGCCGCATTTCCGTGCGCCAGTCCCTGCCGGGTGTCGGAAGCTCGACCTCGCCGTACACCAAGTCCACGATGCCATCGATGATCTCGTCCTTGCCGGCCACATAGTGGTACACCGACATCGGTTTCACGCCCAGTTCGTTGGCGACGCGGCGGATGGTGAGCGCGCCGATCCCGCCGGCGTCGGCGACAGCGACAGCACCAGTCAGCACCCTGTCCCGACTGAGCGGCAGCCGTTCCCTGGTGCTTGAGTCGACTGCTTCTGACACCGTGCCGCCCTCCCGATCGCCTATCGCTTCGTACTTAGTACTGATCCTCCGGCACAGCAGCCCTTGCCGGCAAGTGCACGGGCCGGATTGTCACAACCCGGCCCGATTGCGCCACTCAAATCGGTGTAACCCTACCCCGGACGTACTTAGTACGGTAAGGTTTCGTACTAAGTACCAACCTCCACCACATCGAAGGGACACACCATGGGGCTCGACAGCAAACACGCCGCGATGACCGTCAACGCGGCGGCAACCGAGTGTGCGACGATGCGGGCCGTTGTTCAGGACACTTACGGCTCATTCGACGTCCTGCGTTCGGCGAGAATCGAACGACCTGAGATCGCCGAACGAGAGGTCCTGCTGAGGGTTCACGCCGCCGGTCTGGATCGGGGAACCTGGCATCTGATGACCGGAACCCCCTACCTGATGCGAGTTCTCGGATTCGGATTCCGGCACCCGAAAAGCCGGGTGGCCGGGATCGATGTCGCGGGCACTATTGTCGCCGTCGGCTCGGCGGTGACCAGGTTCGCTGTCGGCGACAAGGTGTTCGGTATGGGCCGCGGTTCTTTCGCGGAGTACGCCCCGGCGCGGGAGGACAAACTCGCCCACATGCCGGCCAACGCCTCTTTCGAGAAGGCGGCCGCGACCGGGATCTCCGGCGGCACCGCCCTTCAGGCCCTGACGGCCGCGCGGGTGCGGGCGGGGCATCGGGTTCTGATCATCGGCGCGTCGGGCGGCGTCGGCAGTTACGCGGTTCAACTTGCCAAGGCCTTCGGAGCGGAGGTCACCGGAGTCTGCAGCACAGTCAAACTGGACCACGTGCGTTCTCTGGGAGCCGACCGTGTCATCGACTACACCCGGCAAGACTTCGCAGACGAAGAACGCCGCTATGACGTGATCATCGACATCGGCGGCAATGCGCCACTGTCCCGCCTTCGTCGGGCACTCACCCGCACCGGCACGGCCGTCATCGTCGGCGGCGAAAGCAAGGGCAACACGACCGGCGGGACCGGCCGACAATTGCGCGCTCTGATTCTGTCGCCGTTCATCGGTCAGCGACTGACCGGCCTTGCCTCCAAGGAACGCGCCAGTGATCTGCGGGTCCTCGCCGAGCACATCGCGGACGGAAGCGTGGTCCCCGACATCGACCGGATCTATCCGCTGGACGAGGCCGGTGAAGCCATGCGATACCTCGCAGCCGGAAAGGTGAGAGGCAAGGTCGTCATCACCATCTGACCTGGTGCGTTCATCGGCGCCGATCCGGCGGAGCTACGCGACAACAACACATCTCACCACTTGCACGGCCGCGTCACCGCGACACGGCCGGCCCCCACCATGCCGGAAAGGCACACCAGAGTGATCGAAGTGCAGAACTTGCGCAAGCGTTACGGGACCACGCTGGCGGTCGACGGATTGAGTTTCGTCGTCCAGCCGGGGATGGTCACCGGATTCCTCGGCCCGAACGGGGCCGGCAAATCCACCACCATGCGGATGATTGCGGGCCTGGACAGGCCACCGCCGGGCGGGTCACCGTCAACGGCGGGGACTACCCGTCGGCCGTCGCTCCGATGGCCGAACTGGGTGTGCTGCTCGAAGCCAAGGCGATGCACCCCGGCCGGTCAGCACGCACCACCTACTGGCGCTGGCACTGACCAACGGCATCGGCCGGCGGCGCGTCGACGAGGTGATCGACATTGTCGGCCTGCAGGAGGTCGCCGGTAGAAAAGTGGGTGGATTCTCCCTCGGAATGGGTCAACGACTCGGGGTTGCGTCGGCATTGCTCGGCAATCCGCAGACCGTGGTGCTGGATGAGCCGGTGAACGGGTTGGACCCCAGGGCCCCGGCAAGGTCCTGAATTGATTTCCTGACCTGCGGCTTTGGGTCGCGACACGCCGGTGGGCAGCGGTTTGCAGGGGTGGGCATGGCCCTAGTGATGATCATGAAGGTTCTTGAGGCCACACTCTCGCCACGAAGGACCATGCCCGATGTCATCATCGCCCACCTATACCGGCGCTCGCTCGTTTGTGGCCATTGCCGAATGGGCTGCAGCGGCCACCCCGGCAGCGTTGACCAAACTCGGGGTCACCGGCGAGGTGCCCTCCGAATCCACCATCCGAAGGGTAATCAACAAGGTCAACGCGAACGGTTTGGACCTCGTCATCGGCGCCTGGGCGGCGTTACGCGCGACACCTTCGAAGGGTTTCCGGGTTATCGCCGTGGACGGTAAATCACTACGCGGGTCGGCCACCGCCGGCGGCCGCTGCCGGCACCTGCTGGCCGCTTTCACCCACGGCACCGGAATGGTTCTGGGACAACTCGACGTTGCCCTCAAGACCAATGAGATCCCCCTGTTCGCAACGCTGCTGGACAGCATCGACCTGCTCGGCGCAGTCGTCACGGCCGACGCGCTGCACTGCCAGAAAGACCA
>JBBRVZ010000157.1:0-5380 GCA_038246445.1 Mycobacteriales bacterium
GGCCCACAACCTGGTCAAGATCGCCGCCCTGACCGCCTGAAAACCCACAATCGAAGATCACCAACTCCGGCGAACCCATCGAGCGGTGCTCGCGAGGCCCACTCCAACGGACCGCCGACTATTTCAGGGGAAAGTAGCTAGTCGCGGTTGCCGCGCATTGTGCCGCGGCGCGAACCCGAGACGTTGTGCGGGGCTCCGGGAAGTTCATCGGTACTCGGAGCCTCGCGCAGAAATGGTTGAGAGAGAAGACATGTCAGTGCATACCAGACTCGTGGCCACAGCGGCGTTGGCGGTCATGATGGCGCTGGCAGGATGCACGTCGGGTTCCGGGTCGGGTCCGCAGCAGTTCTTCGACCGGGCGGCGGTGGCCGAGAGTGATGTCACGCTGGGGAACGCTGCAATGGCGTTCTTCGTAGGGCCGCAGAATTCGGAGATGTTCACGGTGGTGGGGGAGGTGCACAAACCTGGGTATCTGGTGTTGGTGGACTCGGACGGCTCCTTCCGTGCCGTGGAGACCAAGCGGATGGACATGATGAGGCCGGTCTGGTCCGACGACGGCCTGTATTTCACCGATGAGGGGAGCGACTACCACCTGACGGGTTCGGGGCTCACGAAGACAGAAAATGCGAAGGCCACCGCGCAGAATCTAATGTTCGCGCTGCCGGACGGCGGAACGGTCGGGGTGTACAACGGCGGGTACGGCGACGACGGCGGGTACACCAACCAGGTCACCGCCACCACCGCAGGAAACGCTCGCCGATACGACGCGCAAGGCAACTACTTCACCGGCGCGCGCTGCGACGGTCAAGTCTTCGGGTTGACCGACTCACCTGGGTTGCATGCAGGTGAGGTGCCCGACGTCCCCGGCCTGAGGCCCACGAGCGCTCCGGCTGCCGGCCCGCAGATGCTGGCCCGCCTCTATCCGGCCGACGGCGGCGAGAAGGTCGTCGCCTGGCGACCGCAGTTCGGCACCGGAACCACGATCGGGCAGGTGCCTTGCCATAATGGCGTGATTACGTTTCTGTCCTTGGACACCGACGCCGCGGGCAGTGAACAGCCGACGATCGTTTCCTGGGATACCGCCACCGGCAGGCACGAGGCGCATTCCCTGTCCTTGCCCGGTGACTTTAGGCTGAACTTGGACGACTGGGGCTACGTCATACAGGACTGGCAGGACGGCAATCTGCACTGGGTGTACGCCGACGGCCGGGTGTTCTCCACCGACAGCGCGACCGGGAAAACCACTACTCTTTTCGAGACCGGACTGGGAACCGGTTCCGGACGTCCCATGCAGACGCTCTTTGCATTCTCCGACAATCAGCTCCACGCGCTCAGCACGGCTCCAGGCGCCGAGGGCGACATCACTTACACCGTGTTCGACGGCGCCAACGGCGGTGTGGTGCGCAAGGTGTCCGTGCCCATTCCCAATACCGCCATCAACGTGAGCTGCCTGAACCTCGCGTACATGACCGTCCGTCCTAACTCCTGAGCCGCTTCACTCCGACGCCTTCCGACCGCGTTGCTCCGGCCGTGCTGTAAAGAACCGCATGGTCGCCGATAACCGGACACGGTCGGTGGTGGGTGGCTCCACCGCGGTCGCGAAGCACCGGGTCAGCAGCTCGGCCCGGACCTTCTCCTCCCGCCGTTCGGTGTGGGTGACGTGCTCGATCAGCCAGCCAGTCAGCTCGGCCGCATCGGCTGCGCTGCAGATCCGGAAGCCGGTGACCGAGCGGATCTCCAGACGATGCCGCTGGGCGGTCCGGCCGGCCAGGTCGTACAACCCCAGGAGGGTCGCGTCGACGCCGACTTGACGCCCGACGTGGGCGACGCGTCGTCGGGCAGCTTGCCGCGTCCCCGCGGAAACCGGCCCCGCCACAGCAAGAACATCCACTGGACGGCAAAGCCGAGTCGGGTCTCCCCGAACTTGTTCCGCAGGCCCTCCAGCTCCGTCGCGGTCAACGTGAAGTGGTCGATGACAGCATCGGCGATTCACTCGCAGCGCGCGGGGTCCCGAGCATCCGGCACCGAACGGGCCAGGCGGTCCAGTTTCGGTACCACCAGCGTGTCGCCGGCCCGCACCGCAGCGAGCGCCTGCGCTAGCCCCGGCCGGTCCCGGTTGGTGCCGGTACCTGCAGGTCACGAGGCCGCACCCGAACTGTCCTCATCGGCACCCGGCAAGCTATCGCCCAGCTGCGATCTCCACCCTGACACCAAACCTCCGCATCACTGCAGTTCAGCAATGCCACGGCGCATCAGGAGGGGACCGGTAGCAAGACTCGTCTTGTTCCATCTGATGCAATACGCAGGCTTTAACTTGACATAATGTCGCTTATCGGCAAACGCGCAAAGTTGGCATAGGGGTGCGAGTCAGTCGATGTGGGCAGCGGTCGCCCTGATCAACATTCCGAATCAGTACGACCACATGCACCCGCTGCGGACCGGCGTGCCTGAAATCGGTGCGAAGGGTTTGCCTCGAGTCGAATGCCGCTACTACTGGCCGCGTTTCGTCACTGTGACGAATACACCCACTCCGCGCGTCAGAGCGCCATCTTCATCACGATCCGGCCATCGATCTTGCCGGCCTCCATCTCGGCAAAGATCTCGTTGATGTCTTCCATCGGCCGGGTGGTGTAGGTCGGGCGGATCTTGCCGCGCGCGAACAAGTCCAGCGCCTCGGTCATATCCTTGCGCGTGCCGACGATCGAGCCGCGCACGGTAAGGCCGAACAGCACCGTGGTGAAGATGTCGAGGGGGAACTTGTCCGGCGGCAGGCCCACCAGTGCGACTGTGCCGCCGCGCCGCAACGCCCCGACAGCCTGCGGAAAGGCGTGGGCGTTGACCGCGGTGACCAGGGCTCCGTGGACCCCACCAGTGGCTTCGGTGAGTTCGGCGACCGGGTCATCGCTGGTCTGAGCGTTGACAGTAACCTCGGCGCCGTGCTCGCGGGCGAGTTCGAGCTTGCTGTCGGCGATGTCGATGGCCGCCACCCGAAGGCCCATGGCCACCGCGTACTGCACGGCGAGGTGCCCGAGGCCGCCGATGCCGGAGATCAGCACCCACTCTCCCGGCTTCGTGTCGGTGACCTTGAGACCCTTGTAGACCGTGACCCCCGCACACAGCACCGGGGCCGCCGCTGCGAGGTCGACGCCATCGGGAACGATCGGGCAGTAGCGGGAATCCACGAGCATGTACTGCCCGAAGGAGCCGTCGACCGAGTAGCCGCTATTTTGCTGCTGCGGGCAGAGTGTCTCCCAACCAGTCAGGCAGTAGTCACAGACACCGCATGCGCTGGCGAGCCACGCATTTCCGACCGTGTCGCCGACCTTGACGCGGGTGACCTGATCGCCGATGGCAGTCACCGTGCCGACACCCTCGTGTCCGGGGGTGAACGGGGCTGTCGGCTTGACTGGCCAATCACCACGGGCGGCGTGAAGGTCGGTATGGCATACCCCGGTGTAGTCGACTTTGACCAGCGCCTCGAAGGGTCCCGGCGCGGGTACCGGCACCTCCTGCACGTCCAGAGGTTGGCCGAGCTCCGGAACGACAGCTGCTTTCATGGTGTCGGACATCGTTGCTCCTCGTGGTTCGGGCGCCCTTGTGGCGGGACGCCGGCACGGTGCCGCCTCGAAATTACGTCAAGTTCAGCCACGTTTCCAGTTGACGGCACGCAGTTCTCGTTCGACGGGGGCTGCGAAACCGTCCTGAGGACGACTGGCGCCGGTGCACCGGCTATAGCATCGGCTTGTTTCCGGGACTGACCGTCTCGGAACATTTCAGCGGCGGCAGCCGGTCGGTGGATTCGGTCAGCAAGATCGGAAACGGACTCTCCCGCAGGCTGCTGGTGGACAACCGTCCGGGTCGACGGGCAACGTCCGGGTCGACGGGCAGCGTCCGGGTCGACCGGCAACGCGGCGCGTGCGGTGTCGGTATTCCCCGGGACTGCCGGCCAACTCATCCGTTCCTGTTGTCGACTGTCGACCTCGGCCGTATCAGGGCGATGCCCCGCGACGCATTCCCGGCGCCGCCGGGGCTCCGGTTCAGGCGGCCGGGCGCTGGGCGCTGCCGGAGGGTCTCTCCGCCCGGTGCGCAACTGTGGCGGCCGGCGGTGATGTCGGTGACATCGCCAGGGCCAGCATCGCTGCGGTGGTTCGAGCCCCGGCCAGGGCGACAGCGGCTGGAATCTCGGGCGCGAACATGGCCGCGGCCCATCGCCAACACAGGCAGGCCACGGTCACGGGCTGTTCTGCGGGAGCGGAGTCATAGCGCTGGGCAAGGTCCCGGCCCGACGTGGCAGCTACCCGCGATCGATGGTCGAGGTAGATCAAGACCCCGCGGACAGCGTTGGCCCGGGCGTGGTTTCCGGCGGCCCGGGCGGCGTCGTAGCGGGCGGTCAACGCCGACCGGTCCAGCACCTGCGGTGGGACGGTGGTCGGTGACATGGCGCCGCACATCCTTCCCTGTTGAGCCGTCGTTCCGGGCTCGAGAGTCAAAGATCCGTCAATCCCGATCCCTTGACACAGCGTCAATTTTAACTCGCCCAAACGCTTTTCGAGGGCCAGGCCATCGCCGGGAGATGTCGCGCTGCTCACGATAAGGGTCGCCGTTCCGGTCGCGTTCAGGTTGGCCGCAGCACTTGTGGACAGGGCGCACCTTTGCCGCGACGGCGGTCGCCATCGACGGCAGCGTGGCCGCAATCCAGGCGAGCCTGTGCCCGTCAGTGACGGGCATCCACCACGGACGACGCCTACACGCTGACCGTCGAGAACAGCACCGCCAACTCGTATTCGCTGACCCTCATGACGTCGTTGCGGATGCAGCGCCGTCACGGGGCGACGCTCGACGGCGGAAGAAGAGGGTTGCTGGAAGCGGTGCCGGCGCCGATACCTGACCCGCGACCGCCAAGGAACTCGCGATCGAGATCGCGAACGCCACCGAGATCGGCTACGGGATCAGTCGGCTGCCGGCAGGTCCAAGGCCGGAGCGGTGGCCCAAGACCACACCTGGGCGCATGCGGACTCTGGGGTATATATCGGGTCATGACCACGAAGAGCGGCGATACCGACCGCGGCAAGGATCAGACCAGCGGGCGACCCGCCGCCTCCAGGGTCGCGGCCTTCGCCGAGATCGCACGACGCCGCACCGCTGGAGAGATGGTGCTGCTGCCACGCATGCTCAGCGGGAACGACCGCCGCATTCACGTCCGTCAAACCATTCGGGAGGACCACGAGACCCGCATCGCCACCCATAACGAAGAAACACAGGAAAAGTTCGAGAAGCTGGCCGGATCGCTGTTCTCATTCTTCCGCGGCACCGCGTTGCTGTTCTACCGCGACATGGTCGGCGAGGACCCTTGGATGCCGACGGTGCTGGCCGCTGGTGA
>JBBRVZ010000158.1:0-5360 GCA_038246445.1 Mycobacteriales bacterium
CGCAGCCGCGGACCTCATCACCAACGAGCGACCGCCAATTCCTGCACCGCCGGCCCCGCAAGCCCGCGGCAACCCGCCCAGCCTGGACCGACCACCGGCAACGAGGAATGGCATCATGGTGACCCTCAAGGAGAACCCCGACATGGCTATCAGCTGGGAACCCTACGTCTGGCCACAGGCACTGCCGCTGAAGCTGAACAAGCTACGGTCCGCCGAGCAGCGTCTGGGCGTGCGCTTTCCGCAGGACTATGTGGACTGCGTGCTGCGGCACCAGGGCCAGACCCCCGAAACCTTCACCTTCACCTACGGCGACGGCTACCGCACCGTGCTCAACGAGCTGTACCACTTTGAGCTCAGCCCCAGCACCTCGAGTCAGCAGGCGGCGCAGAAGAGCCTGGGCATGGGCGGCGTGCCGGCCGGCGTGGTGGCCATTGCGGGCGACCCTGCGGGCAACCATCTGTGCTTGGACTTTCGCGCCGACCCAGCCGCGCCGACGGTGGTGATCCTGGACTACGAAGCTGGTGACGACAATCCGCTGGTGCCGGTGGCGGCCACGTTCACCGAGCTGTTGTCCAACTTGAGCTGAACGCTCCTGAGCCCGCAAAGCCCGGCACCGAATGGTGTATCGCGCAGATTCATCGGGATGACGGACCTGAGCGAAGCCGACGAGATCGGCTCTGGCAGTCTCGACACCTGGCCGCGTTTCCGCGAACGGCCGACGCTGCGTTCGATCTTCGATGGCCGGCGGGTGCCGGCGGTGTGGGTCAGGCGGTCGGCGACTGCCTGCCGTCAACCGGTGGCCAGCGGCCGCTCGCCGTGACCGATCATGGAGCTGGTCAGGGTGGTGCCGTCAGTGGTGGTGATCCAGCAGCTGCGTTCTTGTGGTTCCACCAGCTCCACCAGGGCCAGCCGACCCCCGTACGTCGGATCGGCGGCGCCGATCACCGAAGCGCCATTGCGGTCGCACGACAGGACGGGCCTTACCTCGGCATTCAGTACCTGTTCCAGCCGGCCGGGCGCAGGCTCCGCGAGGAGCTTTTCCGCCCGGTGGGGTGCGGTACAGGGGACGCGGTCGTCACCGACCTTCGATCCGCAGGTGCCCAGCAGGTCGGGTGGTCGCGGCGACGCGGAAGCAACCCTGAGGGTGCCGCTGAAGGACGTCGGCGGGTCGCCGGCGGTGGCCGCCGCCTGGCACCCGAACCATCGCTGGCCGAGATTCCACGCCGCCACGGTCGGCACCATCACCTTCACGTAGACCTGCGGCGGCACGCGCCAGCGGGCTGTGTGGTCGAACTCGCCGAGATACCGCCGGGCGCCGTCATGGCAAACACGCTGAGAGTGATCGAAGTCCCTGGTGCCCTTCAACTGCGGCCCCGCCTCGGTGATCGGATACGGCCCGTCGGCGAGAGTGCTGGCCGAGAACACTTCCGCCGAATGCGGCGCCGAACACCGCACTGGTTTCAGCTCATCGACCGGGCTGGCCAGTGCCATGTCACTGAGCCGTGTTTCCAAGCAAGAACCCGCGGTCGGCGCCGGCGGGAGTGCCGCGGCAATTGCCTTTCCGCTGACATCCGGACCGGCCACGCCGCGGGCGACGGCCAACGCGCCAACCACCGCGACAAGCAGCGCCACGCCGAGGAAAACGCGCCCGGTGCTGGCAGGGCCTCCCTGCGCAACTGACATAGTGACGATTCTGCCCTCGAGGGCAGCGATGACCACCGTTTATCGGGCTCGGGTCACCGTCCCGACCCTGCTGGCACGCAGGACGACCGAGCGGACCTGACGCGACACCCGCTGTCTGACATGGGTTCCATCGCAGTCGATCTAGCGCCGCAGAACGAAGGAGGTCGTCGGCCACCCGCCGGCGTCGGACGAATTCGGTGCTGATCCAGGCCCATGCTGATCGAGGTCGGGGCGCGACTCCTGCTCCGAAGCAGTGGGATTCGCTCACGAGAACAGGCGTAGGGGCGGGACCTCAGGAGCGGGTGCCGAAGTACGAATAATGGCGATCAGGTCGCTCCGTAATTCTGCGAGACGGTGCCGGTCGATGCTTTTGGTAAAGGTCTTTTCTACCTGCTGAAGTATCGAGCCGGCATCGCGCATGTGTTGGTGACCGCGCGCGGTGAGCACCAGTAGGCGACGTCGGCCGCCACTGGGATGGGTGGCGCGGGAAACGTAGCCCCGTTCGACCAGCTGGTCGACCAGTTGACTGCCTGCCTGTTTCGTGACCCCCAGTCTCTCGGCAAGCTCGGACGCCGTCACAGCTCGGCCCTGGGTGATCACCTGCAGCGCAAAGCCGTGTGCGGGACGTAGGTCGTCATATCCAGCTGCGTCGAGGTGCTGCACGAAATCGCGCTGCACCTGCTGAAAGGCCAGACCCAACAGGAAGATCAGTTCGTAGTGACCGAGCGGGTCGTCATCCATGTGTTCAGTATCGGCCAAGACAAGTCACTTGACTTCAGCTGAGTCAAGCTGCTTGACTCAGGCATTCCGCAAACCGATAGGAGCTTCTCGTGCCCGTGACTCACGCAGTCGATGCACCCACCTGGCAACTGCCTGGAACCCTGTTCACCGGCTTGGCCAGCCCGAGCAGGGGCGACAGCTCGGAGGTGGCGGTGTGGCGCGTCCGGATGCAGGCCGGAACCCCGGCCACCGCGCATTCCGTCACCCGGACCGAAATCTTTGTTGCGGTCGCCGGAACCGCCGAAGTGCGCATCGCAGGAAAGACCGACACGCTCGAGCCCGGTGACACGTTGGTGGTGCCGGCGCATACCGAGTTCGAACTCTCCGCACCCGGGCACGAGGATTTCGAGGCCGTGGTGTGCCTGCCGGTGGGCGGCCAAGCCGCCATGCCGGGGTCCGAGCCGATGACGCCGCCGTGGACCGAGTAGTTCGTTCGGGCCGGTACAGGGAGTCGCAGGTCGACCAAGGTTCCTCGGACGTCACCGTCGGTGTCACTGTTCCACCTCGACAAGTGTGGTCGGAGTGCTGTAGGCGGGGATGCCAGTAGCTGCCGAAGCAGGAAGGCACTATGGAGTGGTCGTCCGATGTGCCGCGGCAGCGCAGCACCCGCCACTGCCATCGCCGTGCAAGCGGCGAGTGCACCCTTTGACCTGGAGTCCTTCATGCGTTTGTTGGTGCTCGGCGGTGGACCCGCAGGCGTTTCCGCGGCTCTGCAAGGCGCCGAACTGGGGGCGGCCGTGACTCTCGTGGAGAGCAAGCGGGTCGGCGGTACCAGTATCAACGAGGGTCCGGCACCGATCCGGACGCTCGCCCGAGCGGCTCGGCTGGCCAGGGATGCGAAGTGCTGGGAGACCTTCGGCCTGCGTGGGGCGCCGCCGACCGTTGACGTGAAGGCCGCGGTCGCCAACGCGACCCGGGTCGCGCACTACTCCCACGACGTGAAGCGGATGAGCGACTACATCGCCGGCTGCGGCGTGCAGCTGGTGCAGAACGTGGGTCCGGCCCGCTTCGTGGATGAGCACACCATAGAAATTCCGGACGGTCGGCGGTTCGCCGGCGATGCCATCGTGGTGGCTGTCGGTGGGCACGCAGGGCGGCTGCCGATCCCCGGTTCCGAGCTCGCACTGACCTACGAGGACATCCGCGAACTCACGGAGCTGCCTGCCTCCTCCGTCGTCATCGGGGGCTCGGATACCGGTTGCCAACTGGCCTCGATCCTGGTCGACTTCGGGTCCAAGGTGACGATTGTGGAATTCGCCGATCGCATCAAACCCCTTTCCGATTACGATGTTGCGGCCGGTTTGACGGCCGCCTTCGAGGACAAGGGCATACAGGTGATCACCGGGGCGAGGGCGACGTCCATCGAGCGCAGCGGAGACGCCTTCGTCGTCCATCACATCCGTGACGGGGTCGAGGACACGGTGCCGGCGGACAAGGTCTTCTTCGCAGTTGGCTGGCCGGGCAACGCGCGCAGTCTCGACCCGGCATCCATCGGGTTGGCGGTGGAGCGCGGTTACCTCAAGGTCGATGACCGGCTGGTCAGCAACATCGGCCACATCTTCGCGGCCGGCGATATCAACGGGCAGAGCATGTTGGTGCCCAGCGCGCGGCAACAGGGGCTGGTTGCCGCCGAGAACGCCGTGATGGGCACCCGGCGGCGGAACAGTCACGAGATCGTGCCGACCGGGTCCTTCACCGATCCGGAGTACGGGAGCGTCGGCCTGACCGAGCAGGAGGCCAGGGCCAGGTACGACTGCGAGGTGGCGATCGTCCGGTACGACGACCTGCTGCGCCCCGTCGTCGACGGCCGCTCCGGCGGATTCTGCAAGCTGATCGTGGAGTCGAACAGGCGCTACATCCTGGGCGCTCACGTGCTCGGCGAGTACTCGGCAGAACTGATCCAGATGGTGGCCGCCTGCATCGCGACGAACATGCGGGTCGAGCAGCTCGCCGAGCTTCCCTTCGCCTTTCCCACCTTCACCGAGGCGGTCGGGATGGCCGCACAGAAGTGCGTCCGGCAACTGGGGATCGCCCGCATCGCCCAGCAGTGGAGCGATCTGCGCCCGCACAGCGATGACCACAGCACGCGGAGTTGGGTGGACTTGCCCCCGTCGTCATCTCGGGCCGAGACCGCGTCCGTGTCACCCTGACCGTGTCGTACCAGCCGTCCGGCGGGGTCGCCAGCCAGCGGTCCAGCCGCTCTATAGCTTCCGGTCTGCGATCCTGTTACTCGACCACAAAGACAGGGATCAAGCGTTCGGTCTTGGTCTGGTATTCGGCGTAGGGCGGGTATGCCGCTACCGCCAGATTCCACCACTGTTCGCGTTCGGCCCCTTCGAGCTCGCGCGCGGTGAGGGTCACGGTCTTGTCGCCATCCTGCACGGTGACGGTGGGGTTGGCCTTGACATTGAAGTACCACGACGGGTGCTGCGGGTCGCCTCCCTTGGAGGCGACCATGGCGTAGCGGCCATTGGCCTCGACGCGCATCAGCGGCACGTATCGCTGCTTGCCCGATTTCACGCCGGTGGTCGTGAACAGGACGATCGGTCGGTCCAGTACTTGGATTCCATCGGTGGTGCCCTGTTGCAGAATCCGCTCGGTCTGTTCGCGTACCCAGTCGGTGGGGCTCATCTCGGCGTGTTCGGTCACGTGCGCGAAAACGTCGGAGGCCATGACGTTATTCCGGTGGCTTCATCCGCATCGACAAAGGCCATCACGGTGCCGGTCGATCCTGTCAGCGGGGTGCGGCCGCTTGAGAATCGTTGAGCCGTGCCGCACTTACGATGGCGCGAATGCGCTCCGTTCCCGGTTGGGTGTGGCCCAATGTCGCCATGCTGGCCGTGGTCGCCGGCTACCTGTGGTGGCGGCTGGTCAAGGGCACCACCCGTCCGGGGACC
>JBBRVZ010000159.1:0-5311 GCA_038246445.1 Mycobacteriales bacterium
AGGTAGGTGGGACGTGCCTCACTTGTGACGGGAACGGACACGAATCTCGCATCTGGCGCACGATCCTCAGAGGATCGTCCAACTCGCATAATGCCCCATTATCGGCGGTCAGATAACAGCCGGTGTAAGTGACCCGCTGCTGGTCCGGCGATTCTCCGCAAGATCTTTCCCACCCGGTCCTAGTTGTCCCGTGCCAGCGAAAATGTCAGGGCTGCCAGGTTCTTGTCAGGAGCGTGTCAGGGCTGCCAGGTTCGTGTCAGGAACCGGTTCGTGCTGATCACGGGGGACTGTCGTGGATGCAGGGCATCCTCTGGGTCGTGCGAACTGAAAGAGCTGTAGGCGAGGTTCCGTGGCGGGTCCACCCGCAGGTGGAGCCGGTGACTGCGCCGGGTGCGGTGACGGTGGTTCACGTGCCCGCCGGGGGCCGACGGGTCGTGTCCTCGCTGGAGGCGGCCGCCGGTCAGCCGTACGAGGAGGCCAGCCCGGTCCGGGCGATTCCGACGTATCGGGGGCAGCGGAGCCTGCCGGGATGGTGGTGGTCGGCGACCACCGGTGGCCATGTGGTGTTCGAGTCGTGGGTGGAGCGGCACCACATCATGGAGTTCGACCGCACCCCCGGGGTGCGCGGGATCTCCGGTCAGCCGTTCGCCCTTGCCTGGGCGGAGGAGGGTTTGCGTCGGCGCAGTCACGTGCCGGACCTGTTCGTCCGGTACGGCGACGGCCGAGCGGCGGTGATCGATTGCCGGCCGGCGGACCGGGCCGATGAGGAGTTTTACCGGGTCGCGGCCATCACCGCGGGGGTGTGCGAGCGGGTCGGGTGGGATTACCTGCTGGCGGGGGAGCCGGAGCCGGTCCGGGCGGCGAACCTGCGCTGGCTGGCCGGTTACCGCAGGCCCTATGTCCGGGTGGGCAGCATCGCCGATGGGCTGCTGGCCGCGGCGTCGTGCCCGCGGCCGCTGATCGGTCTCGCGGAGTCGGTGGGTGATCCGGTCGCGGTGTTGCCGACGCTGTTCCACCTGCTGTGGGCGGGCGCCCTGAACGGTGATTTGAGCCGTCCGCTGCGGGACGACACGGTGGTGGGCAGCGTCGATGCCTGAACCGGCAGGGGCTCTTCGATTGGGCGATCACGTCCACTACGACGGGCAATCTTGGCAGCTGGTCGCGGTGAACGGGGTGTGGCTGACGTTGCGGGGGTCGTCGATGCAGAGTTGCGCTGTGCTGCTGACGCAGCTGGTCAGCGCCCCGGATTTCGCGGTCCTCGACGCGGCGGCGCCGGTGCCGGTGGCGCCGGCGGCGTTGGCCGCGCTGGAGCCGGCGGAGCTGGAAAGGTTGCGCCGGCTCGAGGGGCACGTTCGGCAGATCGACGCGGCGGTGGGCGATCAGGACACGGCACCGGATCCCCGTTACGACCACCGGGTCACGACGGTAGAGCAGCGGGTGGCGGCGAAGGCGGCCGAGTTGGTCGGCAGCGATCTCGCGGTTGGTGAGCGGCAGCTGTTCCGCTGGCTGGCGGCCTACCGGAGCGAGGGTGCGATCGGGCTGTTGGCCTCACCGAGACGGCGTGCGGTGCAGGGCGGTGATGGGCTGGCCGGCGTCGACGAGCGGGTTGTCGCCGGGTTGCGGGAGGTGATGGGCGCGCAGACACCGCGGTCGACGGTCACCCGGAAGGTGTTGTTCGGGCAGCTCCGGACGCTGCTGGCGGCGGCACCCGGCGACCCGGTGCCGGTGCCCAGCGACCGGGTGCTCTACCGGATCGCCGCCGAGTTGGACCGGGGCGGCCATGTCTTCGGGGCGGCAACGACCAGGCGGACGACGGCGAACCGGCCCGACCGGCCGTTCACCGCCAGTGTCGAGATGCGTCCCGGGCAGCAGGTGCACATCGACACCAACACGGTGGACATCATGTGCCGCTATGCAGACGGGGTGACCCGCCGAGCGGAGCTGACCATCGCGGTGGACGTCGCGACCCGGACCATCTGTGCGGGTGTCTTCGCGCCGAGCACCAAGGCCGTCGACGCGGTGGCGGTGCTGGCCCGGATGGTGGTACCCGACGGGTTGCGGCCGGGGTGGCCCGAGTCGCTGCTGTTCGCCCACTCGTCGTTGCCCTACGAGCGATTGCTGAGCATCGACGCCCGGTTCGAGCAGGCCGCCGCCCGGCCGGTGATCCTGCCGGACACCATCGTGTGTGACCGCGGCACGGTGTACATGGCTGAGGCGTTCCGCCGGGCCTGCCGCGCCCTGGGCATCTCGGTACAGCCCGCCCGGCCTTACACGCCCACCGACAAGGCCGTCGTGGAACGCACTTTCGGGTCCATCAACACGCTGTTCTGCCAGCACGTCAACGGGTATGTCGGCGGCAACGTGACGATGCGGGGGAAGGACCCCGCCGCGGACGCGGTGTTCACCGTCGCCCAACTTCAGGATCTGTTCGACGAATGGGTGGTCGCGGTGTGGCAGAACCGGCCGCACGAATCGTTGACCCACATCTGGGGGCAGGGTGCCGCGGTGTCACCGAACGACGCCTACGCGGCGATGGTCGCCCGCAGCGGCTACGTGCCGGTGCCCCGCCAGGCCGCCGACTATGTGGAGTTGTTGCCGGTGGAGTGGCGGCAGATCAACGAGGACGGCATCACCTACGGCAACCGGGTTTACGACAGCGCCGAGCTCAACCCGTACCGGCGCAGCGGTTCCGGGGTGCAAAGCCGGGGCGGCCGGTGGGAGATCCACTACGACCCCTACGACGTCACCGCGGTCTGGGTGCGTAACCATCACCACGGCGGGTGGATCACCGCCGGTTGGGTGCACCGGGGCATCGTCGGGCAGCCGTTCAGCGCGGCCATCTACGAACACGTCCGCCGGCAGACAACCATCACCACCCGGATCCCGCCGGGTGACGATTACATCGCCCGGCGAATCGCCGAACTACTCAACCCCGCTGGCTTGCCACGATCGGATTCCGACCGGCGAGCAATTGCCCACGACGCCAACCGTCCCGCACGGCCCAGGCTCAGCCTCGTCAACGATGCCGTGGTCGATGATGCCGCAGAACCGGATGGCGACCACACCGATGAGGACCAGGCCACCGGCGAGGCCTCGGCAGGGATCGACACCGGGAAGCGCGCGGCACCTGCCGGGTTCCCGGTCTTCGATGCCGCCAGCCCGGATTGGCGGTTCTGATGCACGCCCCGGACGTCACACCGCTGACCACCCTGACCGGATGGAGGCAGTTCGTTCGACGCCCACCCACCCAGGCGCCCACCGAACCACAGGACGGTGAGTGGGCGGCCGGGAACCCGGAACTGCACGCCGCGCACACCCGGCGGCGGATCGAATACCACACCGAGTTGGCCGCCCTGCAGACACCGGAACTGCGGAAGATCGTGACCACCGGGCGGGGACTGCTGCTGCTGAATCAGCGGCAGTACGGAGCCCGCCGCGGCCTGCTCGTCAGCGGTGAACCGACCACCGGGAAGTCAACAGCGATCACCCAGCTGGGTCGGGCCGTGGAACTGGCCTACCGACGTCTACGGCCGGGCAGCGACGACGCCGCACCAGTCGTTTATCTGACGATGCCGCCGCAGGCCACACCGAAGTCGTTGAGCATCGAGATCCTCAAATTCCTCGGTGCCCCCTACCTGGACCGGGACTCACAGATCGAACTGACCAGGCAGGCCTGCCATCTACTGGCCGACCTGCGGAACCAACTACTGATAGTCGATGAGATCCATAACCTGGACCATCACACCAGGGCCGGCGCCGACGCCAGCGACCACCTGAAGTATCTGGCCGAGAACGTCGCGTCCACCTTTGTTTACGCCGGCATCGACACCGCCAGGACCGGCCTGTTCAACGGCATCCGCGGCCGGCAACTCGCCGGCAGGTTCGTCCCCATCCACACCCGGCCCTACCCGTACGCCACCACTGGGGACCGCGCCCAATGGCGGGATCTGGTCACCGGGTTCGACTCCATGCTGCGACTTGACCACCACAAACCGGGGACGCTGACCCGCCTCGCGCCCTACCTGCACACCCGGACCGCGGGATCGATCTCCTCGCTCTCGATGCTGATCCGCTTCGCCGCGGTCACCGCGATCGGTGACGGCACCGAACGGATCACCAAGGCGGGCCTGCACGATGTCCCACTCGACCATGCCGCCGCCACGTTCACCCCGACCCGTCCCCGCCGCAGCACCGCACCAGCCGGGGCGGAACCCCCGGCGGCATGAACTCCCCCCGCGGCAGCCTCCCGTATCGGGCACCCGCCGCGCCGCTACCCGTCCACGTCCGGCCGGTCCACGGCGAACGCAGCGGCTCCTACCTGATCCGCGTGGCCACCGGAAACCGTTGCCCGCCAAGGACGTTGCTCCAGCTACTCGGCCGTGTCCATCACCGATTCCGCCCGGACCGATGGGTCGAACTGCACCCGCAGTCGGCGATCACGGTGAACACCGCGGCGCTGCACCGGCTGGCCGCCTACAGCGGCATTCCCGCCGCGCACCTGCTCCGAGCACTGCCCGAACTAGGCCACGAGCCCGGCCACGGGGAACCGATCCTGCGGGTGAGCCCACCCACGCGCGCGTTCCTGCGAAGTTGCCCCGACTGTGAACGCCGCGCCGGCGGAGCCGCCCTCGCGCCCGACCACCACCGCCTCCAACTCATCTGCACCCGCCACGGGACCTGGCTCGTCAACGCCGATCCGCCGCTGCGCACCGCTGCTGTTCCCGAAGTGTCAAGGGCCGCAGGAACATTGCGCCGCCAACACCGGCACCACGCCGACACCATGAGCGCGCTCTACCGGGACGTCCGCGAATGCCTCACCAACGACTGGCGCGGACTGGGCTGGCACACCCACCTCGCGCAACGATGGGAGGCGCGGCAGCAAATCCTCCGGCCAGACACGGCCGGAAAGGACCGGTACCTGCTCGCCCGCACCGAGCACTGGTCGATGCTGCCCGAGGCCGTCGCCGTCATCACCGTCCTGGCCAACCACCATCACGACGCCCTCCCCGGTCAGCGTCACCTGACCCGCTCGCTCAGCCGCGCCCTGCACCTCGATAGTTATTGGTCGACCGGGACCGGCGACCCTTTCGACGCGCACCACATCCTCATGCCGCTGCGTCAACACCTCGCAGAACGAAACCGCTCGTCGAGAACCCACCGAGAAACCGACCACAACCCGGCGTCCAAGATCGCTGCGCGGCGACCCTAACGACGAAACCCTGACAAGTACCGTGGCACGCGCAGGAAAAAACGCTGCCAAAAACGTGACAGGACAAGCTCATCGCCCTGACACGTTTCCTGGCACGGGACA
>JBBRVZ010000160.1:0-5209 GCA_038246445.1 Mycobacteriales bacterium
ACGACCGGAAGCCCGGCCGCCGACCAGGCCCGCATCCCACCGGACAGGTTGAGCACGGTGCGCCCGTCGGCGGCGAGATCCTTTGCCGCGCGCGCAGAACGATTCCCGGAACGGCACACCGTGATGATGTCCCGCCCGGCCGGCAGTTCCTTGCCACGCCGGTCGAGGTCGTTCAGCGGGATGTGCCGAGCCTTCGGTGCGTGCCCGGCGCGCCACTCGGAGGTCTCCCGCACGTCGAGCAGGACGGCACCTTCGCCGGCCCGGCGCTGGGCCTCGGTCGGCCCGATCGAGCCGTACTTTCGGCCGAACAGGCCGGACAGGAAGCTCACCGGCCGATCCTGTCATTCTCAGCTGCCGAGGTCAGCGGCAGTCCGGCCGACCCCGCGTTGGTGTAGTCGTCGTCGATGGCGATGACGCGGTGCCCCAGGGACAGCAGGATCGACGTGGCGATCGATGCCCGGTAGCCGGCCGCGCAGTGCACCCAGATTTCCCCGGCGGGGATTTCCTCGGCCCGGTGCAACAGCTCGTGCAGCGGGATGTGCACGGCGCCGTCGATGTGCGACTCGGCCCACTCCAGGTTGCGCCGCACGTCCAGCACGGCGACGGGGCGGTGGTGGCGCACCTGAGCCAGGTCGGCGAAGGTCGCTCTTTCGACGGTGCGAAGCGGGCCGTCGGTCCACTGATGCGGGCCGCCGGTCGCGGCGGCGGCGGGCCGGTCGATGCCGATGCGGACCAATTCGAGCTGCGCCTGCGCAACCTGATCGGCCGTCTCGCCGAGCAGGGTGACCGGGGTACCCCACGGGATCAGCCAGCCCAGGTAGGTGGCGAACGACCCGTCGAGTCCGAAGTTCAGCGTGCCTGGCGCGTGGCCGGCCGCGAAGGCGGTCCGGGTGCGCAGATCGACCAGCCACTCACCGTTTTCCAGCCGCCGACGCAACTGGTCGGCGTCGGCCACCTGCGGTGGGGTCAGGTCCGGCGCCGCCGGTCCTGCGGTATTGGCCGGCCCCATGTGCGCGTAATAGGCCGGGAAAGCGTCCAATCCGTCGAGAAGGTCGGTGACATAGCGCTGCTCGTCCTGGGTGAGGACCGGGTTGCTGGTCTTCTCGGCCCCGATCGTCGAGGCGGTGACCTCGGACTGGGTGGCAGAGCAGAAGCTGCCGAACCCGTGGGTGGGCATCACCACGGTCTGGTCGGGCAGTTCCGCGGCGAGCCGGTGCGCGGAGGCGAACTGGTGATGCACCAGATCGTGGGTGTGATCGGGTCCGAGCAGGTCGGGGCGTCCGGTGGAACCGAACAGCAGCGACCCACCGGAGAAGACCGCGGTCGCGACGCCGCCCTCCTCCAGCACATAGGAAAGGTGCGTGTAGGTGTGGCCGGGGGTGGCCAGCACTCTGACCCGCAGTGCCGCGCTGACGTCGATGACGTCGCCGTCACGCACCCCCGTCCGCCGGTAGGTCACCGGGTCGTCGGCGTTCACGTAATAAGCCGCGCCGGTCTCCCGCGCCAGCGCCAGCCCACCGGTGACATAGTCGTTGTGGATGTGGGTTTCGAAGATGTGGGTGATCCGTACGCCTGCACCGGCGGCAAGTTCGAGCACCCGGTCGATGTCGCGCTGCGGGTCGACGACCAACGCGACCCGCCCGTCGTGAACAAGGTAGCTGCGATCCCCCAACGTCGGGGTTTCGATCGGCAGGATCGCGGCCCCTGACGACGCGCTCGCCCCTGCCGACATGGTCGCCCCGTTGCCGGTGGGCCGGCTGTGGGTGTCCTGGTCGGCGTCACCGGCATCAACGCCGACCGCCATCGCCGCGTGGTGGTCTTCGAAATGCGCCATCGACACGTCACTCATCCTGCGGCACCTCACCTTCCGGTCATCAAGATACCCCTGGGGGTATCGTACTCGACCAACCGTACTCGATACCGCGCCCCGGTGGGCATCTCACCGGAAACTATCGCCGGGCATCCTGGCGGGCCGCCAACTCGAGGGACCATCTCGACGAGAGATACCCCCAGGGGTATACACTTGTGCTGTCGAGAGGATTGATCTGACCATGGCAACAACAACACTCACCGAGAGCACGTTCGAGCAGGCTGTCGCGGGCGGGATCGTCCTGGTGGATTTCTGGGCGTCCTGGTGCGGCCCGTGTCGGGTATTCGCCCCCGTTTTCGAGAAGGCGTCGACAACGCACCCGGACATCGTGTTCGGCAAGGTCGACACCGAGGCCGAACCGAACCTGGCCGCCGCCGCCGGGATCCGGTCCATTCCCACCCTGATGGCGTTCCGCGACGGCATCCTGGTCTTCTCGCAGCCCGGCGCGCTGCCTGCCAAGTCGCTCGAGCAGGTCATCGCCGCAGTGCGAGAACTGGACATGGATGATGTCCGCGCGAAGGTTGCCGCAGCAACGGCGGCGTCGGCATGACGGCCGTCGGAGCGGTCACCGGCAGCTCCTACGCGATTGCCGTCACCGTCCACCGGCCGTTCGGCGAGATGCTGGCCACGACCCGAGATGCTCTAGCGGCTCAAGGATTCGGCGTTCTGTCCGAGATCGACATGCAGGCAACACTCAAGGCGAAGCTGGGGGTGGACATCGCGCCCCAGGTCATTCTCGGAGCGTGCCGACCACCGTTGGCCCACGCTGCGCTGCAAGCGGAACCGTCGATCGGGCTACTGCTGCCCTGCAACGTGGTCGTTCGCGAAATGGACGCCGGCCGCACCCGGGTGGAGACGATCGATCCGGCCATCATGGTCAGCGTGACCGGAAACCCCGGCTTGCAAACAGTGGCCACCGAGGCACGCACCCGGCTGATCGCCGCACTCCACTCGCTACAACCGTCGTCGCCCCCGTGCTGACCGACGCCGTCGTTGCCGACGTGCTGACCGACGCCGTCCTGCCGGCTGACGGCGCGGCGGTCCGGCTGCCGCCCGAGACCACGGTCACCGTTGCCAACCGACTACGCCGCGCACAGGGTCAGATCGGCGGCGTGCTGCGGTTGATCGAGGAAGGCAGGGACTGCCGAGAGATCGTCACCCAGCTGGCCGCGGCCAGTCGAGCCGTGGACCGAGCTGGTTTCGCCGTCATCGCCGCCGGCCTCAAGCAGTGTCTGGTCGAGTCGGACGGTCAGGACATGGACACCGCGGCGATGGAGAAACTCTTTCTGTCCCTGGCGTGACCACCAATCGCCGCGGCTTCGGGTCAGGAGAGTGCGAGCAGGTGTAGCAGCCCCCGCGCGGCCTCTCCTCCGTCCTGCCTTGCGATTGCCAGGGCCGCAGGGATGTCGAGATCGTCCAGCAATGCAGCGGTAACCGCACCAGTCGCGTGCGCAGACCGGTTCTGCCGGCCGGCCGCGACATGCAGGGCCTCCCAATCGGCCGCCGCCGCGCCGAGGTCTTCTTCCCGGCAATCCCATCCGGCCCGCCACGCCCGGTCGAGCAGCAGCAGCCGGATGGCCGCCGGCGGCCATCGGCGCAGCAGATCACTGACGAGCACGAAGTTGCCGGTCGACTTCGCCATTTTCGCGCCCTGGTAGTGCACCGCGCCAACATGCATGGCGCGGCGAGCGAACGGCGCCACCGACGTCGCCGCCTGGACCATGGCCGACTGGTAGGCGTGGTGAGGAAACGCAAGATCCGCACCACCGACGAGCAGGTCAACGTTGGCGCCGAACGCCGCCAGCGCCATGGCCGCGCACTCGGCGTGCCAGCCGGGTCGGCCCCACCCCCAGGGACTCGGCCAGGCCGGATCACGAGACGTCGACGGTCGCCACACCGGGACATCGAACGGGTCGTCGCGCGCCTGGTCGTCGGGGTTGTCGCCGAACTCGCGGGACAGGGCCAACGCCTGGTCGCGGGACAGACCGGAGGCGCCCAGGGCGCCCTCGCCCCGGAAGAACACCGACCCGTCGCGCTCGTATGCGTTCCCGGTGGCGATCAACGCGGCCGCCAGTTGCAGCACCTGCGGAACGGCATGCCGGGCTCGCGGCGTGTGCGCGGGCCGCGCCACCCGCGGCGCTGCCATGTCCTGCTCGAAGAGGAACTCCTGGTAGACCGCATAGTCGTCGTAGTGCCGGCCGTGGTCGTCCGCGGCCGACGTCAGCACGTCATCGACATCGGTGACGTTGCGGCAGGACACGGTCCGTACACCGACCGACCGCAGCACCGATGCTGCTGCATCGGCCCAGACAAAGGTCGCGGCGTGGCCCAGGTGGGTGACGTCGTACGGGGTGATCCCGCAGATGTAGACCCTGGCCGGGCTCACCATCGGCAGAACAGCACCGGCCACTCGCAACTCGGCGCTTCGGACAGCAGGGTGCAGGTGTGCTACCCGCCCTGCCAGCCCGACGATTCCTGACGAATATTCAATTCCGATCGCCATCGGACAAGCCTCTCACCCAGCGACATCGATCGCCGGCCCGGCGGTGGCGGCGCGGAGCCGTGCACCGGTGAACGGCAGGCGGAACAGCGGCGCGAACACGCAGATGTCCAAAATTCCGGCGGCCAGCGGGACCAGGCCGACAACGCCGAGCGCCCACCACCCACCGCCGAGGAGCGCCCCCAGAGCGATCAACACCAGGCCTGCCACGATCCGGGTGATCCGGCCGGCCACGCTTGCCATGAATGCGAAGAATGACGTCATCTCAGAACCTCCATCAACACTTGGTCACACGTGGGGTCGGCGGACGGCGAGAGGTGGTCACCGCGACCGTGACCAACCCCTCGAGCAGTCATGATTTCTATACCCTAGGGGGTATAGAAATCATACTAACCCGCCAAGCCCTCGAGCGCTCCCGATAACGCGAGTTTCGTCGGTCTCAGGACGGCAGGCTTGAACTGAGGCAACGTCTTCACCGCATCTTCATCGTCACTGTCGGGTCCAAGCAGATCCGATGGAAGGGAGGCCGACAGGTCCGGTGGGTAGTGGCGTAGGAGTTCATGTCTTATACCCCCCGGGGTATATGGTACGCTGCTGTTCGGCGCCCAGAAGTCCCACACCGATCCGTGCTTTACGGCCGTGAAGATGTACCAGGGGTCGCCGGAGCCCGACGATCAACTCCCTCGAAAGGGCGTGCTTCATGTGCAGTCCCGCCACCTGCCGCACCTGCGGTAAGGCCAGCTACGCCGGATGCGGTCAACACGTCGAGCAGGTGCTGGCCGGCGTGCCGCAGCACAAGCGCTGCAGTTGCTCCGCCAACGCCGGCTCCGCCGGCAATG
>JBBRVZ010000161.1:0-5171 GCA_038246445.1 Mycobacteriales bacterium
GCCGGGTAGCCGGGGGGAATCGCACCCCCCGGCTCCCACAGATCCGGACGTGAACCTCTCGGTTCATCCGGCTCTTGTCGTTCTGGTCACCAGGCTGATTGGCACCATCTCCAGTGGGCGAAGAGCAGCCGGGCGCGGGAGATGACCCGTTTCCAGCATGCCTTGGCCTTGGTGAAGGGCCGCAGCCGTTCGTACTTTCGTCGGATCCAGCGCAACAGGTAGGCGTTGATGCGCGAGAAGAGGCCGTACAGCGCCGATCGGTAGAAGGTGCCGTAGTAGTTCATCCACCCTCGGATGATCGGGTTGATCGCTGCGGCGAGATCGGTCAGGGTTTGACCGGTGCGCTGGTGCAGCCGCCATGACCGCACCGTGGCACTCATCTTGTTCAAGGCGTCCTTGCTGACCGCGGGCAGGAACGAGGTGAAACCGGTCCCGTCCCTGCGTCGCGCTCCGCGCGCGGCGAAGGTGAACCCCAAGAACGTGAACGTGGTGTGCTCGTGCGCACCCCGACGCTTGCCGTCCTTGCAGTACACGATCTTCGTCTTGGTCGGGTGTAGTTCCAACCCGACCTCAGCCATCCTGTCGCTGATGGCCCGGGCCACGAACTCGGCCTGGGCCTTGCTGACGCAGTGCACGACCGCGTCATCCACGTACCGCTCGAAGGTGATGGTCGGGAACTCCCGCGCCATCCACGCATCGAACCCGTAGTGCAGAAACAGGTTGGCCAGCACGGGCGAGACCGCTGAACCCTGTGGGGTTCCTCGGTCCCGGACCTGCACGGTCCCGTCGGGCAGGTGCACCGGCGCGGCCAGCCAGCGCCGCACGTAGAGCACCACCCACGGGTCGTCGGTGTTGGCCGCCACCGCTTTGAGGACCAGGTCCCACGGCACCGTGTCGAAGAACTTCCGGATGTCCAGATCGATCACCCAGTCGCGCTTCCAGCACCGCTGCCGGCAGGTTCCGACCGCATCCAGTGCCGATCGCCCCGGGCGGTAGCCGTAGGAGTCGGGGTGGAAGATCGGTTCGACCTTCGCTTCCAGCCTCCTGGCCACCACCGTCTGAGCGACCCGGTCTGCCACGGTCGGGATGCCCAGCATCCGGACCCCACCTTGCGGTTTCGGTATCTCCACCGCACGCACCGGCGGCGGGAAGTAACTCCCCGAGGACATCCGATTCCAGATCCGATACAGGTTTCCCTGCAGATCATTCTCGAACTCCTCGATCGAGCACCCGTCCACTCCCGGCGCGCCCTTGTTGGCCCGCACGATCTCCCAGGCCTTTTGCACCTCCCACTTCGAGATCACGAACGACTTGCCTGATGATTTCAACTCATCCACTGCTGATTCCTCCCGGGAACTCCGGTTGATCACACGGACAAATCACAAACGACCCCACCCCTTCGCTCCACCCTCATTACAAGGGCTTCACCGCTACTACGAGTCGGTCCGCCAGCACGCCACGCGACGGTACTCAGCCCCTCCCGGCGACGAGCCGGTTGGAGACCTCCCTCTCGCCCCTGGACCCCTTTGGGCCAGAAGCAGTTTCGCGGCGTGCCTTCCCACGTTCCGTACGAGCGCAGCAGACCGGGCTCACGTCGCCTGCATGCCGGACACCACCTGGCCAGTAACCGGGTTCCCGCCAGACTTGTCCCAGAGCCGTCCTGAGTTGCCCTGGTTTCGATGTCAACTTAGTCAGTAACGACATGTCAGCAGCGATTCACTTTCGTTCGTCTTCCCGGCCCCCACCTGACGCCATCAAGGACGCCTTTTCACACATCGCTCACCACGACGGTCTTTAGCCAACGCAGCATGTGCTGGTTTAGAGCCTCCCCCCGAAGGGCGACTCTGAAGGGCCAAACCTTCATCACTCGTACAGCATCGCATCACGGGAACTTCTCCTACATGAAGCTCCTTTCAACGTTCGTGGCACAACAGGACTCCTGACATAGCGCCATAGTTTTCGCGGGGTTAGGGAGCGGTTTTGATCTCGTAGCGCAGGGTCAGGTCGGTGCCGGGGTAGCGGGTTCCGATGGTGGTGAGGTGCTCGCACAGTTCTTTGATGGCGGTGGTGGCGCGGCGGGTGGGTAGCGGGTCGAGCCGGATCGTCAGGACGCCCTCGGTGGTGGGGTCGATGTCGCCGCTGCAGGTGAGGACTTGGCGGATCAGGGTGTGCGCTTCGTCGTTCTTGCGGGCGTACCCGGTGTGCAGGCGCAGCTCGCGGGCCAGGGTGGTGGCGGTGTTGAACGCGGTGATCCGGATGGCGTGGGTCAGCAGTTTGGTTTGCACGTCGAGGACCTGCTGGCCGGGGTTGACCTCCCGCAGCGGTAGCCGCGCCGGGGTCGCCTCGTGCTTGGCTTCGGCGGCGGTCAGGCCGGCCTCGGCGGCGCGCAGGTCCGCGGTGAGCGCGTCGTGTTGCTGGTTGGTCAGCAGGGTCGGGGTGCCGGGTGCTGGTGAACGAGCCGCCAGCAGCGCGGCGTGGGTGGCCGCGGTCTGTTGCTCGTGCCGGGCTCTGGCGGCGAGCACCTGCTGGTAGGTGTGTTTACGGGCGGGGTTGGGAACCGACCGCTCCGGGTCGTCATCGACCGCGGCGTAGCTGTCGTGGGAGTCGAGGTCGAAGTGCATCCGGGCGTAGCGGAAGTAGTTCTCCTGGCGCCACCTCGAGCCCATCCGGTAGATGATCTCGGCCGGGGGCAGGTCGGTGCGGGTGGTCAGGATGTGGATCTGACGCAGCACGCCACCGTCTTCTGTGCCGTTCTCGGTGGCGTGTTTCTTGGCGTGTTTGGTGACCGGGACAGCGAGGGTGATCTGGCGCATCGTGAAGACCTGCGACTCGCCCTCAGCGGTGCCCCCGGTTGCTCCCTCGGTAGCGTTTTCGGTTTTGCTCAGGGGCAGGGTGGTGGTGGTGTCCGCGACCCGCCAGGCATGGGTGCGGCCGGTCTCGTCAGTGAAGTCAAGGTCGGTGAACTGGTCGGGGTCGATGTCGGGGGTGGGGCCCTTGCGCCAGGTCAGCACGTCGAACCCGGCCGCATCCAGGTGTTGGAACAGGGCCGGGGACCAGCCACCGCGGTCGAACCCGACCAAGACGCGGCGCTCGTCCCCGACCGCGGCCCGTAGCTCGGGCACGAGGCGGCGTAGCTCACCGGCCAGCGACGCGCCGGGCTGCGCCATCACGACCAGAACCGGGTCCCCGGCCGCGTCGGACACCCACGTTTCGAGCGTGGCCGGGGCGGGGAACCGCAGCCGGGCCAGATGGGTCTTGCCGACCTTGCGGCGGCCTTGATAGGCGCGGACGTGTCCGTCGACGTACAACACGACCCCCACCGAACCCGCTCCACCATCACCGCTGTCGCTGTCGCTGCTGGCGGTGTCGGGGCGGGCCAGGTGGGTCGCGGCCATCGCCGCGATCAGCCGGTCCGCCTTGCCGGCGGCGGCGAGCAGGCCCAGCTTGCGGCGGATGGTCTTGACTTCCGGGGCCCGGTCTAGCCCGAGGACCCGGCCCAACGCGGTGGGGTCGATCCGGGTGGCGCCCTCGGCGCGGGGTTGGCCGGCCAGGGTGCGTAGCACGGCCTCGAGCAGGATCGTGTCCAGGCCGTAGAACCCGTTCGGGAACGCCCCGAACACCCGGTGGGCGCAGGCCAGCAGCCCGGTCGCCTCCAGCGCCGGGAGCGCAAGCATGAGCCCGGCCAACGGGACCCGCGCCGCGGGGGTGAATACCGGGGCTGCGTGCTCGAGCAGCCCGAACCGGGCCGCTACCCGCTCCGCGGACCGGTCCACCGCGGGCGGCAACACCGGCAGCGCCTCGGCTTGCGGGGCAGGCACCGGCTCGGCAGGCACAGGCACGGGCTCGGCAGTCACGGGCTCGGCGTCCGCCGCTGCCGCCTGCCTGTGGCCGCGGTGGTGTCCCTGGGCTTGCGGGGCGGCCGGGGCCACTGTGGTGGGCGATTCCGAGGCGGGCATGCTCATCGCGCGGCGCACGGTAGTGGTGCTGACCCCCGCCTGCTGGGCGATCGCGGTCTGGGTGGCGCCCTCGTCTGCCAGTGCGTGGATCCAGGTGATGACCGCTGCGGTGAGCCGGTGCGGGCCCTTGGGTCCGCGTTTGTCCGAGGCCAACGCGGCCAGCCCGTCGCTGGTCAGGGCCTGGCCCCACCGCCACAGGGTCCCCGGCCCGACTCCGAACGCGGCCGCGACCTGCCCGACAGGGGCAGCTCCCAGCCGGACCAGTTGGACCGCGGACCACCGACGCAGCGCGTCCTCGCCCGGCGCCCACGAGTACACCAGGTTCCCGTGCAGAAAGACCCGGCCACCGTCCTCGTCCTGCACCAGTGCCGCAGCAGGACCCAACGACCTCGCGCCCGGGTCGGTCGCGATCGGCAGGGGCGGCTGGGCCGTCATGACACTCATCGTTCCACCCTCGCCAGTTCAGATTATATCTCCCATTAATTATGTCGTAATTCGAGTGTGAAGACAAGCCCCGGAGACGGCAAAGTCGCAGGTCACACCCCCAGACACGGCGAGGCCCAGACCCCCATGTCAGGAGTCCTGGGGTCTGAGAGCGGACGACCGAACCGGGTGCCGTTCTGTCGGGCGGCGGCGATGCCTGCGGTGACGCGTTCGACAATCAGCTCTCGTTCGTACTCGGCGAGGGTGGCGAGCATGTTCAACATCAGCCGGCCCGTCGAGGTGGCCGGGTCGATCCCGTCAGAGACCGACCGCACCGCCACGTCGCGGTCGCGGAGCAGGTTCACGGTGTTGAGAACATCGATTAAGGACCGGCCCAGCCGGTCGACCCGCCACACCACCACGGTGTCGCCCGGTTCGGCGTAGGCGAGCAGCTTCTTCATCCCGGGCCGATCGGCCGCGGCTCTACTACCGGAGGTCACGTCAGCGAACACGTCGCGCTTCTGCACCCCGGCGGCAACCAGCGCGTCGAGCTGCAGCTGGGCATCCTGGCTCGACGTGCTCACCCGCGTGTACCCGAGTTGCCTCACCCAAAGAGTCTGCCTCAGAAACCCGTCAGAAGAGACGGTCCGAGACAGATTGCGGCGAGACTTGTTTCTGAGACACCGCGCCGCCGCTTCCACGAGTACATGCCGGCTTGAGGTGACCTACCGATGGACTGCCTCAAGAACCTGTAGGTAAACAAGACGACTCAGGACCGCGACCCAACTCACC
>JBBRVZ010000162.1:0-5080 GCA_038246445.1 Mycobacteriales bacterium
CTGGCTCGCATCTGACGCACGATACGAGCGTGTTTGCTGGCTCGCATAATCCCCCATTATCGGCGGTCAGATAACGACGCATGTAAGTGACCCGCTGCTGGTCCGGCGATTCTCCGCAAGATCTTTCCCACCCGGTCCTAGTTGTCCCGTGCCAGGGAAAATGGCACCTGTGCCAGGTTCTTGGCACCGACCTGGCACCTGTGCCAGGAAGTTGGCACCGCGCCGCCAGGCGGCTGTGTCGGTCCTTTGCTGCAGGGTGTCGTTCGTGATCACCATGAAGTCGCGGTCCGTCCGGTCGGCTACGCATGCGGCTCCAGCCTTGGTCGCGTTGCCTGCGGAGGTCTTACTGGCGCACCTGCCAGTGGGTGGGCGTCGGGTGTCGGTGCGTTTGGCCGAGGCCAGGGACGTCGCCTTCGAGTTGTCCGGCCCGGCGCGGCGGGTCCCTGGGTACCGGGGGCAACGGAACATGCCGGGGTGGTGGTGGTCGGCGACGACGAGGGGTCACGTGGTCTACGAGTCGTGGCTGGAGCGGCATCACCTGATGGCGTTCGACCGGCTGCCGCAGGTAACCGGGATTGCCGGGCAGCCGTTCGCCGTGTCGTGGACCGGCGGCCTGCGCCGGGGGCGGCACATTCCCGACTTCTTCGTGCGGTTCGCTGATGGCGGGGGACTGGTGGTCGACTGCCGCCCGGTGGCGCGTGCGGATGAGAACTTTTGCCGGGTCGCCGCTATCACCAACGCGATCTGCGAGGAGGTGGGCTGGCAGTATCGACTCGCCGCGGAACCGGACCCGGTGCTGGCCGCGAACCTGACGTGGCTGGCCGGGTACCGCCGGCCCTACGTCCGTGATGGGCGGACCGCGGCGTTGCTGATCGAGGGCGTAGGGGAACCGGTCCCGCTGCTGGCGGCAGCGCAGGCGGTCGGTGACCCGATTGCCGTGCTGCCGACGCTGTTCCACCTGCTGTGGACCGGCGGGCTGTGCTGCGATCTGGAACGACCGTTGGCGGATCACACGCTGATCTGGCCGGCTTGTGGCTGACCGGGCACCGGCGATCGCGCTCGGGCAGCACCTTCTTTTCCAGGAGCAGACCTGGACGGTGGTGGCGGTCAGCGGCACCACCGTGACGTTGCGGGCCTCGACCGGGCAGCTGTCGGCGGTGCTGGTCTCGTATTTGGTGGCCGCAGCTGATTTCCAGGTGATGGATGAGCCTCGGGCGGTTCCCGTTTCGCCGGATTCGTTGCTGGACGGACTCGATCCTGCGCAGCACGGCCGCGTGCGGCGGCTGGAGAACCACATCCTGCAGGTGGATACCGGTGTCCTACCCGGTGGCGAGGACTCGGCCATCGATGACCGTTACGACCCTGGCACGACCTCCGTGAATGAGCGGGTGAAGGCGAAGATCGCCGAGTTGGCGGGGACGGATCTGGCGGTGAGCGTGCGGCAATTTCACCGGCTGCGGGTTGCCTACCGCGCGGATGGGGCGATGGGGTTGGTCGAGCGGCGGTTGCGGGAACGGCTGGCCGGTCGGGACCCGTTGGCCGGCGCCGACGAGAGGGTGCTGTCGGCGTTGCGGGAGGCGATGAGCGGGCAGGCGACGGGGTCGACGATTTCCCGGAAGACGCTGTTCATCCGGGTGCGGTCGGTGTTGGCCGACGCTTACGGCGACGCCGTGCCGATCCCCAGCGACCGGGAGTTGTATCGGTGGGCGGCGTTGTTGGACCGTGGCCGGCACACGTTCGGTGCGGCGACGACGCGGCGAACCAACGACAACCGGCCGGACCGGCCGTTTACCTCGACGGTTGTTCTCCGGCCGGGGGAGCAGGTGCAGATCGACACCAACACCATCGACATCCTGTGCCGGTACGCCGATGGTGTGACCCGCCGAGCGGAGTTGACGGTCGCGCTCGACCTGGCGACCCGCAGCATTCTGACCGGGGTGATCGCCCCGTCCACCAAGGCGGTCGACGCGGTGGCGGTGCTGGCCCAGATGCTGGTGCCGCAGACGCTGCGGCCGGGGTGGCCGGAGTCGTTGATGCTGGCGCATTCGGTGTTGCCGTTCGACCGGTTGGTCGGCATCGACGACCGGTTCGAGCTGGCCCAGGCGCGGCCGGTGATTCTGCCCGACACGGTGGTGTGTGACCGCGGGTCGGTCTACATGGCGGAGACATTCCTGCGGGCGTGCCGTTATCTGGGCATCTCGGTGCAGCCGGGCCGGCCCTACACCGCCACCGACAAGGGTGCGGTGGAGCGGACGTTCGGTTCGATCAACACGTTGTTCTGTCAGCACATCCACGGTTATGTCGGGTCCAGCGTGGGCATGCGCGGCAAGGACCCGGCGGCCGAAGCGGTGTTCACCGTCACTCAGCTGCAGGAACTGTTCGACGAATGGGTGGTCGCCCTCTGGCAGAACCGCCCGCACGAATCGTTGACGGCCGTATGGGGCCAGAACCGGTCGGTGTCCCCGAACGAGGCGTACTCCGCGATGGTCGCCCGCAGTGGCTACGTCCCGATCCCGCGGTCGACGGCGGACTACGTCGAGCTGTTGCCGGCCGACTGGCGGCGGATCAACCAGGACGGCATCACCTTCGGCAACCGGGTCTACGACACCGTTGTGCTCAACCCCTACCGGCGCGCTGATTCCGGGATCGCCGCGCAGAACGGCCGGTGGGAACTGCACTACGACCCCTACGACGTCACGTCCGTTTGGATCCGCAACCACCACGACGGTGGGTGGATCACCGCGACCTGGGTGCACCGCGACCTGGTCAGGCAGCCGTTCAGCGCCGCGATCTACGAGCATGTCCGGGCCCGCAGCGCGGCCGCCGGGGAACCAGTCCGGGATGACTACATCGCCCGCCGGGTCGCCCAGATGCCCGATCCCGAGCAGACCGGTCAATCGCCGGCGGACAAAAGAATGGTGGCGCGGGAACGCAACAACCCGCCGCGAACACCGCACCTCACCGTCGTCGCCGCGCCGCCCGTCGACGACGCCCCGCAGCGCACCGTCGATGACCACCCCACGGAGACGGTTGCCGGTCAGGTCGACACCCGACGGACGGCAACCGACCGGCGGGTCGGTCAGGGTCGCAAGGTTGTCGGTTTCGGTATCTTCGACCCGACCAGCGACGACTGGGGATTCCGGTGACCACGTCAGCGGTCGGTCCGCTGACCACCCTCACCGGGTGGCGTGCGTTCGTGCACCGCACCATCAGCCCACCCGCCCGGCTGTCCCCGGAGCAGTGGTCCTGTTTGGATGCCGATCAGCGGGCGGCGGACATCCAGGAACGGATTGGGTATCACGCCGAGCTGCTGGCGCTGCAAACCCCGGACCTCCACAAGATCGTCTCTACCGGGCGCGGTCTGCTGCTGCTCAACCACCGTCAGCACGGCGCCCGCCGCGGCCTGCTGGTCAGCGGTGATCCCACCACCGGCAAGTCCACAGCGATCACCCAACTGGGCCGGGCAGTGGAAGTGGCCCACCGCCGTCAACGGCAGGGGCGCGCTGACACCGTTCCGGTGGTCTATCTGACAATGCCGCCACAGGCCACCCCGAAATCATTGAGCATCGAGATCCTGAAGTTCCTCGGCGCCCCTTACCTGACCCGCGCCTCGCAGATCGAACTGACCCGACAGGCCTGTCACCTGCTGGCCGACCTCGGCACGCAACTGATCCTGGTCGACGAGATCCAGAACCTCAACCACCACACCCGGGTCGGAGCCGACGCCAGCGATCACCTCAAGTACCTGGCCGAGAACGTCGCCGCCACCTTCGTTTACGCGGGAATCGACGCGGCCCGCTCCGGCCTGTTCGACGGTGTCCGGGGTCGCCAGCTCGCCGGCAGGTTCGTGCCCATTCTCACCGCACCGTTCGCCTACTCAACCGCCGCGGACCGTGACCGGTGGGCACAACTCGTCGACGGGTTCGACACCATGCTGCGCCTGCGCAATCAGCACACCGGCGCGGTGACCAGACTCGCGGCCCACCTCTATGGCAAGACGGCCGGGTCGATCTCCTCGCTGTCGATGATGATCCGATCCGCCGCGATCACCGCGATCCTGGACGGCACCGAGCTGATCACCAAAACCGCGCTGGACGCGGTGCCCCTGGACCACGCCGCGGCCGCCGCCGGTGTCGTCGTCCGCAACGGCCGGGCCACCAGGGCTGCGGTCGGCAGCGGCGCGGCATGAGCAACCAACTTCCCGGACGTCGTCCCCACCATGCCGTTCCGCAACTACTGCCCATCCGAATCCGTCCGCACCGCCACGAACGCACCGGCTCCTACCTGATCCGGCTGGCCACCGCGAACCACTGCCAACCATGGTCATTCCTTCGACTGCTGGGCAACATCCCCGGCGGACAACGCGCGCAACTGACACCCCGCGCCCGCGTCACCATGAACCACGCAGCCCTCACCCGCCTCGCCGGCTACCTCGGGAAGCCGGCCCATGAGCTCGCCGGAGCGATGCCATCGATCGTGGCAGACGAACGCTGGAATGAACCGACCGTCCTGATCCGCCAGCTCGGCCGGGCGTTCCTACGCAGCTGCACCCAATGCGAAAAACGTGCCGGCGGAGCACTTTTGATGCCCAACCCCCACCCGATGCAGCTGAACTGCCAGCGACACAACACCTGGCTGGTCACCGCCGAAGACATCGACCTGGACAAGGCCCCCGAGACCATCACCGCGCTGCGCCGACTCCGAGGGATCCGCCGCCGCCACGGCGATGACATCGTCCACGGCCACTATCAACGGATCCGCGAATACCTGACCAACGACTGGCGCGGCACCGGATGGCACCGAACCCTCGTCCGACGCTGGACTGACCGCCAGAGAACAATGCGTCCAACAGTTCACCCGCGCGACGAGTTCGTGCGCTCCCACATCGAGCACTGGTCGATGCTGCCCGAAACAGTGAACCTCGTGGGCGTTCTCGCGCTTCCCCACCGCCCGCTACCCACCGCCGGCGCTATCAGCCACGCACTGGATCTCGATCACTACTGGGCCACCACCACGACCGAGCACCTCCATCCGCGAGCCACATTCCATCCGCTACCGACCAGCGGCGGCAACCAATCAC
>JBBRVZ010000163.1:0-5071 GCA_038246445.1 Mycobacteriales bacterium
GAACGCGCCGCTGCCGTACAGGATGGCCTCGGGACACATGCGCGCCTCAAGCGCGAGCTTTCCATTTTGCGGGCCAGAGCCGATAAAGAAAAACAGCTCAACCGCCGCGTAGAATTGAACCTGTAAATCAAGCGCCTTGAGGGCGGAATTGCGGTTCTTACTCGCGGCCTTGCACCGGGAGACCGCACATGACACAGGTTATTTCGTTGCCACCCGATTACGCGGCGTGGCTGGCGGAACTCAAGTCGCGTATTGCCGGCACACAGTTGCGGGCCGCACTGGCGGTCAATGCCGAACTCATACGGCTCTATTGGGAGATTGGCCGAGGCATTCGCGAACGGCAGCAGAGGCACGCCTGGGGGAGCAAGGTCATCGATACACTTGCCAGAGACTTGCGCTCCGCCTTTCCGGAAATGAAGGGCTTCTCGCCTACCAACCTCAAGTACATGCGGCGTTTCGCTGAGGAATGCCCCGGACTTTCATTCGGTCAGCAGCCTGCTGACCAATTGCCGTGGTTCCATATCGTGGTCCTGCTCTCCCGCCTTTCCGGCTTCGAAGAGCGTGCCTGGTATGCAGCCAAGGCCATTGAACATGGCTGGTCCCGCAACGTGCTCGGGATGCAAATCGAAACCCGCGCCCGCCAGCGTGAGGGCAATGCCGTCACCAACTTCCCGGCGCGACTGCCCGCCGGTCAATCGGACTTTGCTCAGCAGGCATTGAAGGACCCCTATCTTTTCGATTTTCTCGGCCTGTCGCGTGAAGCCAATGAGCGCGACATCGAACAGGGGCTGACCCGGCACATCACCCGCTTCCTGCTCGAATTAGGAGCGGGCTTTGCCTTTGTCGGGCGGCAGGTCCATATCGAAGTGTCTCAGGACGATTTCTTTATCGATTTGCTGTTCTATCACCTCAAGCTCCGCTGCTACGTCGTCATCGAACTGAAGGCGGTTGACTTCGAGCCGGGGTTTCTCGGCCAGCTGGGGATGTACATGGCGGCGGTGGATGACCTGCTCGCGCATCCGGACGATAAGCCGACGATCGGGTTGTTGTTGTGCCGCAACAAGAACAACGTGGTCGCCGAGTATGCGCTCCGCGGGTACCGCACGCCGATCGGCGTCGCCGAGTGGACCACGGCGATCACCTCTGCCCTGCCCGACGAACTGAGCTCCAGCCTGCCGAGCATCGAAGAGCTGGAAGCCGAATTGTCCGACCCGCCGGCCACCGCCGCGGATCAATAACAAGACAAGTATCGAACTAGGGGAGATCAATGACCACATCCGGGGGAATGTCGGAAAGTGATTGGGAGCAGCTCGCTCTCGACACACTTGCCGAACTGGCATGGACGCCGCTGCACGGCAACAAGATCGCACCGGGCAGCGGGGAGCGGGAGCGTTGGGAGGATCTGCACATCCCGTCCCGCATGCTCGCCGCGATGCGGAAGTTCAATCCGCAGGTACCGGCCGAGTACCTGTTGCAGGCGCTGGCCGCGATCACGTCACCGACGTCCATCGACGCGATCACCGAGAACTACCGCATGCACGGCTATCTCGTGGACGGCTTCCGCGGAATCAGCTACATCGACAGCGAGGGCCAGGAGACCACACCCACCATCCGGTTGATCAGCGCCGACCCCGACGAGAACGATTGGCTCGCCGTCCATCAGGTCACCGTCGCGCGCGCGGACTACGAGCGACGGTTCGACATCGTGCTGTACTGCAACGGCATGCCCGTCAGCATCATCGAGCTCAAGCGGGCCGGCAGCCGGTACGCAGACCCCGCCGCCGCGCACGAGCAGCTCCGGACGTACCTACGGGAATTCCCGATGGCTTTCCGGTTCTCCGTATTCACCCTGGTCTCCGACGGCATCACGGCCAAGTACGGCACCGCGTTCACGCCGCTGCACCATTTCTCGCCGT
Source organism: Mycobacteriales bacterium (assembly GCA_038246445.1). Classification (GTDB taxonomy): domain Bacteria; phylum Actinomycetota; class Actinomycetes; order Mycobacteriales; family Nakamurellaceae; genus Nakamurella. Next base: position 1,917 of record JBBRVZ010000163.1, read on the forward strand.
GGAACGTCGACGACGACGGGGTGGTCGTCGAGATCGGCGCACTCGACGCCGATGGTGACGCTAACACCGCTCTGGAGATTGCCCTGTACGGCTTGTTCAACCAGGAGCGCTTCCTACAATTGATGCGCTCCTTCACTGCCTTCGACGAGGGCGCCGACGGGCTGCTCAAGCGGATCGCCAAGCCCCATCAGTACTTCGCCGTCACCAAGGCGGTCGCCAGCACGATCCTCGCGGTGGAGAGCAACGGCAAGGCCGGGGTGGTCTGGCACACCCAGGGTTCGGGCAAGTCGATGGAGATGGAGCTCTACGCGAACCTGGTGATCCGGACGCCGAAGCTGCTCAACCCGACCATCATCGTCATCACCGATCGCAACGAACTGGACGGACAGCTCTACAACGGATTCCAGATCAGCAGGCTGCTGCCCGAGCAGCCCCAGCAGATCCGCAAACGCGCCGAATTGCGCGATGAGCTGACCAACCGGGTCAGCGGCGGCATCTACTTCACCACGCTGCAGAAATTCGGCCGCTACCGGGACGAGCGCGAAGCTGGCGCGGAGCACCCGCTGCTGTCCAACCGGCGGAACATCATCGTGGTCGTCGACGAGGCGCACCGCAGCCACTACGACAACCTGGACGGTTACGCCAGGCACCTGCGCGACGCGCTGCCGCACGCCACCCTCATCGCGTTCACCGGCACCCCCATCTCGTTCGACGACCGCAACACCCAGGAGGTGTTCGGCGAGTACATCGACATCTACGACCTGACCAGAGCTGTCGAGGACGGGGCGACGGTCCCGGTGTATTTCGAGCCGCGGCTGATCAAGGTCGGGCTGGTCAAGGGCGTCACCGAGGAACAGCTGGACATGGCGGCGGATGCCGCGACCGCAGGCCTCGACGATGCCGAACGAACCCGGATCGAGCAGAGCGTCGCGGTGGTCAACGCCGTCTACGGCGCCCCGCAGCGGCTCGAGGCACTGGCCGCCGACCTGGTGACCCATTGGGAGGGTCGCCGGGAGGCCATGCGGCCCATGATCTCCGCCCCGGGGAAAGCCCTCATCGTCGGCGCGACCAGGGAAATCTGCGCCCGGCTGTACGAGCAGATCGTCGGACTGCGCCCGGACTGGCACTCCCCGGACCTGCACCGGGGTCGGATCAAGGTCGTCTACTCCGGCGACGCCTCGGACACAGAGCTGCTCGGCAGACATGTGCGCCGGGAATCGGAGAACGCGGCGATCAAGGCGCGGCTGCGCCAGGTGGACGACGAGCTGGAGATCGTCATCGTCAAGGACATGATGCTGACCGGCTACGACTCACCGCCGCTGCACACCCTCTATCTCGACCGCCCGCTCAAGGGCGCGCTGCTGATGCAGAGCCTCGCCCGGGTCAACCGCACCTTCCGGCAAAAAGACGCCGGCCTGCTGGTCGGATACGCACCGCTCGCGGACAACCTGCAAAAGGCACTGTCCGAGTACACCGAACGCGACCAGCAGAACAAGCCGCTGGGTCGGCAGGTCCAAGACGCGGTCGCGCTGGTCCGTGAGCTGCTGGCCAAGATCGATCAGATGCTCGCCGGATACGACTGGCGGCGGAAGATCGAGCCGGGCAAACGGAAGTCGTGGGCGACCGTCGCAACCGGAACGGCGAACTACCTGCGCGGGGCAACGACCGCCGGCAACCAGGTCGCGGACGGCGAGGAGCCGTTGTCCGCGAAGTTCCGCCGATCCTCCGGTCAACTGGCCAGAGCGTGGGCGCTGTCGACCGGATCCGACGAACTGGCCCCGGTCCGCTTCGACGTGCAGTTCTACGAAGAGGTCCGCGTCTACATGGCCAAGTTCGACGCGGCGGACCGGCAGTCCCGCGGTGAACCCATCCCGGAGGAGATCCAGCGGCTGCTCGCCTCGCTGATTGCCGAGTCGACAGCGTCCGGGGAGATCCTGGACATCTACCAGGCGGCCGGGATCCCGAAGCCGTCGCTGAGCGAGCTGACCCCCGAGTTCGCAAGCCAGGCGCAGCAGGCGCGGAACCCGCAGTTGGCGATCGAGGCGCTGCGCACACTGGTCGCCGAGGAATCCGCGAAGGTGTCCCGGAACAACCTCGTCCGGCAGCGGGCGTTCTCGGAGCGGGTCACCGAGTTGATGATCAAATACACCAACCAGCAGCTCACCTCCGCGGAGGTGATCGCTGAACTGGTCGCCCTCGCGCAGGAGGTGACGGCCGAGGGGAACCGCGGCGCCCGCTTCAGCCCGCCGATCACCGATGACGAACTCGCGCTCTACGACGCGGTTGCGCAGAACCAAGCTGCGCTGGACGTGATGGGCGACGACGTGCTCGCGCAGATCGCCCGTGAACTGGTCGCCGTCATGCGGCGGGACATCCGGACCGATTGGACTGTCCGGGACGACGTGCGCGCCAAACTGCGGTCGTCGATCAAGCGGTTGCTGGCCAAATACGGCTACCCGCCGGACCAGCAGCCGGCGGCGATCAAGCTGGTGATGGAGCAGATGGAGGCCATGGCGCCGCGGTACGCGCAGCGACGCCAGGAATGGACCGCCTGAAGACGCTGCCGACCTGATTGTGAAGGATCGGGTCGCTGTCAGCAGCAGGAAGGTTCACGATCTCCCTGTTCCCGTTCGAACCGAGCCCCTCACTCGGCCAGTCGCCGCCTTGCTCATGCTGCAGCAAGAGCAACCGGTACGCGGCCCGAGTGATGCCTCGACGAGTTGCTACCGTCCGACGATGCGCCTGTCGGGCTGAGGAGTCAGCCCCGTGTCAGCCCGTCAATGGCCATGCCGGTCGGGCGTGGCAGCCGGGGTAATCGCAGTCAGCGCGGCGGCAATGAGCAGCAGTCACGGCGTCGGAGCGGGCGGCGCGGGCGGTGTGTAGCCCGATTGGCCGTAGTAGGTCGGGTCCGACGTCGACGGGTGCGCGGTGCCGGTCTTCCCGATCACCTTCTTGTCGATCACCCACTCGGTGTGCTCGCGCAGCACCGTGCGCTTGAGGATGCCGCCCTTGACCGTGTCCTCGACCGTCCACAGGTAGGCGTCGGGGCGCCCGGAGTCGGCGATCTCCTTGGCCTTCAAAGCCTCGCCCTCCGGCGGGATGTCAGTGACGATGATCTTCGTCCGCGTTTCGGACCCCTTCGGCGTCACCCGGTC
>JBBRVZ010000164.1:0-5067 GCA_038246445.1 Mycobacteriales bacterium
ATTCCCGCTGCTGCAGCAGTCAACCGTCTTTGCCGTCTCGGAATCCCTGCGTTCGGTACTCGACTCCCCGCACCAGGGATGGACCTGGACCGGCCCGCTGAGCGGCCTGTCGGAGTGGCCGGTCTGACAACGCGGTCCGTTTCTCGCGCGGTCATCCTGATCCGATCGAGTTGTCGCTGACCTTGAGTCACAATTCCCGCAGCGACATCGCCGCCCCTACACCGGTGCATCGATCTACCGGTGGTGCTCGTATGGTCTGTCAGTTGGACGCGGGGTGACGAGCGTCGCACCCGATTCCGCCGGCGGTCGAAGGAGATTGCCGGGGACGTCAACGTCCGCCACGAGGAGGATCGACTATGAGAAAAACTCGGGCAGTGGGTGGCACTGCCTTGGCAGCTGCGGCCGTCCTGCTGCTGGCCGCGTGCGGTGGCTCCGTGGGCGGTAGCTCGGACACCACAGCAACGACGGCCGGCGGAGCTTCCGGCTCGGAGTCCAGTGCATCGGGCAGCGCGTCCGCCAGCGCCGACAGCGGTCCGAAGGCCGACACGATCAACGTCGGCCTCGAGCAGGCGCCGGGTGGCTTCAACGGGCTCAGCTCGGCGGCCAACAGCGTCTACTCCGGCTACGTCGACAACCTGACCCAGTCGAACTTCGCCACCATTCAGCCGGACGGCACGATCAAGCCGAACACCGAGTTCGGCACGTACGAAAAGACGTCGGACGATCCGCTGACCGTCACCTACACATTCAACGAGAATGCCGTCTGGTCCGACGGAGTTCCCATCGATTGTGACGACGCGATGCTCGTCTGGGCGGCGATGTCCGGCAGCTACCCGACCGGAGAGAAAGACGACGCCGGAGTGGCTGTCGACCTGTTCACGCCTGCTTCCACCAACGGCTTCTCGCAGGTTCAGAAGCCCACCTGCAAGCCCGGCGAGACGACCTTCACCTTCGTCTACGACGAGCCGTACGCGGACTGGGAAGCGCTCTTCACCGGTTCGGTTTTCATGCCGGCACATATTGCCGCTGAGCAGGGCAAGCTCGATTCCGCCGACAACGGCGCCGCGCTGATCGCCGCGATCGAAAGCGACGACACCGCCAAGCTCAAGCCCGTCGCGAACTTCTGGAGCACGGGCTGGAACTACCAGCCGGATTTGCCGTCCATCCCGAATGTGAAGCTGCTGCCCACCTCCGGGCCCTACAAGTACGACAACGGCTCGAACGGGACCCTCACCGTCGTAGCGAATGACAAGTGGTGGGGCACACCGGCCGCCACTCCGACCTTCGTCTTCAAGGTGATCAGCCCTGAAGAGTGGGTCCAGGCGATGGCGAATGGCGAGATCGACGCCTACGACCCCTCGAACCCCACGCAGGACGTCGTGTCGCAGGTCAAGGCGCTCGGTGACAAGGTCAAGTACGACGTCGGCGAGGGTCTGTCCTTCAGCCACCTGGACTTCGACTCCTCCCCGGAGGGCAAGCTCAAGGACATCAAGGTGCGCCAGGCTTTCCTCAAGTGCATCCCGCGGCAGGAACTGGTCGACAAATTTGCCAAGCCAGTCTTCCCGGAGGCCCAGATCCTGAACTTGCGCGAATTCCTGCCGGCCCAGAAGGGCTACCAGGAGGTCCTCGATCAGATCCCTGAGGCGACGCGGTACAACGAGGTGGACATCGCCGGCGCAAAGCAGCTGCTCGCCGAGGCAGGTGTCAAGACGCCGTACGACATCCGGCTCATCCGATCGTCCGCCTCGGATCTGCGGGGTCAGCAGATCGCCGTGATCAAGGGATCCTGTGATCAGGCCGGCTTCAACATCATCGATCAGCCCGATCCGGACGTTTTCACCACTCTCACCACCCGCGGCACCTGGGACGCAGCAATCTTCGGATGGACGGGATCAGGACTCGTCGCCTCAGGTGAATCGATTTACGTTACCGGCGGGGCACAGAACTTCGGCGGCTACAGCGATCCCACCGTCGACAAGTCCTGGGCAGAGGTCGTCCGGACCGTTGATCGCACCAAGGCCGAAGAGCTGAAGGTGCCGATGGAGCAGGCGTTGTGGAGCAACCCGTACAACGCGACGTTGTATGCGACGCCGAACATGACGGCCCAGGCGTCCACCATTACGGGCGCGGTCATCAACCCGACCCAGTCCGGTTCCACCTGGAACGCGATGACCTGGACGAAGTCGGCCAGCTAAGTTCCTCCGGTTGCGGGTGGCGGTGGTGCCTCACGGGCACTCCCGCTACCCGCAACCGCGATCTGCGGAATGACGGCGGTTTCGATCGGGTAATTGGAGGAAGGCTGAATGCTGGTCTTCGTGGTGAGACGGCTGGTCGTCTCGTTCTTCATCTTGCTGGCCTCGACCGCCCTGACGTATTTCCTGGTCGCCTATTCCGGCAATCCGCTCCAGGACCTGTTGGAACTGCGCGGGCCACAGCGTGATGCCAAGATTGCGCAGCGAACGCAGGATCTCAATCTCGATCAACCGGTCTTCGTGCGGTACCTGCTCTGGCTGCAGGACGTCGCGCGGTGCATCACACCGTTCGGGGGCGCCTGCACCCTGGGCAGCGACCGCAACGGCGGCGCGGTCCTCCCGCAACTGCAGACCGCGATCGGCTCGACGCTGCGACTGGTCGTAGTCGCGACCATCCTGGCGTTGCTGCTGGGTGTCGTCACCGGCATCGTCACCGCGCTCCGCCAGTACAGCGTCTTCGACTACGGCGTGACTTTCGTTGCCTTTCTCTGCTTCTCGCTCCCGGTGTTCTGGATCTCCACATTGCTCAAGCAGTACGTCGCGATAGACCTGAACACCTGGTTGAACAACCCGGTGATGACCGTCGGCGGGATAGCGCTGCTCTCGGTGGTGGTCGGCGTGCTGTGGGCGTTGATCATCGGCGGCGACCGGCGGCGCGCGCTGACCGTCTTCGGTATCGGAACGCTCGCGACTGGGACCGTCGTTTACCTACTGCTGACCACCGACTTCTTCGTCGAGCCCTATTTCGGCATCCTGGGCATCTTCGTCTTCGGCGCCGGGGCGGCGGTCGGTTGGACCGCCCTGTTCGCCGGACTGCACCGACGCGGGCGACCCGTGCTGGTGTCTTCGCTGGTGACGGTGGTGATCGGCACTGTCGTGGCGTTCGCCCTGCAACCGGTGCTCACCGATCCGGACTGGCTGATCGTGTTCGCTGTCGGGCTGGGATTAATCGGTCTGGGGATGGCCGTCGGCTGGTTCCTCGGGAATCCGGCCCGGCGGCTGGCGATGCGGGTGGGCGGGGTCACCGGACTCACGATGACGATCCTGGTGGTGGTCGATCAGCTCTTGCGCGCCTACCCCGCGCTATTTGCGGCCACCGGCGGGCGGCCGATCAAAACGACCGGTTCCGCGACGCCGAATCTGAACGCTGACTTCTGGGTGGTTCAGCTGGACTACCTGATGTACCTGATCCTGCCCACGTTCGCCCTGATGCTCGCCTCCTTCGCGCTATACACCCGCTACACCCGGGCCAGCATGTTGGACGTCATGGGCCAGGACTACGTGCGGACGGCCCGGGCCAAGGGCCTGAACAACCGGACCGTCATCGTCCGGCACGCGTTCCGCAACGCCCTCATCCCGCTCGCGACGTTGATGGCCTTCGACTTTGCCGGCATCTTCTCCGGGGCCATCGTCACCGAGACGGTCTTCGGCTGGAGCGGGATGGGCAAGCTCTTCACCACGTCGCTCACGAATATCGACCCGAACCCGGTGATGGCCTTCTTCCTGGTGTCCGCGACCGCGATCGTATTGTTCAACATGCTGGCCGACATCGCCTACGCCTACCTCGACCCGCGCATCCGATTGGCGTGATGATGGCTCGCGATATCGATCCCGACCTCGAATCCGACTCCGAACGCGACGAGGAGCGGATGCCGGCAGCTAATGTCCCGGCGACCGAGCTCGAGATGGCCACGATGGTGGGCGTCGACAACGAGCTGGCCGAATCGGGTTTCGGCCCGGCGCCGATACGCCCGGTGGCCGCGAAGACCGAGTTCCGGATCATCGCCCGGCGCTTCTTCAAGCACAAGGCCGCCCGCGCCGGTCTGATCGTGATGGCACTGGTCATCCTGCTGGCCTTCACCTCGATCGGCTTCGGCCCGATTCCGGGGTGGTGGAAGTACAACTACACCGACTTCGAGCCGACCCTCACCGACGGCGGTGCGCCGACCCTGTCGATCTTTCCGCCGGCCTGGGGCGACCACCCGTTCGGCCAGAGCAACGAAGGACGCGACTACTTCGCACTGACTATGCGCGGACTGCAGCAGTCGCTGATCATCGCGTTCATCGTTGGCATCGTCAGCACGATCATCGGGACCATCATCGGCGCCGTGTCCGGCTATTACCGCGGCAGTGTGGAGTCGATCCTGATGCGCTTCACCGACGTGATGATCACGATTCCGTTGCTCGCGGTGGCCGCCGTGATCAGCAGCCAGATCGGCGGATCCGGCGTCATCGGCCTGGCGGTACTGCTCGGATTCGTCACCTGGACATCGCTCGCCCGCATCGTCCGCGGCGAGTTCCTGTCGTTGCGGGAGAAGGAGTTCGTCGACGCGGCACGCTCCGTCGGGGCGTCCGGTCGGCGGATCATCTTCCGGCACATCCTGCCCAACACCATTGGTGTCATCACGGTGTCCGCGACGCTGGCGATCTCCGGCGCGATCCTGCTCGAGACGGCGCTGAGCTTTCTGAACTTCGGTGTGAAGAGTCCGGACATCTCGCTCGGTTTGCTTCTGCAGCAGTACCGGCAGGCGATGGACGTGCGGCCGTACCTGTTCTGGTGGCCGGGTGTGTTCATCGTGCTGATCTCGCTGTCCGTGAACTTCATCGGTGACGGGTTGCGGGACGCATTCGACCCGCGCCAGAACCGTGCCAAGGCCTGAGGAAGACGATGCCGGCTGACGACGTATTCGAAACACTGTCCCCGATCGCCCATCCCGGGCCGCGGGACGCCATCCTGCGGGTGCGCGACCTCGGAGTCGAGTTCCGCATCGAGGACACCTGGGCGATGGCGTCGGAGGGCGTCAGCTTCGACATC
>JBBRVZ010000165.1:0-5035 GCA_038246445.1 Mycobacteriales bacterium
GCCTCGACGGTGAACCCGCCGCCGGGTTCCGGCCCGGCCGACAGGTGCCCGCCCACGGCGATGACCCGTTCCCGGAGCCCGGCCAGGCCGTGCCCGGCGTGGACCGGGTCGGGGGGCGGGGCACCGTCATTGTGAATACGTAGGACCGCGGTGTCCGCTGCCCCGGCCTCGGCGCGGGGGTCGATGCCGAGTTCGATGGTGCAGGTGGTGGCTTTGCTGTGCCGGATGACGTTGGTGGTGGCCTCCCGCAGCACCCACGCGAACGCGGTCTGGGCGTCCCGGGGGACGCAGGTGCTGTCCCCGATGACCCGCGTGGTGATCCCGGCCGCGCGTAGCACCGATCGGGCGCCGGAGAGTTCGGTGTGCAGGTCGGTGGCTCGGTACCCGGTGACGACTTCCCGTACTTCGCGGGCGGATTCGTGGGCGAGGCTGCGGACCTGCAGCATTTTGTCGACGGCTTCGGGGTCGCCGCGGCGGGCGAGGCCCGCGGCGAGGTCGCTGGTGACCGCGATCAGTGTGAGGTTCCGGCCGAGGACGTCGTGGAAGTCCCGGGCGAACCGCAGCCGCTCCTCCGCGACCGCCAGTCGGGACTGCACCGTCCGGGATGCGTCGATCTCCCAGATCAGCACCAGCATCCATTCCGAGACCCGAACAACAACGACGATAAACCCGACAACGATCGCGTAGAACAGGCCCAACCCCACTGGCCCCGGCCAGTCGTCGTCGCCCGCGAGGGCGTACCAGCCGGCGGTGATCGCAGCGCCGATCCCTATCCCGGCGTAGAGCGACCGCCGGCCCAACACCGGCGTCAACGCCGAGGTCAGGGATCCACCAAACAGCAGGACGACGATGAGCACGAGCATCGGCAGCTCGTTCGGGGAGGGTTCAGGGAACGCCCACCAACCCGTCAACACACCCGCGACGGTCAGTCCGGACGTGAGGATGACCAACGATTGACCCGGAGGCGGGCCGCCGAGCAACGCGCTGAGTCCGCCGCGGAGCAACGCCAGGCACGCAACGGCATGGGCCACCAGGAGCACGAAGAACGCCGCCAAGCCGACCGGCCGCGCGGCCGGAATAGCCATGACACCCAGCAGTGCGAATGGCAGCACTGTCGCGTACGTGAGGTAGAGCGACGACCTGATGTACATGTCGAGGCGTTGCGGGCTGCTGCGCTGGTTCCACCACCGGGAAACTGTCACATGAATAGCCTGTCACGCTGCGCTATCACTTTCGTGGCTCCCATCGCATGAACCGGTACCAGGCCAATACGCCGACGACCACCCAGGCCGCGAGCACCAGTACCGACGTGGCGACCCCGCCCGCCGCACCTGGGCCGCTCCCATCCCGGGCGGTTCCGGTCAAGCCGAGCCACATCAGGTCAGCCACCCTGGTCAAAGGCAGCGCGTGCGCGACCCACGGCATCGGCCCTGGCAGCATGTCCACCGGGAACAGCCCGCCCAGGACCATCGACACCACGACAACCGGCAGGGTCGACAGCTGCGCCATCTCCACCGTCCGGGTCATTGCGGTGCTCGCCGCGGCGAGCAGCACGAACACGACGGTGCCAAGGAGCACGGCCATCATGACCAGCGCCGGGTTGGACGGCCTGGTCATCCCGAGTAGCAGGGCCGCGGCGACGACCCCGATAATCGTCTGCCCCCAGGCGATCGCCGCGGCAGGTGTGGCAGCGCCGATCAGGATCTCCGCGTCGCTGCATTCCCCGCTGCGGAGCCGTTTCAGCACCAGCTCCTCGCGGCGCGCCACCGTGGCCGTGACCAGGTTGTAGTAAACGGTGAACAACAGGGCGAAGGCCGTCACCGTCACCGCAATTGCCGCGCCGGGCGACGGCACCGAATCGCCCTGCGGCGGAAACGCGTTGAGCAGCACGACCCCGAGCAGCGGGGTGCCGAGCGCATTGAGCAGCGCCATCGGGTTGCGCCGCAACAACACTGCCTCCGCCCGGGCCAGGGCTCCCACCCGACGGGCCGAAGCGCGCAGTCTGGTGACGGCCGACGCGGTGGGCCGGGTTGTTGTCGTCATGCCACTGACCCCTCGCCGGAATGTTCGTCGGATTCGGCGACGGCCAGGAACGTCTCCTGCAGCGATGCCGATCGCGCATTCAGTTCGTGCAACCGCAGTTCGTGGTGGTTCGCCCAGTCCAGCAACGCCGAAAGGGTGAGCTGGAGGTCACCGGTGCGCAGCACCACCCCGCCGCGAGCCCGCTCCACAGTGACGCCGCCGGGCAGTGCCGGCAGCGGCGGCACCGCCCCCGGTGGCCAGCTGAACGAGATCCGCGCGGACTGTTCCCCCACGACCTCCGCTGGTGTTCCGGTACGGACTATCCGGCCGCGATGCATGATTGCCAGTCGGTCGGCGAGCGACTCCGCTTCGTTCATGTCATGCGTGGTGAGCAGCACCGTGCTGCCCCCGTCCAACAGCTCGCGGAGCAACTCCCAGACGCCCTGCCGGCTCTCCGGGTCCAGCCCGGAGGTCGGCTCATCCAGGAACAGCAGCTCGGGCCGACCCAGGATCGCCAGCGCAAGGTCGAGCCGCCGTCGTTCGCCGCCGGACAGCTGACGCACACCGACCTTGGCCCGGTGGCCCAGGTTGACCAGCTCCAGGGCCTCCGCGACCGGGCGCGGCGCGGTAAGCGTCCCGGCCCACATCCGGGCCGTCTCGGCAACGGTGAGATCGGCGGGAAACCCGCTTTCCTGCAACACCATTCCGACCCGGGCGCGGACCACGCGGCGCTGCCGCCGCGGGTCGTGACCCAGCACCCGGACCGTCCCCGCGGTGGCCGGCGCCAGGCCCTCGATCACTTCGAGCAGCGATGTCTTCCCGGCGCCATTCGTGCCGAGCAGTGCGAACAGCTCGCCGCGTCGCACGGAGAAGCTCACACCCCGCACCGCCTCGAAGGTTTGGCCGCCCTGGTAGGAGCGGTGCAAGTCCGCGACCTCGATCACCCCGCTGATGTCCATGAGTTCAGCATCGGGCCGGCGCGGGTGTCGTGCCCATGCGCTCGTCAACAGCTCCGGTGACCAATTCACCACGCGGACATGACGAATGTCATGCCTCATGTCCGCAATGTCCGAGCCATCAACGCAAATGACATATGTCATGCGCTGAGCATGCGTTGTCCACCCGAAAGGGTGCGAACCGCATCTGGCAATGCACCATTGCGGGCTCGATGCTGAATACCCAGCGGCGACGCATCGGGGGGTTGCTGACGATCTTCCGTGAGATTCGGGATTTCTCGACTATCGGGACGCGCAGTCCGAAGTCCCGACCACTCGTTCGATGACCCGAGAGGCTTTGACATGAGGCGTTTGTCGCGCGTCATTCTGATCAGTACATTGGCCGTCGGCTTGGCGTTGAGCGCCGCGGCTCAGGCCGCGGCCTCTCCGCGCGGTTACTCGACGTCGCCGATGGTACCGACACTCAAGTGGGCGCCCTGCGGGGATCAGTTTCCCAGTACGGAATGCGCGACGGCGATGGTCCCGCTGGACTACGACAAACCCACCGGCGCCACGACGCAGATTGCGTTGGCCCGGATCCCCGCGGCGAATCAGGCGAACCGGATCGGGTCGGTGTTCGTGAATCCAGGCGGCCCCGGCGGCTCCGGTGTCGATTCCGTGTTGGGCGGGTTCGGTCAGGCGCTTGGTCAGCAACTCGAGGGTCGTTTCGATGTCGTAGGGTTCGATCCCCGCGGCGTCGCCCGGTCGGAACCGTTGCGGTGCTTCACCTCCCAGGAGGAGTCCGCAAAGTCTCTGGCCGGGCTGCCGTCCTTCCCGTATCAGAAGGAGCGGTACCGGCCGTACTTCGAGACCGCACGCGCGTACGCCGCGTTGTGCTCCGACGGGCGGCACCGCATTTCCCAGCACATGAGCACGGCCGACGTGGCCCGCGATCTGGACCTGCTGCGGCAGGCGGTCGACGACGCCAAGCTCAATTACCTCGGCTTCTCCTACGGCTCCTACATCGGAAATACCTACGCGAATCTCTTCCCCAGGAACGTCCGGGCGCTGGTCATCGATGCTGTCTTCGACCCCAGGCTATGGTCCAGCGGCCGCCAGATCGAGTCCGCGCGGGTCGCCACCCAGCAGGAGTTCAACGAGTTCCTGCGGCTCTGTGACGAGGCCGGGCACGCTTGCGCATTCTCCGGGCCAGAGGGATCGGCCACCAGGTGGGAAGCATTGGCCACCGCCATTCACCGGCATCCGTTGGCGCTGCCCAACGGCACCTTCTTCACCTACGACCGCCTGATCGACGCAGGGCTCGGGGCGATGCACACGCCTGAATTCTGGGGTGGTCCATCTGGTGCTGCCGCACTGTTCGATGCGGTGGCCGATGCGGTGGCCGGTGAACCCGCGGGGACCGCGGTGGTGGCCGACGCGCGCCGTTCCATGGCCCAACAGGTGGCCGCGGCGCCCGCGGCGGACGACCATGACAACTCGTTCGACGCCCATTTCGGCAACCACTGCGCCGATGCCCAATACCCACGCACCTTCGCGCAGTACCTCACGACCGACCGGTCCGCGGCGGCAGGTTCCCGGTTCGGGCCGCTGTGGTGGTGGCAGCTCGGCGCCGCCTGCGCCGGGTGGCCGGTCAACGACGACCGCTACACCGGGCCGTGGACGGCGCGGACGGCGAACCCGGTCCTCGTGGTGGGCAACTACTTCGACGGCATCACCGACTACGCCGGCGCGCAGGCCAGCGCCCAGCTGTTGAAGAACAGTCGGCTGCTCAGCTACGCCGGCTGGGGCCACGGCGCCTACGGGCGCAGCGCCTGCGTCACCGGCCACGTCAACCGCTATCTGATCGACGGCGCGTTGCCGGACGCCGGGACCGTCTGTCCGGCGAATCCCAACCCCTTCCTGCCGGTTTCGGCGCGGACCGCGGCCGGCGCGACGGCATTGACGCCGCCGCCGCCCGACTTCATTGGCCGCCCACTGCAGTGAGATGGCGCCGAAAGCCCGTTACACCAAACACCTCAGATCAACTCCAGCACTCCATCAACCGCAATATCACGACA
>JBBRVZ010000166.1:0-5001 GCA_038246445.1 Mycobacteriales bacterium
AAGCGGGCCTACGGCTACCACTCACCCGAAGCCCTCATCGCCATGGCCATGCTCACCCGCGGCGGACTCAATCTCGAACTTCCCGGCCGGAAATGACCCACGGAAACGTCAGGAGATCCAGGAGATCCCAGCTGTCTCTCCCATCGCCAGCTCATCAACGCAGGCCTTCCGCCATCTGCACCCGCGACCGGCCTTTTGTACAGCGAATCACTGGTCATGCCGGTACAGGGAACACCAAGCCTGCCACCGTGACGACGATCCCCACGATGATGTCGGCAATCATGCTGCCGACGTACGATTGGGTTCCAGTCACCGTCGGCGCCAGGAACGTTCATTGGCCGATCTGCCTGTCCCACGAGGTGACCAATGATCGGAGCGATCAACGGACGACCGGCCCCCCCGGCAGCCACATCAGGCCCACCTGCTGCGGGTCTTGACGCACCCTCCGCACAGCGGCACACTGGCTCAGTAATCACTTACTGAGGAGCTTCGATGGCTGGACCGGGACGTGATCGGGTGCTCGCGTCGGGAATGCGTCTGTTCGGCGAGCGAGGTTATGCCGCAACGACAGTCGCGATGATCGAGGCCGATGCCGGACTCACTCCCGGTGCCGGCGGCCTGTACGCGCATTTTCCGTCAAAAGAGGCTGTGCTCAGGGTCGGGCTGGAGGCGATCCTGCAACCCGAGGCGGAGCTGCCACTGCTCGGTCCGCCCGACGGTGACGCTGCCGAAGCGGGCGGGGAGCCGACGCTCATCGTCCGGCTGGAGGCTGTCGCCAGAGCGGGGCTGGCCCGGCTGGAACACGACCGCGATTTCAACCGTATCTTGATCCGCGATCTGCGAAATCTGCCGGACCTGTTGCAGTTGACCGCTGATCGGGAAATCCGCCCGTTGCACACCCGCTTGGCGGCGGAGCTCGCCGCCGCTGCTCCCAGCCGCGTCGGGGACGCGACGGCGTTGGCCGCCGTTCTGATCGGCGCCATCAGTCATCTGTGGCTGATGACTGACGTTTTCGGCAGCCACCCGGCCGGGGTGAGTGCTGAGGACTACGTCTCGATGGTGGTGCGCTGCGCTGCGGCGCTATTGGATCCGGAGGAAACATGAAAGTTCTCATCGCCGGCGCCACCGGCGCGATCGGAGTACCTCTCGTCACCCGCCTGTTGGCTGCGGGGGACCAGGTGACCGGCATCGCGCGTTCGACAGCTGCGGCCGATTCACTGCAACAATTGGGTGCCGATTACGTGTGCGCCGACGTGTTGGATCGCGACGCGCTTCTCCATGCCCTGAGCGGGAGTCGCTTCGACGCGGTGATCCATCAATTGACCGCGTTGAAGAAGGCGCCGGCCCGTTATCGGGACATGGCTGTTACCAACACGCTTCGCACAACGGGGACCACGAATTTGCTGGAGGTGGCACAGCGCGTCGGTGCAACACGCTTCGTGACGCAGTCCATCGTCTTCGGTTACGGCTTCAGCGACCACGCAGACACGGTGCTGACCGAAGCCCACTCCTTCGGCGTACCGGTCCCTGGGCCGGTGGCACCGACGATGGCCGCCTTGAGGTCGGCCGAAACGCAGGTGTTCGAACATCCCGATGTCGAAGGCATCGCGCTGCGGTACGGGCTGTTCTACGGGGGCGATATCGGCGAAATCAGTCGCATGCTCCGGCGTCGCATACTCCCCGTCTCGTCCTCGGAGGGACGCCTGGCGATGATCCACCACGAGGACGCCACAGGCGCCACCGAGGCCGCCCTGCGCCGCGGAAAGCCCGACACCGCCTACAATGTCGTCGACAACACCCCCGTCACCTGGCGGCAGTACGCCCAAGCAGTAGCCGTCGCTGTCAACGCGCCGCGGCCGATCGTCCTGCCCGGTGCTGTTCTGCGGGCGGTGGCGCCGTACGCCGGTCTGTTCATGACGCGGGTCAGCATGACGGTTTCCAACGAGCGGGCTCGCCGGGATCTGCAATGGGTTCCGACATACGCCTCCTACCGCGATGGCATAGCCGAGTCCGCGCAGCGGACCACCGAGAC
Organism: Mycobacteriales bacterium; assembly: GCA_038246445.1. Lineage (GTDB taxonomy): Bacteria > Actinomycetota > Actinomycetes > Mycobacteriales > Nakamurellaceae > Nakamurella. The sequence goes on from JBBRVZ010000166.1 coordinate 2,033, forward strand.
ATCAATACATCCCGGTCGCCGATCATGACTCTCATCACGACGAGCGGCCGGCGTGTGGTGCGGTCGCCGACATCGGTCGTCGCAACGTTGGTGTGCGGAGCAGCCAACCTCGCGTTTGGGGTGTGGGCCCTGTTTGCGCCGGAGAATTTCGCCGAGTTCATCGGCTTCCCGCCGTACAACGAACACCTGCTGCATGACGTCGGAGCGTTCCAGATAGGAATCGGAGCCGGGCTACTTCTCGCAGTGGTCTGGGTCGATGCGCTGTCCGTGAGTCTCGTCGGGTTCATCATCGCCGGCGGCATCCACACCGTGAACCACGCCTTGGATCACCATCTCGGCGGACACCCGGCAGATCCTTGGGGACTTGGTGCGTTGACACTGATCGCTTTCATCGGGCTCGTCGCGCACCGGCGGCGCTGTGCGCAGCAGCGGTAAGGCGTCGTGCAACTGCGCGAACGGTTCGGACTGATCCGTTAGACCCAGAAAAGAATTGGGATGAGCGGTCGCGACCGGCACGGCTGGGGTGTCGACGCCCTCGTCGGCCGCTGTGGGACGGGGATGGGTTTACCTACAACCGCTCGTCATCGAGCCCGCCGGCAGCGCGCGGCAGGCGGCGCTTCCGAAGGCGGGTTCCACACGTTCCCCGCGTCATCATTCGTTGGCGGCTCGCTCGGCGGTCGTACGGTCCGTTGGCTCTCGGCTTGCGCACAGCGGCTCGATACCTGCTATCCACTGTGAACGAGGGACGCGCTCGATGTGAAGCTCTCGGAGCGACTGCCGGCGTGAGGACCTAATCCCACGGCACCGGCGCGGTTCCGAGACCGATCAGCGAAGCCGTCAGCATTCGGGTCGAGGCCGTCCGTATTGTGCACGCTGCACGATAGGGGCCGCTGTGCCCGGGGCCCCAGCCCTCACGGACGACGCCGTCCGGCGCGCGCAGCACGACCACGCCCACCTCGAGGAGTCCGTCGGCAGTCGGATCCGTCATTCCTGTCATCCGCTCGGCCAGACGCTGACATGACGACGCGAATGACGTCACCGGGTCGATGGCGGCGTCGGCGACGCGCCAGCCGAGGATTTCCGTTGGATGGGGTTGGTCGCACGACGCGGACTGATGCAGAACAACAGTGCTGCTCGGCGCGCACAGGGCAATCGGGAGTCTGCCGGGCGCATCTGCCAGCACGTCGGCGGTGTTACCGACGAGGGGGCCGTACGACCCGATCATCACGCAGGCCTCCCACAACTGGCCCGCAAAGCGCTGCAGTGAGCCGGGGCCCAACATCTGGAATGAGGCGGCGAACGCCGGCCACCACGGTCCCAGGACGGTGGAGCGCTGCCCCCGCACGTCGAGCGGATGGACCCCCAGGTACTTGTACGCACTGGCCGCGCAAGCAGCGAGGTTCGGGCGTCGCACTCGCACTGCCATGCCCGCGGAAGGGTCCCCGAACGCGTCGTTCTGGGTGATGATCTCGGCGTCATGTGGCCGGTCGCACCGCACAACCTGCGCTGCAGGCTCGAGATCGGCCGACGGGTCGGAAGACTGTGCCATTCCCCGTAAGCAGGCGCCGACCCGCGGTGCCGACGGAATCGCCAGGGTGGTCGCGATTCCCGCAATCCTGTGGCCGAAACGCAGCGGGATGAGGAGCGCCGCTATCAGAACGGCGACCACAACACCGAGCCCTGCCAGACGCCCCGCCATATCGCACTGTAAACCGTGGATCCTGTTGGCGGGTGTTCACCGTCGAACGGTCATCACGAGCCCAGGAAAGTTGGTCTGGACGACGGCATTGAAGCGCATCGCACGGAACCCTGCGCGACCGGCTTGCTCGTCGTTTCCGGTGGGCCGTCCGAGGACGACGGTGCAGCAGCTACCCGCAGCCTGCTCGCTGCTCACCCAGATCTCACTGCGGTCGCTGTGTTCAACGATTGAAGGCGCAGGGCGTCATCGACGTCGCCCGCCGCGGTGGGTCTACCTGCTGGGCGTCCCCAGCGTCATGCGCTTTGACGAAGCCGCTCGGGTGTCTGGCCTACAGCGGACTGACCACCGTCGCTCGGAAGGAAACGCCGTTGGCGGCCCTGCTGGCACACCAGGCAGCGTCGAGATCCGAAGCCGGCCCACCGACATCAAGCTCGGGAAGTCCTTGGGAAACGGCAGCGCTACGGATTGGTGAGCGCCAATACCCATGCACGGTGATCAGCACGGATTGTGCGTCAACAAGCGCTGCCGCGTCTATGACTCGCGCGTGGCCAACTCGTGGAAGATTGAAACGCTGAGAGAGGCAGGGTCGAACCGTGCCTACTTGTCCGGCGATTCTGGGCTCGAACGTTTTCTGGATGGTGGAGCGGTGCCGGGTGAGCGCGTTCCTGTGGGTGGACAGGGTGTGGTGCTGGATCGCCGCCCGGCGCACACCAGATGAGTTGGCGGAACGCCAGAACCGATCGTGAAGATAGTCAGGAACGACGTTGCCAAACCTGCGGTGTTCAGCTGCACTGCGAGGGCGAGCGGGGGTTCAAGACGAGGGTGCGAAACAATTGTCACGAACGTCGCGACCCCACAAATTCACGGGGTTAGTCCGCGAAGAGTCACTGGACATGGCTGGCTGTAGCGATAAGTGTTGCTGTTGATGACGTTTCGGTCGACTGTCGGTGGTGCGTTGTAGGTTTCTGGTATGAGCAATTCGACGGTGCGTACCCCGACCGCGGGGCGGCGGATAGCGGGTGCCGCGGCGGCGGGGATCATCGATGAATTGGCGTCCCAGGTGAGGGTGTTGGCGCGGGCGCAGGCCCGGCACGCGGAATTGATGGTCGAGTTCACCGACACCCGCCAGGGGTTGGATCAGGACGTCATCAACGAGCAACGCCACCACGGTGGGAGGCCGCAGTTCAAGGCCGCCGAGTTCGCCTGCACCGAGATCAGCATGGCCGTCACCGCCTCGAAGTTCACCGTGCAACGCACCGTGTCGATGGCC
>JBBRVZ010000167.1:0-4995 GCA_038246445.1 Mycobacteriales bacterium
GCCTCTTTCGGGTGACAATGCACCGCCGGGGAGTCCGCGCGCGTCGGGTGTCGGCGGTGTTTCGCAGACATCCTGGCGTGCGCACGACCGGGAAAGGTGACCCATGGTCCTGCCCGAGCAAGCGCGTCCGCCGGCGGTGGCCGACCCGGACGGCCCAGGCCCCGCCAGCAATGGCAACCCCGGCAGCTACGGCAGCGTGGTGGAGCTACGGGTGCACGGCGTATCCGGCACGCCGCCGGAGGAGTTGCTCGACCGGCAATTGGTGCGGCAGGTGGCGGGGAACAAGACCGCCGGCTTCTACCGGCCCCGGCTCCGGGAGGAGTGGCGGGATCGTCCGTCGAACGATCCGGGATCGGATGCACGGCCCTACGCAGTCGGTGACCAGACGCTGCCCCCACCGCTACTGGAGGGGTATTCGTGGGGCGGTCTGACGTCAGGGTCCCCGTCACGCGCGCTCTGGCTCATCCTGCTGCCGTTCACGCTGATCAACGTTGCCCCGCGGATGCGCCCGGTGCCCGGAAAAAGCCCGCAGGATCACCCGCGTCGGGCGTGGTGGGTCTGGTACCTGTGCCGGCTGATGGCAATCAGCGTCACCGTGACGATGACCCTCGGCGGTGTGGGTGTGGGCTTGGGCATCTTCGCCTGGCAGTGCGGGCGGCCCGGTGCGTGCGACGACCTGCGGTGGCCGCTGTCGGCGATGTTTGTCGATGCGTCACCGGGCTGGCGGATCGCCTGGGGGACTGTTCTGCCGCTGCTCGTCCTGGGCGTCCTGGCCCTGCTGAGCTGGCGGAACTCCGTGCAGTACGACCTGATCCGCCCCATCGCAATGATGGCGCCGGTGAACGACGAGTCGGAGGTCGGCTCCGAATTCGAGCCCAGGCTGGCTCATCCGAGCTTCTGGTACGGCCGGTATCCGGTCAGCCGCCTGCGGCACCTGCATCTGCAGGCGGGGGTGGGGAGCATCGGCGTGGCCTTGGTGCTGGCCGCCACTTCGTCACCGATGCGAGTGGCCGGGTTGATGCTCGCGGGGGTGCTGGGTGGGCTCGTGCTGGTGGCGCTGGGGTGGCCGGGCCTGCTGCGCAGGCAGGAGATTCCCGGCGACGACGCGGATGGTGTCCCGTCCCGGTCGGCCCGCAATCGCAACACCGGCTGGATCCTGCTCATCTGGATTCCGGCGGCGGCGATCCTGCTCGCCGGCCTGCTGGCGCCGCACGGATCGAACGGTGTTCTCAACGGCGAGATGGGCGGGTACGACGAGCTGATCACCGTGTGGTTCACCGGGCAATCTGTGCTGGCCGTCGCGATGATCATCCTGATCGCGACGATGGCCATGGCCGAGTCGCCGCGGACGCCTCGGCGGGCGATGAGCGGCATGGGAACGGCGGTGATGACGATTCTCGGGCTGTACCTCGCGGCGGCATTGACCGCCGGCCTGGTGATCCTGTCCGCGGCGTGGGTGTCGTCATCGACGCCGTGGATCACCATCGGCGACGTCCAGGCGGTGCTGGCCGGAACGCGGATCACGGTCCCCGCGTCGCTGTCCTTCGCCGGCGCGGGCACGTTCGTCGTTGCGGTGATTGTCGTGGCGACGCTCGCGATCACCGTGGGCTACGTCCTCCTGATGTGGTCCAGGTCCGGCACGCGCGACGACCGGGCCGCCGCCGCTGCGGCCGCAGAGCAGGCGCGGACGAATCATCCACGGCGGTTCCGGCAGCAGAAGGCCCGCACGATCAAGAACCGGACCACATCGATCGCACGCTCGTACTGGCTGGCCCGCCGGGCGGACTACCTTCCGGATTTCCTGGCGGCGCTGGTGTTGTCGATCGGCACCGTCGGGGCGGCGCTCACCATGACGTACGGCCTGCTGGGAACTGACGGCCTTTCCGGCAACGGGGTCGGTCAGCTGTTCGGCCTTCCGTCGCTGCTGGGAGTGAGCGTCGCGGATGCCGTCGCCGTGGGCGCCTGGCTGACAGGTGTCTTCGCGGTCGGCCTGGTGGTGCTGGGTGCCCTGGCGTTCCGGGTCCCCAAGACCCGCAAGGCCATCGGCATCCTGTGGGACATCGGCTCGTTCTGGCCCCGCGACGTCCATCCGCTCGCGCCGCCGTGCTACGCCGAGCGTGCGGTCCCGGAGATTGCAATGCGGTTGACCGCACATGCCGCCCTGGTCACCGGCGATCAACGCGCCGAAGACCGCGAGGATGCCACTGCCACGGCGCCGATGCCGGGGCTTGTGGTGCTGGCCGGCCACAGCCAGGGGACCGTGCTGTCCATGGCGGCGCTGATGGGACCGGGCCGATCGGCCGCGGGACGCACGGCCCTGTTGACATTCGGGACCGTGCTGCGCAGGTTGTATGCACGGTGCTTCCCGCTGTACTTCTCGGCCGGTGCCTTCGCCGCGCTGAGCCGGCGGCTGGGCGACACCAGCACGGCTGACGCCAATGCCCGGGCCGCGGACGCCGTTACCGGCGATCGACCCGGGCCGCCCGACCGGGGTACCGAGGCGGGCGGGCCTTCGCCGTGGGGTCGGAACGGTGCGGGAGTGTTCCCGAAGGCGGTGCGATGGCGAAACCTGTGGCGACGCACTGATTACCTGGGCGGCCGGATCCTGCACCCGCTGTCCGCCGTCGAGCAGGTTGCCGCTGTCCAGAAGGGCGCGCGACGGCTCGACGTCGAATTGGTGGACCCGCTGTTTCTGCCGGTTCCGGGCGACACCACCTTGCCCGCTGCGGGTCGGCATTCGAACTTCACCCGGGACCCGGCCTTCCAGCGCGAGCTCATGGTATTGGTCCGTGACTCGTTCGCCACCCTCGACCGCCGCGCCCCCGGCCCGGCAACGGGCACGCGCAGCCGCCCACCCGGGCACGGGGGTCCGGTCACGACGATGCCACGCCTGGACCCGAGGGCCACCGACGAGTTGATGAACCCACGGGAATCGATGATCTGACGCCGTCGTACACGCTTCGTGGCAAACTGAGCCGATCCCGAGCGGTATGTCCGGGAATCGGCTGATCAGGACGCCCGAACTGCGCGTGGAAGGCTGCTCGCGTCGGCGCCGGAATGACGAACAAGGAGCGGCATCGATGTTTCGACGACGTGGACGGCCAGGACTGCTCGGAACCGTGGCCAGGACTGCGGTGGTCGCCAGCACCGCGACCGCCACCGCCAATGCGGTCAACAGGCATTCCGTGCAGAAGAGCGCCGAGAAGCGGGCCTACGCCGACCAGCAGACGCCGCAGCAGGCGCCGCCTGCCCCGCAACCGCCGGCGCCTCCGGCCGCTGCCGCTGCCCCGGCAGGTGACGACCTGATCGGCAAGATCAACCAGCTGGCGCAACTGCACGATGCGGGCGTGCTGTCCGACGACGAGTTCGCCGCCGCCAAGAGCAAGTTGCTCGGGATCTAGCGTCCTCAGCCGACCTCGAGCGCGGTGATCCGCCATCGACCGTCCACTCCCTGGATGCGGAAGGCGATGGCGCGGACCCGTTGCGCGCGTTTGAACGCGGCGCTGACCTCGGCAACGCCGTCGGCGGGCTCGCAGACACGCACAGCGAGCAGGTGCGGCAAGCCGACCGAAGCGGGGACCGTACGTTCCAGCAGCCCCGCGTAGATGTCGGGCGCGCAGTGCACCCGCAGCTGCCCGAGCGGACGGCGACCGGACAAGACCTCGACCAGGGCCCGGGCGAAGACCCGTCCGCTCCGGGCGGCCGGGGGTAGCGCGTCGCTGCCCGTCCGGCGTACGCCGACGTCGGACTCCGACGACCACGGCGGCACCCCGGCCGCCGCGATCGATGTCCGTCGGCCGTCGGTCGAAGGGGTTCCTGGTGGTGGGGCGATGTGCGTCCCGACGACCACTGCCGGGGTGATCACCCGGACCGTCGTCAGTGACGCCGACGGCGCTGTCCTCGTTGTGGAGCCGGCCGACTGCGGACCGGTTCCGGCCGGTCCTTCGGCGAGCGTTGCTGGTGCAGGTTCCGCCGTGAGCACCCGTGCGGTGACCCCGGCCGGACGCGGGGTCCGGCGCCGGTGGGTGACGACGTCATCAAAGGGCGGTTCGCTGACCGGTACCGGTTCGAGGTACGGCAGCTCCGAGAGCACGGCAGCGGTCATGTCATCCGACCTTCGTCATGGGAGGAAACAGGACCTGGCCGGGCCGGATCAGGTCCGGATCGTCGCCGATTACCGGCAAGTTGGTGACGTACCAGGCGCGCCAGGCACTATCGATGGCGTCATCGGTAGCAGGCTGCGGTAAGGCGCGTTGAGCGATCGACCACAGACTGTCGCCGGGTCGGACCGTCACCGAGTGCGCAGCCGTGGCTGTCGTGACGACGGGCTGTCGGCCCGATGTGTCGCGGGCGGTCGCCGGCCCTGAGGTCGTCCGATCTGAGGGTGCCCGGACCTGCGTCCGGTCGGTCGGCGGGGGCGTCGGATCGTCAGGGAACACGGATGTCACCGTCGGGCTCGTCGGTTGCTGCGGCGGGACGTGGCTGCTCGGCAGCACAGCGGCCGCTGTGCTGGGCACCGCGGGTAGAGCGACTAGGGAACTTGCCCGTGATGGCTCGGATGAGCGCGGAGCGTCAGTTGCATCCTGCCGAGCCCTCTCCAGGCGTGCACCAACATCCGTAGATGCGGGCGTGCCAGGTGGGTCGCCGACCTCGCCGGTCCCGATGGCCGGCGTCGACGGATCCGAAGGGACCGCAGCAGTTGCCGGGTCGGCTGAAGAAGCGTCGCTCGGCCAGTCGATGTCCACTGCAATCGCCGCACTGGGCGCCGCCCCGGACGGCTCCATCGACGGTGAATCGCTGTTCGGCACCGCCGACGTCGATGTCGGTGTCGATGTCGTGCTCGGGGCGGACGTTGACGCGCCCTGCGCTGTCGCCAACGGTGCCCCGCACGCGCCGACCCCGGCCAGCAAGGACAAACCCATTGCGGCGGTGAGCACCCGGACCGCCGACAGCGGTGCCAACCGGGCGAGCAAGGCACGGCCGACATGGCCGGCA
>JBBRVZ010000168.1:0-4987 GCA_038246445.1 Mycobacteriales bacterium
CGCCGCCCCGAAGGTTAACGCCGTCGCCCACGCACTACATTGGTCGAACTGGCGGCGTGAACACCAAACGCACGCCCGCCGAGCGCACTTCCGTCGCCGCCTTCGACTCCAAACGCTAAGAATCTAGCCCTGTAGTACTAGTCATGCCCGTACCTCCGTCACCCAAGACCCGGCTGCGCTGACCATGACCGTGGTCGCCGACTTCCCCGTACCCGTGCAGCGCCTCTGGGACGCCTACGTCGACCCCCGCCAGGTGGAGCGGTTCTGGGGTCCGCCGACCTACCCGGCGCAGTTCACCCGACACGACGCCGCCATTGGCGGCCACTCGGCCTACGCCATGACCGGGCCGGACGGCGACGTCTCGCGCGGCTACTGGCAGTGGCTCTCGGTCAAGCCCCAGCAGTCGTTCGAGGTGCTCGACGGATTCGCCCTTGCGGACGGCTCCCCCAATACGGCGATGCCCTCGATGCGGATGGTCTTCGTGTTCGAGACGACGGACACGGGCTCGCGCGTGATGACGACGACGTACTTCAACACGGCCGACGAGCTCGCCCAACTGGTCGACATGGGCATGCAGGAGGGCATGAAACAGGTCATGGGGCAGATGGACCTGGTGCTGGCGGACCTGCGGTCCTTCGCGGCCGACCTACCGACGCTGTCCCAGATCCTGAGCGACACCCGGGTGCGGATCAGCCGGATCATCCATGGCCCTGCGGACGCCGTCTGGAGGGCCCATCGTGACAGTGCACTGCTCCAGAAATGGCTGCTCGGGCCGGACGGCTGGACCATGCCGATCTGCGAGGTGGCCACCGCTGTCGGCGGCTCCTACTGCTACGAATGGGAGAGGGGCGAGGACCGGTTCGGCTTTACGGGAGAGCTGGTCGAGTCGCTGCCACCGTTCCGCGCCGTCACGACAGAGCGGATGCTCGGCGTGCCGGGCGAGGGCACCACCAACGAGCTGACCCTTACCCCCGTCGCCGACGGCACGCTGCTCTCTATCCTGATCACCTACCCGGACGCCGGAGTGCGCGACACCGTCCTTGCCACCGGAATGACCGACAGCATGGAAACCAGTTACCGCCGACTCGAGAACCAGGTTCTCCGCCTGTCTGAAATGTTCCTGTCAGCCAACTGTGAGCCTCCTCGTCGAATTTGCAGCTTCGTCCGGGGTTTGCCTCGGCCGGCGAAAAGCTGATGTACCGAGTCGATGACGGTGGGTGTTGATGAATTCCGCCGGGGGTCGTGGGTTCTCTTCCGAGCAGGTCGGCGAGGTCGGTGCTGGTGAGCCGCCCGTTGTCGTGTCCGCGGCGGCTGATCAGGTGACATCGCGGCGGGCGAAGGCGCTCGCGGCCAGGGCCAGGACGAGACCGACCAGGATGGCCAGGTAGGTGCCGCCGGCGGCGACGCTGATGGTGGTGATCTCAGGGTCGCAGGGACCAAGGTTGCACGACGGTGGGTAGCGCACGATCTCGTACGGCCCTTCCAGCCAGGCCAGCAGCCGGCTGGACAACAGGAATTGCTCCGCGCCGGGAAACAGCCCGCGGGCCAGTGTCTCGACGACCAGCCCGTACCCGGCGATGATCGACACCGCGACCAGGCTGCTGCGGAACAGCATCGCCAGCGCGTAGCCACCCAGTCCCGCCGCGGCGACCGCCGCGGTGGCTCGGGCTGCCCGTCCGACCAACGCGGCCTGGGTGAGGACGGTGGGACCGGCGGCGTTGTATCCGACGTTCTCGACCAGCGTTGTGGTGCCCCAGCGGGCCGCCGCCCAGTAGCTGGACGTGAAAGCCAGGACGGCGCCGATCAGCCCGATCACGGCCGCGGCGAGCACCACTGCCGCAGCTTTGCTGGTGAAGACCAGGGTGCGCCGAGGCTGGAACAGCAGCTGGGTCCCGATGGTTCCGGCAGCCCAGTCGGCGCCCGCGAAGGTGACGCCGACCAGGGTCATGGCCAACGCCAGGATCGTCGTCACCGCCAGCAGCTGGGATCGGAAATCGTGCACGAAGTCCGGTGCTGACCAGTTCAGGAACCATTCCATATTGGGGGTCAGTGCCTGGTCGCAGTCCATGCCGGCGGGCCATTGCTCGGAGCCGCCGGCAGCGACCGCTTGCCGGCAATCGGCGAGCTGCTGCACGAACTTCGGGTCTGTCAACTGCTGGTCCACCTGGGCCTGCGCGGCAGCCTGAGCCGCCGGCGACGGCGGCGCAGCGTTCCCGATTGCGAGGCCGAGCACAATCAGGCACCCGATCAGCGCCAAGCCGGTGAGCAGCACGGCCGCCCGTCGTTGGCGTAGCCGCAGCCACTCCACCCGCAGCGCCCGGGTCACAGCCCCTGCCCCTCGGTGATGGTCAGGAATGCCTCTTCCAGATCGGTCACGATCGGCGAGAGCCCGGACAGGAACCGGCCGTCCCCGGCCAGTGCCTGGGTAATCCGGCAGGGGTCCGCAGAGCCTGACACGCGCAGCGTCTGGCCGTCATCTGCTACCTGCCAGCCGGCGGCGCTGAGCACGCCGGCGGCGCCGGCCCGGTCGTCCACCGCCACCCGGTAGGCCGGGGGGCCGTCGCCGGCTCCCACCCGGCTCAGCACGTCGGCGACCGAGCCGCCCGCCAGCAGCCGACCCCGCCCGATGATGGACACCGAATCACAGACCTGCGCCACCTCGGCCAGGATGTGGGAACTGATCAGCACGCTGACCCCACCGGCTGCCAATTCGCGGACCAGGTTGCGGATCTCCCGGATACCCGCGGGATCCAGCCCGTTGGTCGGTTCGTCCAGCACCAGCAGGTCCGGCTTCTTGAGCAACGCCGCGGCAATGGCCAACCGTTGCTTCATCCCCAGCGAGTACGCCTGGTACCGGTCGTCCGCCCGCCCCGCCAGACCGACCCGATCCAACACCTGCTCCACCCGCCCGTCCGGCACACCGATCGCCCGGCCCAGCAGCTGCAGGTTGCGCCGGCCGGTGGTTCCGGGGAACAGCCGCGGTTGCTCCACCACCGCACCCACCCTGTTGATCACCGCCGGAAGCCTTTCCGGCACCGGCGCGCCGAACAACCGGATCTGGCCCGCGTCGGCTCGAGCCAGACCCAGCACCAGCCGGATCGTGGTGGTCTTGCCCGACCCGTTAGGACCCAGAAAGCCGTGCACCCCACCGGGCGGGACAGCCAGGTCCAAGCCATTAACCGCGACCTGCCGGCCCCGCCGGGTCCGAAACGACTTACGCAGGCCCGACGTTTCGATCAACAACTCTGCCATCGGGCTCCCTCCGACACATCAGCTCACCCACCAGGCCCGCAATGCCGCCCGACCGTAAACCGCCGCCCGCGCCACACGTCCGGCAGGGCCTCCCGCAAGCCAAGGGCAGTCCCAAGGCGGGCATCCCCCTACGGTGCGGGTCGTAGTGCCGCTGGCCACTGTGGGGGTAGGAACTCAACCTCTACCGGTTCGAGGTCATCGACCACGGGTCCAGCCCGGTCAGGGGCTGAGCTGCGAGGGGCAACCCATCGTTGCGGGTTCGGCCCGTGAGTTCAGTGAGCTGGCCCGCTCACTGCAGGCGGAGCCGGACCTCGAGCACACCGTTCGGGGCATCGTGCGCGCCGCTGTGGAGAACATCGACGGGGCGGACTTCGCCGGCATCACCTTGGTCAACAGGGACGGGACGCTCAGCACCCCGGCGGCGTCGAACGAACTGGTCGTGTCGATCGACCGGTTGCAGTACGACGTCCGACAGGGGCCATGCCTGAGCTCGGCCTGGGAGAAGCTCACAGTCCGGTCCGACGACCTGCGGACGGAGCAGCGTTGGCCGGAATTTGGCCGCCGCGCCGCGGACCTCGGGGTGCTGTCGATGCTGTCGTTGCAGCTGTACGTGCGGGACGAGGACATGGGTGCGCTCAACCTGTACTCCCGCAGCGCGGACGGGTTCACCGTTGATGACGAGAACACCGGGGTTGCTGTTCGCGAGCCACGCTGCGGTCGCCCTGGTCGGCGCTCGACACGAGGACAGCTTGAATGTGGGGTTGGTCGGTAGGGACGTGATCGGGCAGGCAAAGGGCATTCTGATGGAGCGCTACCACATCGACGCGCAGGCGGCGTTTGCCGTACTGCTGCGCGTCTCGCAGTCCAGTAATCGCAAGCTCCGCGACATCGCCGCGACGCTCGCCGCCACCGGTGCCATCCCAATGGCTTCGACAGCCTCGGAAGACGTTGACCGATAGCCGGTTCGACCAACCAGCCTGAATGCGTGTGCCGGACATCGTCCCTACCAGGGTCGGTCAGCTTGGTGCGCGGAGTCAGTCTCGCCATTTGATGGAGCAACCCATGCTCGCTCGGTGCGGTTCGGGAACCGGCTGACCGGCCAGCACGAGGGTGATCGCCTCGTCGAGCAGTTCCCCGGTCACCGGTGCGCCGTTGCCCGGGGTCGAGGTGTCCATCGCACCGCGGTAGGCAAGACGCCCGTCGGCGTCGTACAGGAAGAAGTCCGGCGTGCAGGCGGCGCCGAATTCGCGGCCGACCTCCTGGGACTCGTCGATCAAGTAGGGGAATGACCAGCCCGCTCGAGCCGCCTGCTCGGCCAGCCCGGCCGGTGCGTCGTCCCGGTATGCCGCGGCGTCGTTGGTGCAGACGCCCACCACGCGCAGGTCCGGGTGTCGCCGGAGTGTCCGGGCGAGGCCCTGCTCGACGTGCTTGACGTAAGGGCAGTGGTTGCACACGAAGGCCACCAGCAAGGACTGCCCAGCGAACGACTCGCTCGACACGGTGGTGCCCGTCAGATCAGGCAGGCAGAATGCCGGCAACGGCGACCCCAACGCAACCATGGTGGATTGAACAGCCATGACATCAGGCTAGGGCCTGCTTGCCGATCCTGCGTCACTGCGGTCTCGTTCTCGGCTTGGCCACAGTGAACCTGGCATGGCCGGCCTTGTTCAGGCGTAGGCCGAAACGTTCCGGCCGTCTTGGCCGTCGGCGTGGATCTACCCGACCCTCACCCGGA
>JBBRVZ010000169.1:0-4980 GCA_038246445.1 Mycobacteriales bacterium
CACATCGTTCGGGAACATTCCGCTCAGTCTTGCGTTGTAGCGGGTGTAACGTTGTAATCAGTGCAACGTACCGAACAGAAAGGGAGGGTCCCATGAAGGGATACTTCGCAGCGTGGGGCGAGGGCGAGCAGCCCGGCCCGGACGCAAAAGGAAAGCACGGCCACGGACGGGGCGGAGGCGGCGGCAGAGGCCGCGGTCCGGGCTTCGGTGGCTACGGACCCGGCCGGGGCTTCGGCCCCCGCGGTCGTGGTCGCGGCGGCGCACCGGAGGCACCTGATGCCTCGGACGCGGCGGCATGGTTCGCCGGCCGGCTGCCGGACGATTGGTTCACCGGTACACCCGCGGTGAGCGTGGACCGCGATGAGATCGTCATCGTCGGCGAGCTCCCGGCTCTGACCGAGGAGTTCTCGGACGAGGCCGCACGAGCGGCGGCGGAGGCGGGCAGGATCACCCGGTTCCGGGAGGACACCCGCGAACAGCGGATCGAGATCGCCCGTCAGGGCCAGCACCGCTACGGGCGGGACATCTCGTGGGGCGCACAGCTCGGCGGTTCGCAGGAGCTGTTCACGACGCTGTCGGCCCCGGTCATGACCCGGCTGCGTCAGCCGGAACGGCAGATTCTGGACACCCTCGTCGACTCCGGTGTCGCGCGATCGCGGTCCGATGCCGTTGTGTGGGCGGTCCGGCTGCTGGGTGAGAACGCCGACGCATGGCTCGGCGATCTGCGGGCCGCGATGGAAGAGGTCAACAGGCTTCGCGACCAAGGCCCCGACCTGGGCTGATGCCCGGACCAGGCGGCCATCAGCTGAGCGGTTCTGATGGACGTGCGGACCGCTGCACGCCCGGTCGATGAAGGTTGCAGGCGCAGCCTTCATCGGCCCGGGTTCAGCGGACGCTGAACAGCAACAACCAGATCGCGACGCAATGGCACAACGCCGCCAGCGTCACGCACGCATGGAAGTACTCGTGGTAGCCGAACGTGCCCGGCCAGGTATTCGGCCAGCGGAACGCGTAACACACCGCGCCGATGGAATACAGCACCCCGCCGGTTGCGATCAGCACCAGGACCGGCACTCCGCCACTGTCCAGGATGTCCGGCAGGACGAATACCGCGACCCAGCCGAGTCCGAGGTAGAACGGCACGCCCACCCAGCGCGGCGCGTGCGGCCACACCATCTTCAAGGCCACTCCACCGGCCGCGCCCACCCACACGACGATCAGCACGACTGTGCTCGTCGGGGGTGACAACGCAAGTGCGGCAAGCGGTGTGTAGGACCCGGCGATGAACAGGAAGATCATCGAATGGTCGGCCCGCTTCATCCAGGTGCGTGCACGCTGCGATGTCCACAGGTGCCGGTGGTAGATGGCGCTGACGCTGAACAGGCCGATCAACGTCACTGCGTAGACGGCGCAGGCAACCGCGCCGCCGACTCCGACGAACACCGCGGCGATGGGAACGAGGGCAAGGCTCATGAAGCCCGCGGCGATCGCGGAGTACACGTGGATCCACCCGCGGGCGCGCGGCCGGCCGGGCGTCGCCGGAGCAGCGAGTTGGCCTGTCGTCATGTCTTCATCGTCCTCGGTCACGGCACGGTGATCGACCCCGCCACAGGGTGATCCGCATCCCTGGTCCAGTGCCCGCGCGACAGTAGGGTCAACACCCGTGAGGCTCCCGTCGCTGGTCTACCGCGTTTACGAACGCAAGTTGACCCGGGAACTTCTCGGAGCGCAAATTCCGCACCACGTCGGCGTCATGCTGGACGGGAATCGTCGGTGGGCCCGCAAGGCCGGGTTCACCGACCCGACCGAGGGCCACCGCGTCGGGGCTGCGCACATCGCCGACCTGCTCGAGTGGTGCCAAGAGGCCGGCATCGGCATGGTCACGCTCTGGTTGCTGTCGACCGAGAACCTGCGGCGGGCGGACGACGAACTGCTGCCGCTGCTGGAAATCATCACCGATGTGGTGGACGAGATCGCCGCGCCCGGCCAGCCATGGAAGGTCCGGATCGTCGGTGCGGCGGACATGCTGCCGAAGACCATGACCACCCGGCTCACCGCCGCCGAGATGCGCACCGCAAGGCGCAGCGGTCTGCAGGTCAACATCGCCGTCGGGTACGGCGGACGCCAGGAGATCGTGGACGCGGTGAAATCGATGCTCGAATCGGGTCTGGAACAGGGTCACAGCATCCGCGAACTCATCGACTCGTTGGACGTCGACGCCATCGGCGAGCACCTCTACACATCGGGCCAGCCCGACCCTGACCTGGTGATCAGAACGTCCGGCGAGCAGCGGCTGTCGGGGTTCCTGCTCTGGCAGAGCGCGCACTCCGAGTTCTGGTTCGCCGAGGCCTACTGGCCGGATTTCCGGCGCGTCGACTTCCTCCGCGCCCTGCGGGATTACGCCGCCAGGCACCGGCGGTACGGCGAGTAGGGCGCACCGCTTCGCCGCCCGGCCGCGGGTTGAGTGGACTTGGTGCGCGTTTGCGCGGCTGGGCAGCGCTGTAGGTCGACGGAACTTGCTGTCTCGGCGTTCGCGTCCGGTGGTGGCCGCACCCGCCGCCCTGCGCGCGAGTCGCGTGGACTTTGCGTGTGATGCCGAGCCCGGATCGCGCTGCAGGTCGACGGAAACCCTCTGGTCCGCGCCGGTGTCCTTGCGATACCGGCAACCCGGCCCGCCGGGACGAGGTGATGCAGGGCCGGGAGCGGCCGCACTACCCTGGCCGGGTGGATCTGGTGACCGAGTATCTGAAGCTGGGACTGCGGTTCGACAGGGTCGTCGAGGGTTTCGTCGACGCCTACACCGGGGACCCGGCGCTGCGTATACAGGTCTCGGACGAGCCCGCACCCGACCCCGCGGACCTGGCCCGGCAGGCGTCAACGTTGTCCGCAGCTGTGGCCGACACCGACCTGAGCCCCGCCCGGGCCGCCTTCCTCACCGCTCACCTCGACGCTCTCGCGGCCGCGGGACGACGGCTGGCCGGTGAGCAGATGGCGTTCATCGGTGAGGTGGAAAGCTACTTCCAGGTGCGCATCGCCGAGGTCGATACCGATGTCTACGCCGCCGCTCATGACGAGATTGCCGCGCTGCTGGGCGGTTCAGGGCCGGTTCGGGATCGGCTGGCCGCCCTTCGGACGAGCGAATTGTGCCCACCCGAGCTCGTCGAACGGGCCGTGCGGACCGTCGCCGCAGCGCTGCGGGAGCGGGTCACCGGGGCGACCGGATTGGCGGGGCTGCCCGAACACATCGACTTCGAGATTGCCCGCGATGTCGCGTGGAGCGGTTTCAATTACTACCTGGGCGGGTTTGCGTCCAGGGTCGCGGTGAACGCGGACATCGGTCATCGGATGAGCCAGTTCGGTGTGCTGGTAGCTCACGAGTGCTACCCGGGCCATCACACCGAGCACTGCCGCAAGGAGGACCTGCTGGTCAACCGCGGGGGCGAGGCGGAGCACACCATTTTTCTGGTCAACACCCCACAGTGCCTGATGGCCGAAGGCCTCGGCGACCTGGCCCTGACCGCCGCGATCGGACCCGGGTGGGGCCGCTGGCTCGCAGACGTAGTGGACGGGATCGGGCCGACGTTCGATCCGGACCTGGCCGAGGCGCTGGAGGTGGCCTCCAGGCCGCTGAACACGGTTCGCCAGAACGCCGCCATCCTGCTGCATGACCGCGGGGCGGACCCGGAGGAGATCGTCGCCTACCAGCAGCGTTGGGCGCTGGCCACCGAGGAGCAGGCGCGGCAGCGGATGCGATTCCTCACCGATCCGTTGTGGCGGGCGTACACCTCCACCTACGTCGAGGGTGACCGCCTGCTCAGGCCGTGGCTCGCCGCGCGGAGCGAGGAAACCACTGCGCTGCAACGGTTCCAGCGGCTGCTCGATGAGCCGTTGACGCCGGCCGTCATCATGGCCGAGATGGCGTGAGCGTAGGGAACACAGTCAACTCACGGTGACGCGGTTGCAGACCGCAAGCAAACACCGCCATCAGCGAAGGTGAGGGCGCGGCGGATCGGCCCTTACGGACGCTTCTCATGGGATTCTTCGGACAGTCCCGTCCCGCCTTGATGTGCTGGTGAACTGTGTCTGCCCGGTCGGTGCCGGGCTAACCGAACAGGAGTGCCGATGAGTGGTCAGGCCAAGTTGCTCGTGGTCGATGACGAGCCGTCCCTGCAGGACATCGTCGCGACATCGATGCGGTTCCTCGGCTATCAAGTGGCGGTGGCCGCCACCGGGCGAGAGGCGGTGCGGATTGCGACCGATACCCACCCGGACCTGATCATCCTGGATGTGATGCTGCCGGACTTCGACGGTCTGGAGGTGATGAAGCGGGTGCGGTCGGCCGGGGTCGGCTCCGGCGTCGTCTTCCTCTCAGCACGAGACACTCCCGCCGACAAGATCGCCGGCCTGACAGCGGGTGGTGACGACTACGTCACCAAGCCGTTCGGCCTGGAGGAACTCGCGGCGCGGGTGGCGGCGGTGCTGCGTCGTACCCGGCCGGACACCGCAGAGGACGGCGTGCTGCGGGTCGCCGATCTACAGCTGGACCCGGAGACCTACCAGGTCACCCGGGCCGGCGTGCCGATCGAGTTGGCACCGACGGAGTACAAGATGCTCCGGCACCTGATGATCAACGCCAATGTGGTGCTGTCCCGGCAGCAACTGCTCGATGCCGTCTGGGGCACCGACTTCTACGGCGACGACTCGGTGGTCGCCACCTACATTTCCTACTTGCGGCGCAAGGTGGATGCGTCGGGTGAACCGCTGATCCACACGCACCGCGGGTTCGGCTACGTTCTCCGCGGTCAGCGGCATTGATACAGGGGTCAGCGGCATTGATACCGCGGTCAGCGGCATTGATACAGCGGTCAGCGGCATTGATACAGCGGTCAGCGGCATTGATACAGGGGTCAGCGGCATTGACACAGCGGTGATCGGAGGGGGGAGATGGTGGACACCGAAGGCCTTTCGGCCGGGCAACGG
>JBBRVZ010000170.1:0-4876 GCA_038246445.1 Mycobacteriales bacterium
GCCGCCTCTTTTGTCGTCCCGCGCTCCGCCGCGCCCGGCGGCACCGCGAGCGGCGGGAACGACGCGGCAAGCGAGGGATTGTCGGGCATCCACCGCCGCTGTTCGACCGTGGACGAGACAAGAGGTTTAGCCTGGTTTGACTCAGCCCCCAGCACAGAAGAGGCGGAAAGCGACCGTGTCGTCAAAAGCCGTGCCCGAGTTTGGTCCCAACGATTGGTTCGTCGAGGAGAAGTACCAGCAGTTCCTCGCCGACCCCGCCAGCGTGGACCCCATTTGGCGCGACTTCTTTGCCGATACCGGGTCCGGCACGCGCGGACCCAGCGAGCATGTCGCCGGGGTGGCGGAGAGCAGGAACGGCGGTGGCCGGAACGGCGGTTCCCCGGCGGTCCAGACCGGAGCCGGCGCTACCCCGACGAACGGTCACGGCGGCAGGGGTGCGACGTCCGTCGCCGCGAAGCCGTCCGCGGGTCACGGCGGCACGAACGGCACCGCGGCACCGTCATCGAACCCGGCCCCTTCAACGAACCCCGCACCGCCATCGACACACACCGCATCGACACCGGCTTCGCCGACACAGACGGCACCCATGACAGACACCGCGTCGACCACTCCGACGCGCCCTGGCGGCATGCCCCCGCCCCCACCGCCGCCTACCCGCACCAGGGCGACAACGCAGTCCGGCAACCGGGCCCAAACATCGCCTCGCTCGGACGCGGGTGGGCAGAGCCGGGCACCCAAACCGCCGGCCGTCTCCACCGACCGCGCGCCGGCCCCCGCCGGCGGTAAGGAAAGCACCGACACGCGGCCGCCGGCTCCCCGATCCGCGCCGAGGACCACGGCCACGCCCGACGACATGGTTGCGGCCAAGGCGGCGAAGGCGGCGAAGGCGGCGCAGGACGCCGAGGGCAGCGGGCTGACCAGCACGCCGCTGCGCGGCGTCGCAGCTGTCGTTGTCAAGAACATGACCACCTCGCTCGAGGTGCCCACCGCCACGTCGGTCAGGGCCGTCCCGGCCAAGCTGATGGCCGACAACCGAATCGTCATCAACAACTTCCTCAAGCGGAACCGCGGCGGGAAGATCTCGTTCACCCACCTGATCGGCTACGCCATCGTGCGGGCCATTGGCGACCACCCGAACCTGAACAAGCACTTCGGCGTGGTCGACGGCAAGCCGTCGGTGGTCACGCCCGCGCATGTCAACCTGGGCCTGGCCATCGATCTGCCGGCGAAGGGCGGCGGCCGCAACCTTGTCGTCGTACCCATCAAGAACGCCGAAACGATGACGTTCACCCCGTTCTGGAGCGCCTACGAGCAAGTCGTCCGCAAGGCCCGCAGCGGCTCGCTGACCACCGAGGACTACGCCGGCACGACGATGTCGCTGACCAACCCGGGCGGCATCGGTACCAATCACTCGGTCCCGCGGCTGATGTCCGGCCAGAGCGCGATCATCGGGGTCGGGTCTCTGGAGTACCCGGCCGAGTGGCAGGGCGCCAGCGACCAGACGCTGTCCGACCTGGGCATCTCCAGGATCATGACGTTGACGTCCACCTACGACCACCGGGTGATCCAGGGCGCCGAATCCGGTGAATTCCTGCGCCGGATCCACCAACTGCTGATCGGCGAGGACGGGTTCTACGACGGCGTCTTCGCGTCCCTGCGCATCCCGTACGAACCGGTGCGCTGGGTCAAGGACCTGGACGCCGGCCGGCACGGCGCGGTGGACAAGACGGCGCGCGTGCTCGAGATCATCGACGCCTACCGCACCCGCGGCCACCTGATGGCCGACACCGACCCGCTGAACTACCGGCAGCGTCGGCACCCCGATCTCGACGTGCTCTCGCACGGCCTCACGCTGTGGGACCTCGACCGCGAGTTCCCCGTCGGCGGCTTCAACGACCAGGAGTTCATGAAGCTGCGTGAGGTCCTCGGCGTGTTGCGCGACTCCTATTGCCGCACCGTCGGTGTCGAGTACATGCACATCATGGATCCGGTGCAGCGCAAGTGGATCCAGCAGCGGGTCGAGGTCAGGCACGAGAAGCCGCCGGTCGAGGAGCAGAAGTACATCCTCGGACGGCTGAACAGCGCGGAGGCATTCGAGACCTTCCTGCAGACCAAGTACATCGGGCAGAAGCGGTTCTCGCTGGAGGGTGGCGAGACCGTCATCGCGCTGCTCGACGCCGTGCTCAACAAAGCTGCCGAATACGGGATGGACGAAGTCGTCCTCGGGATGGCGCACCGCGGCCGACTCAACGTGCTGGCCAACATCGTGGGCAAGCCCTACTCGCAGATCTTCCGCGAGTTCGAGGGCAACATGGACCCGGCTCAGGCGCACGGGTCCGGTGACGTCAAGTACCACCTGGGTGCCGAGGGCAAGTACATCCGTCCGTTCGGCGACGGGCAGGTCGACGTCACGCTGGTCGCGAACCCCTCGCACCTCGAGGTCGTCGATCCGGTGCTCGAGGGCGTTGCCAGGGCCAAACAGGACATGCTCAACCTCGGCGAAGAGGGCTTCACAGTGATGCCGGTGGCGCTGCACGGTGACGCGGCGTTCGCCGGTCAGGGTGTCGTCGCCGAGACGCTGAACCTGTCCCTGTTGCGCGGCTACCGCACGGGCGGCACGCTGCACGTGATCATCAACAACCAGGTCGGCTTCACCACAGCGCCGGATATGTCCCGTTCCAGCGAGTACTGCACGGACGTGGCGAAGATGATCCAGGCGCCGGTCTTCCATGTGAACGGCGACGACCCGGAGGCCGCCGTCTGGGTGGCGCGACTGGCCGTGGAGTACCGCCAGACATTCGGCCGCGACGTCGTGATCGACATGGTCTGCTACCGCCGCCGCGGGCACAACGAGGGCGACGACCCGTCGATGACGAACCCGCTGATGTACCAGATCATCGACGGCAAGCGGTCCGTCCGGCGGATCTACACCGAGGCTCTGATCGGCCGCGGTGACCTGTCCCCCGAGGACGCCGAAGAGGCGTTGCGGGACTACCACAAGCAGCTCGAACGGGTCTTCAACGAGGTCCGCGAACTCGAGAAGGGCGTCGCCGCGCCGTCTCCCTCGGTCGAGGCGGAACAGACGATCCCGCCGAAGGTCGAAACCAAGATCAGCAACGAGCTCCTGGAGCGGGTGGCCGACTCCGCGGTGCAGTTCCCGCCCGGCTTCACCCCGCACCCCAGGGTCAAGTCGGTGCTGGAGCGCCGGGTGGAGATGTCCCGCAACGGCGGAATCGACTGGGCGTTCGGCGAACTGCTGGCGATCGGGTCACTGGCGATGGAGGGCCGGCTGGTCCGGCTGTCGGGCCAGGACACCAGGCGTGGCACCTTCGTGCAACGCCACTCGGTGCTGATCGACCACAAGACCGGCACCGAATTCCTTCCGCTGCAGCATCTGTCGCAGGAGCAGGCGCGGGTGCTGATCTACGACTCGGCGCTGTCCGAGTACGCCGCGCTGGGCTTCGAGTACGGCTACTCGGTGGCCAACCGGGATGCGCTGGTGATGTGGGAGGCGCAGTTCGGCGATTTCGTCAACGGCGCTCAGTCGGTGATCGACGAGTACCTGTCCTCCAGCGAGGCGAAGTGGGGGCAGCAGTCCGGCGTCGTGCTGTTGCTGCCGCACGCGCACGAGGGCCAGGGGCCGGACCACACCTCCGGTCGCATCGAGCGCTTCCTGCAGTTGTGCGCCGAAGGCTCGATGACGATTGCGGTCCCGTCGACCCCGGCCAACTACTTCCACCTGCTGCGCCGACACGTGCTCGATGGCGTGCACCGCCCCATGGTGGTGTTCACCCCGAAGTCGATGCTGCGCAACAAGGCCGCGGTGTCGTCCGTCGCGGACTTCGTCGACGGCAAGTTCGAGTCGGTGATCCCGGACCAGTCGGTGGATCCGGCCGCGGTGCGCAAGGTGCTGCTGACCAGCGGCAAGCTGTATTACGAGCTGGACGCCTACCGCAAGAAGAACGACATCACCGATACCGCGATCATCCGGATGGAACAGATCTACCCGGTCCCGCGCCGCAAGCTCGGTCATCTGCTGGAGGCCTATCCGGAGGTCACCGACTTCCGCTGGGTGCAGGAGGAACCGGCGAACCAGGGATCCTGGACGTTCCTCGCGCTGGCGCTGCCGGAGATGCTGCCGCGGCTTCACGGGATCACCCGGTGCTCGCGTCGTGCAATGGCGGCACCATCGGCCGGGTCGGCAAGGGTGCACGAGGTCGAGCAGGCCGCGGTGATCCAGGCGGCATTCGGCAGCTGATCGGAACCATCGCCGGCGTCAACGACCGCGTGAATAGACAGCCTGTCGCCCGTCGGCCGTGCGGAGCAGCAGCGTCAGCTCAGAGCCGGTGACCGCCAGCCCCCGGAGCTCACCGGGCGGGGTGTCGATCACCCGCCACGAAGCTTGCGCATCGTCGGCCACCAGGACGGTGGACGAGCCGTCAGCGATCGCGACGGCGCCCGCGGAGCCGTCGACGGCGACCTCGGGTTGGCCGGCGTAGCTGTCGATGGTCCGCCCCGGCACTCCCGTCAGCCGGGTGACCTCGGTGCCGACGAGCCGCCAGACCCCCAGCGTGTCGCCCATCCGGCCGACGATGACGCAGTCGTTCGGGGCGCATGCAACGTCGGTCGCCGCGCTGTCGATGTCCGTCGTGTCGAGGTCTATCCGGGTCCATCGGGTGCCGTCGCGCGGGCGGACCCATGCGACGCCCTGCTGACGCACGGACCCACCGGGTAATGACGTCTCGAGCCCGACGATCACGGTGCTCGACCGGGTCGTCGCGGCGGCGGTTGCGGTGGTCTGGGCGTCACCGGTTCCGGACAACGCCTTCGATACGGGTTCGCGTTGCCAGCGGGTGCCGGCATGCTTCCAGGTCGC
>JBBRVZ010000171.1:0-4829 GCA_038246445.1 Mycobacteriales bacterium
CCGCCACGATCCAGCCGTCGGTGCCGATCCGGGCCGCGCGTTGCCCGTCGCCCTGGTGCCCGCGCAGCCCGTGCCCGGCGACCGACTCGAGGTAGTCCACCACCTGCGAGACCGCCGTCTGGTGCGCGGCGCGCACCTGCGCGGAGGTGTCCGGGTCGGCGAGGGCGAACAGGACGCTGACGCTCTTGGGCGCGGACACGGTGACGTCCAGGCCGGGCCGGCGCCGGTCGACCCGCCGCCCGGCGTGCCTCATGGCCAGGGCGTAGTGGTCGGTGCCGTCCTTGCCGCGGTAGATTTCGCGCGCGTCCAGGCCGGCGGCGGCGGCGATCCGCATCGCTCGGGCCGGGCCGACGGTCGCGGCCCGTCCGCGGTCGGGCAGGTCCACTCTTGCGGCCAGCGCGGTGAACACGGCCACATCGCGTGGCTCGGCGAACAGCGCCTGGACCGGGACGCGCCGGTCGGCGGCTCGGGCCCGCACCGCGTCGACCAGCGGGGCGGCAGACAAACGGCCGCGGGGGTCAGCGCGCAACACGGGCGGCACCAGCGGCTCCCCACCCGGGGACGCCCCAGCGAGCAGGTGACGCAGCGCCTGCGCGGCACCCGGGTCGAAGCGTCCGCTCAGCCCGGCCGCGGTCGCACCGGCCCCCAGCCACCGGCCGGCGGGTTCGGCACCCAGGTAGTAGTCGGCCGCGCAGCCGGCCTGCCGCGACAGGTAGTAGCCGGCCGGGTCCGCGCCCGCCTCGAGCATTTTGATCGAGATCACCATCGTGACCACCGCCGGCCACCCTCGCCGAACCGCGCAGCCGCCACACCGCGAGCTGTCATAACTGCGCCACCTCCTCAACACGGGGGTGTCGGTGGGCAGCCTGCTCGCAGGCGCTTGCCAGAAGGCTTGCCACAACGGGTCCCCGCCCAACGACTTTCGTAAAGTCTTCGTGACCTGGTTGGCCCCAGGGCCGGCGTCCGGAGTTGCGTCCGGGTCCGGTGCTGGCCCACCCCTGCAGGTACGCGGCCACCGGCCGGCAAACCCGTGGCAAGCGGTCTGGCAACAGGCCACGTCGCACTGCAAGCCCGTGGCAAGCCGTCTGACAACCGGCCACATCGCTCGCGAGCTCTCTGGCAACCGCCTCGCGGGGCCGGGCAAGAAGCGCGGCAACGGGACACGCGGCCCGGAATCTCGCCGGCCAGCGCGCACCGCGATCTCCCGACCGGTGGCCGTCGCGACCGCGATCGCGGAGGGGCACCTGCATCCGCCTCGGCTCGTCTGCCATGACCGCCACGATGGCCACTGGGGTTGTCCCGGAAGTTGTCCACGGGCGTGTCCGGAGGGGAAGGCCGAGCGCTCCGGGCATCGGGCGGACGTCTACGGACAGCGCCTCCGGGCGCCGGAGTTCGGCATCGCGTGAAGGGGAACAGCGGCTGGCCGTACGACACGAGCAAGCAGCAGCATGTCGATGTCTCTAACGCCGCCTCGCATCCGACCGCGACTGACCCCCTACCAGACCCGCGCGCCCGACGTCAGACTCGACGTCCAGCCTCACCACGACCGTCACCCGATCGCTCTGCCCGCTACCGGCCACCCTCCGGCTCTCTCGTTTCCTGAGACCGAGCAAACACAGTCAGCGTCACACCTTGGTATCCCGTGGATACGGTCGTGTCCCCGCCGTCCGGTGGGGGTCCACCGGCTCGGGAGTCGCCCTCACCGTTGTTGTCGCGGTCGGCCGAGTGCTCCCGGCCCGGGAGTCGCTCTCACCCTTGTTGTCGGGCCAGTCGGCCGTGGCTGTCAGATGACTGCGCTCCCGGGCCAGGCTGGCCGGGCAAGGTCGCTTCATAGAGGTGTGGGGCGATGCCTCACGGGATGCGTGCGCCTCGCCCGGCCGCGGACATTCACGCTAGACCCGGGAGGCGCGAGGTGCGCGCAGGAATTGATTCTCACAAGCGGACCCTGGCCGTGGCGGCGGTCGTCGACGACGCCGGCCGACAGGTCCAGGTGGACACGTTCGCCAACGACCCGCGGGGTCACCAACGGCTGGGCAAGTGGCTGGCCGACGCCGGGGTGACCCGGGTCGGCATCGAGGGGTCCGGGCACCTGGGTCGGGCCGCGGCGGCGTGGCTGGTCGAGGTCGGCTTCGACGTCCGGGAGGTGCCGTGCGGGTTCACCGTGCGCGAGTGTCGCCGCCGGGCCGGTGCCGGCAAGTCCGACCCGATTGACGCGCTGGCGATCGCCCGGGTCACCGCCCGCGAGGAGGACCTGGTGGCGGCCCGGTCCACCGACGACAGCACCGAACAGCTGCGGATCCTCAGCGATTACCGGCGTCAGCTGGTGACCGAGCGGATCCGGCTGGTCAACCCGGTGCACGCCGACCTGGTCATCGTGGTGCCCGGCTACAAAGACAAGGTGCCCCAGCTCACCCGCCCGACCCAGATCCGAGCCGCCCGCCGGCTGCTGCACGCCAAGACCGGGGTCCGGGTCGAGCTGCTGCGCCACCGCCTGGATCGGGTCACCGCGATCGACCGGGAGGCCGCCGCGCTCAAGGCCCGCTACCGAAGGGCCGTCAAAGCGCGGGGTCACTTCCCGACCGAGCAAGCCGCGTTGAAGTGTCTGTACTTGGTCACCAGATCTCTCGACCCCACCGGACAGGGCAGGGCACGATGGACGATGAAGTGGAAACCGGCACTCAACGCGTTCGCCATCACCTTCGCCGACCGCTTGCCGGCAGCTGAAACCTACTGATGAACACCGCCGGAAACACCGTTACCGAGACAGTCCCGTCCGGCGTTGGCGCTCATCTTGATCCGATCTTGAGGTGGACCCCCATCTGTCCCTGAGGAGTTGCGTGCACCGTGAGTGGTGTTCGGTAACAACGAAGCAGAGGAGCAGATGATGATGGGTTACGGATGGGGTATGGGTGGCGGCGGCTGGATTGCCATGATCGTCTTCTGGGTCGCGCTTTTGTCGCTGATCGTTTGGGCGGTCGCCCGCGCGTTCCCTAGCGTCGGCAACCGCGGCGGCGACACCCCCCGACAGGAGTCCCCTGAGGACGTCCTGAACCGGCGTTACGCTGCTGGCGAGCTGGACACCGAGACCTACCAGGTGATGCGGGCTGCGCTGGTTTCCGAGCAGTCCAGCGGTGAGGCGCGATGACGCGGCGGATGTCGGGACTCCTGGTGCCCGTGATTGCGTTGGTCGCCATGCTCGGATCCGGTGCCTGGCTAGTGACCCAGGAGCGGGACGTGCGGTGGATGTCCACCGGGTTCGGTGACCGGGGCGGTTCTTACGGCCGGGACGGGATGTTGGGCGGCGCCGGGATGATGGGCGGCGGCGGCATGATGGGCGGTCGCGGGATGGGCGGCGCCGGGATGATGGGCGGCGGGTTCGGCTGGCAGGACGGGAACGGACGATCGGTGGAGGACCTGTCCGACGCCCGCGGCCGGGCCGAGAGTTTCGCCGAGTCACTGGGGTCCGGGCTGCGGGTCGGTGAGGTCATGCGGTTCACGAACAACTACTACGCCGAGCTCGAAGAGTCCGACGGCACCAAGGCGACCGAGGTCCTGGTTGACCCGCGGACCGGGGCTGTCCGGCCGGAGTTCGGGCCTGCGATGATGTGGAACACGCAGTTCGGGATGATGGCAGCGCGTCCAGGTTCCGGTCCCGAGCTGACTGCCGCGCGGGCCAGCGCGGTCGGTGAGCGGTGGTTGCGGTCGCGGGATGGGCTGGCCGTGGGGAAGCCGGAGACTTTCCCGGGCTACTACACGCTGCATGTCCTTCGCGGCGGCCGGATCGACGGGATGCTCTCGGTACACGCGGTCACCGGTGCTGTGTGGTACCACGGCTGGCACGGGAGGTTCCTGGAGATGTCGGAGGGCTAGTGACGTTTGCCGACGGGTTCGCGGGTCGAGCCGGACGACGGCGAGGGACGGGGGCATCGACGCCACTGCCCCGCGTCTTCGTCGTCGAGAACGAGCCGCCCATCTCCCGGCTGGTCGCGAGCTACCTCGAGAGCGAGGGCTTCGAGGTGGATGTGACGTACGACGGGGAGCATGGGGTCTAGCTGGCCCGGGAGCGAAGGCCGCCGGACGTCATCGTGCTCGAGCTGATGCTGCCGGGCATGAACGGCATCGAGGTCTGCCGGACCACCGCACGTTCTCCGACGCCTACGTCATCATGCTCACCGCCCGGACCGAGGAGATCGACCGGCTGATCGGCCTGTCGGTCGGCGCCGACGACTACCTTGCCCAGCCGTTCTCCACGGCAGCTGGTTGCCCATGTCCGGGCTTTGCTGCGTCGGCCGCGCGCGGCGACGCCGGGCGCTGATCCGCCGCGGCGGTTCGGCGATCTCGTTGTCGACCCGACCGCGAGGGAGGTCCACTGCGGCGGCAAGCCAGTCGACCTGACCCGAACGGAGTTCGACCTGTTGAACACGCTGTCGGCGCACCCTCGTGTCGCGTTCACCAGACAACAGCTGCTCGAGCAGGTCTGGGGGCACTGGTTCGGCGATGAGCACGTGGCATAGAAGATGGTGGTCTTCACGACGTCACCCAAGGAGGCGCCAGCCGGCGGTGACGGTCCCGTCGCTGGCGCAGGAGGCCGCCCGCGACCTGGTCCGGGTCCGGGAGGACGTCCGCGCCGACCTGATGCGCGCCAGGCACCGCACGTCCAAGCTGCTGCGCCAGGGGGAGCACGACAACAGTCATCGGCCGCACCGGTCGCTCAATCAGCGCCCGCCCGGGGGCCACGAACTCGCACTCCGTGTCGCTCCTGCAGAGGACGTCCCGGTCACCCGCAAGGAGATACTCGGTGGATTGATCAACGAATACCGGCGCGCGGA
>JBBRVZ010000172.1:0-4737 GCA_038246445.1 Mycobacteriales bacterium
CATGATCAACACACGCCGGTCCCGATCAGCGCAGACACGCCGACAAGATCAAGATAAACGAGACTGTAGTACTAGAGACACCGGACGTCGATCGCCTCGAGCAGCTGCAGCCGCTGGTCGACGACCCGGACGACCTCGACCGTGGGTCCGGACTGCCGGCCGGTCCGCCACCCGGCTCCATTGTCGGCGACAGGGACGCGGACGAGGCCGACGTGGTGGAGCAGTCCATCGGCGCCCCCGCCGACGACGACTACCGACGCTGACCGGCACCCAGACCGGCCCGCAAGAACCGGCCGACGGCGCTCGTCCGAGGACATGAGGTCCGGCCGGTGCCCCGGCCGGACCTCATTCGGTTTCGCTGCGTGAACCGACCCCTCCTCGGCGGTGGCGTCGATCCTTTGCCACCATCAGCACGTGTTGCGCGCGCTGGGGCGAGGGATCGCCGCCCGACCCGGTCTGGTCGTGGTGGTGTGGGTCCTGCTGACCCTCGGCGGGTTTGCCGCGGCCACCGGCACTGTCGGAGAAGGTTTGTTCGCCAGGCTCAACGCCGGCGAGGCGACGGTCTCCAGCGAGTCGTCGCAAGGCCGGGAGATCCTGAACTCGGCCAGTACCGTCGGGCCGACGCTCAGCCTGCTGGTCCAGAGAGCCGACGCCACCGACCCGGTGCTGTCCGATCCGGTGGCGGCCGCACGAACGGACTTGCTGGCGATCGAGGGCGTGGCCTCCGTGGTGGACCCGTTGGCCGTTCCGGGCGGACCGGTCTCGCCCGCGGGTCAGGCGTTGATCGCCAAGGACGGCAACGGTTTCCTGGTCTCGGCGACGCTGCGGACGGAACTTCCCGCGTCGGTCCAGGACGCCTCGCTGACGGCGGTCCAGGACCGGCTGACCGCGCTGTCAAGACAGATCACCTCTCTCGTGCCCGGCGCGACGGGTCAGGTCGGCGGCGGCACCCTGCTGTTCGACGCCATCACCGGGCAGGTCGAGAAGGACCTCATCCGGGGCGAACTGATCGCGCTGCCGGTGAGTCTGCTGGTGATGGTGCTGGTGTTCGGCGGCTTCCTCGCCGCCGGGATGCCGATCGCCGGCGCGATCGCCTCGATCGGCGGCGCGTTGGCGGTGTTGCTCGGGTTCTCCTATCTCATCGATCTGGACGCGGCGGTCGTCAACGTGGTCACCGTCCTCGGTCTCGGTTTGTGCATCGACTACGGCCTGCTGATCGTGTCCCGCTATCGCGAGGAGCTGCGCGCCCGGCTGGCCGAGACCACCACCCGGTCCACGAAGGCCGCACGCACCGAAGCGCTGATCGGGACGATGGAAACCGCGGGCCGCACCGTGATGTTCTCCGGCGTCACCGTGGCCATCAGCCTATCCGGCCTGTTGCTGTTCCAAGCGAAAATTCTGCGGGCCGTCGGCGCCGCGGGGGTCAGCGTCGTGGTGATCGCCCTGCTGGTGGCGTTGACGCTCGTACCCGCGCTGCTTACGCTGGCCGGCGGGAAGATGGTCGAGCCCGGGTGGCTCAGCCGCATACCGGGTATCCGGAAGGTCGCCGACCGCTTCGGTGACATCGCACCGGAGGAGGGCTTCTTCTCCCGGCTGGCCCGTTGGACCCAGCGTCGGCCGTGGCTGGTCGTCGGCGGCGTGCTGCTGATCCTCGGTGTGCTGGCCGCCCCGGTGCTGCGGCTGGAGCTGCGCAGCTCGGGAGCCGAGCTGCTTCCGCCGAGCGCTCCGGACAGACAGTTCTTCGAGACCCTCGCCGCCCAGTACCCGTCGTCCGGGATACCCACCGTGCAGGTCGTCGGGCAGACCACTGCCGAGCAGATGAGTCCGCTCGCCACGCGGATCGCCGGTCTGCCCGGCGTCGAACTTGTCGCGCCGCCGCGCCCGGTCGGCGACAACCATGCCGTCATCAACGTCTTCATGGCCGACCCCGACCAAGGCAGCACAGAGGCAAAGGACGTCGTGGAGCAGGTCCGCGCGGACCGAGAGGACTACCCGGTCTGGGTGACGGGGCAGACCGCCGCGCTGGTGGACTTCACCCACGCGCTCGCGACCCAGGCACCGGCCGCGATCGCCGTCGTCATCCTCGCGACGTTCGTGCTGCTGTTCCTGCTGACCGGGTCGATCCTGGTGCCGATCAAGGCGCTACTGATCAACATCGTGTCGCTCGCGGCATCGCTGGGCGTCCTGGTGTGGGTGTTCCAGGACGGGAACGGCGAGGCCCTGCTGGGCTTCCGATCCACCGGCGGCATCGAGACGATCATCCCGATCCTGGTGGTGGCGTTGGGTTTCGGGCTCGCCATGGATTACGAGGTGTTCCTGCTCAGCCGGATCAAGGAGTTCCGCGACACCGGGATGAGCAACGACGACGCGGTGGTGGTCGGGCTGCAACGGTCCGGCCGGATCATCACCTCGGCTGCGCTGGTCGTGGTGCTGGTGTTCTGCGGATTCGTCGCGGGCGAGCTGCTGGTGATCAAACAGACCGGCGTCGCCCTCGCTGTCGCTGTCGCCATCGACGCAACCCTGGTGCGGTGCCTGCTCGTACCCGCCACCATGACGTTGCTCGGCGAGTGGAACTGGTGGGCGCCCGCACCGCTGCGGCGGTTGCACGACCGGCTGGGCGTGCGGCACTAGCCCGGGTGTGCGCGAGCCGGCGGCCGTGCAACTACGCGGAACATGGAGGTAACGTCCCGTGGTGGAGTTGATTGCTTCGCCGGATGCCGCAGTGTGGCCGCCGGCTGTGACGGCTCGGAACGCATCGGCCCGTCGCACGTCCTTCAGGACCATACGTCCGGGGCGTCCAGCGGCCGGGCTGAGGATGGGGGCAGGCTGATGCCAGGATCGCGGAAACACGAACCACGGTGGCGCGCGAGCAGAATCGGTTTCATCGCTGCGGCGCTCGGCCTGGCCCTCGCGGCATGCGGGCCGGCAGACTCCGGCGCAGCGGGATTGCAGTCCGTCGCCATCGGCAGCCCCTCAGCCTTCAGCGCCTCCGCGCCCTCTGCCGTCGCGGCTCCGTTTCCCACGCCTGCGTCTTCGACGTCGGTCGAACCCGCCGCCCCGGCGCCCAAGTCAGCAGCGAAAACCATTGCACCGAAAACCACTGCACCGAAAACCACTGCACCGAAAACCACTGCGGCCGGGCCCGCGGCGGCCAAGCCCAGCACGGCTGTCACCGTGACGGCGTCGGTGGGCGGCGGCCCGATCCGCTACGGGGACCAGTCCTCGTTCGTCATTACCGTCCGGACGCCCGCGGCCGGCACCGATCTGACCGGCCACGTCGCCGTGCTGGACGGCACGGCGGTGCTCGTCGAGGGCGACTCGGATGCATCCGGGAACGCCACGCTCGGCTTCCTCAACACGGCCGACCCGGGCAGCAAGACCTACCGGATCACCTATGGCGGCGGTCCGAAGGTCGCCGCATCGACGATCGACCTGCCGGTGCAGACCACCCAGACCAACGTCGACATCGCCATCGACTGGCCCGAGGATCTGACGCCGGGCAAGGACGCGACGATCACCGCGGACATCATCGGCACCCCGCAGACACCGAGCGGGCGGGCGACGATCACGGTGGACGGCGCACCCATCGGGACCGCAGCGGTGAACGAGGACGGCATCATCACCGGAACCGCCAAGGCGGTACCGGCCGGTGATCATGCCGTCGAGGTGAGCTACGCGGGTGACGTCCGGTTCCAGGCGAACACCGCGTCCGCGACGATGACGCTGAAGCAGCCGCCCGCCAACCCCAACCAGGCCGGCGCAGCGGCCGCGCAGGCCACCAACCCCTGCCCTGCGGCGGCGTCGGCCTGTGTGGATCTGTCGGCTGAGCAGGCCTGGCTGCAGTCCGCCGGCAAGATCACCTACGGGCCGGTGCCGATGACGTCCGGCCGCGAGGGTCATCGCACAGGCACCGGGATGTTCTCCGTCTTCTGGCTGGACAAGGACCACCTCTCGAGCATCTTCAACGACGCACCGATGCCGAACTCGGTGTTCTTCGACAACGGGATCGCGTTCCACGAAGGCAGCCTGTCCGACCAGTCACACGGCTGCATCCATCTGTCCTGGGACGCGTCGGAGACGTTCTACGACACGCTGTCCGTGGGCGACAACGTGTACGTGTGGGGCGCTCCCCCGTACTGATCGGCCCCCGTACTGATCGGCCCCGTACTGATCGGCCTCAGCTCGCCGGCATCCTGACGCCGGCCGGTCTTGGTGATGGTTGAACTGTTCCCCGGCACACCCACGCCGAACACCGCGCCCCTGTGCGGCACCGGGTCAATCGTCCGAGGAAAACCGTCGCCGACCCCATCCGAGTCGCTCGCTGATCCGAATCCCTTCTGCGGCCGAGGTGAAAGGTGCCTGTGTCGCGGGCGGCGGCGCGTCCCGGGCGGCCGCCATTACCGGAGCCACCCGGACGCCGGTTGAGGGGTACGGCGTTCGCGCCGCCGCTGCCCACCGTCAGCCGGTAGGTGCGCAAGACGGGAAGCGAGGCGTGCCCCGGGCCATCGGCCGGGGGCACGCCTTCTCAAGAAGTCTTCGGGAATCCCGTGGTCGACACCGCGCCGGATCAGCTCTCGCGAGATCAGTTCCCCCCGAATCAATTGCCCCCGAATCAATTGGGTGCGGCTCGTCTGGAGTGACGCACACACGCGGGTGACATCTGCAGCTTGATCGCCTGACACGCACGGAAATCCACGAACTGCGCCCGGTTGGATGGTCGTCTGTCTGTATCCGTCG
>JBBRVZ010000173.1:0-4724 GCA_038246445.1 Mycobacteriales bacterium
ATGGTCATCATGACCGGACAGGATGTCCACCACAAAGGCCAACCGGGCCAGCATCGCCCCGGCCACCGCACCCAACTGCCGGACATGACCGAAGGTGAACGCCCGCAGGAACGTGCCCAACGTTGAGGGCGCCTTCACCCCCGGCAGCACCTTGCCCGCCGCGCCCTCCCGCAACGCATCCAAATCGTCGATGCTGTCCGCCCCGGTCACCATCCCCGCAACGATCGACGCGACCTTCGCCGCGGCGTCCACCCCGGCACCACCGGGCACCGTCACCAGCCTGGTCACCAACGATTCCAGCCCGACCAGCCGGGCCAACCGCATCACCGGCACCAACCCACCCGAGGGCACCAGGTTCACTTCGTCGAAGCTCGCGTCGACCTTCGGGATCTGCGATAGTTTCATCTCGCGGATGGCTTTCTGCTCGGCGTTCTGGAGAACTCAGCAATCACCATTTTGCCTGTTCAGAGGCCATCCGCTCCCAATCGCCACGCCAAACCCCACCTATTCACGCGGTGGATCCAGGCTCAGGAACCGCAGCAATCTCGTCCGGTGTCCCCCGAAGCGGGGACGGTCCACTGTCGTTAGAGTGTGCTGTGCTGCAAACACCACCGTGTGGGGGTCGAACCCGCCATCGCGGTCGCGTCCGGTGAGCTTCATGCTGTCCGCCGTCCACCAGGTGTGAGTGGAGCAATTCCTGAGCGGCCCGCGGGCCCGGCCGTTGCCGGCCGCTCGGGACTGCGCGGTGGCCTCGTGCCCGCGGTAACGCCGAAATCCCGACGGCTGGTACTGCCAGGCGCATCAGCTCCGCGTCCGCACCCGGCGATCCGAACCAGGCTTCGGCGAAACACGTTGGCGTTTAACAGATCCGCCGATAGGGTACGGAGGGCTGATCAGCCTGCGTGGGCTACCGCCGCTGGTGGTGGCCCAGGTTGTGCCCGGGCTGCAGCGACGCTGCGCTGAAACCGGACCACCTGATCCCGGCCTGCTGGCGTCAACACCCGTACATGAACCAGGTGCTACCGGTGCTGTTCTTCGCCTGGGTCAACTCACACCGCACCGCGGCCGCCAGGGTCGGCGACGCCATGTACTTCCACGTCCGAGACCTACCGCACTTCCGCGACCACCTCGACGACTACCTTGACCCACCGGCACCGTCCTGCCGTAAAGGCGTCCACCGCGACCCCGGATCAGCCATGGACGAAATCAGACAGTCAATCAGTGGCCCCCAGGGTGACCCGGCCGTGAGCGGCACGCCTGCCGGCGATCGCCTTCACAAGGTGTCGTTCGGAACTGGCGTCGAGTGGTTTCCTATTGGTACCGGGGGCACAAGTGCAGTTGCCATGGTCACTGAACCTGGGCCTACGGGGTGGTGGGTCCGCTGCGGCTATCGTCGAGCACGCAGCTGGTTCACCCGCCCCGGTTCAGCCAAGGGAGTTGGTGAGGCAACAGGGAACCCGGTGTGAGTCCGGGACTGCCCCGCAGCGGTGAGTGGGAACGACAGCCGTCACCAAGCACTGGACCACGTGTCTGGGAAGCGACGGCCGTTAGGTGACCAGCAAGGTTTGCTGGTTGTGCCCGCGAGTCCGAATACCTGCCAGGTGCCCGTCCCACGACCGTGGGGCGGTGGCATCCGACCTCGCGGATGGGTCGCCGCCGTCGCTCGACCCTGGTGACTTCTGTGCCTGGGTGCGAGCTCGGTGGCGTCCGCTCGTTGCGGTCATCGAGGACTCGCGAAGGAGAGTTCCCATGACAACCCCCACCACCCCCATCCGACCCGGCCCGGCCGCGACCGTGTACGGCTACCCCAGGCAGGGCCCGCACCGGGAACTAAAGAAGGTCATCGAGTCCTACTGGGCCGGCCGCCTGTCGGCAGCATCGCTGCTGGCAGCGGCAGCCGACCTGAGATTGCAGCGGCTGTCCGAGCTGCGGTCGGCCGGTCTGGGTGAGATCCCCAGCAACGATTTCTCCCTGTACGACCAGGTGTTGGACACCGCGTGGCTGCTCGGCGCGATCCCGGCGCGGCACCGGGAGGCCGTCCCGGATGTCAGTACGGCGGGCGGCCGGCTCGACCGGTACTTCGCGATGGCCCGCGGCACTGACCAGGTCGCCCCGTTGGAGATGACGAAGTGGTTCGACACGAATTACCACTACCTCGTACCCGAGTTGGGCCCGGACACCGAGTTCGCCCTGGACGCTGCCAAACCCGTGGAGGAATTTGGAGAGGCCCAGGCCGCTGGGGTGATCACCCGGCCGGTGATCCTGGGCCCGGTGACGTTCCTGCTGCTGGCCAAAGCCGCGCCAGGTGCCCCGGCTAATTTCGACCCGCTGGTGCTGTTGGATCGGATGCTGCCGCTGTATGTGGACCTGCTGGCCCAGTTGAAAGCGGCTGGGGCGGTATGGGTGCAGTTGGACGAGCCAGCCCTGGTGCTGGATCAGCCGCGGTCGGTGCTGACCGCGGTCGACGACGCGTACCGGGTGTTGACCGAGCAGGCGGATCGACCCAGCATCCTGGTCGCTACGTACTTCGAGCGATTGGGCCAGGCGTTGCCGGTGTTGGCCAGGTCCGCGGTTGATGGGCTGGGCATCGACTTCACCGGTTCGGCCGCCGGCAACCTCGGTGCCCTGAAGGGGATCGGTGGGCTGCCTGGGAAGAGGCTGGTCGCCGGGGTGGTCGACGGCCGGAACATCTGGGCAACCGACCTCAACCAGGCGGTGGACACCTTGCAGGCCCTGCAGAACTTGGCTGACTCGGTCGACGTGGCGGCGTCGTGCTCGCTGCTTCACGTGCCTCTGGATGTCGCCCTGGAAAGGGACCTGGACCCGGAGATCGCCGGCTGGTTGGCCTTCGCCCGGCAGAAACTCGCCGAACTGGTCACTCTGACTGCCGGGCTCGCGGGTGGTCGCGACAGTGTCGCCGACGACCTTCACGCCAATCAGGCACGGCTGGTATCCCGGGCGTCCTCACCGATCGCCCGGAACGAGCAGGTCCGGGTCCGGGTCGCCGCCGTCAGCACGCACGAGCTGAGCAGGGCCGGTTCGTACATTGATCGGCATGCGGCGCAGCAGGACCGGCTGAATCTGCCGGAGCTGCCGACGACGACGATCGGGTCGTTCCCGCAGACCACCGGTTTGCGGCAGGCCCGGGCATCGCTCCGGTCCGGAAGACTCGGCGCGGAGGGGTATCGGGCGGCGATGCAGGCCGAGATCCGTGACGTCATCAAGACCCAAACCGATGTCGGCCTGGACGTGTTGGTGCACGGCGAACCCGAACGCAACGACATGGTGCAATACTTCGCCGAACAACTGACGGGGTTCCTGGCCACTCAACATGGCTGGGTGCAGTCCTACGGCACCCGGTACGTGCGGCCACCGATCATCGTAGGCGACGTCACCCGCCCCGAGCCGATGACCGTTCACTGGTCGACCTACGCGCAATCGCTGACCGACCGGCCGGTCAAGGGCATGCTGACCGGGCCGGTGACGATGCTGGCCTGGTCGTTCGTTCGCGACGATCAACCCCTGGGTGATACCGCGACCCAGGTGGCGTTGGCGCTGCGGGACGAGGTGACCGACCTCGAGCAGGCCGGGATCACTGTCATCCAGGTCGACGAACCCGCCCTGCGGGAAACCCTGCCGCTCCGCGCCGCCGGACGGGTGGAGTACCTGGCGTGGGCGACCCGCGCGTTCCGGTTGACCACCGCCGGAGTGCGGGACGACACCCAGATCCACACCCACATGTGTTACGCCGAGTTCGGGGACATCCTGCCGGCGATCATCGATATGGACGCCGACGTGATCAGTTTGGAAGCGGCCCGCTCCGACATGGGCATCACCAGGGACCTGGCCGCCGCCGGCTACCCCAACGAGGTGGGACCCGGCGTGTGGGACATCCACTCGCCGCGGGTGCCGTCCACCGGTGAGATCGAGGACCGGCTCCGGGCCGCGGCCGCGGCGTTCCCGGCCGATCGGCTGTGGGTCAACCCGGACTGCGGTTTGAAGACCCGCGGTTACCCGGAAACCCTGGCCAGCCTGGCCAACCTGGTCACCGCGGCCGGGAAGGTCCGCGCCGAGCTCTGCCCGGAACCGCGCCTTGGCCGGCGCAGCGGGTGGACCATCGCTGCGCCGGCCATCGGCGAATCGGGTGCACGACCGAAATCAGCCTGGACCACTTCCCCGGCACTGGGTTGTGGTCATTCCCAGTTGAGGCCGCCGCCGGACTGGTATTCGATGACCCGGGTTTCGAAGAAGTTCTTCTCCTTTTTCAGGTCCATCATTTCGCTCATCCAAGGGAACGGATTCTCGGTGGCCGGGTACAGCGGGGCGAGGCCCGGTGGGGTAGCCGGGTTCCTCCGAGGCGTCACCCAGCGCGGTCCTGACGGGCAGCGGAACCCGATCGACGGGTGTGCCAACCGACAGGTCGACCAGTCCCTCCGGATGTGCGGAGGCCTCCTCCTTGGCAGGCAACAAGCTGTCCCAGGGGAACGGCGGCAACCGGGACACCGCCGGGGTGTTCGCCCGGCCACCGGCCATCGACGCTGCGCCGCGGGGAGCGCTGCTCGCGTCGGGGACAACCGGCCGATCGCCCCTCGTTCGAGTCAGCTTTCCTCCCCCATCGGCGGGAGCCCTGCAATCAGCGGGTCGTCCCGATTGATCTTCCCGACCTTCGACGCGCCACCGGGAGACCCGAGCTCATCGAAGAAATCGACGTTCGCCCGGGTGTA
>JBBRVZ010000174.1:0-4686 GCA_038246445.1 Mycobacteriales bacterium
CCGCTATCGACTGCGACGCTCACTAGCTACACTCCGACTGTGCGTAGGTGATCTATCCGTTCCATGCGCGTTGGTGTTTTTCGGGACGCAATGGATCACCATCGGGCTCTTGGGCCCGTGTACGGGAAAAGCAGTGGGATCCCTCATCCGAGGACTTGGCGGCCAAACCTTCGCCTCGGTTGGGGGGATTCGCTGTATCTAGGTCATGAACCAACTCCTCAGATGTCCCGATGGATCTCTGCGTCTCGGGATCGAGCTCATGCGGTCAGGGCCTCGCCAAGTGGGAGCTGCTGTTGCTTCGGCACCTGCTGAACGAGCGCTAGGTCGTGCATTTCGGCCAGTCGCAACATGCAGTACAACGCGAGCGGAAGACCGGCCGCCTCGGCGTGAGCCTCAAGCTCGTCACGCATTCGGTCGTCAACGCGTACGGGGATCACGTTGGGTCGTGCCCCGAATTGAGCGGGGCGCCCACCTGGATGCTTGGGCTTCCTCTGGCGCGACATGACTCGGATCCTGACAGTTCCCGTAACTGTGCCCTCGACGGCGCGCCGAGCCGAGCGGGCATTTTTGTCCACCCGCTCGGTGTCGTCCGCGGGTCGAGGAGTGAGTACGCGCATGCGTCGAGTCCAGCGCATACGGCCGGACATTTGAATCCCATTTCCCGGACATTTGAAATGTCCGCCGATGTCGCCCCAAGACGTCCGCCGGTGTCCCAGCCGCGGCGTACCGCTTCGTGAAACAAGCAGGTGTGTTCACGCGACATTGCACGCTCAGAGCCGTAGCAGCCGTAGCGGGGCCAATGTTTTGCCTGGTCAGTAGGCGTGTCGCGCCGCTACGGGGGCCTGTAGCGGGTCGGGGAAGAGAGGCAGTTGATGCCGGGTGTTTGCGCAGGTCAGAGGGCTTAGGTCGCGGGTGCGGCGGCGTGTCGCGCTGCTACGGCTCTGAATCAGCCGAAGCCGTAGCAGTGAGTGCGATCTCGATTCCAGCTCCGGT
The DNA here is from genome assembly GCA_038246445.1 of Mycobacteriales bacterium. Classification (GTDB taxonomy): domain Bacteria; phylum Actinomycetota; class Actinomycetes; order Mycobacteriales; family Nakamurellaceae; genus Nakamurella. The sequence goes on from JBBRVZ010000174.1 coordinate 994, forward strand.
TGGGCTAGTTCACGCCGACCGAGCGTGGTTGAGGTGAACTGACAGGCGAGCCGTAGCGGCAGCGGCTATTGCTGCAGGTGAGACGGCGTGTCGCACTGCTACAGGTCAGATCCGGGCGAAGGGGGCCGACCCGGTCGTGTGAATGGTCGGCCGCCCACTTGAAGTAGCGGTCGGAATGCTCTAGCGTCGCTGGCAGATGGGCGGCCGCCCATCTGCTACGACTACTCCGCCCACTCATGGAATGGGCGGCGGGGATGGTGACGCGATGACGGGTATGGAATCGTCCACGACCATGCCCCGCGTGGAGTCCTTCTCTGGTCGCCTCGCGATACCTGCTGATCTGATGCAGCGGATCGAGCGATGGTCGGCCACGTACGGACTCTCCCGCGAGGAAGGTGTCGAACTGGTGCTCCGAGGCACCATCGATCCGATTGAGCCAGTGGCCAGCAGTCTCCGGCATTCCTACGAGACACGAGACGTGCACACCCCGGAGCAGGTCAGCGCAGCGCTCGCCCAGGCCGAGGTTGACGTACCAGTGGTAGGCATCCGCCTGGGACCACGCCGCCCGACAGGGAGCGATCCGGAGCCCTTCTCACGGGATCACCTCGGCGCCGACCTTCTCGACGACGCGCTCGAGGTTTGGCCGGCGGCACGCGGCCTATGGCGAATGTCCGACCGACCTCGGGTGATCGTCGCGTACCGTCTCGGTCACCCGCTGGCCGTGTACCGCGTTCCCGGCTGGGAGCAGGACCAGAAGACGGGCCGGCGATGGGCGGCCACCGGCCAGATCCTCACCGAGAGCAGACGAGTGAGCGTCCCTTCTGGGACTGACGCTGGTGCGGCCACTGCCGCTGACCGCTCGATCGTTCAATTGGTCACCGCTCGCCCCCTTGTGACCCCGCCAGCGGCCGCCAACCCGATCGTCTGGTTACACGGCCGCTGAATTCGACGACCCCTCAGGGGCCGTCCCAGCCATCCCCGCCGACCGTGATTGGTCCCCACTGACCTGCACCAACGGTCGACCAATCGATCCTGGCCACCGATGTTGGCGGTCGATCACCAACCGATCGACCAAGGTCAACTTTCAGGCTTGGGGGCGTCACGGGGTGCTGACGCTGACCCCCTTCCGCGCTTGAAGAAGGAACCCCCGCTATGGGCACAAATGCTTCCACCACTCCTGAACGTCAACCTCATTCGACCGCGACGGGCGCCGCCCAGCGTCCCGCGTGCGATACAGACCCCGAGGGTTGGGCCCTTGACCGGGGCGGCCTGCCTGACTGGCTTCGCGCGATCCGGACCTGTGTCACCGGTTGCCCGCTGATCCAGCAGTGCTGGGAGACCCGCAACCGCCTATACGCGGAGTCGCATCCGGCAGGAGTGATCTGGGCAGGGACGGCGTACACCGATACCGGCGAGCCGCTGCTGACTCAGCAGTCGCTGGTCGAGTACGCGAACTGGCGCCACAGGCGACAAGCCACCCCATCGGCGCCGGCTGCGAGGGCAGCGTGACCTTCCCGCCGCCCATGGTGTCGTTCTCCATCGCCCATGCGTAACGACAGGCTGGCGGTTTGCCTGCAGGCGAAAGGGCTGACGGTGGAAGCACTGGCAAAGGCCGTGTCGGTCGCGTCGAAGACAGTGAGCCGTTGGCTCGCGGACGACTGCGTGGTTCCGCATCCGGAAACCCGCACGCGGGTAGCAAACATCCTCGGCGTGCCGATGGGGCAGGTGTGGCCGGTCGGAGTCGAGCATGATCCGGTCACTGAGCTGACCACTTTGTATCCCGCTCGATCGGTGGTGCCATCGTCACTGATCGCGTCCCTGATGGCCGGCGCGCACCACAGGATCGACATCCTTGCGTTTTCGGTGCTCTACCTCTGGGAGACCGTGGACGGCCTGCTGCCCACCTTGATGGAGCGTGCCGACGGCGGTGTCGCTGTTCGTATCCTGCTGGCGGATCCCAACGGAGAGGCCGTGACAGTCCGCGGCGTCGAGCAAGGCCTAGGGGAGCTGGCTCGCGCCCGAGTTCAGATCGCATGGTCGTTGCTGCGTCCATTAGCCCACGTGCAAGGGATTGAGATGGGCATGCACGACAGTGCTCTGCACGCCACCGTTTTGCGCGCCGACGACGATCTGCTCGTCAACCAGCATGTCTTCGGCATACCGGCGGCGGACTCCCCGGTCATGCACTTGCGACGCCAGGAGGGCGGTCGATTAGCGCCGATTTTCGCGTAGTGGGTTAGGGGTGGTCGTTCGTGGGTGACGGTTGTCAGATCGGTTGTGTAGCAGGGGAATCCAAATGGACGTCGTCGCGCGGCGGTGCCCGGTTTGGGGTGGGTATCGCTGTCATTCGCGTGGCAGTGCCCTGCTGAACCTTGAGCGGCTTGGTCTGAGACCCGTTGAATCACAACGATGTAAGACACGCGCGTGTGTCGGTGATTGACCCACGGCTCGACAGGTGCTGGACTGGACATGTGGTCAATGCAGCGAAACCCACCCCCAACCGGAAGGTCGGCACCGGTGCCGTCCGACCCGGTGGCGAGTTCTTCGGCAGGCCGACCGGGCCGAACCACCGCCGCTACGAGGCGCTGCGCGGCTACCTGCACGAAGGCCTTCCGATTGAGACGGCAGCGGCGAGGTCCGGGTACTCGACGGCGACGCTGCGGTCGCTGGTCCGAGACTTCCGCGCCGGGAAGACCGGTTTCTTCCTCAACCCCCGCCCCGGCCCGACCCGGGCTCCGGCCAAGAACGCTGCCCGGGAGAACATCATCGAGCTGCACCGGGCCGGACACTCCGCCGCCCAGATCAGCGAGATCCTCGCCGGCACCGCGACCCCGCTCAACCGCACCGGCGTCGCCGAGGTCATCAACGAGGCCGGACTACCCAGACGCCCCGCCCGGCCGGCCGAACCGGGCGGCCCACCGTTCCGGGACCACCCGCCCCGCGCCCGACTGCTCAACATCGCCGAACTGCCCGACCGGTCGGCCACGAAGGTAGCCGGGTTGCTGTTGACGCTGCCCGACCTGGTCGCCCTGGACCTACCCGGCCTGGTCACCGCCGCCGGCTACCCCGGCACCAAAGTGATCCCCGCGGTCAACTACCTGCTGTCCCTGCTCGCGCTCAAACTCACCGGCCTGCGCCGGGTCTCCCACGTCGACGACCTGGCCGCCGACCCCGGCGCCGCCCTGTTCGCCGGACTGACCGCACTACCCAAGACCACCGCACTGACCAGCTACTCCTACCGACTCGAACACACCCGGCAAACCAAGCTGCTCACCGCACTGGGCAAAGCGATGATCGCCGCGGACCTAATCACCGACCACGGCGGCGACCTGGACCTGGACTTCCACGCCATCATGCACTGGGGCCAGGACGTCGCCCTGGAAAAGCACTACGTCCCAACACGATCCCAACGCACCAGGTCCGTGCTGTCGTTCTTCGCGCAAGACGGCGCCAGCCAAACCCTGGTCTACGCCAACGCCGACCTGACCAAAGCCACCCAATCCAACGAAGTCCTCGTCTTCGCCGACCACTGGAAAACCCTCACCGGCAACTGGCCACACCGACTGGTCATGGACCAGAAAGTCACCACCCAACCAGTCCTGGCCGAACTCGACCAGCGGGGCATCACCTTCATCACCCTGCGGATGCGATCACCCACCCTGAACCGGCACATCGAAACGCTGCCCGCCACCG
>JBBRVZ010000175.1:0-4670 GCA_038246445.1 Mycobacteriales bacterium
ACCACGTATGTCGGTGGCAGCAGGGCCTGCGTCGACTCCATTGTTGGCGACAGTCAACTCGAGGCGATGAGCATCGGCGTCGATCAGTCCCTGCTGTGGAACAGCGATCACCTGAACCCAAGGCCGACGGGTGGCCCTGAATGAGTCCCGCGGTTGCGGCTCCGGTCGGCGCCGGCCGGCCGGGTTGCTTGTTGGGTCCGCTGGGTGCGAGCGTGTGCGAGTCGGTAGCTTGTGATGCCGGTTTCGATGATCCGCCGGCCAAGGTGAGGCGATCGACGAAGGCGGCGCAGAGCTTTGGGTCCGCGAATGTCTTTGTCCAGCCCGAAAATGCCTCGTTGGACGCAATCGCTATGGCGGACTTCTCTTCTCGTTCCGTCAAGTCCTGGAATAGTAGCTCCGCTCCACGTTTATCCAGCTCCATATAGCCCAGCTCGCCCAGGCAAAGTAGGTTGCCATGGGGTAGCACCATTGGTAGCCCTCCGTGGGCGCAAGGCGCGGTTTTGTTCTCTCCTGCCTCGCTGGACCTTGGGGTCATTCGGGTGCTCCAGTGGCCTGGTCGCGGATCATGCGGCGGATGCTGAGCCGGGCCCCGTCCAGTTCTGCTTGCAGGCGCTTGGCAAGGTCGGTGGCCTGGTTGGCGCGGACCCGTTCGGTGGTGGCCTCGTTGGCCAGGTTCAGGTTCGCTGTTTCAAGTTCGGTGATCCGGTCGACGAGTTGTTGTTGGGTGATCGCCTCAAGTTCGGTTCCCAACGCCATTCTGACGCGCTCCCGGTAGCGGTCTCGCTGTCCGACCAGGTCGCGGATCTCGGCTCGGGCGTGGGCCAGCTCGGCGGCAAGGCTGCTGTTGCTGACCCGCTCCACGGTGCTGACCGAGGCGGTGGTGACGCCAACGGCGGTCTGATCAGCGATAGCGCGTTCGATGGCCGCTCGGACGTCGGGCTGGTTGTAGACGAACCAGCCGGACACCTGGGCTTCCCGGGCGACACCGCTGAAGGTGACTCGGCGACCGCTGCGGTGGAGCCGCTCGACGGCGGCAAGGCTTCGAGTAGCCTTCGCGGCGCTGTCTTTTCGGCGAGCGGCGGTGAGGGTATCGGTCCGGCGGTCACGGGTGTCGGTGGTGGTCATGGTCCTGTCCTGTTGATGACGGTGAGTGAAAGAGGTTCGGCGGCGCGGGCCCGGCGCAGCACGTCGGAAGCTAGGCGGATCGCTTCCTGTTGGCTGGTCGGCAGCGTGGTCAGGGCCGCGCGCATCCGGTCGGCGACGGAGGTGAACGAGTCGATCTGCTGCCGCAGGTTTGTCAGGACCCAGTCGGCGTTGTCGGCGGCTGCGGAGATCTCCAGATCCGACCGGAGCGAGGTGATGTGCTCGTCGATCGCGGTCAGGTAAGAGGGGTCCGGCCGGTAGAAGCCGCAGCCGGAGCACTGGTATCGGATCGGGCAGTGCTGGCCGCCGGCCTTGACGTTGCTCGGCTCGATGCAGTTGCCGAACGGAATGGACACTGACTGCCGCTGGTAGGCGACCGCGTCCTTGACCGGGTCCGGGTTGCCGTGCCGGTCGATGCGCAGCGACGCAACCGCGTTGATGGCTTGCTGCTTCCGCGTCAGGGTGATCGTGTAGTAGCCCATCGTCGTCTCGACCGACCGGTGATCCATCAGCTCACGCAGAACGTCGACAGGGGTGCCGTTGTCGGCATGCCGTTGCGCGTAGGCGTGCCGCAATCCGTAGGCGGTGACGCTGTCCTTGCTGATCACCCGGGGCTGCCCGGTCGAATCCGTGCCAGTGATGAACGGCTCGTCGATCCGGTCGATCCAGGTGCGGAAGACCTTGCTCAGGAAGTGTTGGGCTGTGACGTGCCCGGCGGTCTCACGGGTCCGACTTCCAAGACCGGGGAACAGCCAGTTCTGCGTGTGCGGGAACTGCGGCAACGCGGCCCGCCGTTGCTGCCACCCGGTGATGATGTCCGCCGTCGAGGCGTGGATGGGCAGCCGCCGACCGAGGCGGCGCCGCTTGTGGTTGTCCCAGATCAGGGTGGGTAAGCCGTCCACGAACTGCAGACAGTCCCGGTGCAGGCTGACCACTTCGTTCGGCCGCCGCCCGGTGTCCCGCGTGAGAGCGTATATCACGCAATACATTTCACCGATGTCGGCGGCTGACCAGCCGCCGACGTGGAATCTCGACCCAGTCCGCAGCACGTGCAAGTTGCGGTCCAGCTGGGCGATGACCGCCTCGGGGATGGCCCGCCCGAGTTCGTCCTCTCGCAGCGGAACCCGGGCGATCTTGTGATGACGCAGGTCCATCGCGAACGTGCTGGGAACATCGTCCATCAGCCCGGCCAGGCGGCAGAACTCCAGGGCGCGTCGCCAGAACCCGAGCAAAGAGATGCGGTGCGACGTGGAATGGGGTCGTCCGGTCGGCCCGTTGGTTCGACTGAAACCCTCGACCACCGCGGTCATGTCCGCCATTCCCACCGCTGACGGGTCGTCCCCGATCCCCCGGGCGGCCAGCACATCCGAGGCGATACCGAACGAGCCCACGATCCGCCGGAGGGTCACCGCCGGCGGTCGGATGGCCCGCCCGTACTCCTGGACGATGCGCCGCAGCCAGGCCTGGCGGATCGGCCGGAAATCGATGGTCCCCGACATCGCCCGGTACTGACGGTTGGGGCCCGCCGTCAAGCCGACCAGGGCACTGTCCCAGACGTCGCCGGCGGTCGGGTCGATCCCCTGCAGCGGGGCATAGGCCCGGCGGACGTGGCCGAGCACGCCACGCAACAGTCCGGCCATAGACGGCTTCAAGGCCGCTGCGAACCCGTCCGGCAGGTCCAGCAGGCTGACCAGACCATCCGGTAACGACGTCAGGAGTTGCCGCAGAACCACTGGCGCGAAGACGATCTGGTCGTAGTCGCGCTGTTGGATCCCGAAGATCAGCTCGGCCCGAACGGCCGGTGCCAGCACCGACAGATCCTCGGTGAACTGCGTGCCCAAGTCCTTACGGGGCCGCGGCCGGGCAATGGCATAGAACTCCTCATTGGTCCCGGTGAACTTCACGCGTCTTTTCCGGCACCCGGAGCACAAGCTGATCGAATACGCCGACCATCCGGCGCAACCGGCGACCCGACACTGAAACGCCTTGGTCAGCGGGTTCGTCGGGTCAGCAGTGAAAACCCCGGTGCTCGGATCCCACTCCGCAGACCGCCAGTCCAGGTCGGTCAGCGACACCAGGTGCTCGATCCAGTCTGGTCGGTCTTCCAACCGCCTCGCAACAGAGAGCGCAGCCGCCGTCACTGGAAGGCCGTCGACTGCGCTGCCGCGACCCGGTCGACCGCCGCACGCTTGTCCTCGTCCGTCGCGTGCAAGTAGACCGCCGTCGACGCGGTACTGGCATGCCCCAGCAGCGCCTGCACCACGTCGATCGGCACCCCGGACCGCAACCACCGGGTCGCCGCGGTATGTCGAAACAAGTGCGGGTGCGCCTGAAATCCCGCTCGAGCCGCAGCCCTCTCGATTAACTGCTGAGCGTTCGAGTACGTCAACGGCCGGCCGCCCGCCGGCCCGGACACATTGACCAGCAGATAATCCACCAGGGCCGCTGCGGGGACTTCGTCCCGCTCGAGCATGTACTCCCGGTAAGCCTCGATGACCGGCTGGGCCACCGGCACCACCCGCGGTCGGCCCGCCTTGCACCGCGCTCCGTTCACATTGTCCTGTCGTGGTTCCACATGCACATGCGCTCCCTTGACGTTGCATCCCAACGACGACGAGTCCGGGAGCAGATGAACATCTCCTCGGCGCATCCCCAACGCCTCGCCGATCCGCACGCCCGTCTGGAACAACAGGATGAGCAGGAACCGGTCCCGTGCCAACCGGCACCCCGCGACCGCGGCCTCGACCTGGTCCCGGGTCAGTGATTCCGGAGCTCGGTGCACCTCCGGCGCCCGGACCGCCCGCACGGATATCTCGCGGTACTCACCCGAGTTCTCCAGAGCCCGCCCTCTGACCTTCACGAACTTGGGCTGCGACATGCGTTGTGCGACTTCAGGACCCACGTAACCGAAGGCGGCACAGAACCGGTAGAACTCGACCACCGCCACCAACGAGGCGTTGACCGTCTTCCCAGTCACGCGGCGGCCGGTGCCGCCGACCTCTGTCAGCTCCAACCGCTGCTTGAACCCCGCCAGATCCAGAACCGTGGCTCGCCGCCAATCCAACCCACGCGAAGACGCCCAGTTCAGGAACCGGCCCAACCGCGGCACATAAGACCTAATCGTGTTCGGCGACCGGCCCGCTCCCCGCAGGAACGTCCCCCAAGCGGCCGCCTCCGGATGAATAGCCATTGTTCGGTCGTCGACCAACACCCACAAGCGCGATCCGGACACCGGCGAAACCGCCTGCTCCGAGATCAACATCCACAGTCCCGCGACGCCGCCAGGAAGACCATGCCCGCACGGTCCCACAGGTGACACACGCCCTATCGGATAACACGCAGGCACGACGACCCGGGCGCATGAACCGAACGTGCCTCACTCCCAAGAAGCAGTCCAGATAGCCCGCAACGACCTGATCAAGGCCCAGCTCACCGAGGTGACGATGGCCGACGGGTCCGACTGCATCGTGCTGAGCGGGACGCTGAACGACCCGTACACCGGTAAGACCATCAACTTCGTCCGCGGG
>JBBRVZ010000176.1:0-4649 GCA_038246445.1 Mycobacteriales bacterium
GGCTGGAGGCTTCCACCTCGAGCCGCTCGGCCCGGAACACAATGAGCGCGATTACGCAGCATGGCGGTCGAGCATGGAACACATTCGACGCTCGCCCGGCTTCCTCGATGGGAAGTGGCCGCGGGAGATGAGCGTGAAGGACAACCGCGCTGATCTGGAGCGGCATGCTCGAGACTTCGCCGGTCGAACAGGCTTCACCTTCACCGTTCTCGATACTCTGGGCAGACCCTCTATCGCAAGACCGATACGTCCGCTCAAACCTTCGAGTCGCGCGGCTCGGCCGATGTGGGTACGGCGCGGGGCCCGACGTGGCTTGGCGATGACGCGAACCGTGCCGGGCTTCGGGCGCCCATCCGACCGACCTCACCTCGACTGCCTCGGGGTAAGCGTCGGTGGCGTGTCCAGGGCGTCGAGCTCGACCCCGGTTGCGGCGAGCACGACGTCACCGGCGAGGTGGACGGTGGCCCGCTGGCCACTGGCCAGGTCCGCGGTCTCGTACCGCTCGACAGGCAGCGGACCGACCTCCGTCGGGTACTGCTCGACCGCTGTCAGCGACCAGGCCACCTCGACTGGAACCGGCGCGAGCGCCGGATCGGTGAGGGCGACCAGCCGTAGCCGCGACGACGCCCCGGCGCGAAGCCCCAGCCGCCGCGCGACCGCGACGAGGAACCCCGGCGAGCGCCCGGTGAACCCCGCCGCCGGGGCCGTGTCCTCGCCCGTGTCCTCGCCCGATGCCCCCGTTCGGACCCACACCGTCTCACCGCCGGCGACGCCCCCGCGCACAACCCAGCCGCCGGCCCGCACCTCGACCCGGATCTGCAGCCCGCGCGCATCGGTCGTGACGTCCACGAGACCCCTCGGGGTGCGGCCGTCGGGGGCGAGCACCTGCGCGTTGTAGCGCCAGCCCGCCGGGCCCGGCGCGCAGGAGAACCGTTCGTAGGCGACCACCGTCCCGTCCTGGTCGCGCAGGCTGTACAGACCCCTCGGCACCTCCCCAGTCTCCCCGACAACCGACGCCACCGACGACGTCGCGCCGTCCAGCCCGGAGGCAGCGACCGTGCGGGTCGCAGCACCGGACCGTGGTCGACCTCTGAGCCGGGTCGTCGGGCAACAGGCACGGCCGCGGGGTCCGCGATTCTGCTCTCGCGGCCCTGCACCGGGCTCGCGACCCGCCGTCGCGGCTGGGACGATCGCAGTGACCGTCGTGGCCGTCGCCCGCACCGGCGGGCCTTCGGGACCGCACCCGTTGCGAGGAGGCGACGATGGAGTACCTCGTCTGGACGACGCGCCGGATCAGGCCAGCCACGGTGGCGGACGTCGAGCGGGCGTGACGACCGGACCAACCCGCAGGGCCTGCGCCACGCCGACGCCTACCGGTCGGGGGACGATCGGGAGGTGATCGGTGTCTCGCTCTGGGACGCGAAGGAGTCCTGCGGTGTCTGGCCTGCCTCGGAAGCGGAGGCGCGTCGGCGCCGGGCGATCGCCCCGTACGTGGTGGCGGGCTGGGACTCGTTCCGCCGCGGTCGCGAGCTGGCCGCCGGGGCGGTCGCCGCACCGGCGACGCACCACACAGCGGGCGCCCTCGCGCAGACACCTCGGTGGCGGCGGAGCCACGGGTACGACGCGGGCAGGGCGATGCCGAACCGTCGATGAAGTGCCAAGACGTCACTCTCCGAGCGGCGTCGTCTGGTTCCACCCCTCGGCCGGGGCTCGAGGCGGTGGACCCGCGACCGGCCCGGCGCAGCGGGTCACACAGCGGACCAGCTGCTCCATCTCGCGATGTCCACGGCAAGCACCGGACCGGCGGGTGTCCGTTCTGCGTACTGCTGGTACTTGCCGACCAGGGCACTGATCGCCCGCGCCGCCTCGACCGGGTCGGCGACGACCCGTCCAGGACCGTCCAGGCGCACCCACCACAGCGCCAACCAGTCTTCGCTGTAGCGGTCCACGAGTAGGCACGCGTGACGGGTGGCCTCGATGTTGGCCATCCGGCGCAGGCGAGGGCCACGCTTGGGCTTGAGGTCGACCGCGCTGTAGGCGACCTCGCCCGACAACACGAAGCAGACCGGCACGATATGGGGCTGTCCGTCCGCGGCGACAGTGGCCAGGTGCGCTACCCGGGCCCGCTCCACCAGGCCACGCATCTCCCGCACGTCCACACATGCACGATAGAGGGACGACGGCGGAGCGTGTGCAGCGAGAGCGCAGCTCCTCCAGGAGCCGCGCCGCACATCGGGGCGGACTACCGAGCGCCGTGCCGGAAACGGTTGGCACGCGCCTGCTGGAGTGAGCCCGAGGCACCGAGCAACGGGTTCGCCGCGCCCGCCACCGTCGACCGGATCGCGTACCCGAACTCGGAGTCGCTCACCACCTCGACGGCGGTGGCCGGTGCGACCAGCCGGATCGTGCTGATGACCACCATCCTGATCGCTCCGCTCTATCCGCCGGTCCTACCGGCACAGCACAGGCCGCGGCCAGGATCGCCCGGATCTCCGCTGGGCGGCTCCCGGTCGACGTTCCGACGACAACACCGCCGCTCGGGCGGGACTTCCATGCCCGGCCACGACCTTCGACGCGACCCTGGAGGCAATGCACCGCCCCGGCGCGGCAAACCCGTGGACGACACCGGCCACCCATCGGTCATACACCGTTCAGTCGAGTTCCCAAGCTCATCGGAGAAACTTGACAATGCTTCCGCTCAAGTAGCCGCGAGTCGGGCTGCCGACGCTGCTCGGGTCCGTATGAGGATCCGGCTACGGGACGACCAAAGCGCCCGGGCGTTTCTCGGGCGTGCCATCGGCCGGTGAGGTCTTCACCACGGACTTGCGCGAAGAAACGAGGTTGTGAACTGCTTCCAGTGTCAGTCAGTCGACTTGGAGTTCGTCGCCGTCGAGGGTGACGGTCCCGCGGCGTAGTGGCCAGGTCTTGGTCAGGGCTACGAACGACGCACCGAGGCCGGGGATCTTGGCGAACACGCCCTGAGGCCCGCGCGTCATCCGGCCGCTCCGCACGTCGTATCTGGCTTGATGCCAGGGGCAGACCAGGCAGCCGTCGGCGTCGATGCTGCCTCCGGCCAGGTCTGCGCGTAGGTGCCGGCAGCGGCGGCTGACGGCGAAGTATTCACCGTTGTTGTTGCCGACCGCATAGCGGCCTGCACCGGTGACGGTGCCGGGCGCGACATCGGCAGCGGGTATCCGGGTGGAGGTCATGTCCTGCTCCTGTTCGGCGTGCTGGATGTGTGCGCATCGTGGCACAGGTGTGCCCACCGTCGGCGCTCAGAGGGCACCCGTTGTGGACGCCCGACCCGAGCGCTCGCGGGGTCGGCGCGCTCCACGCCGCAAGCGGATCCTCTTGCGGGAACGTCGGCCCGGAATACCGGTGACCGGAGGTGCGGTAATCGGCGTACGGGCTCTTCGAATTTGGCGGGGAGCGGCTCTCATGCGGCGGTGCCTGGTGCAGGCGTACTCGGCGGCGTTGGTTGTCGAGGTTGGGGAAGCCGTAGGCCGGCTCGGCCGGCGGTCTTGAAGTTGGTCTCGAACCGTTCGGCTGGTCCACCGGCCGGTGACCGGGTCTTGTACTCACGACGGTCGGCCGCGGCGGGTCTGGTCGATCTCGAGCACCTCGACCGGGTCTGGTTCGGCCAGGAGGATGGAGTCATGGCACGAACGTCCAGGTGTTACCCGCAGGAGTTGAATGAGTGGGCAGTTCGGCTGGTCGCGGAGTTCGCGATCAGTACGACTCGGATGTGGTAGGCGATCGGTTCGGTCGATCCGGCCCTGCAACATGGCGGGTCGGCGGTCACGTAGTCTTCCGCTTTAATTAGGAGGCACACCATGAGCCAGAACGTCGCGCAGAAACTGATCGCAGCCCATCTCGTGTCCGGCGACATGACCGTTGGGGACGAGATCGCGCTACGTGTGGACCAGACACTCACCCAGGACGCCACCGGCACCATGGTGATGCTCGAGTTGGAGGCGCTGGGCCTGGACCGGGTGCGCACCGAGGTGTCGGTGCAGTACGTCGACCACAACCTGCTGCAGGCCGACAGCAAGAACGCCGAGGACCACGCCTTCTTGCGGTCGGCTTGTCAGCGGTTCGGTGTGTGGTACTCCAAGGCCGGCAACGGGGTCTCCCACCCCACCCACATGCAGCGCTTCGGGATCCCGGGCAAGACGATGGTCGGCTCGGACAGCCACACCCCGGCGGCCGGCTCGCTGGGCATGCTGGCGATCGGGCTGGGGGGCATCGAGGTGGCGATGGCGATCGCCGGCGAACCGGTGTACCTGCGGATGCCCGAGATCTGGGGAGTACGACTGGCCGGGGAGTTGCCGGCCTGGGTGAGCGCCAAGGACGTCATCCTGGAGCTGCTCCGTCGGCATGGCGTCAAGGGCGGCGTGAACCGGATCATCGAGTACCACGGCCCTGGGCTGGCGCATCTCACCGCAATGGACCGGCATGTGATCGCGAACATGGGGGCCGAGCTGGGCGCCACCAGCACGGTGTTCCCGGCCGACGGGCAGGTGCGGGCGTTTCTGCGGGCCGAGCAGCGCGAAGAGGACTTCGTCGAGCTGCTCGCCGACGAAGACGCGGCGTACGACGTCGCCGAGGAGATCGACCTGTCCACGCTGGAGCCGCTGATCGCGCTGCCC
>JBBRVZ010000177.1:0-4560 GCA_038246445.1 Mycobacteriales bacterium
ACCGGGTGATGCGCTACCGCGGCACCCCGTCGATCTGCAACGCCTGCCCGGTCAAGGACAGCTGCACGACATCACACTCCGGGCGCGAGGTGCTGCGGGTGGTCGACTCGTGGCCGGCCTCGGAAGCAGCCCGCTTCCACCGCGGCATTGCCTGCGCGGTGGTCCTCCTCGGCCTCGTCTGGCCGCTGGCCGTGGCGCTCAGCGGACCCGGTCCGGACGCCCTGCTCGTACTCGGCAGTTGCGTCCTCGGGGCTCTGCTGCTGAGCGTGCCGCTGTGGTCGCACCTGCGTGGCAACCCCGTCTTCATCCCCGAAGGGATGAAGCACCGCTCGATGGACGAGGTGCTCGCCGAACGCGAAGCCGCAACTTCTCATCTGATCCGGCGGCGCCCGAGCTACGGGTCAGACCACCGACCAGCAAAAGGCGATGTCACCGGATGATGATCGTGATCGTTGTCGTCGTCCTCGTACTGCTAGTGCTGGCGGGTAGCTCGCTGCGGGTGCTCAAGGAATACGAGCGGGGCGTCGCCTTCCGACTGGGCCGGTTGCGTGAGCCGCTGTCCCCAGGCGTCAGGCTGCTCGTGCCAGGGGTGGACAAGCTGATCCGTGTCGACCTGCGCGTGGTCACGCTGACCATCCCACCGCAGGAAGTCATCACCCGGGACAACGTGCCCGCCCGCGTCAACGCGGTGGTGCTCTTCCGCGTCACCGAGCCGGTCCGGTCGGTGATGACGGTGGAGAATCACCCAGTCGCGACCTCCCAGATCGCTCAAACCACGCTGCGGTCGGTCGTCGGGCGGGCCGACCTGGATACGCTGCTCGCCCACCGAGCGGACCTCAACGAAGATCTGGCCACATCGATCGCCACCCAGACCAAACCATGGGGCGTCGAGGTCCTCGTCGTAGAGATCAAGGACGTCGAGATCCCCGAGGCGATGCAGCGAGCGATGGCCCGCGAGGCTGAGGCCGAGCGGGAGCGTCGCGCCAAGATCATCAGCGCCCGGGGTGAGCTGCAGGCATCAGCTGAACTGCGCGACGCCGCCAAGACGCTCAGCGAATGCCCAGCCAGCCTTCAGCTGCGTTACCTGCAGACCCTGCTCGAGCTCGGTGCCGACCACAACTCCACGATCGTGTTCCCGTTGCCGATCGACATCATCGGCCCATTCCTCGACGCCTTCCGCTCCGGCGCCCAGGCCAGCGTGAACGGCGACGCCCGCACGCCCCCTTACGTGGAAAGGACGCAGGATGACCACCACTGACTCCGACCCGCTCGACGAGCAAGGGCGTCAGGTCCGGCTGGTACCACTCACGGCCGGCATCTGGATGGTGCTGCTGGGCTGCGGCGCCATGGTGTTGGGTCCGCTCTTCGGCTTCCTGGTGGGCACCATGCTCGGAACCGACTGGCAGACACTCGGAATGAATTCGATCTTCTTCTTTCTTTTCCTCGGATTCATGGTGGCCGGACTCGGGCTCGGCGTCGCGCTCCTTGGTGCACGACGGATGCTGCAGAACCGCAACCAGGAAGCAACCGCACCTCATCCGGCCGGGCGTAGCTGACGGCGCTCAGCAGCCGGCGACCGGGGACGGTGTCGTCGTCGCGTGCAGCGGAGGCAACCGTGCTGCGGTGCGAGCCGTCATCCACGATCACCGGGCAGGCTGGTGTCGAGCACCAGAGCCCGCCGGCGCTGATGGACAGTGAGATAGCGAAGCCCGTCCGGACCGGCCGTGAATTGGCATCGGGAACCGCGCGGCGACCACACTACGGCGCCGGGGCGCAGGTCGATGCTGCCCACTTCGGTGATGAGCTGACCGGCACCGGCCACAATGTGGACCAGGAGGTCCAGATCCGGGCCGCTATGGGCGTCGATCGCTCCGTGCGGAGGCAGCGCGATGATGTTCGAGTCGAGGTCCCGATCGCGCAGGTCGAGCCTCCACACCGCACCGGTCACGTCCGGATCTGTTGCCTGAGCGCCGATGTCTGCGGTATTCATCAGGATCCGAGGCAGGGCGGCGGAGGTGAGTTTGGTGATTTTGATCCGCCAGTCGCGCGGTTCACCTTGCAGACATTCCCACTGGTAGCTGCCGGCGTAGTTGGCTTCGAACTCGTCTTTCAGGTGCTTGGGCTCGTGGTCGTTGATGAGCACGAACGATGCCCCCGCAGGCAAGCCGGCGTACCTGGCGAAAATGGTGGGGTGCTTGTCCGGCTTGCGCAGCGGCCGGACATCGAGCTGCGGCGTTTCGCCCGTTCCGATTTCGGCCGACGAAACCATGGCGTCTCCTGACTCTATTTGTACAAGTGAGTGCTGTGTAAACTCTAGGGCATGGCATCCGGTACCCGTCAAACGTCTACGGAGGTCGTGGATCCGGCAGTGTTGGCGAGCAATGCGCACGAGCAGCATCCACCGGGGCCCCGGCGACTCCGCATGCCACCACGAGGGGGACGACGGTGAGCACTGAGTCGACACACAACGTCAACGGGTCGACCCTGGGCCGACGGCAGGCGGTGCTGCAGATCCTTCTGGACGCAGCAGGACCACTTCGCATCACCGAGATCGCCGAACGGCTTGCGGTGCATCCGAACACGGTGCGGTTCCACCTCGTCACATTGCTCGAGATCGGTCGGGTCGAGCGGGTCGACCCCGATCGACGCTCCCCCGGCCGTCCCCCACAGTTGTTTCGTTCGGTGCGCACCATGGACGTAAGCGGTCCCCGCCGTTATCTCTTGCTGGCCGAAGTCCTCCTGAACTCTCTGGCGGCCGAACCGAACTCGGCCGGCCGCGCCGCGGCTGCCGGCCGAGCCTGGGGTCGTCGAGTCGCGACCACGTCTGCCGACCCCGACCCCGACGCCGACCACGGCCATGACGCCGACCCAAGCCCCGACCCCGGCGACGGTCCGGAGGACTCCGTCGATCGACTCTTTGAACTTCTTGATGATCTGGACTTCGCACCCGAACTGCGTGCGGGACACGGTCAGCGGCAGATCGGGCTGCGGCACTGTCCGTTCCTCGAACTCGCCCAGACAGCAGCGGCGGCAGTGTGCCCGGTGCACCTCGGAATCATGCAGGGCGCGATGGAGGCGTGGGAGTCGCCGTTGACCGTCGCACGGCTCGACCCGTTCGTCGAATCAGACCTGTGTCTGGCTCACCTCGCGACCGCGGGCGCGTCATGACCGGCTGGCCAAACCCGGTCCGAAGCGCGGCCCAGACCGCAGTGGCCGGCCCGCAATGACCACCCCCGTCCGGTCGTCCAAGGACCGCGACCAGGCAACGGCCGGGTCGCCCACCGCACCCGCGTGGCCAGCAAGAATCCTGGTCATCGGCGGTTCCGCCTGCGTCCTTCTTGGCGGCGGAGTCGCCGCTGTCACCGGCCCACTGGGACTGGACAAGGGCAGTTGGCTGGCGGCGTACCTGGTGCTGGTATGCGGTGTGGGGACCCGGGCGATGGGCGTGATGCAGTCGCGGTCATCGGGCGGGTCGATGCCCGCCGGCCGGAGTTGGCTGCAACTCGCCGGTTGGCTGCTGGGCAACGCCGCGGTGATCACTGGTTCCCTGCTCGGCGTTGCGGGAATCGTCGATGCCGGGGTGCCCCTGCTGCTGATCGCTGTCGTGATCGCCCTGATCGATACCGCGCGGGCAGTACCAGTCGCAGCTCCCGGGTCGAAGAACCGGCTGACGTTGTGGGCCTACCGGTGTCTGCTCGTCGTGCTGCTGATCAGCGTCCCGATCGGGTCGGCACTGGCGCACCTGCGAGACAGATCCTGAGCAGGTCGAGCAGGTCGGGCATTGCACGAGCGGGTCGCGGTATCCGAAGCAGTCCGGCGAGCCCAGAGCAACCCGTCAGACCATCCGCAGAACCTGGTCGCGGCAGGCGGCCCAGGCGGGGTGCCGGTCGTCGATGAGCTCGAAGTGCCCGATGCCCGGCAGCACGATCAGCCGGGCCGGGTCACCCGCCCGCAGCGCGGCCTCGACGTAGCGCTCGGATTGGCTCAGCGGCACCGTGTCGTCCAACTCGCCGTGCACACAGACCACCCGGGCGCCATCGCCCACCTGCGCCAAGGGGGAGGCGTGGTGGTAGCGCTGCGGCAGCGACCGCGCCTCACCCTCCATCAGCGCGATGACGGCGCCGTCGCCGAGCCGTTCGTCCGCCGCACCGACGAGGTCGAGCAGTCCCGCCTGCGTCACCGCGCCGACGATCGGAACACTGGTTTCGCCGGGACCGACAGACCCGGCCGTTCCGGCCCGAAGCGAACCGCGATGCGCCAGCCAGGCCGCCAGATGCCCCCCCGCGGAGTGGCCGACGGCGGCCACCCTGTCGAGCACGAGGCGTCCCTCAGCAATCTGCTGACCCGGTCCCGCGAGCGAGTCGACGGCCCGAGCGGCATCGGCCAGCGTCGTCGGCCAGCCGCCACCTTCGCCGACCCTGCGGTACTCGATGACGGCCGTTGCAACCCCGTACCGCGTCAGGTCACGGCCCAGCGGCTCGGCCAACTCGCGCCCGTACGCGGCGCGCCAATACCCACCGTGGATGACCACGGCGACCGGCAGGTGGGTGCCGGTGGGCA
>JBBRVZ010000178.1:0-4532 GCA_038246445.1 Mycobacteriales bacterium
GGAATTTGTCAAGGTGGATGAGGCCAGTGGGTGTTAGGCGGCTTGTTCGGCCTCGGTTGGCTCTGTCTCAGTTTTGGCGGCTGGTCTGTTGATCCAGGCCGCGTCGGGGATGGTCAGGATCTTGGGATCTCGGGTGCTGCCGAACCGTTCGGGGTTCCTTTCTCTGGCGGTGGCCAGGACGGCCGACCGCTGGGTGGCTTTGCCGGCCGCGAGGCCGTAGTGGACGTCTGCCGCGGTGTTGAGGCCGATCCCGGTATGGCGATGAAGATGGTTGTATCCGTGGACGAAACTGGCCATGAAGGTCCTCGCGTCGGCCAGGGAGCCGAAGCGTTCGGGGAACACGGGTGCGAACTTCAGCGTCTTAAACCACGACTCCGAGTACGGGTTGATGCTCCTATGTTTGTCAAGCGGCCCATTCCAGGCTCTCTTGGTTGGATGCGGATGGCTTCTTGCTAACGGTCGCGGGGACGAGGCAGCGGTAGACTTGGCGGGCGAGGTAGCGCTTGAGGCAGCGCATGATCTCGGGTTTGGTCTTGCCTTCGGCGGTGCGCCGCTCGACGTAGGCCTGGGTGGGTTCGTGCCAGTGCATTCGGGTGATGACAGCGCGGTGGAGGGCTGCGTTGGCTTGGCGGTCGCCGCCGCGGTTGAGCCGGTAACGGGTTGTCTTTCCGGAGGAGGCTGGGACCGGGTTGGTGCCGCAGAGTGCGGCGAAGGCGGCTTCGCTGCGGAGCCGTTGGGCGTTGTCTCCGGCGCTGATGAGCAGCTGGGCGGCGCTGTCGGGCCCGATGCCGGTGAGCTCGACCAGCGCCGGGCATGCGGCGGCGGTCAGCGTGGTCAGTTGCGCGCGTAGGGCTTTGGCCTCAGCGCGCAGCCCAAGAGCGCGGCGGGCGAGCAGGCGCAGTGCGTGTTTCGCGGCGGCCATTGGTGTGGTCAGCTCGCCGGCGCGTAGTACCGCACAGCGCTGGAGCAGCGCGATGCGCGGTAGGCCCTGGAGGGCCTCACGCAACTGCGGTGGCGCTGTGACCAGAACGGCCTTGACCTGGTTGGTCGCCTGGGTTTGGGACTTGACCGCTGAGTCGCGGGTGAGTTTGAGGACCCGGATCATCTCCACGTAGTCGTCACCGTGTTTGGGTATGCCGGTGGCAGTCCCGGCGAGCACGGCGCGGGCTGCGGACTCGGCATCGATAGGGTCGGACTTGCCGAGCCGGTGCCGGGTGGCCCTGTCGGGACGGTTGACTTCGATGACGTGGGCGTCACGGTTGTGAAGGTAGCGGGCGAGGCCGGCGCCGTAGGAGCCTGTGCCTTCGACTCCGAAGCCTTGGTTTGGTCCGAAATCCAAGGCCCAGCGGTGCAGTTGCTGGTAGCCCGCTGTTGTGGCGGGGACGGCGAGTTGGCCTTGTCGGCGGCCAAGGGTGTCGATGGCGACGGCGACGTGGATGTCCTTATGTGTGTCGACGCCGACGATGATGGCGACGTCGGTGCTGTAGTCGGGCATGCTGGTGATGGCCTTCTCCTCGCTGCAGGGGTGGGGGCGCCGCCGGTTAGGCGAGCGGACAGGACTGCGACGGGGCCCGGCAAGGCCACGCTCCTATAAGGTCACTGCCCGCCTAGTCGGCGGCTTAACGCATCGCCTTCGGCACGAGCCGACTGATCAACCCAAAGGCACCCCGAGGGGGCCGGTCGTTAGACGGGTCAGACCCGGCCGAAGGCGATGGTCTGATACTCGCAGTCGTTGGAGACCCGGGGCCGGGAATGAGATTTGGTGACTTCCAGGTCGGACAGCAGCGCGGCGACGGTCTTGCTGGTCATCGACGTGCCCCGATCGGCGTGGACGACCTGCGGGATGCCGTGGATACCGAAGATCTCCCGCATCATCTCCACCGCCAAGACTGCGGACTCGTGGGCGTGGACGTACGCGCCGACGATGTAGCGGGAGTAGATGTCGATCATCACGTACGCGTCGAAGTACTTGCCCTTGATCGGCCCCGGCAGCTTGGTGATATCCCAGCTGTAGACCTGACCGGGACCGGTAGCGACCAGCTCGGGGATCGCCCGCGGCGGGTGGCGGGCCAGCCAGCGGCGTTCCTTGACCTGCCGGTTCGCGGCCAGCACCCGGTACATCGTGGAGATCGAGCACAAGTACACGCCCTGGTCCAGGAGCTGGGCGTAGATCTGGATCGGGGGCAGGTCCACGAACCGCGGACTGTTCACGACCCCCAAGATCCGGGCGCGCTCAGCGCAGTCGAGCTTGTTCGCCGGTGAGCCCGCCCGTCCGCGGACTGGGATGGGGGGTTTACGGGTCGCGGTCGCTCGGGGCACCCCGACCAGATCGGCCGCCACCCGGGTCGAAACGCCCCGGCCGGTCAGGTCGCGGTAGGTGCCCATCAGTGCGTCGTGTGCGGGTTCTCGTCCTGCGAGCTCTTGGTAAGTCCTTCCAAGAGCTCGCGTGCTTTTCCCATGATTTCTAGGGCCACCTCCGTGGTCGCCAGCCGGCGCTCGGCCTTGTCGAGCTGGCGTCGCAGCCGCGCGATCTCGGCCTGCTCAGCGGTCAGCCGGCCGATCTTCTCACCGGGCTTCTTCCCGGCCAGCACACCGGCGTCACGAAGGCGGCGCCACTCGCACATCAGCGACGAGTACAACCCGTTGGCCCGCAAGTAAGCCCCACCCTCACCTTTCTGCATGGCCGCCTCGTAGGCGGCGATGTGATCAAGCTTCTGCGCCGAGGTGAACGACCTCCTCGAGGTCGGACCCCCAGCACGAGGTCCCGGTTTGGTCATGCGAGCATCCTCGCGCAACGCGGTCAAAGACGAACTGGACATGATGATGGATTCCTGTCTCGCCCTACATCAAACGGCGGATTTGCTCTGAACCACTGGCCTCACCCGAGCCTGACACGTAGGGCGACGACGATCCCGCCGACCACTGTGCCGCCGACGACGATCCCGCCGACCACTGTGCCGCCGACGACCATCCCGCCGACGACTATCCCGCCGACCACTCCTCCGGTTGACTACCCCATCCACGTGGACGAAGACAGTCTGAGTCCGACCTCTCCTCTTGGTAAGAGCCACCTGTCGATGTACAACCTCAAGGGCGCGAACTGCGCCATATGTCACAACGGCAGTTTCGTGCCCACGCCGCCCAGAATCACTGGCGAGGACCTTGACATGAAGCGCGGCGTGTCATGCCGCACCTGTCACTCCGCGCGCGGTGAAGAGGACGCGTTGTTCATCTCCCTCATGAACGACGCCACGAAGGTCGTCTACAACCGCTGCAGCGACTGTCACACCGTGGTTTCAGGCCGCGACGGGGACGACGGGGACGACGGCGACGACTGGGGCGACTGGGGCGACGGCGACGACCGCGGCGACTGGGGTGACCGAGGCGACCGCGACTGGGGCGACTAGGCCGGGAGGTCAGCCGGCGGCTTGGGCCACCGCCATCCTCTTGCGCTAAGGACTGTCCCCTTCAGTTAAGTGGTCCAGCAGTGTAGGCATGGTGGGGTCGCACCTTGAAGGCACTCACGACTGCAGATCGCCCGCTTGCATCGGCAATGAGAACGACGAAGCCGCATCGAATCTTCACTTCGATGCGGCTTCGTCTTTTGACATGTGACTGCTTTTGAGGGGATGCGTTCACGAGACCCCCCGCCCTGCCTGAGTGAATCCAATTCCTGGCTCAGACGTCCGGCCCAGAATGCAGACCTCAGCCGCTGTCCTGCATCACCTGGCGGACGAGTTCCACACCCAGCCCAGCGCGAGCCTGGCTGTGGCTGGTCCTTGGCAGTCGTCCTTTCGGTCATCGGGACCGGCATCGACGTCACCGCTGAGATCGACGCGCATGTCAAAGGGACCACTCGGTTGCTGCGAGTTTGAAACAGCGGTCCTGGCCGCAATTCGCTGCTCCAACGACAGGGCCACGAACGACCGGGAGCCACAGCGCCGGCCGGGTTACAAGCCGATGCGAAAGAGGTGAAGGTATCGGCGCAGCCAAGTCCCGATTGGCCACCAGGCCCTCGGCTCCCATAAGGCCCAGGAATAGATCCCGCGAAGTGGCCTTTGAAGGCAGGATCTGGAGCATCTGTGTACGTCCACAGATGCTGGGCCACGACCAGCCCCGAGAGTTCACGGTGTGCCTCGCGTACGTGCTGTCGCACCGGGAACCCTGAGTTTCGATCGAGGTACCTTTGCCCAGCGGTACCGGCACGAAGTACTGCAACACCACCGGCGCGCGCTGATACCCAGCCAGGTCGTGTGCCGCTCTCCCGTGCCCAGCGACCAATATGGCGGCGAACGCGGGAAGTTCGGGACGAAGATGACCGTACTTCAGAAAGTACGGCAACGACCGCAACACCAGAGGAGGTCAAGACACCAACTGCATCGCCAACGGGCGCAACGACGGTAAACGCCGACTTAGGAGACGTCGTAAAATAACGTAGCTTTCTGGGTGCATGATGGCTATCTTTGCGCTATGAGCGCGATTGTGGAGTCCCTGGTCCGCCGGTACGACCTTGTGAAGGCGCATCTGAGTGA
>JBBRVZ010000179.1:0-4458 GCA_038246445.1 Mycobacteriales bacterium
GCTACCGCAGATTAATTCCGGGGTCGGCCCGACGCGAAGGGTTATCGCGCCACGTTGTCTCGCACGGTACCGCAGATAAAGGGTCGTTGTCTGCGGTAAATCCTTAGCGCCGGATTCCGCGCGATTGTCCCTCGACCGCCTGGAAACCGAGGATCCCACCGGGCGCACCAACCAGGTCCTGCGAGTGTTGGCGGTGTTGTCCCCCGACGGTGTCCCTCGGGACCTGCTCCACCCCCTTACCGGCATCCTCGGTGTCGACACCGACGAGCTGGACGAGCTGCTCCAACGGTGCGCCGCCGCGTCCGTGATCACCTGGTCCGTCACCGGACAGGCTGTGCTCATGCACCGGCTATTGGGTCGGGTCCTGCGCGAACGCGACCACCTTGACAACACCCTCATCCAGACCACCGGCCTGGCCGTGAACCTGACCGGTCAACAACTGATCCCCGCGGAAATGGCCTGGCAGCAGCGTGCTGTCGCCGCCGACCTGATTGATCAGGTCGAGGCAGTGTGGACCGCGCTGAGCACGGGTTCACCCACCGCCGAGGACGACGTGACCGCCATGCTGCTGGACCAGCGGTCCTGGGCGGTCCGGCAACTCACCACCGCCGCCGACCTCACCCGCGCGATCGACCTCGGCCACACCGTCCTGACCGACTCCGAGCGGGTCCTGGGCGCCGATCACCCCAACACCCTGACCAGCCGCAACAACCTCGCCTACGCCTACCGATCGGCCGGCCGGCTCACCGACGCCATCCCCCTGTACGAGCAGACCGCCGCCGACCGGCAGCGGGTCCTGGGCGCCGACCACCCCAACACCCTGACCAGCCGCAACAACCTCGCCTACGCCTACGAATCGGCCGGCCGGCTCACCGACGCCATCCCCCTGTACGAGCAGACCGCCGCCGACCGGCAGCGGGTCCTGGGCGTCGACCACCCCCACACGGTGATCTTTCGCAGCAACCTGGCCGCAGCGCGTGGCGAGGCATCCGACGCCTGAAATCACCCGTCGAGCGACAAACCAACACGCTCACCCTGCAGAAGGGCCTCCGCAGTCAGACCTCGACCGCGCCAAGCAGATGTCACGAAAAGTGCTAACCCTGACTCAGCGCGAGATCCCGTCATCATCCGGCGGGACGCGACGCCGCCCACTCCCGCGCTGTTGATGAGCCCTCGACGGTAGATCCAGCCAAAGGGTCGCAGACGTCGGGGGCGCCAGTTACTGAACGACGTCACCCACCTCACCCACCACTCTCGTCCACGCTCTGCTGGCCGACCCTAAAGCTGTGTCTGTATCGGAATCCGGGACGCCTCGACCGGCCCGGATCAGGCACAGGTGCTATTACGGCCGCGTACCGAGCTGGATCCCATTTCTAAGGAAGTGGGACGACGAGCGGAACCAGTTTGGTCAGCGACCGCGCGGCGAAGCCGGGGCAATACGCTGCCGTAGATGCAGCCACCGATCTCAGAACTGTTGACGGGCACGAGTCAATTGTCGGAACCAACGCCTCGGTGCGGGACTTCTGGGCGTGGGCAATGTCGAATCTCCGGACGAACACCGTCAGATCGATGCTGGGTGAGTACTTGGTAGCTACCGATGTTGAGACGCCCGTCGGTCATGGACCTAGAGGGTGGAAGACATGACCAATCCGCGACGGGAACGGACAATGGAAGGAGACGCCGGGGCGCTACGGAGCCCGGCCCTGACGACCGGGATAAGTGGACAGGTTGATGCGGCTGCGAATCTGTTCGGCAAGCCGCTACCGGCCCAGGCCGTGACGACCAGGAAAAGGGGCACCGGCAGTGTCGCAGTCGACGGCGCCCGGACGCAGCCCTGTTCAGAACGGCACGAACTCGGTTAGCAGACCGTCGCCGGGTGCCCGTCGCGAGAGGATGCGGCAGAACTCGACCGCGTCCAGCTCGAGGTCCGGGCCACCAGTGCCCTGGAGGTAGCTGCCACCGGCCGGGCCGGTGAGCCGCAACCTGAACGGTCGCCCATGCCGACCGGCCCATTCCGCAACGACATCGGCGACGATCCGACCGTCATGATCGGCGGAAAGGACCATCGGACGGTCGACCGCGCGGGAGATGTCGACCCGGTGCATCCACGGGTCCCTGATCAAGATGACGTCGAGAAGGTAGGCTAGTCGCCAGGTTTCGACGGTCCCATTCGGCATCGGTTGCTTCAGCGGTATTCGGCGCATCAGCCTTCTGCTGGCCCGCCAGCGGGCCGCGGCCGGGCCGACAATCCCGATTGCGGTGATCAGCGTGGACGGGTCGAGGGAGGCCGTTCGTTGAACCTGCAATGCGGTCAAGGAATCGGTGAAGTCCTGATCTCCCCTCGTCCGGGCCGCGGTCGGCATGTACGAGAGAAATTGCCGCAGGCACGAAAATGTCTGTGCCATGCCGAGAACGTGGCCTGCGACAGCGCGGACGTCCCAATCCGGGCAGTCCGTTCGGCGTGACCAGTCGGCGTCATCGAGGTCGGTCAGGAGCTGACCTACCCGCTCGAACTCACAGACGGCCAGATCCGTGGATTCTGGGCGCTCGATGCCGCGAACAGCTCCGACCGCAATCGCGCTGGTGTTCATTGCTGTTACCTCCCTTGGTGTGCCGGCCCGTCATCGCCGGCTCGGATGTAAAGGACGAACATCATGGCGGCGTCGTCGACGAGTCGGGTCCACCGATCACCACCGGGTTCGTTGGAGTTCTGTTGGGCGGCAATACCGGAACCGATAGTGGTGAACAAGTCGATGACACCGGGCCGGTCCAGACCGTGGCCGGCGAACCAGTCGACGGTGATCCGCATGGCGGTCTCGGAGATGGCGAACGATCCCGCCGACGGCTCGAACCCGGGAATGGTGCGCTGGAACAGCAACTGATACCGAACCGGGTCGGCGACGCAGAAGCTGACGAAGTACCCCATGATCACCCGGACCCCGTCCAGCAGGTCGCTCGGAATACGCTCCGGCCGCCCGTCGAGGAGTTGTTGGCACCCCTGCGCGAACATCGCGTCATAGATCGCGTTCTTGGATCCGAAGTAGGAATACAGCGACGGTGCCTTGAGCCCGATCCGATGAGCAAGGTCCCGCAGCGTCAGCGACGCAAGCCCATTGGCCGCGCACAACTCCCACGCAGTCTCGAGAATCTCCGCCTGCGTGGCCGAGCGGCGTTCGGCTCGCCGATCTCTATTCGGGGCATCTAACACTGTTCGAAGTTAGCTCGTGGAGTCCATCGGGTCAAGACATTTGCGGACCACATCGGGCATGACGGCCACGGCTGACCTGCTGCAGTGGACATTAGGTGCCGCGCTCAGCGAGAAGCGCTTGAACAACGCCGCGGCGAGTCCGATGGCGGTGAGTTTCGCCATGTTCCAAGCGCGACCCCACCCCGATCAACCACACTCGAGCATCAGCTCGGGCAGATCGATCTTCGGGATCATGCGCTCCACGCGGCGGCGCAGATCGGTCAGCGACGGCGGGTCCGGAACCGCGACCAACGCCGCAACATGCAACTTGCCCTGGTCATCGACGGTGGCGGGGGTGTCGGAATCCAGCCGCGACACCACCTCGCGATACATCTCGTCCAACCTGGCCGCGTGCTCGGCGAGCAGGGGCCCCGGCTCCGAAAGCAGATCCAGTGCGTTCATGCCCGCGTCACGGGCCTGTTCCCACACCTCACCCGAGAGCAGGTGTGCCCTGGGGTCACGCCATCGCGTCGACGTGACCGCGAAGATGTTGCGGTGCTTGAGGTGTCGATGGAATTGCTCCAGAACACACAGGGTGTATGCAGCGCGGTCCACCGTTTCCGGTGGGCGACCTTCCCGGTAGACCAGCCGGGACCACCCGCCGCCGATCAGGTCGTGGTCGACCAGACGGGCATCCAGGTAGGCGGCGGTCAGCGTCGACTTTGTCGTCAGCAGATCGGCGAGGGCCCTCATCGCCTTCAGCACCGGGGCACCATCGGAGGTGGCGCCGAACTCGATGCTCCGCATCATCAACGGCAGGAACGGTCGCACCGTGGCCAGTCGCCCGGCGAGTTCCTCCAAACGTTGCCCGTCCAGCTCTGCGTCACCGGTCGGGACCAACTCGTCGATTACCGCGACAGCGGCGCGCAGCTCGCTCTTGGTCACCGCGCTCTCGATCAGATCCCACACCATCTCCAAGCTGATGTCCGGTTCGACCTCGCTCATCTCAAGCAGCACCCTCACCGCCACCGCGAGCTTGCCGGCGTTGCGCGACACCCCCGGATACCGGCGCAGCTTCTCGTCCCTGGATTCGCGTTCGGCCCTGGACAACAACTGCGTGGTCATCACCAGGTCGAACAGCTCCAACGCCTCGTCGATCGCCCGCGCCGACAACGCAAGCACGGTCGCGACCAGCACCGCCAGGCGGTGCTCACGCGACATCCGTCGCAGCAGGGTCGTCTTGCCCGCCATGCCGTGCGTCGCCAACCCCA
>JBBRVZ010000180.1:0-4453 GCA_038246445.1 Mycobacteriales bacterium
CAAACCGGCCCAATGGCGTCGGGAACTACGGCAACACCTGATGAGTGAACTCAGACGCACCCGGTGGATCACCTACACCCGCACCCCACGATCCCTGCACCCCGGCGAGATGGGCCGAGGCTGGCTCCGCAGCACGGCCCTACACCGCGTCGACACGGTCACCGCCGCCACCAGCTGACCGCCGTCCCCCGCCTGCCGCCGGAGCCCCGCGTATAGGGACTCTCTGCCGCATGCGGGGCGCCGTGGGCACAAACGACCGAACACGCCAATGAGGAATCACCCGGTCACTCGGCAGTGCGCCCAGTGATGGTTTTGACCTCCGAGCGGCTCTGCGCCGGCGGTGGTCGCGGCGTGGAGCAGTAATCGGGACCTGTGACGGCTCCGGCTATCGGACCTGGGCGATCTTGGCGACTGCGGGCGGGACCGGCTTCCCCAGCTTCTGGGCCAGGTTGACCTGCGCGCGAGCGGCGGCGACGGTTGACTTCGAAACGCGTACGACGCGCCGGCCGGTCTCGCTGGTGGTGGAGCTGGGTGTGGTCATAACGGGTCCTCCTCCGAAGTCCCATCCTCATGGTCCAGTATGTATTCGCTGGCGTCCACAAGGTCGGCTGACTCGGCAGCGGCGGCGTCCAGTTGGTCAGTGCGGCTGAATCTGAAGAGCAGAACTTTGTCGTCCAGGGTCGCCAGGTCCGACTCCCCCAGATGGTCGATGACATCGAAGCCGGCTGCCCGGATGTCGTCATCATCGCTGTTAGTCAGGCCCTGAGCCCACTGCAGACGGCGGAACCACTCCTCGCGCCTGGTCCGCAAACGTTCGGCCGCACGATCATTCGCCGCATCGACACGACGGTGGTTGCTCACGAGGAAGGTCACCCCGCCGATGACGATCGCCGCCAGCAGGGCCCCGATCCCGCCGAGGGCCGGACCCGTCAGGAAGTCGTACCAGAACGTTCCAGGGGCCGGCGTTGTCACCTCGAAGATCCTGTCAGTTCACCCATGGCTCGCGGGCCGTGGGTCTTGCGGGTCACTCGTGGATCAAGAAGTGGAAGAAGGGCATCCCGATAACCCGCCCAGCAGCGGGTCGGTCCATTACGTGCCCATTGAGCTGCTATTGATGAGATAGCTATCAACCCGCGCGGAACAAGCAGCGCGGCAGCCAGCTGGCCGCCAACTGGCCGTGTAGCTGGCGGGGGTGCTAGGCGGAAAGCAGGCGAGCCGCTGTCGGACTGCGGAAGCTCTGCAGATTCGGCAGCGGTGGCGAGTGCACTACGCACAGCGGCATATCAGCAACGCGCCACGCGGGAGCGATCGCAGTACACAAGCCGGTGGCCTGCAGGCGCGATAGCACTGAGATAGCCTGTAAGTAGCTACCTGCACTGCGACACGCATGCAGGGTCATAGGCGTCTTCCCGCGATTCACTACGCCGGCGACTTAGGTTCGTCGAAGCGAGAGCCCCCCGGCTTAACCCTCGCTAGGACGGATCGGATATGACCATTCCTCAAGTCGACCGCTCGGCCCTCCGTCGCACGATCGCCGTTCTCAACGGCAAGGGCGGCGTTGGCAAGACCAGCTTGACCGCGAACCTAAGCGGGCTCTTCGCGGACGCCGGCTACAACGTCCTCGCGATCGATCTTGATCCCCAAGGCAACCTCGGCAATGACCTTGGCTACCTGGGTGCTGGACTTGGCGACGGGGGAGCTGGACTCGTCGCTGCCGGGTCAAACGGGGTCGCGCCAATCATCTTGCGAGATGTCCGGCCGCGACTGGACGTCGTGGTAGGCGGGGAATCGCTGCACGATCTCGCGGCGGTCCTGCAGTCGCGGCGGATGAGTGCCCGCGGTGGGGGAGTGACGTCCTTGGCAGCGTCGATCGCTTCCGTTGCCGGTGATTACGACATGACCTTCATCGACTGCCCACCGGGGAACGACGTCCTGCAAGCTGGAGCGCTTGAGGCTGCGCGTTGGGTCCTCGTCCCAACTAAGACAGACGATGCCAGCCGCGCCGGATTGCGGGAGGTGGCTCGACGCTTCACCGAGGCCCGCAAGACAAACCCGGACATCGCACTACTGGGGGTGGCCCTGTTCGGAGTGAACTCCTCCGCCAAGCGGGTTATCGCGCAGGCTCGTGAGGCGCTGGGACAAGAGCTTGGTGGCCAAAGCCTGATCTTCAACGCCACCGTGCGGCACGTCGAAGCCGCGGCAGTTGATGCTCGTAACCGAGGCCAGCTCGTTCACGAGCTGGAGCGAGATGTTGTCTCGCGACCAAAGTGGTACGAACGCCTACGCAACCCCAGCCTGCAAACGGAACCGCTGGCGTCGAGCGCAGGGGTACTGGCAGAGGACTACCAAGCGATTGCCGAGGAAGTGATTGGTCGGATCTTGGCTGCTGAGCCGACAGAGGAACCAGTCCAGGTGAATGCATGACAGCGTCCGAGTCCAAGCCGTCGCTTGGAGATCGGCCCAGTCGCATGAAGCCGGCTGATCTTGGAGGCGCCTTTGGTGGCCCATCCCGCAGCGACGGACTCGGTGGCCGACTGACCCCCCTGAGGTCCCCACCCGTGACGTCCGCAGCGCCAGCTCGGTTGGTCGACGTCGCCAAACCTAAACCGCTGAGCCCAACCCAAACCTCGCCAGCCTCCCACAGCCAAAAGGCAGGGTCCCAGCCAAACACCACCGGAAAGCCTGTCACCGCAGCGCATCCAGGTGCCACTATCGGCGGCGCTTCCCAGACCATCGTGGTGTACCTGGGCCTCTCCGTGCGAGAACGGCTCCGGTCGGGTGCAGGAGATCGCACTTTCACAGAGGTTGTACTGGCCGCTTTGGACTCCAGCTATGGCAAGCTCAACGAGCGGTTCTCCGAGCCCGCCCCGCCTGCAGGCAGCATGTTCGCCGGTCGCGGCCGGCCGCGAACCCGCCGCAACCGCGAGGCTCGCGTACAGGTCTCACTGCGCCCGTTACGCGATGACATTGCCGTCATTGATCGCCTGGTCGCTGAAGTCAACGCTCCAAGCCGGAGTGCGCTGATCGACGCAGCCCTTGACGAATACCTGCCGTAGAAACCACCACGACCTGTCCTGTGTCCGTCCGAACCACCCACCGCGTCATGGCCGACATGACCGATGTGGTCTGAGCATAGGATAGCTATCTGAACTGCTATCCAAACAGCTGTCGGAATTGGCCGGGGTCCGTACCGGTTGCGGGCCGTTGCCGGTCAGCTGTCTGCGCGTCGCGGTTTTTCTTGGCCGTCCATGAATGAGGACCAGCTTGCGACCCTTGCGGGATGGACTTCGGGTCAGGTGTCGAACATCTGGTGCAGGTCCCGCAGCGGGTCACCGTCGGCGATCACCTTGGCGAGCACCCGGGCCCAACGCGATGGGGGAGCGGTCCACGGCGTCCCGCAGGTCGGCCTGGATCGCGTGGAACGCCCCGACCTTGCCGCGCACGTCGATCCGGCCGGGGCGGGGCCGACGGCGCGGCCGCGGGCCACAGCCTGGCGCATGTCTCGCCCTGGGCCGACCGTGACGTGCCGGTGCGGGTCGTACCGGCAGCACAACCTCACTTCGCAGTGGCGCAGCAGTGTCGCCCCTTCCGGGATCCGGCCGAACCCGGAAGGGGCGGCGACCTGGTGCGGGGTGAGCATCCGGGACCCGTCCTTCTGGTTGTTGACCGCGAGCCGCCCGTACCCATCACTGCCGACGGGGCGCCCATCCACACGTGGCAGGTCGCGGTCTCCAGCCGTTGCCGTGCCACCGCACACGATGTCGGCGTGGGACAGCCGCAACGGCCGGCCCAGCGACTTACTCATCAACCGCCGCCATCTTCCGGTCCGTCGCCGCCGGAGTTTCCGGCACAGGGGTCTGATCGCCGTACTTCCCGGGACCCGGTTGGTGCGGAGCGGTTGTCGGCGCCCCCCGGATGAACCAACGGGGTATCGCAGATCCGTCCCGTCCGGCGAAAAACCGCACGTGGCCTCGTCCGGCGGCCCCGGGTCCGGGTCGCTGAGTTCGGCGAAGGCCGGCCGCCCGTCATTTGCCCACCGTCACCCGGTCCTCGGGCTGGGCGTCGGTTGCTCGACGAGGGTAATCCTGCAGCCCTGGGCGGTCAGCATCCGCCGGTCCTGCATGGTCAGCGCTCGGGTGCCCTGGTAATGGCCGTCCCTGCTCCACACATGACAGTGCGTCGACTGCGACATCCGCGGATCATCGCCCCCACCGGTGACACCGCAGTTACGGTTCGCCTGCCGCTGCCGGGAGGGCCAGTCGCCGCCGTTGCGGTGCAGGCCCTTCCGGCATCCGTGACGAAACCCGTTAAGCCGAACTTAGGGCGAGTTCTGTTGGTGGCAGCGGTTTGACCTGCGGATTCACTCGAAACAAGCCCGAAAGTGTAGTCACTAATAGGCTGGACATTTGGGGTGGGTTGGCGATAGAATCACCTGATGGCGGCGAAGGACACC
>JBBRVZ010000181.1:0-4419 GCA_038246445.1 Mycobacteriales bacterium
AGCGATCCTCGCGGACTGGCGAAAAGCCCTGGCCTACGTCACCGCCCAGCAGGCCAGAAAACCCACCGTGACCCTTGTCCGTAAATCCCCCACCAGCGGGCCACCATCACACGGGGGGCACCCCCCACCCATCGATCGAGATCAGCAAAGGACGCGTGGAACAGCCGGGGAGTACCGGTGGATCCGCACCTGGTGGACCGCCCTGCACCTGCTCGAGCACGACAGGTACCCGGGCCGGCGCGGGATCGGCGCCAGGTGGGTGCTGCGGGCGGTGGGTGAGGCCGCGATGAAAACCGGGTCCCGGTACGTCGCGTTCGGGGTCCGGTCCCTGTCGGTGGCGACCGGGTTGGACCACACCACCGTCGCCGCACACCTCCGCGCCCTGCGGGAGGAACAGGACCCGCTGATCGACCTCATCGAGAACGACCGCGGCCTGGCCGGTGACCTGTACACACTGCGCATCCCCGACGACATCAGTGCCAGGGCCAGCCGGGTCAGTTGGCGGGGCGGGAAGCTGCACGCCCTGCGGCCGGTGTTCCGGGAACTGGGCCACCCGGCCGCGTTCGTCTACGAAGCCCTCGAATCAAGCCGCGGGCGCCCGCAACGCAGCTTCGACCTCACCACCGTGACCGGGCTGTCCCGGGCCGCGGTGTACGAGGCGCTGGAAACCCTGAGCGCATGGGGGCTGGTCCAGCCGGTCCGCGGCCGGTGGGCCCTAGTCACCGGAACGAGTTTGCACCGGTTGGCCGAGCAGTTCGGCTGCGCCGACACCATCCGCGCCCTGCTGCATCGTCACCGCGCCGAACGAGCCCGGTACCGGCGGGCCCTGCGGATCGTCGACCAGCACCACCTCCCCATGTTGACCCCGACAGAGAGCTACCTGTGGCCACCGGAACCACCACCGGAACAGCAGACCCTGCTGGACCTGCTCGAGCGGGAACTCGGTGCGCATTTGATCGGGGCGTAACACCGGCCGGGCAACCACCCCGCCAACCCCCGCCGCCGGCTCCTGCCGGGGGAGGTCGAGCCGGGAACGACACCACATCCCGGGCACCTCAGCGCACCCGACTCGAGGTGGGACTCCACAACCGCAGTCTTCGCCGCTACCGTCAACACCGGTGCCTCCGCGCGCCATCGCACGGCCCTCCCGCGACGTGTCTGCCAGGACCGCAGGCGCGGGAGGGCCGTAGCCCTCGCCGGAAGGTGTCTCGGGCGGGGCAGCCCGCCGCCCTGTCGAAGGGGGATTTGATGTCCAGACACCTCATCACCGGCATCAGCAACGGCCGCACCGAGGGTTACAGGCCATTCGCAGTTGTACACCGTGGATTGTGAAGAGCTGGGTTACAACCGGATCGTCAAGCACGTCGGAAGGATCGCGTTTGGCTTCCGGAACACCGAGAATCACAAACGCCGGATACGATTTGCCGGCACCCGCGGGTCCCGCCGGGCGCCAACCAGAACCCTACGTCCCTGCTAATTCCGAAGAGCCGCTTTGACGCCATCGCCGCCGGGCGGTGTCCGAATCAGCGCCGAAGCCACCGCAGGTGCGATCGGCGCCTCCGTGGTGGCGTTGGGTTTTCCTCGCCTTCGCGACGCTGTTCGCGCCCGGGTCCTGGCTCGACTTCTGGGAGTTCCCTGGCTGATCGAGCGCTGATTGGGAGCATCAGTCGACATGCGGCGGATGCGCGACGAGATCGCCGTCGCCCTTGTCCTGGATCGACCAGATGAGGTCATCCTCGGCGGCTGAGCCGACCTCCTTCTGATGGAACAGCACGCGGTCGTCGGCCCGGACACCGGTTCCGACCAGCCGGTACTGCAGGCCATCCTTGGATACCGTGAGGCTGGTGGCGCCGACGAGATCGTCCAATCCCGCCGGCGGACGTCCAGCGACTTCCGTCACCGGGTAAGGGGTTTCGGTCAAGAACGCGCCTTTCTCGGTGGTGCGGTTCTGCATCTGGGTCATCGCTGTCCTTCTTTCTGTTGGTCCATGGTGTACGCGGCTGTTCGTCGGACGGCGTTCTTCCGTCGGCCGGGCCGCGTCGGGTGACGATCCCCGGCGATCAGCGGCATCCTGCACGTGGCCCAGGATTGCTTGCGCAACGGCTCGGCCTCATCGCCGGGCTGGAGCGCGTCCAATCTCAGCCCGTTGGTGGCGTTCGGCCCGCCGTCCGCGGCCCTGTCGGTGGGCGCTCCGTGGCCACATAGTCCGGTGATTTCGCTGTCGTCCAGCCCGGCGGCGGTCAACCGGCGTACCCCTGCGAGCAGGGCCGAACGGGCCGCGTCCTGCTCGGCGCGCTCGGTGGCGAATGCGGCGTCGAGCGCGTGCTGGGCGGCGGCGACCGCCATGGCGCGGCGGGCGGCGGCGGCCGGGAGAGCCTGGCGTGAAGAGCGGATCATCTGGACGGCATCCTGGATCGCCGGAGCCGCGATCACTGCCGACGACCCGGGTCGCGATGGTAGGGACACGTGTCGCTCCTTCTTGAACACAGCTGCACGGGTGCGATGGCGGATGGTTGTCAGAAGGCGCTGAACGGCGCCGCGAGAAAAGTCCCGCCCGCACCCGCGGTGATGGTCCACACCCGGATGTCCTTCCCGTCGGGCCCCGGATCCTTCTGGTGGAAGCGGACCCCGTCACCGGCGACCGCACATCCCGATCCGAGCATCTGCACCGCGCTGCCGTTGCGGATCAGCGTCAGACAGACGTCACCGGCGAAGCTCTCAAGACTCAGCGGGCTGCGGCCGTCGACGTCCGTCACGGGATACTGCTGGCCGGATCCGACCGGTTCATCGGCAAGAAATGCCATGACATCACGCCTTTCGTTGGAGTGTGGCTGAAAACAGTTGGGAAGCATCGGGTTCCCGCTGTCGTGGCGGTGATGGATCGGAACTGGACCCTTCCTGCCGGGTGCTGGTGATACGCCTGGCGAGCTCGGCTACGTCGATTGCCTCGTACTGGGCATACCGGTACAAAACGGCATGTGCGCCGCCCGCTGTGACGCCGTAGCGCTGCATCAGGATTCCCTGCGCCTGGCCGACGACCCGGGAGCTGTTCGGGATCGGGGTGCCGGTCGTTCTGCCGATCGTTCCCCTGGCTCAGTTTGTCCTCCGACGCGATGTAGGCCAGCACCACGGAGGCCTGCGCCGCGATCGTGTTCGCTTCCGCGAGCGCGCCGTCGTCATCCATGAAACGCCGGACCGAATAGAAGGTCAGAGCGCCGAGGGTTGAATCGGTGAACAGCCGCAGAGAGATCAGCGACGAGAGGCCTGCCGCCGTCGCTGCCGGTCGCCACCGCGGCCACCTTGCCTCGGCGGCAAGATCGCTGCAGATGACGGCAGCCCGGCCTTCCTGCCGCAGGCTGTCGATGGCCGGGCCCTGACGCAGCGTTACCTGCAGCTCATCCAATCGCAGGACGGTGCCGGACGATGCACAGCCGCTGCGTGGCACGCCGTTCGGGTCGATCGTCACAAGACCGGCGGCGTCCCAGGGTCCCCGATCGGTGGCCATGTCGATGATCGACTGCAGTGCCTGCCCAGACGGCGAGGAGACCGCCGCGCGGACCGACTCGGCACGCGTCGACACTGTTGTCGTCGACTCGGCCCGGATCAGCTTCTGCACTGTGGCAGCGTCTGCGCTGTCACTCGCAGCGCCTCCCACAGATCGAAGTGACCGGGCACCGCGCGGTGTGCGCGACATCGGCAGCCTGTTCAGGTACCTGGACGTGATGGCGTCGCTGGGCGGTTCGGGTGGTGGCCCGAGCTTCACTCGGTCTCCTTTCCAACGGGGGCGTGTCATCGCCCTTTGACGGAAACCCAGGGGATGTCGCGATCTGATAACGGGCATTCACTGGAGAAGAGTCGCCGGCACCGAATGCATGACGCGGGACCGGTATCCGCGGCTGCCGCGTCATACACACGCGGTGTCGAACTCTTGATGGGTGACAGGTTCCGGTTTGAAGTACTCGACAAAAGCAACAAACAGCGCGAAAAAGGGCGCCGTAGCGCCTGTGGTCCCGTCGGACACAAGGGTGAGGGTTGGTGCCGCTGCTATCGCCGCCCGACGTCGGCACGACGACCGGATCCGCGCGCCCGGTACAGATGATGCGGTGGAGGAGGCGTGATGGCCCTGGCAAGCGCCACCGCTCGACGAAGCGCGGTCGGCCGTCACCGGCGGGACAGGGTCACCAACGCCGCGGCGCTAACATGCGGAGGATTTCCGGAAGTCGGGCCGGCTGCCACAGGAAAGGGGCCGCGTGCAGGACTCGTCGCCCGTCAACGCCCCTTCCACGGACCTCCAGCAGCGTGCCGGCATCGACGGTGCGGCGGATGGCGCCGTGGATGCCCGTTCGGACACCCCGGCGCGTTCCGGCCCGGAGGCAGGGTCCCAGGACGACATCCTCGACCTGATTCCCATCGTTCGGC
>JBBRVZ010000182.1:0-4419 GCA_038246445.1 Mycobacteriales bacterium
CGGGGACGGGTCCATCGACGGTGTCCGGGTGGCCAACGCGAGGGCGAGGTCACGGGCCTGGTGGAACCCGATCGGCACGCTGAACGGCACGTACAGGTGCCACCCGCCGCTGGGGCTCTCATCGGTGATCACCCGGCCGCCCGCCGACCCGATCAGGTCGGTGACCGCGGCCGCGTCCCGGTGTACGGCGCCGCGGCCGCCGCGGGAAGCGTCCAGATCGATGACCAGCACCCGGGTATCACCCGCAGCGGAGTAGACCGGGACAGCCGCCGGCGCCGACGGCAGACGCGAGGTCAGCGGGCGTTCCCACTTGCGGAGGTAGGTGTGCCCGCCGCTGCGGGACTCACGGACCCGCGGCCGCCCAGCAAGCAACGGCGCTAACACCGCCCACGCCTCGGCCGCCGATGGGGCCGGTGCCGGGGTCGTGGGTGGTGACGGGGTTGTGGGTGGTGACGGCGTGTCCACAGGACCGCCGCAGCCCACCGCTGCGCTCACCGATCAGGTAAGCGGCGGCCACTCGCAGTAGTCGGGTAAGGGTGACCGCGACCGACACCCAGAAACTCGGGCGGTCGCTGTCGCCCCGGCGGGGCGATCACGGGTACAGTTCTCCTCGTAGGTAGTCGAAGCCCTGCACCCAATCCAGCGGCCAAACTGACTTAGGGTGTGGGGCTTCGCTCTGTCCAAACCACGGTTGTGGCCCAGTTGGTGCTAGGCGGTCATTCGCTCGATTGGTAAATCCAACTGACCCAGGGCTTCCAGGCGGCTGGGCGCGTATTCGGGCATTCCGACGGCATCGGCCATGATCCCGATGACGTAGTCGTTATAGGACATTCCGAGCGCATCAGCGTTCGCTCGAATCCGATCACCGAGCGGCCGTAGGGGTCGCAACGCGAATGCATCGCGGTCGCCCTTACTTTTCCGACCCACCTTCGCACCCATGTTGAAATGATGGCGCTTGGCGTTACAGAAACATGTAGGACACGCCGGGGAACGAGAAGAGCCCGGCAGCAAAGCTTTGATCTGCTCACCTCGGAGCAGGCGTCCGCGCCGGAGTGTCCACAGCTGCCCAGCACCCATACCCCGCACAGCTCCCCACCCACTTGACTTCAGTGAACCAATATCTGAGTGATCCTAGCTACAGCTAATCTCGGGCGGTGTCAGGGCCTAGATCGGCGAGGCGGTAGCCCTGCGGGTAAACGTTGCTGACCGGTCGCCCGGGGACGAACCAGGAAGTGGTGGCCGGTTTCCGGAGCCGGATGACGGTGTTCCGCAATGTGTAGGCGGCGTTGACGACGGCGCGGGCGCCAGGCGGCGGGCGGGGCAGTCCGAGTGCCTGGGTGAGTGGGGGGTCGTCCAGCAGCGCGCTGGTGACAGTGGGTCCTAGCGGTCGGAGTCGGTGGGGGACTTTGCGGACGAGGAATTGTTGGGTGGCGTCCATGAGCTGGGCGCCGGCTTCACTCGGGGCCATGTTGCGGGCTTCGTATGCGTCGAGCATGGCGGCGGCTGCGGCGTAGTCCGGTGGCAGGTTGGGGATGTTCATTCGTCGGCCGAGTTCGCGGTAAAAGGTGGCGCTGGCTTCCCGTTCCATAGGGAGAAGGGTTCGCCAGCCTCGTTTCTCGATCCAGCGCAGCGGGAGAACGATGAAGGTAGCGAGGACGTATCGATAGTCCTCCTCGGTGATCGACCAGGGCTTGTGGACGCGGTTGATGAGCCGGACCATTTCCCGGCCGCGGGGGTGATCGAATCCGTGGCTGATCAGTTCGTACATGACCAGCCCGGTGTCGTAGCCGCGTTTCGCGGGCCGGGCGAGCATCTCTCCCGTGTGGACCAGCAAGTTCGCGATACCGGGGATCGCGAAGACCCGGTAGAACGCGAGGTTCAAACCGATCCGGGCGTCTTTGGGGAAGTCGTACAGCACGGTCAGCTGGTAGATCCGCAGGTAGTCGCCCGGGTCCAGGCCAGCGATTGTGTCGCGGTTCGCATAGGCCCGTCTCATGAGGCTCCGTAGGCAGCGGCGACTGTGAGGATCTGTTGGAGGTCGGAGTCTTTCGGTGCGGTGAGCAGCTCGGCGGCGATCACGCCTCCGGAGCCGGTGGCCGCCCACGCGGCCGAGTCGCGCAGGGTGTGGCCGAGCGCGGTGGGCGGGTCGATGCAGTACCGAATCGCGGCGGCGCACTCGGACCTGATCCGCACCCGGTGCAGCGCGTCGGCGATCTCGATGCGTTGCCGGGTGGAGGCGAGTTCGGCCCTCGCGACCGGGGAGCGTGTCGCCGGCACCGGGAGAACAACGTCAGGC
Organism: Mycobacteriales bacterium; assembly: GCA_038246445.1. Taxonomy (GTDB): domain Bacteria; phylum Actinomycetota; class Actinomycetes; order Mycobacteriales; family Nakamurellaceae; genus Nakamurella. The sequence continues at coordinate 2,297 of JBBRVZ010000182.1, forward strand.
ACTGCCTGGGTTAGACCGGACCACAATGGGGACAGGTTCGCTGATGTCCGGCGGGCGTGGCGATACCGCAGGAACGCCTCGGCCGGGGCCGGGGCCAGGACGCCGATGCCGGCGAAGAGGGCGGCCAAGGCAACGCTCATGGAGTTCACCATCACCAGGAACCGCACATCCTCCCCGGTCAGGTAGAGCAGCACCATCGTCAACAGGCCAGCGGCGGAGGCCATGATCGCCAAGGCGGCGCCGATCGCGATGGCCGCCAGGCTCACCGCGGTCGCGGTCGACTCGTGGCTAGCACCGGGGCTGCGGTGGGCGGCGGCGGCCAGGACGAGGTTCCGACGGCAAATGACGATGATCCCGACCAGGCAGTACACGAGGTAGCTGTAGAAGACCGCCCGGTACGCCACGGCGGTGAAGGTGTCGGCGTACTCGACCGCGAAATTGGTGGAGGTCTGTTCCCGGAGCGGTATCGCGGCGAACAGCCCGACCATGACCAGGCAGACCACCACGCACACGGTGATCTGCAGAACATTGGACCGGCGGGGTATTGCACCCAGCCGCAGTAGGTGCAGGAACCGCAGTGTCGCGAACGTGGCCACGGCGAAAAACAAGTGCTGGACCAGCTCCGCCGCGTTAGGCCAATCCACCAGGTCATCGAACGCGACCCCGGCCACGGAGCCGATCAAGGTGAACGCCACCGCGATGCAAACCGCTGCGACGGTCATGCTGATCCGAGCCGGGTCAGGTCGCCGGATCGACGAGACAACCCGGCTGATCGCAGCAAGCCACAGGACGACGGTTCCGAGGAGTGCCATCAGCGGAGACGGTCGGAAAGGCGGTCGTGTTCAGTGGCCGAGCGCCCCGGTGAATCACCCGAATGCACATCGATGTAGGCCACGAGTCGGGTAGCGAGGGTTTCGGCTTCCCGTTCGATGCGGGCCTCGTAACCGTGCCGAGGAAGGAATCGGGCAACCAGCTCAGGGGACAGATTGGGTGCCAAGATGCCCAGGTCCTCGACGTCATTGACCGACAGCGGCTCATGCCCAAGCACGATATGTGCCAGTTCATGGCACACAATGGCATCCCTCCGAGCCCCGACTGCAGAATCTGGGACGACGACGACGTCCCGGTCTGCCCAAGGCAACCAGTACCCGGATGCTTGCCGCTCCGACATTGGGAGGCTGATAAGGGAGATCGGCCGAGTACGGCTTTTCGATACCTGTTCGACGAACTGGTCGGCCGACCAGGGTCGAGGTAGCAATGCGATGAGGGCGTCGAACGCGTCCACCGGGTCACGGCGGCGACGCTTCACCCTCAGCTTCTTCAACGGCACTGCCCTTCCGCTCCGGAAGACGTTCCAGCTTGCGGACCTGGTCGATTATGCCTGCCAGCCCGGCCAGACTTTCCGCGGATAGGCCGCGCGCCCGTAATGCGACGCCTTGTACGCCGCTGTCCCGCACCGCGACGAGAAGCTGGAGGTCAGCATCGATCTTTGCGGCGATCTCTGGGTTGAAAAAGTAGTCCAGCGGCACGGCGAACAGCTCGGCGATTGCGGCCAGGTTCCGAGCTGACGGGTTGTTGCGTTTGCCGCTACGCATTTGACTGATGTACGCAGCGGACATGTAGGTGCCAGCGGCCGCAAGAGCGGTGGAGGCTTGATCGTTCGTCCACAGCCCCTTGCGGTCGGGTCGCGGAACCGTCGAAAACAGATGGTTCAGCCGATCCGCCAATCCCTGCACTCCGCCATCGGCGTCGTCCACCAAACCTCCCGCTCACGGTCAGTAGGCAGCGTATCGGCGGGGTTTCCTGCTGACGCAACAAGGGCTTGACCGCGTGTCGTTACGTCGGTTACGGTCCTCGACCATCCACCATAACTACAGTTATGTTGCCCAAGCCGTTGACCGCGGTGTGTTGAGACATTCCTGCACACCTTTCGATGGTGGCCCAGGGTCACCGGTCGTAGGCGTCGAGTTACCCAGGAGGGGTTTAGTGACGATTGAGCTTGACCAAGCGGTAGAGAAGGATGCTGCACCACCCGCGCGGCGGCTGCCGGGCGCACGCCGAGCGGTCGCCAATCAGGAACCGGCGGTGGCCGCACCTGATCCCAGGCTGGTGCCACTGGAGCC
>JBBRVZ010000183.1:0-4370 GCA_038246445.1 Mycobacteriales bacterium
GCCGCACGGATCACGAAGGTGACTCGGATGCCGCGCTTTTCCGGGCTCGTCGTCGGTGTTTCACGTGAAACGGCTCCACCCCTTGAAATGCCTGCCGAACGGACGCGAGCTCGCCCGGTGCGTCGCTCACCCGTGACCCGGGGCCGCCGCCGGCCCATCGGCCAGTTCCCAGAGAGAAGACGGCGCGATTCCGCCCAGTTCGTGCTGCCGGGTCAATCATTGCCTCACCGCGACGCCTGCCATGATGCCGGCAGGTATACGGCAAGGCAGTCCCCGTTTCACGTGAAACGGGGACAACGGCGGGGCGCAAAGGGTGGAGTACCGCGGCATTGTGGCCAAGCGCGCCGGCAGTGTCGCTGCGCGTCGTGGAATAGCCCAACATCCGAGCGGAGGCGGAATCGATCAGGTTGTCCCTTGCGGGCGAGCCATGAAGGTGGCCAATTGGCGCGGCCGGCCAGATTGCATCCACTGGATGACGACGCTACGACCCCACCCACCGACGCTGTCCTAGATACGGCAATGCTGAGCGTCGGTGCGACCCGGAGGGCGGTTGGCCAAGCGGCGCCCAGTCGTCCTGTTCACAGGGGAAGGGCCATGCGCTGGTTGATTGATGCAAATCCAATTCGTCATCGGCGAGTTGCGTTACCAATCGGCAGAAGGCACGACGTGCAAGATTCGCGATCGTCAATTGCGTCGCAGTCGCTGTACGCAGAAAGGGTTCTTCTGACGATGCGACGATGTCTACACGCGATGCTCCTAAAGCAGCGTTACCCGACCGTCAGCGTGAGGCAACGCCCCGAGGTTTCACGTGAAACGCGATAGTCGAAAACCGCCTGTCCACCATTGCGCTGCCCCGCGACAGTCCGCGTCGTTGTCGTCGCGTGAACAATTCGCCGACTACCTCTCTGCTGCATTGAAGCCGCCCGGTTTGCCCGGACCCGGCTTCCCGACATCGTCCTCACACACCCGCTGCTCGTACTGAACCGTGAACAAGCAGTCCGCAAAGGCCGTCATTCTCCTGGCATCGCCGGTAGCAGTCGCGGCCCCAATCGCCCGAGGATCGGCCGGGTCGGGTACCGGCGGCGCACATTCCGTCGAATGACCGCCACTACGCTCCAGGTCTGACCGGAAAATGCTTCGCTATCGCAACGGCACGAACAGCGCACCAGCAGCACGAGCAGCACGAGCGACAGTCGGGCAAGCTGCGCTGGCGCTGGTCGGCACCCCCCGCCGCCTGGGTGGCCTTCGCGTCGTCACCGTTCCAGCGGCCCCTTGCTCGACTGGCGTACGCGCTACGCACACTGCAGCACGAGCAACGCGTCGACAAAGAGAGTCACGCCAGTAAACCGTCACGTGACGAAATTTCCGAAGCCCAGGCTTTCGCAACCTCCGCTCAGCACACACTGGTTCTTCCGGAGTGAAAGCTGCTCGAGCTGTTCGATGAGGTCTGGCGAGCCGCCGGTAGGCGCCTGCGCGGGAGCCGGCGGAGGTGGCGCCTGTTCGTACTGCTGGTACTGCTGCTCGGGCGGAGTTCCGTTGCCGCATTGTTCCCTCTGTTCACCTGTCGCCGGGACACCCGGTTCGACACGGCGGTAGCGGTGCCCGCGACCGCCGCGGTGCGGGCCATCATGCCCATCAGTTCCATGACGCGTCAGCCCGTGACGGGATTATCGAGGGCGGTCAGGACGGTTTCCCCGGGGCATTCTGGCCTGGTCGAGCACTACGGCGCCGGAGCGGGGCCGCGACGAATGGTGCGGCGCAGCTGTTCGCCTAGCAGACCACCAGGATCGACTAGTTCGGCTCGAGGATGTCGCCGGGTCCGATGTCCCTGCACACTCTTTGTTCGTAGGGGTCTGTCTGGTGGGGTCTATCTGGCGGGGTGGGCTCGCCGGGCCGCCGGGCTGGAGCGGTGCTTTCCCTGCCGCGTGCCGCGGTCGCCTGGGTCATCGCGATAGCAGCGTCCATCACGGCGACGCGCTTTCAGGGCGAGGTCAGTTCGTCGATGCAGACCGTGACGGCAAGCAGCAGCGCGTCGTTCTCACCGGGACCGATCTCGATGCCGTAGGTGTCGCGCACCCGGAACCATTTCTTGGACACCGTCGCGATGGTGTCGCCGTCGCGTTCGATCTCGTACTCGTGGTCCACGAAGTTGCCGTGCGCCTTCATGTCCGGGCCGTTGTCAAGATCGATCTGGAACCGGTGACGGAGCCCCACCAGCGCCTTGTGCACGGTCGCGGTGCTCTCGCCGAACTCGATCTTCATCTTGTCCCGGATGCTCAGCTTGCGTTCCTGGATCTTCGCGACATCGTTGCCGTTGGTGTCCTTCAGGATGAAGGTCTCCCGGATCCGCATCGCCTTGCCGTCGACCTTGTAGACCTGCTCCCCGGATTCGTTCTCGATCCACGAGTCGTCACCGATGGACAGCAGCATTTCTTTCATCTGATAGCGATGCACCGCCGGGCCGTCGTGGCCGCGTCCGAAGAGTCCCATCAGGGCATCGTCACGGGCAGCCATGGCGGCGGTCATCACCTGACCCGGATGAATCAACTGATCCGCACCGCCTGAAGGACACCGGCTGGACAACACGGCGCCGGCGACCTCACCTGCCGGATCTGCGAGCCGACCTGCCGGAGGGCCGCTGCCGACGTGCCGCGGCGACCTTGCGCCGCGCGCGGATGACGAAGGTGCTGTCCGCGTCGGGACTGACCACCAGCGACAGCACCTCTGCGTCGACCAGCCCCGCGGCGGTCACGGCGGCCCGATCGCGTTCGAGCTCCTCCACTGCGCTCGCGCCCTTCAGTGCGAGCACCAATCCGCCGTCATGGGCCAGCGGCGCCGACCAGGCAGCCAACCGGTGCAGGGGTGCAACAGCACGGGAGGTGACGACGTCGGCATTGCCACACTGCCCGACGACGTCCTCGGCGCGGCCGCGGACCACCCGGCAGCTCGACAGCCCGAGGTCGGCGACCACCTCCAGCAGGAATATGACACGTCGCTCTAGCGGCTCGACCAGGACCACTCGCAGGTCCGGCCTGGCGATGGCCAGCGGGATCCCCGGCAGTCCGGCGCCGCTGCCGATGTCGACGACGGACGCACCACCGTCGATCAGGCTGCCGACGGCCGCGGAGTTGAGAATGTGCCGGGTCCAGAGCCGCTCGGGCTCACGTGGCCCGATCAACCCGCGGACGACACCATCGATCGCCAGCGCCCGCACGTACCTGCGGGCAAGATCCACCCGATCCCCGAAAGCCGCTGCGGCGACCTCGGGTTCTGCTTCCACGACCGGTGCGGCGGTCAGGGCGCGGGGCTGATGACGACCCGCCGACGCGGCTCTTCGCCCTCGCTGGAGGATGACACGCCGTCGACCGTCCCAACCGCGTCATGCAGGACCTTGCGCTCGAACGGATTCATCGGCGCGAGACGCTGCGGCTCGCCGTCGGCGACGACCTGCTCGGCGGTTTTCCTGCCGAGCTCTGTCAGCTCGGCGCGGCGCCGGGCGCGGTAGCCGGCGATATCCAGCATCAACCGCGAACGTTGCCCGGTTTCGGCCATCGCCGCCAACCGGGTGAGTTCCTGCAGCGCGTCCAGCACCTCACCGTGCTCGCCGACGAGGCGGTCCACGTCGCCGTCGCCGATGATCGAGACGACAGCCCGCTCGCCCTCGACGTCGAGATCGATGTCACCGTCGAAATCCAAGATGTCCAGCAGCCGCTCGAGGTAGTCGCCGGCGGCGTCGCCCTCGGCGACCAGCAGGTCGTGCTTGCTCATCCCGCTCGACGCCGACCCGGGCGCCGCTACGGGGTCGCCGCCCGGCTGCTGGTCGCCCATCTGCTCCCCGCCGGACTGCTCAGAGGCGGACGACGGATCGGATTGGTCCTGAACAGCAACACCCGCGGCGTTCTCGGTCATCGGTTCTCCCTGCTCTGCGTTGATCAAGATGACGCGTGGTTCGAGATGGCGCGGCACCGCGATGCGGCGTCGGTCGAGACGGCTGCGAACCGGCGCGGCCGGCTGCGCCGCCGCGCCTGACGGATAGGTGACGCGCGAACGGTCAGCTCTGACCGGAGTTCTTCTTCTTCTGCTGGCCCGCACCCCGTTGCGGACTCGCACCTGATGCGGGTTTGGCCCTGGGCACCGGCTTGTTCCGTGCTTTCGGGGTGGCACCCGGCTTGGAGCCCGCGGCAGCAGGTTTCCCGCCTTTGAGGGGGGTGGAACCGGACCCGTTGGAGGTGACGCCGTTGGAGCCGTTCGGCGACGGAGGTGACGAGTCCTTGACCGCGTCCTTGACCTTGGATGGCTCGATCACCGGCCGGTTGGACACGGCCTTCGGCTTGGCGCCCGGGCGAGGGGTGGAGAACTTCGACAGGTCC
>JBBRVZ010000184.1:0-4340 GCA_038246445.1 Mycobacteriales bacterium
CAGCCGTCCGAATACCCTTGTCTTGCGCATGCCGTGCTCTCCTCGTCGTTCCGGTCCCCAAGCAAGACCAAAACTACGGGCGAGCGCGGCATGTCGCATCAAACCCGCTGGTCAGCCACCCACAACAACGTCACAAGAGCCCCGGCGCATTGGTCGCGCCGGACGGGTCGGTGGATTGGTTGTGTGTTCCTCGTTTTGACAGCCCGAGTGCGTTCGGGAACCTGCTGGACCGCGGGGCGGGGTATTTCCGGTTCGCCCCCTACGGGATCAATGTGCCGACGCACCGGTGTTATGAGCCGGGCACGAATGTGTTGATCACGACCTGGCACACCCCGGGTGGGTGGGTCGAGATCCGGGACGCCCTGACGATGGCCCCGCGGACGGGGGTGCTGGATGAGACGACCCCGCATACCCGGCCACCGGCCGATGACGACGCAGAGCACATCCTGGTCCGCACCGCGGTCTGCCTGGCCGGCACGGTCGAGGTCGAACTGGTCTGCGAGCCCGCGTTCGACTACGGCCGAACCCCGGCCGGGTGGACGTTGGAGGGCGCGGAGGCACACACCGCGGATGCCACCGGGGCCGGCCAGACCCTGCGGTTGCGGTCCGATCTTGCGCTGGGTGCAGAGGGTAGCGCGGTCCGTGGCAGGCACGTCCTCAGCGAGGGCGACAGGTTGTTCTGCTCGCTGTCCTGGGCCGTGTCGCTGGACGGGCCGGCCGACCACGCCGAGGCCGCCGCACGGTTGGTGACCACGAGTCAGTTCTGGCGGCGGTGGCTCGCCCGCGCCCGGATCCCGGACCACCGGCTCCGGACCTACCTGGAACGGTCCGCATTGACGATCAAAGGTCTGACCTACATGCCGACCGGGTCGACGGTGGCGGCGTTGACCACATCGTTGCCGGAATCGCCTGGTGGAGAGCGGAACTGGGACTACCGGTACACGTGGATGCGGGACTCCACGTTCACCCTGCAGGCGCTGCATTTTCTGAACCTGGACTGGGAGGCCGACGAGTTCATGCAATTCGTGGCCGATGTCGAGCCCGATGAGGACGGCGGCCTGCAGATCATGTACGGCATCGACGGGCGGCGGGACCTGGCCGAGTCCACCCGCGAGGACCTCTCGGGGTACGAGGGGGCCCGGCCGGTGCGGATCGGTAACGGCGCGTTCGATCAGCGGCAGAACGACGTGTTCGGGTCGGTGCTGGATTCGATCCTGCTGCACACCCGCCGCAGTGATCGGCTTCCCCGACGGTTGTGGCCGCTGGTCAAGGCCCAGGCAGAGGGAGCGGCCCGGGTCTGGAAGGACCCGGATCAGGGGATTTGGGAGGCGCGGGGTAAACCGCAGCAGTATGTCTCGTCCAAGCTGATGTGTTGGGTGGCGATGGACCGGGCGTCGAAACTGGCTGGCATCCGCGGGGAACCGGACCTGGAGGCCACCTGGGGCACCGCCGCGGCGGAGATCAAGGCGGACATCCTGGCCAACGGCGTCACCGCCGATGGTGTGCTGCGTCAGCACTACGACACCGACGCTCTGGACGCCTCGACCCTGTTGGCGGCCATCTTCGGTTTCCTACCAGGCACCGACGAACGGTTGCACGCGAGTGTGATGGCGATCGCCGAGCAGTTGACCGAGCACGGGTTTGTGCTGCGCTACCGCACCGATGAGACGGACGACGGCCTGTCAGGGAAGGAGGGAACCTTCCTGATCTGCTCATTCTGGTTGGTGTCGGCATTGGCGATCGTGGGGGAGATGCAGCAGGCCAAGGACATGCTGGAACGGCTGCTGCGGATCGCATCTCCGCTGGGCTTGTATGCGGAGGAATACGAGGTCGTGTCCGCCCGGCACCTGGGCAACTTCCCGCAGGCGTTCTCCCATCTGGCGTTGATCGAAGCTGCAGCGCGGATCATCGTGGCCGAGCGACTGGAGGAGATGTCGCTATGAGCCGCCAACTCGTTCCTGTCCGAGCCGTCAGCGGCGTCATCATGGTTCTCGGCGGGTTGGTGGAGCTCCGGTTCTGGGTCAACTCGGAGGGCAGTCACTTGAGGAGATCACCACGGCTCGCCGGCGGCCACTACGAATTCGGCGGCCACCAGGTCGGGGAGTCAGCTGGACTTCGGTGCACCGACGGTCATTGGTGCCGCCATCCTCGACACCGCCACGCGGGGTTGACGCGGGGCGCGGACGGCCGGGCAGTTGCCGAACTGTCCGACCCGCCACCGGAGCCCAGACCCGACACCGCCAACCGGAAATGATCTCAACCGGTCGGACCGGGAATGTCACGCGAATCAGAGGAGGAACACCGGCCACGGAGTCGGCAGAGTGCCCAGCCGGGAGAAGCGGGAGAAATGGGAGGTTCGATGCCAAGAGTCGTGGTGATCGGCGGTGGCATGGCCGGGGTGTCCTGCGCCCAGGAATTGGGCCGGCACCAGGTCGAAGTTGTGTTGATCGACCGCAACGACTACCTGCAGTTCCAGCCGCTGCTGTATCAGGTCGCCAGTTCGCAACTACCCGCCGAGGACGTCGCCCGCCCCCTCGAGGTCATTTTCGGTGATCTGCCCTCGGTGACCGTCCGGCAGGACGAGATCACCGCGATCGACTTCGCCACCCGTGACATCTCGGTCGCGAAAAGCAGCCTCGGCCCCGCCGAGTACCTGGTCCTCGCAGCGGGCGCGCAGGCGAACTTCTTCGGCGTTCCGGGTGCCGGCGAACACTCCTACCCGCTGTACTCGGTCGCGGACGCCGAGCGGCTGCGGTTGCACCTGCGTCGACAGCTGCTGCAGCACTGCCACCCGGACCCCGCGCCGGGTCCGCTGAACGTCGTCGTTGTCGGGGGCGGCCCCACCGGGGTGGAAACCGCCGGCGCGATCGCCGAACTGTTCACCGCGCTGCGCGAAGACCGAAGGCTCGGCGACAACGCCGCGGTGCACCTGGTTGATCACGGGCACGCCCTGCTGAACCCGTTCACGGAAAAGTCCCATCACTACGCCCTCAACCGGCTGACCGAGCACGGGGTCGCGGTGACCCTCGGGGTCGCGGTCAACCGGGTCGACCCGGATACCGTGCTGCTGTCCGACGGCACCCGGCTACCCACCCGGACGGTGATCTGGGGCGGCGGCGAGTCGGCTTCCGCGGTCGCATCCGCCACCGGGGCCACCCCGGGCCGCGGCGGCCGGATCGACGTCACACCCGACCTGGCCGTGCCCGGTTTCCCGGGCGTGTACGCCGTCGGTGACGTGGCCAACATCCCCGGGCCCGACGGGCGGGCACTGCCCCAACTGGGGTCCGTTGCCCAGCAGTCCGGCAAGTGGGCCGCGCGGAACATCCTTGCCGCCACCCGGGGGGCGGCGTCCACGCCGTTCCACTACCACGACAAGGGCATCATGGCGATGATCGGCCGGAACGCCGCGGTCGCGGAGGTCGGCGCGCACCGCCACCAGGTCGAGGGGCCCATCGCGTTCGCCGCCTGGCTGGGCCTGCACGCCATCCTGCTCAGCGGTGTCCACAGCCGGGTCGACGCGTTCCTGAACTGGGCCGACGACTACTTCCATCATGCCCGCCCGGCCGACCTCGAACTGGGCGGGACCCCCGGCCGGATCGCCTGGGCCGACACCGCCGCCGACCGGCCCAAGATCGCACCATCCACAGACCGCTGACCCAGACAGCTGACCCACAGTCCGCTGACCCCGCCTTGGAGGAATTCTGTGCCTGAGCACGCGACCGGCGCGTTGGGGTTCGGGTTTGGGTCACGGTGCCGGCGTTGAACACCTTCGCCGCCCGACTGGATCCGGCGCGGCAGGACAGGTCGGTGCTCACCCTGAACGCGCTGCTGGGCACCGGGACAGCGTTGGCGCCGCTGCTGATCGCGGTGTTCCTCGCGCTCGGCGCGTGGTGGCTACTGCCGGTGCTGGCCGCCGCCGCGCTTGCCGGGTTCTTGGCCTCCGTCCGCATCCCACTGGACCCCGGCCCGACACCGCAGCGCACCGCACCGGGGCGGGTTCGGCTGCCGGCGAGGTGTTGGTGGTACGCAGCCGAGGTGCTGCTTTACGGGATGTGCGAGACCTTGTTCGGCAACTGGTCAAGCGTGTACCTGACAGGCGAGCGCGGACTGTCTGCGCAGACAGGAATTCCCCCGCTTGGGGGCCACGTCCTCCGGAGAACTGATCGCCGGCTACCAGGTTCGGCTACGGCATCACCGCGTTCGGCGTCGCCCCACTCGAACGGATCACCGGGATCAGCCTCGCCGGCATCTACATCGTGGGCGCCGGCGTCGCCGGGACGCTCCCGGTGATCGCCCGCATCGTCACCGGCAGAAATCCCACCACCCGACCACGGCCTAGC
>JBBRVZ010000185.1:0-4166 GCA_038246445.1 Mycobacteriales bacterium
CACCCTGACGGAGTAGTGAGCGCCCTCTGGTGCGGCGTCGAACCAGTAGGTGACCCCCAGGGCCTGCGGTTCGGCCTCCTCCAGGGCTTGGCAGTTGAAGGAGCTCACCTCGACGGGGGTGGAGCCGGACGCCAGGGCCAGCCGTGGAGGGCGCACCTGCGGGTTTGTGGTGGTCCGCTTGGCCTCGGGAGGGGTCGCGGATACGGGCGCTGGCGGCGCAGGTGAGACAGAGCCAACCGAGGCCGAACAAGCCGCCTAACACCCACTGGCCTCATCCACCTTGACAAATTCCGAGATGCCGCGAGCCTGCCGGCCGCTCCCTGGACGGACGCCCGCGGATGAAGGCGCTGCCGCTCGGTAGCGGGCGCGCACCACCGGCTACCGGTCCGGGATTGGGCTGTGCCTCGGGCGACGGACGCTGGTTGGCGGCGGGGTGGCGGCGGCGCTGACCTCTGTTCACGCGCGGTCTGCCGCGCGCCCGCAACACCCAACCGAGACGTGAGTCTGGCCGGCATCTTCGTAGCTGCCTGTTCCTTGGCCGACAGTGGAACACCCTCCTGAGGTCGCGGAGGCCTCCACGTCCTCGTACGTCATCGCTGGTGGACACTCGCTGAGGATATGACCCAGGCCTGACCGGACCATGGAGACCGCCTCAGCCGCGTGCACGGCGGTGAAGGTGCTAGCGCTCTCGTGTTCCATCACCGCGGTGTAGGACCCGTCCGGTGCGCGCAGCAGGCGTCGTCCTTTCAGCCCCGCACTCCCGCGCAGCTGGCCATTGGATCTGACGTTCCGCACATCTGGCCGGCGATATCTGCCGCATTACCGGGGGCTGGTTTTGGTGTAATCGGTGGCGGGGATGGCGAGTAGTTCTAGGACTTGGGCTTGTTGTTCGGTGAGTTCGGGCTCGAAGGTCTGCACGTGTTGTCCGTGCTGGTGCAGCTCGTGTCGGGCGATGCCGGTGAAGATGGCCAGGACGCGTTCGGCTGAGGGTGCGGCGCAGCCGCGGAGTTCGGGGTAGAGCGGGATTTTCTGTGTTGCGGCGGTGCGCATTCCGGCGCGGATCTCGCGCTCGAGGAGTGCGTTGACCAGTAGTGCGAGGAACTGGCAGCAGAACAGCGCCTCGATGCGGGCGGGGTTCTTGAGCAGGACCGGTGCGGCGTCTTGGACGGATTTGAGCAGGTGGTGGCGGCGTTCGAGGTTGGGCTGGTAGCGGTAGGCGGCCAGTACCTCGGCGTCGGACAGGCCGTGGTCATTGCTGATCAGCGGGAACATCCCGTCGGAGGCGGCGTCGTGGGCGATCTTGTCCAGGTTGATGTCAGCGGTGATCGTGTAGCCGGTGGTGGTGGTCTGGCGGTAGTCGGTGTCCGGGCCTGGCCGGCCGGCCTTGGCCTGCCGGTAGTCCTTCACGCTGGTCTGGTCAATGGTGAAGGTGACCCATGCGGTGGCGCCGGCCTTGGCCAGTGCAGCGGTCGCGGCCTGTTCGAGGGCGACCCGGCTGCGCAGTCGGCACCGCGGACCGGCGAGTCGGACGCCGAGGGCTTCGATGGCTGCGATCCCGGCCTCGGTCCGGGCTTGGCGGGAGGCGCCGTCGCGGGCGGCCTTGCCGGTCGAGTGCACCCAGGTGATCTGGTAGCCCTCGGTCGAGGGCGTCGGGGCGGGGGTGGTGGAGTAGACCTGTTCGGGGTCGCCTAGTCGTGGCCCTGGTGAGCGTGATGCCTGCGTCCAGTCGGGGCTGTGGGTCTGGATCCAGGTCCGGAAGGCGCCGTCTTCGGCGCGGGTGTGGGGCAACACGGTGACAAACCGGCCGCCGCGGGCGTTGATGTGGTCCATCGCCGCCCGCGAGCACAGCTTGGAGTCCGCTATGTACAAAAAGTCGCCTCTGCCCAACAGTGCGACCAGCCCGTCCCAGGTCGGCACATGGGTCGGGTCGTCACTGGTGTTGCCGTCGGCTAGGCGGTAGGCGATCGGGACCGCTCCGTCGGCGGAGACGGTGAGGATCCACACCAGCTGCTTCAGATCCGGGCGGTGGTCCTTCGAGTGACCCCAGGTGATCACCGGGGTCGGTTTACCGCCACGCGGGGTCCCGGTCGCGTCCCGGTAGGCCCCGGCCACCGAGATCGACGTCGAGTCGTTGTGCAGCTGGCTGGTCTCGATGCCGAACTCGCGCACCCCCTGGAGCACTACCGCGGTCAGCAGGCTGGCCCGGTCACCGTCGAAGAGGGCCTCCAACGCGCGACCGACCCGGTCGTCGTTAAGGACACCGACCTGGCCAGGAGTCAGACCCAGCAGGTTGGGGTCGTAACGGGCCGCCCACTCACCCAGGCCGTAGAGCGGTTCACGACCCAGCACCAGGTTGGTCACCACCAGCGCGACCGCGGTCGCCGGCGCGAGCTTGGTCCGCGGATCCCCGGCGGGCAGGAACTGGGCCAGCAGCGCTGGCAGCCTGAGCCGGTCAAGGAAGTGGTTGACCACCGGCAACCCGCCCAGCGTGGTCGAGACCAACCCGAACTCGTCTGGTCCGTTCACCGCGACACCTTCCGACGTAGTGGGTGCTTGCGTCCAATGAAACATACGCTATCCTTCGGTTGAGAACCGAAGGATAGCGACACGCCGCAGGAGGGCCGCGCAAAGATGCCAACCCCCGAAAGCCCGTCCCCGACCTCACCCGGGACGCGCCTGAGCGCCGAGCTCGCAGGCATCGACCACGCCCTGCCCGGGACCCTGGCCCGCCGGTACATGCGCTGCGGCAAACCGAACTGCCGATGCAAGGCCGACCCGCCGCTGCTGCACGGCCCCTACCTGCACTGGACCCGGACCGTGGCCGGCAAGACCCTCACCAAGACCCTGACCCAGGAACAGGCCCGCCGCTACCAGAGCTGGTTCGACAACGCCCGACGGCTCCGAGAGGTCATCGCCGAACTCGAAGCTAACTCCCTACGCACACTCGAAGACGCCGAAGGCTGGCAGCCCCAACCGAGGTCAACTAATAGCTGAGATATCCCTCAGCAGATGTGCGGAACGTCAGTTGGATGAGGCGAACCAGTCCCGAAAATCTTTGTCCAGCTCGTCGGTCACGGTGGGGAATCGGACGATCGAGATGTGCATGTCAACCTCCATAGGCAGTGGCCCTGTTTTGGGCTGTGGCGCCTTCTAGCGGATGGTCATCCTCAACCGTGGGCCTAACTTTCGGCCTGTCGCCACTGCCGCTCATTTCGACGATCCTCGAAGCGATCCGCTGATTTGGTAGGGGGGGAGGTCGTCATGGTCATCGCCATGTCCATGTCCATTCCTGACATTGTTTTGCGCATGGTGGCGGGGTTGTGTGTCCCAGAAAAGCCCATCGTCCTAGCGCATTGGGAGATCTGTTGGCCAGTCATGGGCACTGGGGCGGGTGTCGCTGCGGATGCGGCGCCGGCGGACAGCAAGAGGGTGCCGGCCGCTAAAGTTGTCGTGACGAGGACGCGGACTTTATGCATGATCGATGCCTTTCGTGGTGGTGAATGTGCTTCGTTCATCCACAGGACCGATGCTGGTGGTTTCTTGTCCCGCCGTGCTCCTGTGGTGTCTCCACTTTGACGCCCTGAAGTATCGGTTCCAGTGAGGGACTATGGAGAAACGATGAAGAAAGCCCGGTTCACCCGGCAGCTGTCCGTGGCTTCGATTTGCCCGGTTCGCCGCGGTGACTCCCGCCATGGCACGCGGTCGCAGGAGCAGGCCCGGCGAACCGCGTCGCCCCCCGTCGTTGGGGTATAGACCGCGCCAGCACTGCCAAAACGCGGACTTGGCCTCCTCCACTCACTGGTGGCATCCGGGTGACTCCGCCAGGGTACGAACAACAGGTATGCCGACCCCGTGGACCGGGTTGCCGCCGCCGCCGGGGTCTTGCCTCACCCTTCCAGGTGGCGTCTCAACTCCAGTCCTGACTTTCACAGACCGCCAGGGATAGGAGGACCTTTGACAGGTTTTCTGGGAGCCTTGCCACCTTGCCGAACACGGTCCCACCTTCCCGACTGGCTGCTGGAGGAGGAATGCCGTCAAAGCGCACCGCCGGGACCCGGAGGTAGTCACCTCCAGCAGCGGTGTCAGCCAGCAGGCGGCGCGCTTCTGTCTCAGTGACGGACTGAGGAGACGAGTTCCTCTCGCAGAGTTTGGTACTCGGAGATGTC
>JBBRVZ010000186.1:0-4145 GCA_038246445.1 Mycobacteriales bacterium
GTCGACTACGGATCGGCGGACTTCGCCGTCGGGCCCATGCGGTACGAGCTGATCCTGGACAACGTCGGGAACCGGACGATCCGCGACCTCCGGCGAGCTGTCACTCCCACCGGAATGGTGATCATGAACGGCGGCGGATCACCGGGCCGGGTCATCGGCGCGGTGGGCAGCGTCCTCCGCGCGGCCGTGGTCAACCTCATCGTCCGTCAAAAGATCACCTTCCTGCCGACCACGCAGAGCCGGGACGACCTGATCGCGGTGGCCGAACTGGTCGAGGCCGGCACTCTCCGGCCGGTCATCGACCGGACGTACCCGCTGGTCGATACAGCGATGGGGCTGCGTGACGTCGAAGCGGGACACGTGCCCGGCAAGGTCGTCATCACGGTGCGGTGAGCAGTCGCTCCACAGCAACCGACGCCCGAGCGGACGGGATCAGCGAGCGGACGGGATCAGCGGACCTGTTTCACGGGCAGGATGGCGACGGCTCCGATGATGGCGCAGACACCGGCGACCGCGTACAGGACGCTGTAGCTGCCGTTGCCGATGGCCAGGATGGCCGGCGCCATCGCCGGTGCAATGGAACTGGGCAGAGCACCGGCGATATTGAACACACCGAGATCCTTCGCGGCGTTCTCCTTGTCCGGCAGCACATCGGCGACGAGCGCCAGGTCGACGGCCATATACATACCGAAACCCAGACCACTGATAGCCATACCGACGAGGAAGCCGTTGAAGTTGCTGGCGATGGCGATCACGAACATCGCCAATCCGTACACGATCGACGCGATCAGGATGAAGATCTTCCGTCGGCCCGTGCGGTCCGAGAGCCGGCCGCCGATCAGGGAAGCGACGATGATCACGACGGCCTGGACGGTGGTGCCGAGGAAGATCTGCTGTGGCACATCGGCTTCGGCACTACCGATCCTGGTCAACAGGTAGTAGGCCTGGTAGGTGACCAGGAACGCATACGCCAGCACGAACATGAAACGGCTGGCGAACGCCCAGGCGAAGTCAGGGCTTTTCCGCGGATTCACGTAAAACGTGCCGGCGAATTCCCGCACCGACCAGGGCGGCTGGTCCGCCTTGGGAAGCCGGCGATCCTTCAAGGTGGCCGCGAAAAGCAAGATGAAGAACCCGCCGATCGCACACGGGACCAGGAACATGGCGAGCTGGTTGCCCGTGAACACCTCGACCAGGAACGTGCCGCTCACCGAGGCGATGGGTAGACAGACCCCAAGAACACCGGACACCAGGCCACGTTGAGCAGTCGGGACCTGATCGGGCAGCACCGCCACCATTGCGGCGAGCAGAGCGTTGAAAAACAGCTGCGCTATGCACCACCCGACCAGGACCACCGGGATGCTGGGGGCCAACGCGACCAGCAGGATACCCAGCGAACCGCCCAGCAGACCGACGACCATCCAGGGCCGCCGCATCCCCCAACGTGACGCCGTGCGGTCGCTCATCCTGCCGAAGAACGGATTGCCGAACAGCGACAAAAAGCACCGACACTGGTCACCAGCGCCAAGCTGTTCGGTGCCCGTTCGGTCCCCACCAACGAGTTGACCTTCAACGCCAACGTCACCAGCAAGGGCGCCAGGAACAGCAGAATGGTGCCCATGTACGCCAGCGTGTACAGGGAGATAAAACCCCAACCGACCCTGCGTGCCGCCGGCGCCCCGGTCACCACGGCGGTCAGCGGGATCTCCGTTCGGCCTTTTGACGCAAGGACACGTCGATAGTTTGATCGCGTGGCCTCATGAGGCCTGAGGGTCACGTCTACAACTGCCGAGGCTGTGTGCGAACGGTCATCCGTTCGCCTGGTCGACCGAAGATGCTGATGATCTCTGCCGGTTGGTTGCCGGTGCTGCCGAACCAATGCGGCTCCTTGGTCTCGAAGGAGGCGACATCGCCCGATCCAAGGAGTAGGTCCTGGTCGCCGAGGACGAAACGCAGGTGACCGGAAAGCACGTAAATCCATTCGTGTCCGTCGTGCGATCGTGGCTCTGGTGTGGTGTTGCTGGTGGGGACGATAATTTTCCAGGCTTGTATGCCGTTGGGCTGGCGGGTCAGCGGAATGACCGTGCGGCCCTTGACGCGTGGCCGGGCTTGAGATGCAGGCGCGGGTCGCCCTCCTCTGGCGCGGCGACAAGATCATCCAAGGGCACCTGATAGGTGTGCGAGAGCGCCAGCAGCAGCTCGAGCGTGGGCCGACGTTGTCCGGTCTCAAGCCGGGACAGGGTGCTCTTCGAAATTCCGGTCGAGGTCGCGACGGCGGTGAGGCTCATCTGGCGATCCGTACGGAGCCGTTTCAGACGGCCCCCGACCTGGTCGAGGGTGGCGGCGATCGCCGCGGCCGAGGGGTCCTCCACCAGGCTCATCTGACTCCGGTTTCCCAGAAATGGCAACGTTTGTAGGTGGACGGCGCGGGCGGACCCACCCTTGGGATATGAGCAAATACGACGTAATCATCATCGGCGGAGGCGCGGCCGGGCTGTCCGCGGGGCTAGTGCTGTCCCGGGCGCGCCGCAAAATTCTGGTCATCGACGCTGGGGAGCCGCGCAACGCCCCCGCCGCGCACATGCACGGATACCTCTCCCGCGACGGATCGGTTCCCGCGGAATTGCTGGCCACCGGACGCGCGGAGGTGACCCGCTATGGCGGGGAAATAGTCCACGGGACCGTTACCGGCCTGGTACCGGACGGCCCGCGAGGGTTCTGGGCCATTCTGTCCGGCGGACAACGTATCTCGTCGCGGAGGCTACTGGTCACCACCGGATTGACCGACGAGCTGCCGGACATCCCGGGACTTCGTGACCGATGGGCCCGCGATGTTCTGCACTGCCCGTACTGCCATGGACACGAGGTGCGCGATCAACGCCTCGGGGTCATCGGCGGAACCCCAGGAGCCGTCCGCTACGCACAGATCGTTCGCCAATGGACGGGCGACGCCCTCTACTTCACACCTCCCGACGTCCTCACCGCCACCGAACGGGCGCAGCTGCTCGCCCGGGCCATCGGCGTCGTCGAAGGAGCCATCGACCAGCTGGTCATCGACGAAGCCGATCAACTGCGCGGCGTCCAGATGAATGACGGATGCGTCATTCCGCTGGATGCGCTGTTCGCACCGCCCCGCTTCGTCCCGAACAACACCCTCCTCGTCAGCCTGGGCTGCGCCACCGACGCACAAGGGTGGGTGACCGTCGACCCCACCGGACGCACCAGCGTTTCCGGGGTCTGGGCCGCCGGCAACGTTGTCGACCCGCGGGCCCAGGTCATCACCGCCGCCGGGGCCGGCTCGGCGGCAGCTATTGCACTCAACGCCGACCTGGTCGACGACGACGTTCAAACCGCGGTCCGCAACCTGGACCACGGCCTCCCGCCCCATCCCAGCAGCATCATCCGACCTAAGGAATCTGTATGACCACCACCCCGTCCCCCTCCTTAACTCCGGCCCCGAATAAGGCCGGACCGCCGACCAAACATCAATTGGCCCTGATGATCTGGCTTGCCGTGTTCCCGACGTTGCTGGTCCTCAACCTGGCCCTGGGCGACTGGCTACGCACCCTGACCCCGCTCGTGCGGACCTTCGTCCTCGCTACCATCGCCGTGCCGATCGTCATCTACGGCCTCATGCCCCAACTGCACCGGCTCCGCCGCCGGTTACTCACCCGCACCGCGAACGCCTGATCCGTCGGAACCACCACCCTGACCACTTGACCCTTAACTCCAGCATCTCGCCGCTAACGGCACGGAGCACCCCGGGCCTCTCAGGAGTCCGGTCGGCGGGAAACCACCCGAAACAGCACCTTGCGAGCCAGCCGCTCTGACCCCAGAGAACGGAGAACTCACCATGAGCTCATCAACCGGCACCAAGGCAGGGCGAAACGACAGGAAGGGCACTACTGCAGCGGCGCAGGTGTGCAGGATCTGCCGCCACCGCACGAACGCGCAGGGTGGGCACGTCGCGGGGTCACGCCCGAACGGCAACGCCTTCACCTGCCCTTGTCCTTCTTGGTCGGTTTTCGAGGTCCGCAGCCGCACATGTAGGCCGTCGGTTCTGTGCAGGGTCACGTCGGCCACGGTCAGGGCGACGAGCTCCGAACGGCGGCTCGCGCCGGCGAACCCCATCAACAACACCGCCA
>JBBRVZ010000187.1:0-4113 GCA_038246445.1 Mycobacteriales bacterium
GACACCGGTGTTCTCAAACAGCTCTACCGGGCGGTCATGACCCTGCTGGACCCGGAAAAGTACAACTCCGACTTGGTCAAGAGCACGACCGCAGCAGTCCATCAGGAATGGATGTCCAGAGCGGAAACCACGCTGCGGCAAGCCTTCGACGACACCGGCAACGGCACCGCCTACCTGGCCGCGCTGAATCGGGACGCCTGTGCTGCGTTCTCCACGGTCTGCTACCGCTACTCCAACTCGACGCGGTTCGTTGCCGCATACGAAAAAGCGCTGCAGTACCTCCGGAAAGGGATCACCCAGTGAGCACGGCTCCCATCCCCAGCCAGGACTATCCCGGCTGGCTCCTCGCCGTCAGGGGTTCCACCGAGATCAGGTCCGATCTCCGCAAGGCCGGTCAGCCGGCGTTGGAGCAGTACTCCTATCGGCATCTATGCCGCTGGTGGACCGACCAGCCCTATCTCAAGGAGCCGGTGCTACTGATGGCCTCCGCCGCGGCTCAGAATTTCCGTATCCCGCAGGGCGGCAACAGGTTCGGCCGAATGGCCAGGACGCTCACCCTCGGCGTCGGCGGCATGGCCGCCGACGGGGTCGAGGGGCGGCTGATCGCTGTGCAGCGGATGCATCTGCTGCCGGCACACCGGTTCCTTGGCGCCCTGCTGACCGCCGCCGACAACCGGCGCGAAAACCTCGACTGGTTCCAGCTCTGGGCCACCTACCGCGACTGGGATAACCCGAGCATCGACGTCCAGCGCCGTGTCCGCCGCAAACTGCTGACCGATTACTACGCCCAGCCCTCCAACAAACCGGTCGGCACCGACTCGAAAGCAGTGACCTCGTGACCGAATTCCTCAACATCAACGTCCTCGTCACCACCAGCATCGCCAACCCGAACCGGGACGACACCGGCGCCCCGAAGCAGGTCATCTTCGGCGGCGCCACTCGATCCCGGATGTCCAGCCAGTCGATGACCCGAGCCAAACGCCTGCGATTCGAGAACGCCGCGGCCGGCGACCAAATCACCTTCCGTGCCAAAGCCCCCGGCTTCGTTGTCTACGCCACGGCAATGGCCAAGGAGATCGCGGTGGCCTCCGGTTCACCACTCACCGACCCAGAAGAATGGATGGCCATCTCGGCGTCCATCGGCAAAACCATCAACGCCCTAGTCAAGAAGGACAAAACCGACGCCACCAAGAAGGCGGTCAAGAAAAGCGACACCGACAATGACGAACCCGAAGCCGAGGCCCGGATCACCGGTCTCGCCGGCGACGACGCCAAGGACACAGCGGTATGGCTGGCCGAACCGGAGATCCGGGCAATCGCAGCCGGCGCCGTGGCGGCCGCACGCTCCGGCGAGGCCAAGGTGCTGCTGTCAGCGCTGTCGAACAAACGGACTCTCTCGCTGTCGGTCGCGGCGTTCGGCCGGATGTTCGCCAACATGCCGGAGCTGCAGAACGAGGCCGCGATCCAGCGGGCGCACGCCTACACAACACACGCCACCGACGTCGAACTGGACTACTTCATCGCCGCGAACGACCTACCCCTACCGGGCGAAGGTAAAGGCGCGGCGCACCTGGCCCACGCGCAACTGACCGGCGGCGTGTACTACTGGCACGCCAACATCGACCGCCGCCAGCTGTGGGAAAGCTGGATCCCCGCCCACGACGACGCCACCATCCGTACCCAGCTGAGCGAGCTGTGCTGGGCACTGCTCACCGCGCTGCCCACCGGCAAGCAGAACACCAGCGCCCATCACACGCTGCCCAGCGCTGTCCTAGTCGGCACCTCCAAGCAACCGAACGCGCTGCACCAATGTTTCGAGAAGCCGGTCACCGCCAACTCCGACGGTTACCTGCTGCCCTCCATCGAACGGATGCTCGCCGGGCAAGCGGCGATGACCAGGTTCATGCCGTCCTGGTTCGGCGAACAGCGGGTCAGCGTGCTAACCGACGAACCGGTCGAGGTGCCCGCGGGTCTGGAACTGGAACCCAACCTCGACGCCACGGTCGCCTGGTGCGTCGAATGGCTCCTGGCCGGTCGTCCAGGAACGAACAACTGATGGCCACACTGGTTGCCCGGCTGGACGGCCCCATGCAGGCATGGGGTTCGCTCACCCGCTTCCGGTCGAGCAACACCCATGACACACACACCGACCTGGTCCGGTCTGCTCGGCCTGTGCCGAGCCGCCCTCGGCCACGGCCGACACACCGACCTAGCAGACGTCCGCTGGTTACTGAACCTGACCATGGCCGTCCGCGTCGACAAACCCGGACAACGGCGCACCGACTACCAAACGGTCAACCCCCTACCCGACTCGTACCTACGGTTCCGCAGGATGACCCCAAGAGAGCTGGGCGTCATCCCGCTCGGTAAAGCGGTCAACCCCGGCACGAAGGTCACCCGGTGGGCACCTAACGGCGCACCGGGAACGATGATCACCCCACGGGACTACCTGCAGGACGCGGCGTTCACATGGCTGATCACCGGACCCACCGACGACCTCAGCACACTGCGGCAGGCGCTGGCCAACCCAGTCTGGCAGCTCGGTCTAGGCCGCAAATCTTGCACGCCATCAGGTCCGCTAGTCCTTGGCATGCACGACGGTGACCTCCAGCAGGCCGCCGCCGACGTGCCGGTCCTGCGCACTCACAGTGACCACAGGGAGGCGACGGCGCAGCTCAAAATGGTCACCCTGCATGGCGTTGCCCCGGCCGGGTCCAAGCCGGGCGCCATCGTGCAAGACCGCCCGATCGGTCCACACCCGCAGCAGGGCTACACCACCAGCCAGCACCAACAGATCACCGTCACGGCACCCACCGCGTCGGACTGGACCGATCTACTCACCTACACCCAGCAACACCTCCACCGTGCACCTTGACCAGTAAGGAATCGATATGAATCTCGCCCTCGAAGCGCTTACACAGCAACAACAGTCACGCCCTGCTGATCACTTGCCGGCCGCCCCGAACGCTGTCACGCTGTCCGTCGTGGACGTGCTGCACCCGGCGTTCGCCAAGATCTCGCGCTGGGATGACCGCGACCAGATCCACCGCGCCATCATGGCCCTCTTCCCAACGGTTCTGCCCGGGGACACCAGCGAGCGCCGCGCCGCGTCGAACATCCTGTTCCGCGTTGAAACGCAGAAGGCAGGCGCAGCCAGGGTTCTCGTGCAGGCCAGCACCCCTATGCGGCCCATAGAGGGAATACAGAGCATCCAGCTTGGTGGGTTCCTGGGCCGGCTCACCGCCGGCCGATCGGTTCGGTTCCGGCTGGAAGCCAACCCCGTCCGCGTCCGGGCCCGAGGCGGCCGCAGCAACCCGAAATCCGGCCAGCGGATGCCGATCCTCAACCACGTCGGCAGTGATGGGGACATTGTCGACGAGTTAACCCCGTGGCTCGCCAACAAACTCGCCGGCGCACTCACCGGCGTTCAGCTCACCGACCAGCCGCGGACGGCTAAACACCGCGCCGGGACCACCCCGCTGTACACCGTCACTTTCGATGGGATCGGCACAATCAACAACCCAAACCTGCTCCGCGCACTGGTCATCGGCGGCGTCGGCCGCGGCAAATCCTACGGATGCGGCCTGCTCTCCATCGCCTAAACTTGGGCCCCACACTCAGCTGGCGGGCCACCTAAAAGTAATGAAATTCGGGCACTATCAACAGCAAAGGCCCAGGTCAAGAAGTCCGCTCCCCGCACGCGCGGGGGTGATCCCAGGTCGAACATCACCGTAACCAAATGTTGGTTCCGCTCCCCGCACGCGCGGGGGTGATCCCCAGCGACTCCCCGCCGATCGACATCTCACCATCCGCTCCCCGCACGCGCGGGGGTGATCCCGGCCTAGTCACCCTGGTGCGGGGCGCGAACGGCCGCTCCCCGCACGCGCGGGGGTGATCCCAGAACGGCCAACAGGAGTGCAAGGCCGACATGCCGCTCCCCGCACGCGCGGGGGTGATCCCGGCCTGCAGCCGCGACCCTTCGTCATCCCCCGCCGCTCCCCGCACGCGCGGGGGTGATCCCCACCGCGCCACCGCCGTCTGGTCGGCAGAGACCCGCTCCCCGCACGCGCGGGGGTGATCCAGCCTCGCGAGCGACCACTACGGCCGCGGCGC
>JBBRVZ010000188.1:0-4080 GCA_038246445.1 Mycobacteriales bacterium
CACGTCCTGCAACCAGGACGAGCCAAGGTTGATCCGCAGCCCGCCGTTGATCAGATCAATGGCCTTGAGCATCATCCACTGATTGGCCTCGACCGTGCCCGCCGCGATCCGCTTCAACACATCATCGGAGGTGTCGGAAAGCCAGTCACTGATCCCGCCGCCGGACGGCGCCGCCGCTGCGTCCAAGACCCGATGCCAGTTCATAGCTGCTGCCCGCAGCCGTTCCACACAGCAAGGCCCGCACCGTTTTCCATCAAGGCCACCACCACCGCTTTCTTATTCGTGTTGTCCCGCAACGCGACCCACGCCGACTTCATATCCGCGGACTCATCGAGGGTGACCGGCGCACTGACCCCACCCCACGGGTTCGGATCCTTGATCTGCTCGGTGGTGAGGTCACCGTTGAGCTTGTCCAGGTCACCGGGGCCGTAGTCCCAGGCCCCGAAAACCATGCCGGTGTTCTCCATGCAGCTCATCTCGCTGACCGGGCACTGCCCGCCCTGCCCGGCGCGGCTGCTCGCACACGAGCGAGCGCGTTCGGTCAGAGCGCCGGCCGTGGTGTACGGCGGCAGACCCTGCTGTGAGCGGACCGTGTTGATGTTCGCGGTCCACCGCTCGGACAGGTCCAGGACTTCCCATTGCCCGGCGGCCTGCGGGGTGTCGTTGATGCCGTACTGCGCGGGGTCACCAGCGAACGCCACGGCCTGGGTGCTGGAGGTCCAGTTCAGGTAGGTGAAACCCGCGCCGAGCAGCAACGCGGCGGCCAGCGACACCACGATCCCGGCCCGGCTGCGCCCGGCGGCCTGCCCATTGCCGGTCAACGACCCAACCGCCCATAGCGCGGCGCAACCGACGATCATCGCTACGGCCAGCACCAGCCCGAACAGCGCGGCCTGGTTGATCCAGCTGCTGATCGCTTCGGTGCCATCGGTCGGTGTCCAGTTCATGAGATTCTCCCGAATTCCCAATGCCAGGGCTCGGGTTTCGAGCCACCGGGCTGCGCCCAGCCGGGATGCACCCAGCCGTAGCTCGATGCGTTCGCGGTCAGCCAGTCAAAGGCCCGGCCGGTCCCGGAGTTCACCTCGCAGCACGAACCGCGCATCGACGTAGTCGTCCCAGGTCGCATAGCCGAGTGCGACGAAGGCGCCACCAGACAGTGGGGCACGTCAGAGTCAACCAAACCGACAGCAGACCCGTTCGGTCGCAATCCGCTGGACGGGCGGGAGGAAGGACTTCGGCTGGGAGATCTCACCGGCATGTTCACGATCGAACTTCCATGTCGGCTTCCTGCTGACAGCGGTCGCTGGGGCCGGGTTTACCCTATTTATCCGTAGTCAGAGATCCCTCGGTTTTTGATCGTGAGAAAGACACTCCGGCTGGCGGGATGCGTTCGCTCGCCCAGCACCGCGCGTAGCCTCGCCTCGGGCGCCCCTCACGCACGGCGACCTGTTGTTGGGGTCCACGGAGATGATCTTCGACGATCGCCCCGTGGTTCATCTTTCGCTCGTCGTCGAATTGAAGCTCCGACGTGCCTGCAGGACACGGCTTGGTTGGGGGCGGCAATCGTGCGCAGGCTCATCCTGATTCCCAGCCACATCTTGCTCGTCCTGCTGTGTGTCCTGGCGGTTCATCACCCGACTCTGTGCGATTTGTCGTCGGCTCCCAAAGTGATCGGCTTGGTATAGTGTGTGATGCACAGTATGGTGTAGCTGTGTTGAACGAAGAAGCGCTCGCCACCCATCGCCAGGAACTGCGGCGGGGAACGATCGTTCTCGCCTGCCTATTGCTGCTGAGTCGGCCGAACTACGGCTATGCGCTGCTCGACGCGCTGGAAAAATCCGGGTTCGAAGTCGACGCCAACACCCTGTACCCACTTCTGCGCCGGCTCGAGAAACAGGGCCTTCTGACCAGCGAGTGGAACACAGACGATTCCCGCCCGCGCAAGTTCTACGCAACGAGCAAGGAGGGTGCCGCTCTTGCCGACACCCTGAAACGGGACTGGCACGACCTCGACTCAGCGTTTCTCTCTCTGAAGGATGACTCATGACGGCGACGTCTTCCCCTACTGACCGCTACGTCGCGGCAACCCTCCGCAGCCTGCCGGAACGACAGCGCCAGGACATCGAGGCGGAGCTGCGCGCGCTCATCGCCGACGCCATCGACGACCGGCGTGAAGCCGGTGTGGACGCCGATTCCGCAGAGCGCCAGGTGCTCACAGAACTTGGCGCGCCCGCGCGCCTTGCCGCGAGCTACTCCGACAGATCCCTGTACCTGATCGGCCCTGAGTTCTATCTCGACTACCTCCGGGTTCTCACGCTGCTGCTGTCGACTCTCGTTCCTCTGTGGTTCGTCATCTTCGCCCTGGTGACCTTCGCTGACGGCTCCCCTGCTGACGTGGCGTTCGGCGGCGCTCTGTACAGCGCACTGGAGACAGCGATGTCCATCGCCTTCTTCACCACGCTCGTCTTCGCCATCATCGAACGCGTGTCGGCGGTGCGCACGAAGCGCAGAGCCACCTGGGATCCGTCGTCCCTGCCCGAGGTCCGCGCCAAACGCGGCTACTTCACGGAGTTGATCGGCGGTGTGGTCTTCCTCGCGGTGATCGTGATCGCCGTTGTGCTCACCCAGACCCTGGGCGCTGTCGAGGGCCCGGAGGGTGACGGGGTTGGACCGGTCGCATCCGGCGTGTGGGAGTCGGGCGTTCTCTATATCACTCTGTTCTTCGCGATCGCCAGCATCAGCTTCCACGTTCTTGCCTATTACACCGGCTGGTCGACGGCGAACGCGATCGCGAACACAGTGCTCGTCGTACTCTTCGCCGTGCCAGCCATCTGGCTCGCGGCCAGTGGCCGCCTCCTCAGCGAAGACTACTTCCGTGCCGTTGGCTGGCCCGAAGGGGCGAACGTCGTCGCGGTGGTGGTGATCGTGGTCGTCATTCTGCTCACTGCCAGCGACGCCGTCGGCGGATTCGTCCGGGCGAGCAAGAAAAGGCGTACGCGCTAAACGCGACCGGAGAGGCGGACTTCTCCACGCACATCCACACTCCTCGCACCAACCGCCTCGCACCAACCGCCTCGCGCCGGAGGAGTTTTCCTGCGGTAGACGTAGACAGCCCGGTCTTTCTGGGGTCGGGCACGTGCCGCGGAGGACAACATGGGTTGGCCGCATGAAGACACCTCGCCGGCCATGGTTCCTCACTCGTGCAGCGGTCGCGACGCGCAGCGGGTGCTCGCTCAGCCTCGACCCTGTCGACACTGCGATCGAAGAGTTGATGAAGGATGACGCGCTCGCCAGCAGCACGCCCAGCTTCCTGTCTGCTCATTTTCGGACCGGGTGACCGTGAAGCAGACCGGGTGTTCGGGAAGCAGACGGCCGCTGGCTGAACATGGCGAACCCCCGCCGAGCCCTGAGGCTCGACGGGGGTTCGGTGTGCTGGGTTGCGGTGTTGTTACAGCTGCTGGTGTGCCTCTGAACACGCTCTGTCATTGCCGGCTGCCGGCAGCATTACTGCCGTGGCGGCCCACGTCCCGGCGTTTCCGATGGTGACGAGCAGGAGCCGGATTTCGATCGCCAAGAAGAACACGGAGTAGGACGCGGGCTCATCGATGAACAGGGAACCGACCTATATGGCGATCGGAATCTGCATCAAGGCTCCTGCGGCCACCAGAAACTCCGGTGTTCAGTGGACCGCCCCCGTTCCGGATTGGATGCCGGCCAGTGATCCCCCGCGCGGGCACCGGACCGTTCGTGAGCAGGTTCTCTGCGCATACCGCGACTGAGCTGGTCACGGTCGGTCCGGTGTCCGCGGCGGCGGGCTTCACGCCGTAGGACTTTCCGAGGCGCGTTTACACGGACTGTCGAAGGTCGGTCGTCGCGCGACCGGCGGGGACGGCGGCGGTTCGAGGCCATGTCCAGGCGGAGCGCAGGATGAAGGCCAGCAGCAGCACCTCGATTCCGATGGAGATGCCGTAGAAGGCGGCCCACTCCCAGGTCGCCCCCGCCGCGTTGAACATCGAGTAGGGGATGAGGAGCGATGCAACGACGAGGTTCGTGGCGCGGTTCACCCGGGCGGGCAGCGTC
>JBBRVZ010000189.1:0-3927 GCA_038246445.1 Mycobacteriales bacterium
CGGGACACCGCCCAAGCCCTGAAGAAGGCGCAGCCGGTGACCAGCGGCTCACCGCACCTGTGCCGGTCCACCCGCCGCATCAACCCCGCGACGTTGCCGGTGCCGTTGCTGCCGCCGATCGATCAATGGGGCTACATCCCCGTCCCGGTCCGGCGGCTGACCCCGCACTCGCTGTCCCGCCGGGTCCGGGACTTCCTCGCCGGGGATCTCGGCGTGCACCGGGACATGCCCGTCGATACCGACGATCAACCCTAAGAGCAGCCAGCACCGAGCCCGGTGGCGACCCGGGTGGTGTACAGCCGGGGCGACGCCCAGCGGGCGTGGGAACGGCGCCGCGCCGACCTCAACGACATCGCCGGAATCGACGACGTTCTCAACCAGATCGACGCCCGCGCGAAGGAACTCCAACAACGAACGGTGGCCATCTTGGCTGCCGAGACCGATCGATGAGAAATTCGCGGCGTTTCGCTTCCCCGGTGATCGGTTGCTGCTTGCACCGGCGGGCTGCCGAATGGGCGACCGGCAAACCGTCCCGCCGCGTTGCCGGGCGATGTCTGGCACTTGCAGCCGGGCAGGGTGACCCATGGGTGTCGTTGGTCGCGGTAAATGGCTCACCTTGATTTATTCGGCTCGCATCGGGCCTTCCAGACGGCGCCCGCCGCGGTGTAAGCACTAGCGCGATCAAGGTGAGCCAAGTAATTCGACCATTCGCAGCCCGGCGGGCGCCGCAGGGGGCACGCTGGCACGGTCAGACGGATGCGGTGCAGCGGATCAGCCGTTGCCTCACCCGCCCCCGAAGCCGTCGGGCGCTTCGAAGCGGAACGTCTCCTGGGCATCGGATTCGGCGGCCGCGTCGTCGCTGTCTAAGGCCGTGCCGGGTGTCTGACCGCTCCACCCGAGCACGAGGGGTGCGCCGTCGCGCAGGCTTGCTGGGCGCAGCGCGACAAAGCGGTAGTGCCTGTCGTCGTCCGCGCTTACCTCGGTCACTGGCGTGTCCCCCACGTACAGGACCGGAGACAGCGCGCGCACCGGAATCGGCCCGTCGGTCTCGATGAGGAACTCCACCGTGTCGGGGACTGGCGCCAGGGCGGAGTCGAAGTTTCGCCGCGGCGGCGGGTCGAACGCCGCCCGGGTGGTGCTGACGCGCAGGATGCGCGGCAGCCGGTGGTCGGGGCGGCGGCCACGCGCCTCGCGCTGGCCGGGGTCGTTACTCATCGGGTACCTCCGTCGATGCGTGCCATGCCGGTCAGCCGCTCACGAGCTGCAGGTCGTCGAACGCCAGGGTGCGGGGGGCCTTCTGGTCGGGGCGTAGGTGAATGGCCACGATGCTGCTCAGGTCCAGGCGCCCCTCGACTGGCTGGGCGCAACGAGGCCGGAAGCGCAGCGTGGACAGCATCGACTTGGATTGGCCGGGCCGCTCGAAAGGGCGTGGCACCCCACCGACCGACTCGGAGGCGATCCACCCGATGGTGCCGTTCCCGTCCTCCAGGCCGAGGTCGAACCTTGTTCCCTCCTTGGCGACGCCGCCTTCGACGACCTCCGCTACCCGCAGCCACACCTGGCGCCTGCGCAGGTTCTCCTTTCCGATCTCGGTACGGAAGTCACCGCCGCGTTCCTTGGCGGTGAGCACCATGCCGACGCTGAGGCCGAAGAAGCTGCTGTTGAAGGCGGCCGGCACTTGGTCGAAGGGAAACTCCTCGGCGACCGCACCTGCGCT
Source organism: Mycobacteriales bacterium (assembly GCA_038246445.1). Taxonomy (GTDB): domain Bacteria; phylum Actinomycetota; class Actinomycetes; order Mycobacteriales; family Nakamurellaceae; genus Nakamurella. The sequence continues at coordinate 1,718 of JBBRVZ010000189.1, forward strand.
GGCCGAGGTGGGCAGGCCGAGGGTGTTGACGCTAATTGTGTTGCCGTCCTCGTGGTCGTCGACCGTGAACGCGGTCTCCACGCGGTAGGACAGGTACACCGCGTTGGTCGGGGTGCCCGACGGCCGCACGGTGCCCAGCAAGTACCCGGCGCTGGAGTCTCCCAGCAGGGTGGCACGGAACAGCGCGCTGCCGTACACGTCGAGGATCCGCTCGTGGGAGGAGCGGGCCAGCACCGGGGTGACCCCGTCGTCGAACGCCCACTGCCGGTTGAAGAAATTGTGGTTCGTGCTGTGCGCGTAGACCTGCGAGGAGAACGGCCCGGGGACGGACTGGTCGTAGAATTGGGCGCCATTGTTGTCCACCACGTCCCCGTCCGCGGCGGGCAGGATCGTGAGGAACGCGTAGTCCTTGGGCACGAGGGTCGACATGCCGAACCAGTAGCGGAAGTTGGTCGGCGCCAGCGCCAGAACCGAGCGGATGGTCACCCCGATGCTGGCGATGACGGTGGGGATGGTGACGACCGCGTCGCCGCCGCGGGAATGGCCCATGAGCCCGAGCCGGTCGAAGTCGATGCGCCCCGAGAACACCGAGCCCGGTGTCGTATCCAGGGTCTGGAAGTGAGTGATCGAATCGATGATCAGGTCAGCGCGGTCCTCGATGTTGGCCACTCCACCGCCGGCTCCGTTGAGTGCGTTGCAGTCGACGGAGACCGCGATGATACCCATCTTCGCGAGACTGGCCTGGAAGTAGTCGTAGCCGAGGTAGCTGGGATCGGCCGGGCTGTGGTTGCCGTGCGCCATCACCACGATGGGCACGCGTCCGACCTTCGCCAGTCGGGCGTTGAACGGCGTGGAGTCGCCGTCGTCGTCCGCCGGGTAATACACGCTGCCCTTGACCGGCCCGTCCGCGTACTCCTGGTGCCCGACCGGGAACAGGTCCAGCGCCGAGGGATCCCCACCGAACGGCGCGTCCACGCAGGCAACCGTCAGTTGCAGGGCCAGCCGCCCCGTGCACCCCGGCAGCGACTGCACCACGTGCAATACGTCCCCGGCGACCAGCATCTGCGTCAGGTTCACGACCGGAGCGCTGCCCAGGCCGACCTGCACGGAGTTGCGGTAAACGGCGATCGTCGCGCCGGGCGCGCAGGAGGTCACGACCACGAAGGTGTCACCGCCCTGCACGGGGCCGACTGTCGGCGCCGGCAAGGACGAGCAGGGGAGGACCGTGGTGCTGCCCTCGTCGCTGGGCTTGTCCCCGGGGCATAGCTGCTGCGTGGCGCCGAACGACTCGCCGGTCGAGAACGTGGGCGACAGGCCGATCCCCAGCGATCCGCCCCAGCACCGCCAGGTGCCCAGCGGTGTGCCGCCCCGGGTGACCGACACCCGGGCGCCGTTGGCGATGTTGGTGATCCAGAGCTGTTCACCGCCGTTGTAGACCGGGGCAAAGCCCGGCGTGGGCAGCGGTGAGGGCCCCGGCACCACGATGTGTTGCAGCGACGGCGCCGCCTCGTCCCCGCACAACTCGGTGTGGGCGCGCACCTTCTGCCCGAGCGTGTAGAACGGGTTGACGTTGACGCCCTGCTGCGGGGTGGCGCAGCCGTCGACCCGGCCGACCTCGGCGCCGTCAGCCGTGATCCAGACGTTGGCCCCGCCGAGCAGGTTCGCGACGCCAGTGCGGGCACCGCAAGTGAGCGGCGGGGCCGGGTTGACCTGCGGGCGCGGCGGTCCGGCCGGGTAGTCCACGGTGTGGTCCCGCACCTCGACCGTCGGCGACCACGCGCTGGTGATCCCTCCAGACTCTTGCCGCACCCGGGCCTGCTGGCCGGCCACCAGAGGCGCCGGCAGCTTGAGCGTCGCGCCGACCGGCTCGGGGAAGCCGACCTGCCTCGTCACCACGACGACGCCGTCCAGCTCCACCTCGATCGTGGCGTGGGCGACGAAGCCCCACACCGTGACAGCCGTCGCGCACTGGTACAGCGGTTCGGCCAGCCAGGGCGGGGACAGCAGCTCACGGTCTGGCTTCAGTTCCAACCGCTCGACGTCCACCACGGTCGCATCCATCGCCTACCCCCAGCTCGTTGCGTTGACCGGGCAGAGCGACGTCGGCATCGATCTGATACCACCAGTGATCATCTAATTGCGGGACGCGCCAGGTAACGCACCGGACGCCCGGGACGGCAGCGGGCACACTGGGCCGGTGCCGATGACCC
>JBBRVZ010000190.1:0-3864 GCA_038246445.1 Mycobacteriales bacterium
ACCCCGTCACGAGGCACCTCCAGTTCCACTGGGCGCACGAAAGATCGAGGCTAGGACCCCTGCCTGTTCATGGCGTTGTTGTCTTTTCCCGTCCATGACGGCCAGCGACCAGCACCAGCCGGCCAGCTACCTGGCCACCCCAACCGCTGCGATGGTGGGGCGCTTCTTGCGGGCGTCGAACGTGCGCCACCGCTGATTCAACCGCCGGTTGGCCTGATCCGCCCGGGCGCGCACCGCCGGTGACTGACCGTCCCGGCGGCGGGCCATCTCCGCGGACAGCCGATACGGCTTGCGGTGATGCCACGCCGACTCGACCAGCTGTTGAACGTCCCCCCGAGTGACGACCACCGAGGCGTGCACCGTCAACGAAGTTGCTCACGAGCGATAAAAGGACGCCGCCGGATTTGATCTTGGTGGTCTGCATCGGAGTGGTCAGGAGGTCGAGCTCAGAGCGGACGAAACTCGGACACCGTCAATCTTTGCGTTGGTAGTCCGTGCCTTCACCTGATTTGGGCGACGTTTCCCGCCGACACGAAGCCTTCGAGGCATCGTCGCAATATGTGTGTGAGGTGCGAGGAATCGGGGCCTCGCCGAACAACGATTGCACTTGGTCCTGTGGCGGCCAGACCGACCCGCCGCAACCGTGGTGTCGGATGAGCCGCGGCGGTCCCGGCGGGTGTGGGTAGTGACGGTCGCCCCAGTTGGTCAGCACCACGATGAGACGGAAGAGTTCCTGTCCTTTCGGTGTGAGGTGGTAGGAGTATCGGTCGGGTCGCCGGTGGTAGCGGCGCCGGTCCGGAACTCCGTGTTTCACGAGGCGGGCGAGTCTTCGCGCGAGGACGGTCCGGGTAATTCCCAGGCGTTCGACCAGCTCGTCGAACGTCTCGGCCTTCGCTTTCGAGCTGCGACCCCGTCACGTCGACGTCGTGGCCTGCGCACCAGGGACGGTGCACACCGCGTTCGCCGACCGCGCCGGAATGAGGATGACGCCGGCGCTGCGGGCCGACGATGTCGTCGTGCCCACGCTGAACGCCCTCGGACGCCGGGGTGTGGTCACACCCGGGGCATTGTCGAAGGCGCTGACCCGGTCAATGCTGCCCTGCCCCGGTCGGGGCGGGTCATGGGGGAGATCATGCACCGGATGAGCCACGCGGACGCAGGAGACTACTGGGCCGAGGGCTGTTGCGGAATGCCGCAGAAGGCATCGCGCCGCGTATCCGCCCGCGGGAGCCGAGCGACGCCACCCGATAGGACTCCCAGTAGCTCGGTCCGAGCACTGACCCCCACGCTGGCCAGGCACGCCGACCGTCAGTGTCAATGGCCTCGTCGAGCGTATGAACCGGAAGGAGCTCCACGGCTCTCGAATTCGCAGCATTGCGCCCAAGCCTGAGTCCGTGAACCAGCTGCCTTGTTGATCTTGTTGTGTGCGGCCGGTCGGCGTTGTTTGGCTGGCTCGGAGGTGGACGTGCCGGTGACAGCTGGGTCTGCTGGTCTACCCAGCCACGGGCGGGATGATCGACAAGACACTGGCAAATGACGATCCGAAGCAGCCCCTGGAACCGCCCATCGACTGAACAAGCGGCCCGCAAACCACCACGCAAACCACCACACAAACCACCACACTTACCGATGATGGCCGGTGATTCGGAATGCAGATGGAGATGAGTCGTACCTGCTCAGCGCACTCTGGTGGGATCACGATGACGCCTAGTGATCGCTTCGTGCGGAATGAGAAGGTCTGGGGTTCGATTCCCCACAGCGGCTCGACGGTGTGCGAATAGAGGCCTCACCAGTGGAAACGCCGGTGAGGCCATCGTTGGTCTCTGGGGCGCTGGGAGTAGCCACCACACTCGACTGTGCCGGTGCCCGCCGTGTGCTCCCTTTGTTGGCGCGACGCGCCGGCGCTGCTGATGATGCCCGTAGGCGTCAGAGGTAGGCGTCCTGCGCGACCGCGTGGAACAGCAGGAAGCCGAGGAACCCGCGGACCAGAGAACCGACCCGAGCAGGATCGTCATGACGATCGACCTGTCCTGTCGACTCGGAACAATCAGGCGCGCACGCGCTCCTGCGATAGCCCGATGACGATATTGCTCACGGTCAGACCGACCTGGTGTGCCTTCCTGTCGCTGATCTGCAAGCCTGACTGACGCCTTCGGGACCAGCGGCGGGTGAACGGGACTGCACACGGCGGCAATGACGACACGCGATCACCTGCCCCTCCCACGGCAGGTGATCGCTGCCGGGCGACGTCATACGGGATGCGGCATCACACTGATGTGGTGAACACCGACGACAGGATGTGGGGCTGGTCCGTCTCGGACCCAGGCCCGATCGACGGCCGCCCGCTGGTCCGGGTCGAACGTCACGTTCCGGTGCCGGCCGCGGGCGAGCTACTCATAGAGGTCGCGGTGTGCGGGGTGTGCCGCACCGACCTGCATGTCGCCGAGGGAGATCTTCCGGTTCATCGCCGGGGTGTGACCCCGGGCCACGAGGCGGTCGGCCGGGTGGCGGCGATCGGCGCAGCGGTGACGACTTTCGTGCCCGGGGACCGCGCCGGCATTGCGTGGCTGCGGCATACCTGCGGGCGCTGCCGCTACTGCCTGCGCGGTGCCGAAAATCTGTGTGCCGCATCGCAGTACACCGGATGGGACGCCGATGGCGGGTATGCGCAGTACGCCGTCGTGGCCGCCGACTACGCCTACCGGCTACCCGACGGGTATGACGACGTCACGCTTGCCCCGCTGTTGTGTGCGGGCATCATCGGCTTTCGGGCGTTGCGTCGGAGCGGATTGCAACCCGGTGGGCGACTGGGCATCTACGGGTTCGGTGGGAGTGCGCACCTGACCGTGCAGGTGGCGATCGCCGAGTACGGCGCCCGGGTGCACGTGCTCACCCGTTCCGCCGCCGCTCGCCGGCTCGCGCTGGATCTCGGTGTTGAATCCGTTGCGCGCGCCTATGACTCACCGCCCGAGCCGTTGGACGCGGCCATCATCTTCGCGCCGGTCGGCGATCTGGTTCCGGTGGCCATGCGCGCCCTTGACCGCGGCGGCATCCTGGCGGTGGCAGGTATCCACCTCAGTGATGTTCCCGGTTTGAACTACGAGAACGAATTGTTCTACGAGAAACAATTGCGCAGCGTCACCTCGAACACCCGGCAGGACGGACGGGATTTCCTCGAGTTGGCCGGTCGTCACCATCTCACGGTGACAACACAGCCCTACCCGCTGGCTGCGGCGGACCGGGCGCTGCGCGACCTGGCCGCGGATCGCGTCAACGGTGCTGCGGTCCTGCTGGTCAACTCATGAGTCCGAGCCCTCAGCTCAGCTGAATTGAGCGGTCGGAAGTGCGGCCCTGTGAGATTTCGGTCCCACAGGCGTGGGTCTCGAATTTCGCGAACGCGCCAACGACACCCCTCGAAATCCCGGGGACCGCGCGCCGGGCCCAGACAATTCGTTGATGGCGCCAGTCAATTCGGACAACGACCTGATGATCTAATTCGGTTCGACGAGGCCCCAGACATGGACGCCGCCAATCGTTGGTCGAGAATGAACTCCCCGGGGGCGCGCCGGACCCTATCGCGTATCCCGCGACCCGAAGGCGACCGAATTCCGAGCAGTCCCCGCAGCTTGTCGATGAGCCTTCGGGAGTCCTCGGCCTTCCCACTCCGCGCCCCAAGGGATCGAACCCCCGGCCGATTCGAACACGTTCAAGTTGCGCTTCAAACGCAGCCGCGGACCTCATCACCAACGAGCGACCGCCAATTCCTGCACCGCCGGCCCCGCAAGCCCGCGGCAACCCGCCCAGCCTGGACCGACCACCGGCAACGAGGAATGGCATCATGGTGACCCTCAAGGAGAACCCCGA
>JBBRVZ010000191.1:0-3845 GCA_038246445.1 Mycobacteriales bacterium
ATCCAGCACGGCCCTCCCGCAGCGTCTTCCCGGACTCACGGCTGGAGGGCCGTTGTCCAATTCAGATACCCGTCACACTGACGGTGCCGACCCCGAAGATCAAATCCCCCAGGTCGGCCAACCGATCGTCAGCAACGGTGTTGTTGTCCTCCAGCGTCGCGCTCGCCGAGGGGGTCTTGGCGCTCGTGCTGCCGGTGTTCCTGCAGTTCTGGTGACGTGGTGTTGAACGACACCCTGCCTGACGATGTGGCGGTGGTGGAGCGGCGCTGGTCGCGATGATGGTCACAGGGGGCTGCCTTCGGGTGGCCCTTGTTTGTGTGCGACGACAGCATGATCACGTTCTGGAAAGCGCAACGGCCCTCCCCACTCCTTGGGCGGACGGGAGGGCCGTTGCTTGGTGCGATGGAGGCACCCGTGGTCATGGTAGGTAGCGATGCACTCGAGGTCGAACGGCGTCTGTTGGCTGGCGAGCTGGTTTGCCCGTGCGGCGGTGGCCTGAGCCCGTGGGGGCATGCCCGGCAACGCTCCGTCCGCGGTGTTGGTGATCTTCGCCCACGTCGTGCCCGGTGCGGTTCGTGCTTGGTGACGCATGTGCTGCTCGCGGTGTCGTGCCTGCTACGGAGGGCTGACGGTGTGGATGTGATCGGCGCGGCGTTGCGAGCCAAGGCGACCGGCACCGGGCACCGGCCGATCGCCGCGCGGCTGGGCCGGCCGGTGTCGACGGTGCGCGGCTGGCTACGGGTGTTCGCCCGCAACGCCGAGGCGGTGCGTTCGCTGTTCACGGCGCTGCTGGTGCAGCTGGACCCGTCGACCGGCCCACTGCCTGTCCACCCGGGTGTTGTGGCTGACGCGGTCGAGGCGATCGGGGCGTGTGCTGCCGCGGCCCGCCGCCGCCTCGGCCCGGTCGGCGCGGTGTCGCCGTGGCAGCTGTCCGCGGCGGTCACCGGCGGCCGCCTGCTCGCGCCGGCGCTGGCGGCGGTGTCGATCAACACGAGCCAGCCCTTGGGCAACGCCAGTTGATCAACGACGCTCGCGACTCGTATGCACTTTCCGAGGCGTGAAGGAGAAGTAGGTGGCGTTCAGCCATGACGAGGAACGGGTGCGGGCCGAACGGGCCCGCGCGATTGGCCTGTTCAGGTATTCGCTGATCAGCGAGCCAGCCAACGCCAAGCTGTCGACCAGGCAGCGGGGCCGGCTGGTCCGGGCGATCGCCGATCGTGAGCACGACGGCCCGTTCGGGCAGCCGGTGCGGGTATCCCGGGCCACGCTGGACCGGTGGCTGCGGGATTGGCGCCGCGGCGGGTTCGACGCCCTGGTCCCTACGCCGCCGAAGGTGTCACCACGCACGCCGGGCGACGTGCTGGACTTGGCGGTCGCGTTGAAGAAGGAGGTGCCCGAGCGCACGGCGGTGCAGATCGCGGCGATCCTGCGGGCCCACTCCGGTTGGTCACCGGACGAGCGGACGTTGCAACGCCACTTCGTGCGCCTGGAACTGAACACGCGGCCGAACGGGTTGCCGCCGCAGGCGTTCGGCCGGTTCGAGGCCGACGCGCCGAATGAGCGCTGGACCGGTGATGCGCTGCACGGACCCACTGTCGCAGGCCGCAAAGCCATCCTGTTCGCCTTCGTCGACGACCACAGCCGCGTGCTGACCGGGTATCGGTGGGCCCGCCGCGAGGACACGGTGCGACTGGAGGCCGCACTGCGCAACGGCCTCGCCGCCCGCGGCATCCCGGATTCGCTTTATATGGACAACGGCTCAGCGATGATCGACAAGCAGCTGCAGCGGGCCTGCGCGTGCCTGGGCATCCGCATCGTCCACTCCCGTCCAGGGCAGCCGGCCGGGCGGGGGAAGATCGAGAAGTTTTTCCGCACCGTGCGGGAACAGTTCCTCGTCGAGATCGGCTCCGGTCGCGAACTTGACGACATGACCCAGCTGAACACGTTGTTCACCGCGTGGGTCGAGACGGTCTACCACCGCCGCGAGCATTCCGAGACCGGGCAGGCACCGATCGAGCGGTGGTCGGTCATCTCCCCGCGGATGCCGTCGACCGCGCAGCTGCGCGAGGCTTTCCTCTGGTCGGAATGGCGAACCGTCACGAAGACGAGCACCGTCGGGCTGCACGGGAACAAGTACGAAGTCGACGCCGTCCTGATCGGCCGCAAGGTCGAGCTCGTGTTCGACCCGTTCGACCTCACCCGCATCGAGGTCCGCTGGCACGGCCGCTCGATGGGGCAGGCGGTGCCGCACATCATCGGCCGGCACGTCCACGCCAAGGCCAGACCCGACGACACGGCGCCACCGGAACCGGCGCGGACCGGGATCGACTACCTGCACCTGGTCGAACAACAGCACACCACCGAACTGGCCGAACGCGTGCAGTACGCCCAACTCCGCGACGAAGCCGTCCCCGACGGCCAACTCCCGCTGCCCGGCATCGGCGAGACACGCGAGGTGTCGGCGTGATCGAGAAACTAAAGTCCACCTACGGTTTCACCAAGACCCCGTTCGGACGCGGGTTAGCGCCGCAGATGCTGCACCGCCACGGCACCCACGCCGAAGCGGTCGCCCGCATCGACTGGTGCATCAGCGAACGCGGCCTCGGCGTCGTGACCGGCGAGGTCGGCGCCGGCAAGACCGTGGCCGTCCGCGCCGCCCTGGCCGGGCTGGATTCCTCCCGGAACACGGTGATCTACCTCGGCAACCCCACCGTCGGCGGCCGCGGCCTCTACAGCTGCATCGTCACCGCTCTCGGCGGCATCCCCAGATTCCACAAAGCCGCGTTGATCCCGCAGACGATGGACCTGCTCGCCGCCGAGGAACACGAACGCGGACGCCACACCACCGTCGTGCTCGACGAGGCGCACCTCCTCGGAGCCGACCAACTCGAAGAGCTCAGGCTCTTGACGAACAGCGAAATGGATAGCCACTCGCCGTTCGCCTGCCTGCTCGTCGGACAACCGACACTGCGCCGGCGGATCAAACTCGGGACGTTCGCCGCCCTCGACCAGCGGATCACGCTGCGTTACGCCATGAACGGCATGACCGACAAAGAGACCGCGAGCTACATCGGGCACCACCTGAAGCTGGCTGGCCGCTCAGACACCCTGTTCAGTGACGACGCCGTCTCGTTGATCCATCAAGTCTCCCGCGGTCTGCCGCGGGCAGTCAACAACCTCGCCGTCCAAGCCCTCGTCGCCGCCTACGCCGGCAAGAAGAACATCGTCGACGAATCCAGCGCCCGCGCAGCCGTCACCGAAGTGACAGCAGAGTGAGGACCACCGCGACAACCTGACCACCACCGCGACAACTCGAACACAAAGCCCCGCCGGCGTAGCCGGCGGGGCCTTCTCATGCCACCACCACGTCATCACCACGAACGCCGCCGCCGTCCTCATACCGAGCGTCGTTCAACAAGAGTCGTGATCGCTGCGGGTGAGGGGAACGATGTGGATAGGTGTGCCGACCCACGATGCTTCGAGAATGTATGGGGTTCCGTTGATTTCACCTAGATACTTTCCCCTGAAATAGTCGGCGGCCCGTGGGGGTGGGCCTCGCGAGCACCGCTCGAGGGGTTCGCCGGAGTTGTCGATCTTCGTTTCGGGGTTTTAGGCGGTCAGTGCGGCGATCTTGACTAGGTTGTGGGCCAGGACCCCGTGTCCGGTCCAGATTCTTGCTCCTTCGGTGCCATCGATCCGGGTGCGGTCCCAGCTGTAACCCCGTTTCAGGGTGCTGATCCGGCCCTCGCAGCCGGTGCGCCACTTCACCGTCCGCCGGAACGCCCGCCGGTGTTCCACCGCTTGCCGGGCCTTGCCGGGTTTCCCTTTCCGGGGAATCACGACAT
>JBBRVZ010000192.1:0-3827 GCA_038246445.1 Mycobacteriales bacterium
CCGACCCTGATCATGATCAACGGCAGCGACGGCGCGATCAGCAGCCTGTGGAGCAGCGGCGCTGCCGGCGCGCTCGAACGCGGTTACAACGTCCTGCTGTTCGACGGGCCGGGCCAGCAGTCCATGCTGTTCGAACGGAATATCCCGTTCCGATATGACTGGGAAGCCGTCGTCACGCCGGTCGTCGATTTCCTCCTCACCCTAACGGATGTCGATCCGGAGAAGATCGCGCTGTACGGAATCAGCCAGGCCGGCTACTGGGTGCCCCGCTCCCTCGCCTTCGAGCACCGGATCGCCGCTGCCATCGCCGATCCAGGTGTCGTCGACGTGTCCACCTCCTGGACCGATCACATGCCCAAGAGCATGATCGCGCTCCTGCGCGACGGGGACCGCGAGAAGTTCGACAAGGAAATGGCTTTCGGCATGAAGCTGCCCGGATCGGGGAAGACCGCGTGGTCATTCCGAGCCCGGCCGTACAACCAGACCGGCTACTACGACACGATGTCGGAGGTGCTCAAGTACAACGTCACGGACGTGGCCGGGTCGATCAACACCCCCTTGCTGATCACCAACCCCGAGGACGAAGAATTCTGGCCGGGACAATCTGAAAGACTCGCCGCGCTGTTGCCGGGTGAAAAGGAACTGGTCAGGTTCACCGCCGCAGAGGGCGCCAACTACCACTGCCAACCGCTGGCCCGGCTACTGACCGAACAACGCATGTTCGACTGGCTCGACACGAAGATATTCAGGCCCTGACGGAATCGTCGCCGACGTGCAGCTCCGGGTCGGCCTGGTCTCCCATGGCGGGGCAGCGTTCAGAGAAGCGCCGCTCGCACCTCGTCGACAATCCGCAGCGCCGCCTCCCGCAACGCCGGCACGGCAGGTCCGGCGCCGAGCACGTCCCGACTGGTCGTCGGCAGCAGCGCCCCCTGCGCGTCGCCGAACACGAGCTTCAGATCGGCGGCGGTGGCACCCTGCGCACCGAGCCCGGGCGCCAGCAGCGGACCGTTGACGGTCGACAGGTCGACGCCGGTCCTGCCGATGGTCGCCCCGACCACCAGGCCGATGGACCCGATCGGGTCATCGCCCGCGTTGACTGCTCCGACCTGGTCGATGATCGACTGGGCGACGGTCCGGTCGTCCTCGGACCTTGCGTGCTGCACCTGCCGGCCTTCCGGGTTCGACGTCAGCGCCAGCACGAACAGCCCGCGCCCCTCGGCCAGCGCAACATCAAGGGCGGGAAGCAGCGACCCGAAGCCCAGGTACGGCGACACCGTCAACGCGTCCGCGGCCAGCGGTGACGTCCCGGTCAGATATGCGGCGGCGTACGCCGCCATGGTGGAGCCGATGTCGCCGCGCTTCGCGTCCAGCAGCACCAGCGCCCCGGCCTGCCTGGTCGCCGCCAGCGCCTTCTCCAGCACGGCCACCCCAGCCGAACCGTAGGACTCGAAGAACGCCGATTGTGGTTTGAGCACAGCCACTGTCGGGCCGAGCGCCTCGACGACCGTCATGGTGAACCACTCCAGGCCGGCCACCGTGGTGGGCAGTCCCCAGGCCCGCAACAGTCCCGGATGAGGGTCGATCCCGACGCACAGTGGACCCCGGCGCTCGATCGCCGCCACCAGCCTCGCGCCGAACGGCTCCATGATCGACATGCGGTGATCCTCTCGGTCGTGCGGCTCACGCTCGGTCGGGAAGGTCTCAGCGGCGACCGGCGATGGCCCGGTTCAGTTCGGTGATCAGCGGGGGCCCGGAGAACACCAGGCCGCTGTAGACCTGTACCAGGCTCGCACCCGCATCGAGCATCCGCAGCCCGTCCTGCGCGCTGGATATCCCGCCGACACCGATGACCGGCAGGTCTGAGCGTGACGCGACGAACCGCACCACCTCCAGAGCCCTGGCGGCCAGCGGTTTCCCGGACAGCCCCCCGCTCTCGGCGGCCAACGCGGTCTCCCCCGCCGTCACCCCCGCGCGGCCGAGGGTGGTGTTGGTGGCGATCACACCTGCGATGCCCCGGTCGGTGCAGACCTGCAGCAGTTCGCCGATCGCGCGGTCATCCAGATCCGGCGCGATCTTCACCAGCACGGGGAGGGGCCGTTCCTGCTGACTGCTCCAGGCCAGAGTCCCCGCCTCCGCCGTCAACGCGGCCAGCAGCTCGTCGAGCGGGCCGCGGTCCTGCAACTCGCGGAGCCCCGGTGTGTTCGGGCTCGAGACATTCACTGCGATGTAGTCGGCGTACGGGTACACGGCGCGCAACGACGTGAGGTAGTCCCCTACGGCCGCCTCCAGCGGGGTGAGCTTTGACTTCCCGAGCGAGATGCCCAGCGGCACCCCGATCGGGCCTACCTTCGCGAGTGTGGCGGCCAGCGCCGCGGCGCCGGCGTTGTTGAACCCCATCCGGTTCACGATTGATTCGGATTCGGTGAGCCGGAACAGCCGCGGCCGGGGGTTGCCCTGCTGGGCGTGCGCCGTCACGGTGCCGACCTCGACGAACCCGAAACCCAGCGCGGGCCATGCCTTCAGCGCGATGCCGTCCTTGTCCATCCCGGCCGCGAGACCGACAGCGGATGGGAAGGCGACGCCGAATACCGTGCGCGGGGACGGATGCGCACGCCGCGCGGCACCCAGCACTGCCAGCGCGCGGCGGGACCGGGCGAGCCCGGACAGCACGTGCAGCGTCCGATGGTGGACCGTCTCGGCATCGCCCCTGGCCGCCCGGAACAGCACCGGCCGCGCGATCCGCCGGTATGCGACCGCCGTTACCCCCATGCACTCACCCCCACCTCGTCACCGGCTATCCCGCGTCACGTTCGCGTTCGCGTTCCGAGCGCATCCGGGCATGCAGCACCTGCAACGGCGCCACCCCTACGTCGGATCTGGTCAGCGCCTCGATGCCCTGGATGGCGGCCGCCGCACCGGCGACGGTGGTGATGCACGGGATGTCGGCGAACACGGCGGCGGTGCGGATCTCGTAGCCGTCCACCCGTGGGCCGGACTGCCCGTACGGCGTGTTGATCACCAGGTCGATCTGGCCGGCCCGGATCATCTCGACGACGGTGCCCTCCCCGGTGCCGTGCCCCTCGAAGTACTTGGCAACGATCTCGACGTCCATCCCGTTGCGCTGCAACATCTCCGCGGTGCCCTCCGTGGCGACCACCCGGAAACCGAGATCGGCCAGTCGTTTCACCGGGAAGACCATCGACCGCTTGTCGGCGTTGGCGACGGAGACGAAGACGGTGCCCTTGGTCGGGAGCGAGCCATAGGACGCTGTCTGCGACTTGGCGAAGGCGGGACCGAAAGCCTTGTCGATGCCCATCACCTCACCGGTCGACCGCATCTCCGGACCGAGCAGGGAGTCGACGCCGGTGCCGTCCGGGCGGCGGAACCGGTGGAAGGGCAGCACCGCCTCCTTCACCGCGACCGGCGCTCCGGGAGGCAGTGAGCCGCCGTCACCCCTCGGCGGCAGCAGGCCCTCCGCCCGGAGCTCGGAGATGGTGGCACCGAGCATGATCCTGGCCGCCGCCATGGCCAGTGGTACCGCCGTCGCCTTGGACGAGAACGGCACCGTCCTGGAGGCTCTCGGGTTCGCCTCGAGAACGTAGAGGGTCTCGTCCTTCAGCGCGTACTGGACGTTCAGCAGCCCCTTCACACCAACGCCCAGGGCGATCGCCTCGGTGTGCGATCGCACCGTCGCGACATCGCTGCGGCCCAGGGTGATCGGCGGCAGCACGCACGCGGAGTCGCCGGAGTGGATGCCGGCTTCCTCGATGTGCTCCATCACCCCGCCGAGGTAGACCTCGGTGCCGTCGCAGAGCGCGTCGACGTCG
>JBBRVZ010000193.1:0-3800 GCA_038246445.1 Mycobacteriales bacterium
CCGGTCAACGCAGCGCTGTCCATGCTGCCGCCGACGGCGTGCACCCGCTCGGCCATCCCGGACAACCCGTAGCCGGATCCGCCCAGGCTCACGACCGGCCCGTCGCCGGTGTCGGCGATCGTCAGCTCTACCTGATGGTCGGCCCAGACCAGCCGAACGTCGACATCGGCGTTCCCGGCGTGCTTGCGGACATTGGACAGCGCCTCTTGAGCGGCCCGGTACAGCGCCAGGCCGGCTTCTGACGACAGCGCGACCGGGCTGCCGGTTTCGCCGAACGCCGCGGAGCCCCGACTGGCGAGCCGGTGCTCAGCGACCAGGTCGGCGATCTGCTCCGGGCCGGGCAATTCGTCGCCGCGCAGGGCACCGACCGCCCGCTTCGCCTCGGTGAGCCCGCTCTTGGACAGTTGGTGCGCCCGTTTGACCGTGTCCACCAACCGCGGATCAGCCGGGGTGGTCGTCGCCAACAGGTTCGCTCCTTCCAGTTGCAGGGCCAATCCGGACAAGGTGTGCGCGAGCACGTCATGCAGGTCCTGGGCCAGCCGCGCCCGTTCGGCGACCACGATGGCCGCCCGCTCGGCGCGCCTGCTGTCGGCCAGGTCGGCCATCAACCTGGCCAGTTCCTCCCGTTGCTCGCGTTCTCTCCGCAGCATCGTGCCCACCAGGAAGAAGAACGCCACACCCGCATCGGTAGCGATCGTGAGCAATAGCGTTTCCGACGCCAGGAACAGCTGGACCAGGTTGTAGGCCACGGTGCCGACGACCAGGATCACCGTCGGCCCCTGCAGCGGCGGACGAAGAGGGATGAACGCAGCGATCAAGAACAGACCGATCACCGGCCCGTCAAGATCGACCATGTGCATCGCCAGCACGGCCGCCGTCATCACGGCCAGCAACACCCACGCAGGAACGGCAGATACCCCGCGCAGGAAGGCGTATCCGGCGATGGCGTAGGCCGCCGATGCGACGGTGAGCAGCAGTGGTTGCCCGCTGACGCCGAAGCCGACCGGGCCGAGGCCGGCCTCCAGGACAACGACGACGATCACCGCCAGCCCCAGGGGAATCAGGAATCGGGAGGCCGACCGGGGCTGCGGCGGGTCGAGGGGCGGGGTGGATCCGGTGCTCATGCAGACACCGTTTCAGCTGTCCAGCCCGGGCGCATCGGTGTGGGGATGGATCCCTCCACCTCTGGGTGGAGATCACGGCGACGTTGAAGTCGGTCTGCGGGCCGATGGCAGCGCAGTCCCGACGTCACAGACTCGGTTCACCAACGCAGAAGGGGAACCCCACCATGATCAGCAGTTCGCCGCAGGTTGTTTCGATGCTCTCCGGCTTCACCAGGTCGGGCCCGACGGCACGACGGCCCCGGGGGTCCGCCCTGCTGTACTCGGCAGATTCCCGACGCGCCGTGATCGCCTCGGCCCTGGTGTACGTCGCAGCGTGGCTGGTCGGGCTCGCTGTGCTGCCCGCCGGCGCCGACCCGCACGTCGGCGCCGGCGAGGTCAGCCTGGCTCTGGCCGAACGCGACCGCTGCGGTGATCCTGTCCTGGCTCGTGCATGGGGCCGCGGCCATCGCCCTTCTATGGTTCGTGGCCAGCGCCCTGCCGATGCTGGAGCCAGGTCGGTCGCGGGCACGGATCGGCGTCAGCAGGGTGACCTGGCTGGCGGCTATCGGCGCCGCAGCGGCGTCCCTGTTGCAGGTGGCCTTCCCGCACGTCGCGGTGGCTGCGGCAACCCCGGCGACCCAGGACACCGCCGCAGCCTGGTTTCATGCCATGAACGTCACCGACATGATCAAACTGGTGCTGCTCGGGGCATTTGTCGGCGGCCTGACGATCATGCTGATGCGTACCGGGGCCGGTCCCTGGTTCAGCTGGCCGGCACTGTGCCTTGCCGGTCTCCTGCCGCCGGCCGGTATGGCTTTTGTGAGCGCGGCACCCGTGCTGGGTGGCATGCTCGCTGCCTCGCTGGTGCTGTTGCTCGGTTGGGCCTTGGTCGCTGCGGTCCTCACGGTGCGATTGAGCGAGCCGGCCGATAGCCCGGCGGCGGTGGTGGTCGATTCGAGACGGGGAACGCGATGAGCTCAGCGGATCGGCCCGGGAATGCGGCCGAACCGGAACGGCCGGATGTGCGGGTGCTCATCGATCTGCACATGCCGAACCGCAACGGCGTCGAGGCCACCGACGAGCTGACCACCTCCGGTGCCAGGGCGCGGGTGGTCGTGCTGACCACCTATTCCGACGACGACTGGGTGTTCGCGGCGCTCCGTGCGGGGGCCCGTGGATTTCTCACCAAAGATGCGGGTGCCGAGGAGATCCGGCACGCCATCACCACCGTCGCGGCCGGGCAGGCCCAGCTCGACCCCTCCGTGCAGCGCCGACTGCTGGAGGCGTTGCCAGCTGGTGACCTACGCGTTCCGGCACGGGCTGGCCAGTCCCTGAACCCTGCGCCCCTACCGCGTGCGGACCGCGTGACCACGTCTCCACCCGGGGATGGACACGGCCGCACGGCATTTCCACCCGCACGCCGATCCGGCGACGCCCGCCCGCTCCTAGTGTGCTGTCCGTGCCGGAAAACCGGGACAGACCGCCATCGAACCGCTTGGAGCGCAGAGCATGTCACCGTCCCAGTTGATCCTGAACGTCGCATTGTTGGTGTTCGTCCTCGGGACGAACCTGGGGACCAGGGCGGTGACCGGCGCTCGCCTGCTGCTACCAGTTGCGCTGGTAGGCGTCGCGGGCTGGTTCTTCCTGCAGGACCTGCCCACCACCGCCGGGGACACCCGACTGGAACTCGCCGGCGCACTCACCGGGGTGGCCCTCGGGTTCGCCGCAGCAGCCCTGATGCCGGTCCGCCGGGACAGCACCGGCCGGATCGTCACCACGGCCGGCACCGGATATGCGGTCCTGTGGATCGCGGTCATCGGTGGTCGGATCGCCTTCGCCTACTCCGCCACCGGATGGGCCTCCCGGACGGTCGGTGAATTCTCGATGGCGCAGCAGATCACCGGTGCCGCGGCCTGGACGGCGGCATTCGTGATGATGGCGTTGGCGATGGTGCTCACCCGGGTCGCGGTCACGGCCACCCGCACCCGCATCATCACCGTCCGCCGTGTGGCGGTGGCCTGATGTCCACCGCGCCCCTGTCGACCCGGCCGGTCGGTGACCGGGACGGCATTATTCGCTCGACGTTGTCCGGTGCGCATCCGCGCCGACTGGCCTGCGCCTTGTTCGCGCTCGATCTCGTTGTCGTCTTGATGTCCGCTGGCGTCATCCGGGTCCTCGCGCCCGGGATGGCACCGCTGACCGCGGCGCTGATCGTCACCGCCGTGTTGTGCGTGGTCGTCACAGTGCTGGTGTGGCGGATCAGCGGGGTCCGGGAAGCGGGCTTCACCGGCCCTCACCAGTGGCGGCACCTGCACCTGCTCATTCTTCCGACGGTGCTGGCCTGCATCCCGCTGCTGGCCGGGTTTCGGCCGGTCGATGCCCTGGGAACGCTGATCGTCGGGTACGCGCTGACCGGCTTCATGGAGGAGGCGCTGTGGCGTGGTCTGGTCCTGTGGGTGCTGCGGCCGACCGGCCCACTGCCGGCCGTGGTGTTCGGATCGCTGCTTTTCGGGGCCTCCCATCTGGCCAACGTGCTGTTCCGGGACAGCGTGACTCTCGTTGCGGCGCAGGCGGTCGGCGCCTTCTGTTTCGGGGTGGGGTACGCGGCGATCGCGCTGCGGATCGGCGCCATCTGGCCGTTGATGGTGATGCACGCGCTGAGCGATCTGTTCGCCGCTGTCGGCGCGCTACCGAAGA
>JBBRVZ010000194.1:0-3740 GCA_038246445.1 Mycobacteriales bacterium
CTAGTCCCCTAATGCGTTCGCGGAGGCCGGTGCCTGCTACCAGCTGGCAAACCGGTTACTGCCGAGATCCTGTCGGCTCGGACGCGGGTTCTGGACCATCACGGGTTGGGGATGCTGGGCAAGCAGGGCGCCCAGTAGCTGGTCCGCACGCCGCGGCCAGAGCATCCGAAACGCAACGTCGGGGGTGACCCAGCGGCACAGCTGAACGTCACCGCAAGCAGCTGCCCGACCCGTCACGTGTCGGGCCAAGAACACCAGGGTCATGCCGTCGCGTATGTGGGAATAGATGCCCGCCAACCAACCCACTGTTACCCCAACGGTCACGGTGTCCGACACCACCCTCCGCACACCGGTGCAGACATCTTCTCCGCGGCGAAGTAGGCCCGCAGGAAGATCCCATGCCTGGGTATCCGTCCATCGGGCGACCAAGACGTTGCCGTCGTCGTCACGGATCACCGCGGCGACCCAGCATTGCTGCACCGTAAGCTCGGTCATTGCTGTCCAACACCGCTGCCGGCGGTGTCGACGACCTGCAAGTGCCGCGGCACGACACGTGGTTGCAACCGGTCAATGCGCTCGACGGCGATCAGCAGCATCGCCGCGGCGAGCAGCAACTCGTCCCGCCTTGGCATTCCGGACTTGAACAGGCTCCACGGCCACGGCCACATCAGCGGGGTCCCGGACCTGCCACGCTCCCGGAACTGATCCGGCAGTGCATAGACGGCGCCGCACATCTCGACCGCATCGTCCTCCAATGACAACGGCCGGGACAACGCCGGGTCCGATCCATCCGGACCGACAACAGCAGACCGGACGGCGACCAGCTCGGCGATGAGGTCGGCGCTGACCCCCGGCGGGCCTTGGACGGAAGACGGCACGGACATCGACGGGTTCCTCTCAAGCGATGCAGTATCAGTGGTGTCGGGCGAATCCTCTCGCTCATCACCTGGAAGTGTCATTCCGGTAATACGGAATGTGCACGGTGATGTTGATCCGATTGGTCGCGTTGTCGGTGGTCGATGGCACGGTAGGGATGTGCTCGCCCGCTACCGATACCGCGCGTACCCGACGCCGAGTCAGCAGCGACTGCTGGCTCGGGCGTTCGGGTGCGCGAGGGTGGTGTTCAACGATGCGCTGCGTGCCAGGGACGCCGCGCACCAAGCCGGGGAGAAGATCAGCGACACCGAGGTGCAACGACGGGTCGTCACCGTGGCGAAGAGCACCTCGGAACGGGAATGGCTCGGCGAGGTCGCCTCGGTCGCCCTGGTTCAGGCATGCCAGGACGCACGCAGGGCGTACCGAAACTGGTTCGATTCGTTGTCCGGAAAGTGGAGTGGTCGGAAGGTCGGTCACCCGCGGTTCCGGTCCCGCAAGGCCAACCGGCAGTCGATCCGACTCACCCGCAACGGATTCGGCGTCACCACGAGAGGTGTCCGGATCGCGAAGGTCGGGGACGTCCGTCTCGAATGGTCACGGGATCTGCCGTCGGTTCCGTCGTCGGTGACCCTCATCCGGGAAGCCGATGGCCGCTACTTCGCGTCATTCGTGGTCGAGGTGCAGGACACGACGCTCCCGGTGACCACCAACGATATCGGGGTGGATCTTGGGCTCACCAGTCTGGCCGTGCTGTCCACCGGGGATGTCATCGAGAACCCGCGATACCTACGTCGCAAGGCCCGGACGCTGGCCCGGGCGCAACGGGCGCTGGCCAGGAAGCAGAAGGGATCGAACAACCGGAAGAAGGCTGTCATCCGGGCCGCTGTCGTGCACCGCAAAGTACGGGAAACCCGACTGGACGGCCACCACAAACTGGCTCTCCGACTGATCCGCGACAACCAAGCGGTGTACGTCGAAGACCTCGCGGTATCCGGCCTGGCGAGAACCAGGCTGGCGAAGTCCGTGCACGACGCAGGTTGGGCCACCCTGGTCCGACTGTTGGAAGAAAAGGCCGAACGGTGCCACCGGCAGGTGGTGAAGGTCGGCCGCTGGTTCCCGTCGTCGCAGCTGTGCTCGCAATGCGGGTTGGGGGCAGGCCGGAAACCGCTTCAGGTCAGGGAATGGACCTGCGACGGTTGCGGAGTCACGCACGTCCGCGACGTCAACGCCGCCATGAACGTGTTGATCGAGGGACGGAAAGTCGCTGCCGGGCTGGCAGAGACGGTAAACGCCTGCGGAGCCGATGTCAGACCGGAACCAGTTCCGGCAGTTGGCAGTGAAACAGGAACCCACCGGAGAGCCGCATGAGTGGCACGGAAGGAATCCCGGCCGTTCACGGCCGGGAGGAAGTCAAATCGCCCAGTCCCTGATCGACGGCCAGCAAAGGGTTAAGCAAACCCGAAGGAGCCGTGCTATTTCACAACGAACGGTTTCCAATCAATGGCAGGGACAACCCAAGATCGCGGGGAAGCCGGCGTTACAGCAGCACGGTCACGCCTGTACTTGGCGTTTGAACTCCTGCCTCAAGGCTGCAGCCGAAACCGCCGCGACGACAGACTGCTCATTGGTCGATCAGCTCACGGCGGGATGAATCCTGCTCGCAGGCTCACTATCGTCCCGCCGTCGGACGATCCGCTGCCCACAGAATGATCGCCGGTGCTCCCTTGGTGGGTTCGCCATAGGGTCTCAATAGACGAGCCCGGCGGCGGCGACGGCGAGGATCGCCCCGCCGGCGAGGCTGGGGGCGAGTGGGGTGTGGTCCCGGGGCAGGCCGGCCCAGCGACGGCGCAGCTGGTTTCCGCTGATCGCGGCGATCATGAGCAATTGGCCGAGCATCATCCCGGTTATCCAGGGCAGGAGGCCGAGGTGGGCCATCCATGCGCCGATGACCGCGGCGAGTTTGACGTCGCCGAGGCCCTGATCGGCAAAGACGGCGTTGAGCATCCCGATGCACCCTGAGATGAAGGCCCCGGTTAGTGGGGCCAGTAGCGTCCATCCGGTGATTGGGAAGGTTAGCCAGGGCAGACCAAGGACACCGATCGCGATCAACGGGTAGGTGATGCGGTTCGGGATGCGCCGCTCAACGACGTCGACCAGCGCGGCGGCCAGGACCCCGACAGCGAACAGGCCGTAGGCAACGCCGGTGGCCATTCCGGTGAAACTTGTGTCCCCGACCGTGCTTGAGGCTGACGTGGTGATGGCGACACCGGCGGCGATGCACGCCGCGATGAGCGCAGCCAGGACCAAGGGTGGTCGAGGAATCCGATTCTTCCGGGTCAGCAGCAGCGTCGCGAGTAGGTAGACCAGCGGTGCCATGACGGCGCCGATCAATGCTCCTGTAACAGGATTTACCACTGTCACCACCTCCCCGCCGTGTGTGTTGCTTATCCGGATGCGGCGACCGTCGCCGACCGCAGCCCACGCGGGAAGACCTCGTGCACGGTGAGGTAGGAATCCAGGTTCGGCAGGTCCTCCGGCGCCTCCACCCCGTTGATCTGCAACAGCAGTTGCGCCCACGACCGGGCGTCCAGATCGTTGCCCGCGCGGTGGGAGATCCGCAGCAGGTCGCACAGCGGCTGATCCTCGGCGGGGTCGACCTGGTGCGCAATATCGGCGGCCATTCTGGCCAGGTCCAGGTCGCCGTCGGCGAGGGCACTGTTCACCAGCTGGTGGGCTGTCGCGATCACTGTCAGGGGCGCCTGCAGCACACCGGCGGGGTCGCTGGTGACGAGCCAGGCGTAGGCGTCCCGGGATGCGTCAGCCATGACCGGTCCCCGGACAAGCATCAACGCCGACAACAGATC
>JBBRVZ010000195.1:0-3731 GCA_038246445.1 Mycobacteriales bacterium
CCGCAGGCATATCGAGGTCGTGTACGTGATCTGCTCGCTGTCGATGACCCAGGCGACCCCGACCATGATCGCCGCCTGGGTCCAGGGCCACTGGGGCATCGAGAACAAGCTGCACTGGGTCCGCGACGTCGTCTTCGACGACTATGCCGCGTTCGGGGTTATGCCGACTGACGAGCGGGATCGGTTGGTGGTGAGGGTGGGACGGTTGCGCTGGTCGGCATAACGTCCGGCTCTTCTTCGGCGGTCGACTCTGTGCTGGTGGATCACTGGGATCCAGCAGATGAGGAGGCGATCGGGATGGGTCAGCGTCGTGCACGGCGTGGGGCGCTTGAGGAGCTCGCAAACGGTTACGAGGGCTTCTTGGTGGGCAGGGGGTTGTCGCCGGTGTCGCTGCGGCACCGGATGTCGCAGTGGGGCGCGCTGGGACGATGGCTGGAGGCGCAAGGCATTGGCCCGGGGGGACTGACCGACCGGGTCGCTGAGCGTCATGTCACGGATCGGCGGTCGGCGGGCAAGGTCACGTGGGTATCGACGCGCAGCCTGGCGTTGCCGTTGACCTACCTTCGCGGCGTCGGTGTCGCTCCGCAGCAGACGCGCCAGCCGAAGGACGCGCGGGCCGATGGTGTGCTGGAGGCGTACCGCCGGTACCTGATCGATGAGCGTGGCCTGGCCGCCGAGACCCAGCGGACTTATCTGCGGATCGCTGGCGAGTTCTGCCGGTCGCTGCCAGGCGGTTGGGGCGGGCTGGGTCAGCTCAGGGCGCAAGACGTCTCTTCGTACGTGGTCACGGGATGTGGCACCGGCAGTGTGGCCTCGGCGAAGAAGACGGTCACCGCGTTGGCGTCGCTGCTGCGCTACCTGTTCCTCGCGGGGGTGACCGCCGAGCCGCTGCGGGAAGCGCTGCCCAAGGTCAGCGGGCCGGTACCGAGCCGGCGCGGGGTGGATCTGGACGCCGACGCGGTGGGCCGGTTGCTGGCCGCATGCGACCCGCGCCGGCCAAGTGGTGTCCGGGACCGCGCGGTGATCACCATGCTGGCGCGTCTGGGACTGCGAGCCGGGGAGGTCGCCGCACTGACCTTGGAGGACGTGGACTGGCATCGCGGTCAGGTCATGATCCACGGCAAGGGCGCCCGCCACGAGCTGGTCCCGCTGCCGCCGGATGTCGGCCACGTGCTCGCCGCGTATCTGCGCGGCCGGGAACCGGCACCGCCCGGGTGCCGGTCGGTCTTCCTGCGCCTGGCTCCACCGGCCGGGCCGATCACCTCCCGTGCGGTCTCCCTGGCGGTGCGTCGCGCCGCGCGGCGGGCGGGACTGCCTCCCATCGGTTCGCACCGGCTGCGCCACTTCGCTGCGACGAGCCTGCTGCGCGCCGGAGCGCCGCTGCCAGAAGTTGCCGAACTGCTACGCCAGCGGTCCCTGGAAGTGACCGCCCGCTACGCCCTGGTGGATCCCGGCGCGCTGCGGGAACTGGCCCGGCCCTGGCCCGGAGGTGCGCGATGAGCCGGTTGGACGCCGCGGTCGAGGACTACCTCACGCTGCGCCACGGCCTGGGGTTCACGCTCAAGGGCGCCCGACCCCTACTGGCGGACTTCACCGCGTTCTTGGACCGCCACGGCGCCGAGACGATCACCACCGACCTCGCCGTGGCCTGGGCGACCGCACCGACCGGAGTCGATCCGCTCTGGTGGCGGCAACGGCTCGGCACGGTCCGCGAGTTCGCCCGCTACCTGGCCACGATCAACCCGCACACCCAGATCCCACCGGTGGACCTGCTCCCCGCGCGCCACAACCGGCGCACCCCATACCTGTACACCGAGGCCGAGATCACCGCGTTGATGGCCGCCGGCCAGGCGCTGTCCCCGCCACTGCGGGCCGCGACCTACACCACCCTGGTCGGGCTGCTCATGGTCACCGGGCTACGCCTCGGCGAGGCGATCGCGCTGGACCGTGGCGACTTGAAAACGGACACCTCGACTCTGATCGTGCGTCACGGCAAGAACGGCCGCAGCCGCGAGATCCCGTTGCACCCGACGAGCCTTCAGGCACTGCTCGAGTATCGAGCCACAGCCAAGCGCGTGATCCCGCAGCCGGTCTCGCCGAGCCTGCTCGTCTCGACCAGGGGCACCCGGCTGTGCCAGTCGGCGGTGCACCCCACCTTCCAGGTGATGCTCACCCAGGCCGGGCTGCAACCCCGCGGAACGCGATGTCACCCGCGGCTGCACGACGCCAGGCACAGCCTGGCCGTGCAGGCCCTGATCCACTGGTACGACGACGGTGCCGACGTCGACGCCAAGCTCCCGCTGCTGTCAGCGTTCCTGGGCCACGCCAACCCGGCCTCGACCTACTGGTACCTACAGGCGGCGCCGGAGCTGTTCTCCCGGGTCGCCGATCGCCTTGACCACCTGCCCGGAGCATCGTCATGACCAGCCTCGCCCCGACCCTGCAGGCCTTCTTCACCGACCGGCTCGCGGCCCAACGACACGCCAGCGGACAAACGGTGCTCGCCTACCGAGACAGCCTCCGTCTTCTGATCGGGTTCGTCTGCTCCCACACCGGCAAACAGCCCTCCCAGCTGGACCTGGCCGACCTCGACGGGCCGATGATCGGGTCGTTCCTGACCCATCTGGAGCAGGACCGCGGCAACACGGTCCGCACCCGCAACGCGCGCCTGGCCGCGATCCACTCCCTGTTCCGTTACGCCGCGCTACGCCACCCCGAGCACGCCGCCTCGATCCAGCGCGTGCTGGCCATCCCGCCCAAACGGTTCGACGAGGCCGTTGTCTGCTATCTGACCAAGACCGAAGCCGAAGCACTGCTGGCCGCGCCCGAGCGGGCCACCTGGATCGGCCGTCGTGACCACGCCCTGCTGTCCCTCGCCATCCAGACCGGGCTACGCGTCGCCGAGCTGACCGGGCTGCGGGTCACCGACGTCGTCCTCACCCACGGGCCGCACGTCCGCGCCTTCGGCAAGGGCCGCAAGGAACGCTGCATCCCCCTGACCGGGACGACCACCACGACACTGTCCGCATGGCTCGACGAACGCTGCGGCGCGCCCGACGAGCCGGTCTTCCCCAGCAGGCGCGGATCCCCGCTGAGCACCGACGCGGTCGAGGCACTGGTCGCCAAACACGCGACCACGGCAGCCCGCACCTGCCCATCAGTAGCCGCAAAGACCGTCACCCCACACGTGCTGCGGCACACCTGCGCCATGTTCCTGCGCGAAGCCGGCATCGACATCGCGACCATCGCGCTCTGGCTCGGGCACGCCGACATCCGATCGTCGCGGCCCTACCTGCACGCCGACCTCGCCCTGAAGGAGCGAGCACTCGCACGCTCGGACCCGCCAAACACGACCCCCGGCAGGTATCGACCTAGCGATAAGCTCCTCGCCTTCCTCGACAGCCTGTGACAGAGCCGGGCGTTATGCCGACCAGCGCAACCGTCCCACCCTCACCACCAACCGATCCCGCTCGTCAGTCGGCATAACCCCGAACGCGGCATAGTGAGGCTTTCTCACCAGCGGCCTCGGTGCATGGTGAGGATAACGAGGGCGGCGGCGACGATGTGTCCGATTCGCCAGGGGCAGACGGTGATGCGGCGTAACGCCTTGAAGCTGGATTTGAGTAGGGCGTTGGCTCGTTCGGCGCGGGCCCGCAGGGCGGTGATGAGCAGGTTGGTTGCCCGGTTGTCGGGTGCGAGGTTGGCGCCCTTGAGTGGGACCTTGATGCCGA
>JBBRVZ010000196.1:0-3675 GCA_038246445.1 Mycobacteriales bacterium
CAGGCGGCTGGCCTGCAAGGGCGCCACCCGCGGGCCTGGAAACAGACCACCATCCGCGGCGACCGCCCCGTGCCGGCTCCGGACCTGATCGGGCGCTCCTTCACAGCCGACAAGCCGAACCAGAAATGGTGTGGCGACATCACCTACATCAAGACTTGGGAGGGCTGGGCCTACGTGGCGACGGTCATCGACCTACATTCTCGAGCACTAATCGGGTGGGCAGCCGATGACCACATGAGAACCTCGCTAATCACCGATGCGCTCGACATGGCAATCACCCACCGCCGCCCGCCCAAGGGCGTCATATTCCACAGCGATTATGCCGAGGTTGGTGTTAAGCCGAGGAATCGGGAACTGGCCTGCGTGTGAGGGGTTGCCCGTCTGATTCCTCGGCTTAACGATTGGCTACCGCAGGTCGTAGAGAGCGTGGAGCGTGTCCTCGGTGAGCCGTTCGGGGGAGCTGCCTGTGATGGCTGGGTTTGCTGCGTTGACGGCCTGCCGCATCATGTCCAGGGTGGCGAACGCGTAGAACGCTGCGGTGGTCGAGGTGTTCTCGTGGCCGAGCAGACGCATGACGATCGGCAGCGGGATGCCCTGCTGGTAGAGGTCCATGGCTTTGGTCTTGCGCAGCATGTGGCAGTGGATGTTCTCCGGGACGGTGGGACAGACCGTACGGGCGGTGCGGGCCGCGGACTTCAGCACCGCGGCGACGGTGTCGCTCGAGAGTCTGCTCGGCTGTCCGTGGTGCTGGCTGTAGAACACCGGTCGTGTCGCGGGTAGCTGGGTGTGGCTGGGGTGGAACTCGCTGAGGTAGACGCGCAGGTGCTCGATCGTCTTGTCGGTGAGTGGCACGGTGCGAGTCTTGTTCCGTTTCCCGGTCAGACTCACGTGTCCGGGTGGGGTCAGGGTCAGGTCGCACAGGGTCAGGTCGGTGATCTCGCTGACGCGGGCGGCGGTGTCGTAGAGCAGGATCAGCAGCATCCGGTTGCGGCGTGACTTGACTGTGGCGCCGACGTGAGCAGCCAGCACCGCACGGGTTTCCGGTTCGGTCAGGTACTCGATGGGGGTTTGGGGGCTGGCCGGTGCCCGCAGGGTCTTGGCGGCCTGGCTGAGCGCGATCAGGGTGATGTCCTCGTGGGAGCAGTACGCCAGGAACGTCTTGATCGCGGTCAACCGCAGCGTGATCGTCCTGGGCGCGTAGCCGCGTTGCTTGCTCATCCAGGCCAGCCAGGCTTTCAAGTGGGCCCGGTCGAAGTGGTCGAAGCTGACCTGGGCACGGTCGATGTGCTCGGCCTCGGTCAGGTAGTCCAGGAAGCACTCCAGGCTGACCCGGTAGGCCTCGATCGTCTTCGGGGAGAGCCCGCGGACCTTGGGCAGGTAGGCGTGCAGGTAGTCCCTGGCGAAGCTGAACAGGTTCGGGGCGTCGTTGTGCGGGTCGTGTTTCATTCGAACCCCACCTCCGGCAGCAGCGACTGGCTCGTGCCCGCGAGGTCGGCGTAGCCGCGCATGAAGTCCGGTGAGGTGTGCACGTAGTAGTAGGTGGACTCGAAGCCCGCGTGGCCCATGTAGCGCGACAGGTAGGGCAGCAGCGCGGTCACGTCCTTGCCCTGGGCCATCCACCGTTCGATGTTGGCGTAGGCGAAGTGATGACGGAATGCGTACGGGCTCGGCCGGGTGCCGTGCGCGGGCCGGGGCAGCCCGGCCTGGTCCCAGATCCGGTTGAACACCACCCCGACCGCCGCGGCGGTGACCGGGTTGCCGGTCCCGGAGACGAAGAACGTTTCCCGCGAGGGGAACCGTTGGCGTGATGCCCGCTCGCAGGCCGTCAACACGTCGACCACCTGCTCGGTCACCGGTAGCCGGCGGCTGCGGTTGCCCTTGGCCCAGATGATGTCCAGATGCGCACCGTGCAGGTCGACCTGCTCGGTGCGCAGGGCGCGGGCCTCGCCGGTGCGGATCCCGCACGAGTGCATCAGGGTGAAGAACGCGACCGCCTGCCACCGCCACGGGGTCTGCGCGTGAAGGTGGGCGGCGGCGGTGAAGAACCGGTCGATCTGCTCGGTGCCCAGCAGGTAGGGGTGGGCCGGGACGACCCCAGCCTTCCACCGGTCGGACAGCACGTAGGCGTCCGGGTTTCCGTGGGCCTGCAGCCAGCGGCCGACGTCGCGGATGTAGGACATCCACGACCGGTACCGGCCGGACCGGTCCAGTTGCTCCAGCACCCACCCCTCGACGGTGTCCCGGTCGAACACGGTCCGGCCGTGGCGGGCGCAGTAGGAGTCGAACCGGCGCAGGTACCAGACCCGGGAGGCGCCGTAACAGCCCATGGCCTGTTTGAACCCCAGGTAGGCCTCCAGTCGCGGCGCGAACGCGCTGGCGAATCCGTGCGAGGTGTTCATGACCGTGCTCCTGCCGGGACCGGCAGCACGCACTCGAGCAGACGCTCCTGATCCACGCTCAGGTACACGTTGGTCGACTCCGGGCTGGCATGGCCCAGGACCGCCGAGATCGTCGGCAGCGGGACCGCCGCGCGCAGTAGCCGGGAGGCGGCACTGTGCCTCAGCACGCTGGTGCCGACTTTCAGGTCGGTGACTCCGGCTATGCGGAACGTCCCTGCGGTCACCTGGTAGATCGAGGCGTGGCCAGATAGCCGCGTGTGTGGGGCCTTGCTGCGCAGGAACACGTGATCCTCGCCCGAGCCGGGCCGCTCGACCAGGACGTAGTCGGCGAGCTTGGCCCTCACCAGCGACGCCAGCGGCAGGGTCAGCGGGTTACGGGTCTTCTGCTGGACGATCCCGATCGTGCCCGCGCGCCAGTCGATGTCGCCCAGCCGCAGCCCGACGATGTCACAGGCCCGTAGCCCGGTCGTCAACGCCAGCAGCGTGATCGCGGCGTCCCGGGCACAGACCATCCCGCTGGTGCAGGCGTGGACCACCCGGGCCTGCGCGTCATCATCAAGGACCGGCAGGATCCGGTGGGAGCGTCTCACCCCAGCCAGGCCCACGGCCTCGACCAGGTCGGTCCGGTCGGTGAACCTCAGGAACGGGCGAAAGTTGGACACCACCCAGAACAGCGAAGACGCGGCCCACCGACCCGACAGTGATTCCAGGAACGCCAGCACGCTGGCCCCGTCCGCGGCGTCGAGATCGTGAATCCCGCGTGACTCCAGGAACACCAGGTAGCCGCGCGTGACCCGGCCGTAGGCGGCGCGGGTGGCCGGTGCCAGGCCACGCGCGTCCATGTCCGCCTCCCACGCAGCATCCAGCGCGGTGAACGCCGTGGCCTGCGGGACAGGACCGCCGCCACCGCGCCTACGCACCGACAGGTCCACCACGCCGGCGTCAAGCAAGCCATCGAACAATATGACCAGCCGTCGGTAGTCGAACCGCCGTTGAGCGCTGAACTTGCCCGTCCGGGGGCTGGTCGTCATCGCGGCGAACTCAGCCCCCAACGAGGGCGCGTAGACGACCTCGCCGCGGTCAGCGACGAACCCCTTCAGATACCTGATCGTCTTCTCGTACTGACCGATCGTGGACTCCAGATAGCCCGCCGCCCGCAACGCACCAAGGACCACACCACCGAGTTGGTCCACCGTCGCATCCATCACCGTCTCCTTCCGTAGGACACGGCAGACGCTAGCCACAGGCCAGCAAAACGTTAAGCCGAGGAATCAGA
>JBBRVZ010000197.1:0-3647 GCA_038246445.1 Mycobacteriales bacterium
CCGGCTGGGACCTGGCCAGGGCCTGCACTTGGGTTTTCTCGTCCACGCACAGCACGACGGCTGCTTCGGGCGGGTTCAGGTAGAGCCCGACCACGTCGTAGACCTTCTCCACGAAGAGTTGTGGACGATCACGTAATTCCCCAGGGGTGACGATCACGTAATTCCCCAGGTGTGGTCCGTGTTCTGTTTCTACTCCAGAGTCTGGGTGTTTGTCGAGTCGACCTGGTGACTGTCACTGCGTGTGGGTAGCCGTCTTGGTGACTTACGGGCGGACGCACGGGTGAAGCGTTGCTGCGCGCCTTGACGTGAGAGGCCGAGTTGGGCTCCGATCACCGTCCAGGATGCTCCGGTTTGGCGGGCTCTGGTGACGGCGGCGGCCAGGGTGGCTTCGGCGGCGCCCACCTGCTGGTGGGCGGCGGCGACCCAGCCCAGGACGTCGAACACCACCCCGGCTGGTAGCGGGACCGGGGCTTGGCCCTTGCCCAGGGTCGAGCGGGCCGCATTGCAGGACGCGCACAGCGCCACGGCTCCGTAGCGCAGGGTCGCGGTCAGCGTGCACCCGGGCCGGCGGGCGGGGTCGCCGGCGTAGTTGCAGGCCGTCACGCTGTCAACGGGTTGTTGACGGCCGCGGCTGGTCACGGTAGGGCCTGTTCCACGGGTCGGGGTCGTTTGCGGGGCCGGTAGCTGGGTCCGTCCATGAGTACTTGGTGGCTGGTGTTGATCAGCCGATCGAGAAGCGACTCGGCGACGACCGGGTTGGGGAAGAGGGCGTACCAGTTGGTCGGGGCCCTGTTGGAGGTCAGGATCAGTGGCCGGGCCTGGATGGCCCGTTCGGAGACCAGTTCGTACAGGTCGTCGGCCTGGGTCGCGGTCAGCTCCCGCATCGCGAAGTCGTCGAGGATCAGCACGGCGGGGCGGGTGTACTCCCGCAGCCGTCGGTCCCAGGTGCGGTCGGCGTGGCCGCCGGCGAGGTCGGCCAGGACCCGGCTGGTCTTGACGAACCGGACCTGCCCGCCGCGGCGGATCACGTTGTGCCCCAACGCTTGAGCGACGTGGGTTTTGCCTACACCGGTGGGCCCGTACAGAATGATGGACTCTCCCGCGTCCAGCCAGCGCAGGGCGCCCAGGTCGTGTAGTGCGGCGGCGGGGACCTTGGGGTTGGCGGTGATGACGAACGACTCCATCGTGGCCTGTTCCTCGAACCGGGCCAGGCGTAGCCGGCGGGTCAGGGCCGCGGATTCACGGCGGCCGATCTCGTCCTCGCACAGCACCTGCAGGAAGTCCAGGTGGCCGAGCTGCCCGGCGCGGGCCTGAGCCACGCGGGCGTCCAGGGTCTCGAGCATGCCGGTGAGCTTCAGGGTGCGCAGCGTGTCGTGCAGGGCGGGGTTGAGCACGCTCATGAGGGTTCTCCGGTCGGGATGTGGACGGGCGGGGCAGTGGCGGCGGCATCGAGCCTGCGCAGGGTCGCGGCGTGCTCGCCGAGGCGGTCGGCGACCCAGGACACCCAGGCTTGCGGGTCGTCCAGGCGTCCGGGCGCGTAGCCGGCGAGGTCCTCGGCGAGGTCGGCGCCGGCGTGGAGCAGGAAGTCCTCGAGGACGACCAGCACGTCGGCCAGCTCGGCGAAGTCGGCCAGGGCGGCGATGCTGGCCGGGTCGGCGGCGGGTTGGGCACTCATGCCCGGACCGCCCGGTCCGCACGGTCCGCCTGGTCCGGCTGGCCGGTGTCGGCGCTGTTGGCGGGTAGGACCAGCACGGGCGCGAGGTCGTCGTCGACGCCTGGTTCGAACAGGGCGTGCGGGCCGTGAAGGAACGCGGGCACGCCGGCGCCGCGGCCGGCGGTGCCGGCGGTGCCGGCGGCGTCGGTGGTCTCGGTGCCGGCGATCAGGATGCCCTTGATGGTCCGGTAGGACGGGTCACCGACGGCGATCGCCTTGGCGCACGCGGCCTCCAGGCGGGTCGGGGTGTGTTTGTCCCGCAGGCCCACGACCCCTGGGCTGCGCGCAGGCGGAACAGGGCATTGACCTCCAACAGGGCCTCGATGACCTCGCAGCAGGCCGGGCCGACCTGCTCGGCGACCTGCCGGCACCACGTCGGGGTGCGCATGTGGAACGCGATCCGCTCCGGCGGGTAGTGCTCCACGGTCGTGGACCGGCCCCGCTCACGCCGCACATGGGTGGCCACGACCTTGCCGTCGTGCACCACCTGGACCATCGTCGCGGTCGAGCGGGCGTAGACCTGCGCGCCGATCAGCCGCCACGGCACCGAGTACAGGCACGGGCCGACCTTGACATGGATGTCGGGGCCGACCTTGCCCGTCGACCACGTCGCGAGCACGAACGGGGTCGTTGGCAGCGGTCTCAATGCGGGAGCCTCCACGGCGGCGAACACCGCGGCCGGTGCGGCCCCGCCCAGCGGCCGACACGACCGGGCCCCGGCCACGTCCTTGCACCAGCGCAGTGCTTCGGCCTGCATCGCCTCCAAGGAGGTGAACGTCCGCCCCCGCCAAAAGGAGTCCCGCACATACGGCATGGGTCGTTCCACCCGTGGTTTGTCCTTGGGTTTGAACGCCCGCGCCGGGTCGACCAGGGTGCCGTAGTGGGCGGCCAGCTCGGCGTAGGAGCGGTTGATCTGCGGGTCGTACAGGTCCGGCTTGTCCACCCCCGTCTTCAGATTATCCGGGACAAGGCGGGCCGGGACCCCGTTGAAGAACGCGAATGCTTCGACGTGGCAACGGGTCCACGCCTCCTGGTCCATCCTCAGCACCGGGCGCACAAACATGTGCCGGGAGCACGCCAGCACCATCACGAACGCCCACGCCGTGTGCCTGCGGCCGGTGGCCGGGTCGGTCCACACCCCGAGGCGCCCGTAGTCGATCTGCGCCTCACTGCCGGGTTCGACCGGTCCCGGACGCAACACCCGCACCGCAGCGCGGCGAGCCTCCTCGGGCAGGTTCCCCGCTACCCAACGCCGAACCGAGGCCACCGACGCCACCAGCTGGTGCTCGTCGACCAGCCGCTGATAGATCGTGGACACCGTGACCTGGGCCTTCAGCTGGGCGGTGATGTAGTCCCGGTGCGCGCCGATCGCCGGCCAGGTCACCTGCCGCAGACCCTTGTCGACCACCGCAGGGAACCAGCCCGCAGCCCGGGACCGCCAGTCCGCCTCGGTCATCACCGGCGGCCCACCGGGCACCAACCCGGAGGCCACGACCGGGCCCAGATACTTGCGGACCGTCTTGCGGTCCAAACCCAAGCTCTGGGCAATCTGGGCCTGGGAGCGGCCCGCATACCAGTGCACGTAGATCTCAATCAGATCGATCATTTCGAACGTCCTCCTCGCCATCGGCTTCCTCACTCACCTAGTTGGTGAGCGCGAGCCTGCTTTGGTTGGAGGACCACACCCGGTAGGCCACGCACGTCGTCCCCATGGGGAATTACGTGATCGCCGGGGTGGGGAATTACGTGATCGAGAACCCCTCAGACCTGGGGAATTTCATGATCGCTGACAATCAGGTCACCATCGTCAACGAAGAGCACGTCCGGGTCGATCTTGGCCTCCGGATAGAGCAGGGCCAGATCATCGACGTAACGCCAGTGCGTCGTGCACCACGCCAGTGCGTCGTGCACCGTCGACCATCCAGCAGCCCCG
>JBBRVZ010000198.1:0-3620 GCA_038246445.1 Mycobacteriales bacterium
GACGCACCCGGTAGGTCGGAGGTGCTGCGGCGGGCGTTGTCCGGGATCCGCCGCATCAGGGCATCGCCACCGGTGCGGCGGGCACCGCTGCTGCTGGACGACATCCGCACCCTGATGACCTTCATCGACCGCTCGACCGGGCAGTGGCCGGCGGGGGTGGCGGCCCGGCGGGACATGGCGGTGCTGTTGATGGGGTTCGCCGGCGCGAGTCGCCGTTCGGAGCTCGTTGCCCTGACCGTGGCCGACGTGACCCTGCATAGAACCGACGGGCTGCACGTCCGGCTCCGGACCTCCAAAACCGACCAAGAAGGACAAGGGCAGGTGAAAGCGTTGCCGTTCGGGCGTGACCCCGCAACGTGCCCACCCTGCGCGTTCGTGCGGTGGCGGCAGATCCTGCACGCCTGGGACACCGCCGACCCCGACGACCACCGCCGGGCGGTGATGGCCGTGCTCCGCCGGCAAGCCGCCGCCACCGGCCGCAACGGGGGAGCGGGCACCGAGACGGATGCGGAGGCGGAGGTGCTGCACGTCTGCCGGACCGCGCGGCTGCCCGAACCCGTCGACGCCGAGCGGGTGTTGTTCCCGTCGGTGCACAAGGCCGGCGGAATCGGGGCCAGGGCGATGACCGGGCATGCGGTGAACGAGATGATCAAGCGCCGCGCCGGGAAGGCCGGGTTCACCCCCGCCCAAACCAAGCGACTGGGGGGACACTCGCTGCGGTCGGGTTTCGTCACCGAGGCCTTCCGGGCCGGCGCGGACGCACACGCCATCATGCGGCAAACCGGGCATCGCAGCCCGGTGATGCTCGAGGTGTACGCCCGGGAACACGCCCCCCTGACCGGGAACGCCGTCACCCGCATCGGCCTGTAGATGGACACCCCCACTGCGACACCTGTTACCCGGCAGGGGATGTCGACGACGACCTTGTCTCCGGCGACGGTGCGGGCGTACGCGGGGGACTGGGCGTTGTTCACCGACTGGTGCCGCACCACCGGGGGATGGGAACTCCCCGCCGACCCGGACACGGTGCGGTTCTTCCTCACCGACTGCCCCGCCGCCGCGGCCACCCAGCGACGGCGGGTCGCCGCCATCGACCACCACCACAGCACCGCGGGCTACCCCCGGCCAGGGGAGTCACCGATGGTGCGGGCCGCTCTCGGCCAGAAGACCAAAGACCGACGCCCCCAAGAGATGTCGCAGGAGGTGGCCGGCGCGCTGCGCGGCCTGCCGTCGCACGGGTGGACGCGGGGGATGTTCGGACGGCGGGACCGGTGCCTGCTCGTGCTGTCCCAGGCGGCGGGGGTGCCGTACCAGCACCTGGCCACCCTCACCGCCGGCGACGTCACCATGGCCGCCGGCATCACGCCCATTACCGCGAAAGCTGGGACGTGGACACTTCTTCCGGGCTATGACGCCATGCTGTGCGGGTCTTGCGCGGTGACTCGGTGGCTCCGCGCACTGGACCTGGTCATCACCCACCCGAGCAACCGGGACATCGCCCAGGTATTGAGGAAAGCGAAGGCGGTGACCAGCGGCTCGCCGCACCTGTGCCGGTCCACCCGCAGCATCGACCCCGCGACGTTGGTGGTGCCGTTGCTGCCGCCGATCGATCAATGGGGTTACGTGCCGTTCCCCGTTCAGCGGCTGACGCCGCACTCGTTGTCCCGCCGGGTCCGGGACCTCCTTGAAGGCAACCTCGGCGCGCACCGGGACCTGCCCGTCGCCACCGACGACGAACCCGACGAGCAGCCGGCACCGAGTCCGGTGGTGACCCGGGTGGTGTACAGCAGGGGCGACGCGCAGCGGGCGTGGGAACGGCGCCGTACCGACCTGAAAGACATCGCCGGCGTCGAGGCCATCCTCAACGACGTGGACGCCCGCGCGAAGGAACTACACCAACGAACGGCGGCCATCCTGGCTGCCCAGACCGATCGATGAGAGATTCGCAGCGATCCGCTTCCCCAGTGATCGGTTGCCGCGCACCGGCGGGCTGCCGAATGGGCGACCGGCAACCCCGACCTTCCCGCCGCGTCGCCGGGCGATGTCTGGCACTCGCAGCCGGGCAGGGTGACCCAGGGACACACCCGGCCGATCAGTAATGCCGTTGGCCGGCCCGGCTGTGACCGTCGCTGACCCTGCGGACGACGGCTTCGTCGAGGATGCAGATCGGTATCGGTGGTTTGGTCGGCAGGCTGACGGCTTGTTCGGTGATGTGACGGTGGTTTGGCATGCGTGGCCGAGGGTTTCGTCGGCATGGTGACGGGTGGCGCCGGGCATGGCAGGGCCCGGCGGGACGCGAATTTCAGCTGCGGAGCGGCCGCGGTGGCGCCAGGAGCCGGCCGTGGGCGAAGAAGCAGATCAATGACCACACCGGGTCGCTGATGCCGAAGCAGTCGCGGAGCCGCACGGCCGCGCCGGCGAGCAGGTTCAACGCGTGCCCGAGCGTGGTCCGCTGCGGCGCCGGCCGGACCAGCAGTTCCCGGTCGACCAGGAATGCCTGGTCCACACCCCGCCGGTACAGCCACTGCGCGTGCGGCTCGCGAACGGCCCGCAACCATCGGCGGACCGTCGACTCGGGTCGCCCGTCGCGGGCGGCGATGGTGCGGTATCCGGCTCCGTTTGCTTTGGCGGCCAGGGCGTTGCCGATCGCTTCGGTGCTGTCGGCCCGCCGCACCACCAGCTCGGTCGGCAGCAGGATCTGGGTGGCCGAGCAGTCAGCGCAGCGGGCCCGCCGCGGGGTCACGGTCACGGTGTCGGCCCCGACGCCGCGCACGGTGCGGGTACGGCCGGTCCCGAATGGGCGCAGGACACCCTGACATCGCGGGCAGGGCATGTCCCCGGCGAGCAGGATCTCCTCGGCCCGCTCGAGGCTCGGCACGACCATCACGGCGCATGTCTCCATTCATGCCAGCCACAGCATTGCCTATCACACCCCGCCGGCGGGAGAGGCCGGTTGGTGTTGCAGAGGGCCAACTCTCACCGTGTGCCGTCACGACATTGCCGACGAGACCCACGGTCGGCGGCCGGCCGACGATCACCGGCCGGACCGTTCGTCCGACCTGGACGGTCCCGCTTCGTCGGCGCTGTGGTGACGCCGATAAGCCATCGCAGGGCACTGCTCGTGTCCGCATCGCCAGTGACGACGTCCCCGCCGGTCATGGGCATCCACGGTGGGTCTCAACACCCGGCCTGCTCAAATTGCGTCACGCCGGATCCTGGAATAGGACATCGTGGCTGTGGCTCACTACAAGCATCCACGCAGTCCGCAGAACCCCAGTGGGACCCGCCCGGAGAACCGGGGAAGGCCGGGCCACGGCAACCATGACGGGCCAATAGAATGGCGCGGGTGCTGATCGGTGACGTACGGCACGGTGCTGTTGGCGGAGTAATGCGGTGCCAGGTGGTACCGCGCCGATGAGTAAGTCGACGTTGCCCAGCGCCCGGCTATCGCGTGCCGATGTGCAACGGCTGCACGCTCAGGTCATCCGCACCTCCAGCTGCCACCTGTGGATGGGAGCGGTCGGCACGGACGGCTACGGCAAGTTCTGGGTACCCGAACCACCCGCCGCCCGGGTGTCCGATCCGCCGGTGCGGAACCGGGCCGGGCGGGTGATCACCCC
>JBBRVZ010000199.1:0-3584 GCA_038246445.1 Mycobacteriales bacterium
ACCGCGACCTGCATCGGCGCCGCCGCTGATTCTGCGGCCAACGCCATCAAGTCGTTGGGGGAAGTGCGCCGGATCGGGCGCTGCTGCTCGGGCACGTCATCGAGTCCGACTGCGGTGACCGATCAGCGGCCGGTCCGCTTCTGGGGCTACCGGCTGGCTCCGGTTCGCCACGTTGTAGGCCAGCGAGGTCAGTGCGAATTCCCCGTACGTCCAGGCCCCCGAGTCGGGATGCCACCGCACCTCGGCCTTCGTCGCCACCCGGGCGGGACCGACCTGCGCGTAACCGCGCAGCGGCGTCGACCAGCGCAGCGGCGTGATGGTGTGGCCGTCGGGGGAGATGGCTCCGCGCCCGTCGGCAACGAAGTCCACCAGATCCCCGAGGTCATCAAACCGCAACTCGGCCGTCACGGTGTTCACACCGAAGGTGAAATGCGCTGTCGCAGCGTGCTTGTCGACCGGCTCCCAGGTGATGTCCGGCGAGAGCAGGGCACCGGGCGCGAGGCAGCACAGGTCATTGAACAGTGTCACCGTCTCGGCGCGGGTGAGGGCGGCGCCCTTCGCGTCGACCATCGAGCGGACCGACAGCAGCCGCACCCGCATCGTCGCTCCGTCGTCATCGAAGGCGTGCAGCACGTCGACCGGTAGTCCCTTCATCCTGGCGTCCATCATGAAGAAGCGGTGCGGGGTGTCCACGAGGTCGAGTTGGTCCGCGGTGAACCTCATCCACGCGCTGTCCGGGTCGCTGCGCATCCGGCCGGTCCAGGTGGCCCGGAAGTCGGTCACCGGCGGCCGCCCGACCACACCGGCGCGGCGGAGGTACTGCTGGACCGGATCGGGCAGGGCCGTGAGGTCATTCTCGGTGATCGGCCCGCGTGAGGATGATTGCGCCGGCGGCCACTGGGTTTTCAGGTCGCGCTCGAACTCGGCGCGCAGGCTCAGCGGGCCCCGCGCGGCGAAGCCGTACAGGACCGCGGTGAGCAGCAGTAGGTTCGCGACAGTGCCGACCATGGCGTCGGACCAAGCCGTCACGATAACGGCCTGCGAGGTCACCACCGCGAGCGCACCCACCACCCACCACCACCGCGGTGCGAAGAACAGGGCCGCAGCGGCGACCACTGAAAGCATGGCTGCTGAAAGCCAGAGCAGACCCACGGGCTGCGAAATGGACCGCTCAAGCAGGGGCATATCGGCGAGCCCGAAAGCCTTGGCAAAGCCGAAAAGGTGAATCAGGCCATGCAACACGAACAGCGCGGCGACGGCGATACGAATCATAGTAATTGCTTCCACTCGCAGACCTGTTGATCTGTCTTGAGTTCAGCCTCCGTCCGGGTGGGCAGCGCTACCAGAGCCGAAAGTCCCTGTCAGCGCGGGGACAGGCATCCAACCGGCCCAACTCGATCTCCGAGGTACGCAGAGTCGTTGTGGTGCAACAGCTCAGGCACGACCGTCTCGATCGACAACTCTCGGGTGATAAGGAGCCGTGTCTTGTTCGCGCAAGCCGTCGTCCAAGGGGCCGTTGGCTGGGCATCGCTGGCCGCTATCGGGTCGTAACGGCGCGCAGGACGTCGATTCGCGCGCCGCGGCGGGCGGGGAAGACAGCGGCGAAGACGCCGACGAGCGCGCCCAGCACGACGAAGGGCCTGGGGTTGGACGACGGGTTTCGACAGGACCTGGATGCCCTGCCCGGACAAGGCCATTTGCAGACTGATCCCGAAGATCAGTCCGAGCCCGATGCCGAGCACGGAGGTGGCCACCGATTTCAGCCGGCTCACCGACCAGGGCTGACGTCGGCACATCCTGACCGCCGATGGCAGCCCGACCTTCGAGTGCGCTCCATCACCGACAGGGCGAGGGTGTTCACGATCCCCAGCACTGCAATGATCACCGCCCAGGCCGAGCAGCGCTCAGATGATCGCGATGAGCTGGTCGATCGACGCCTGTTGGGACGCGACGAACGCGTTCTGATCCTGCAGGGTCCCCGTCGGTAGGTCGATCATTCCGGCGGTAACCGCCGCGGTGTGGCGCCCGGGGTCTGGGTGACGTAGGGGTACGCATGAACGGGTGCAAACGCCACCGGTCTGCAAGGCGGCCGGCGGCAGGATCACGTCCGCTCCGAGGAAACGACTGGCTGCGAGGTCCCGGTAGTCGGCATCGCTGCGCTCCCGACGGGCCGGTCGATTTTGACGATGTCACCCACTGTCCAGCCTTCGGCCCCGGCCCTGCTGCTACACGAGCAGGCCCGTGCAGCCGGCGTCAGGTCGCCGGAATCGACGGTGAGGGCGACCGCTTGGCTGAACGCCGCGGCGTCGAAGGACGCGACGTCGCCCTGTCGACCGTCCACGCCCGCGGCCCGGGCATGGGTGCCTTTTGTGGGCGAACAGTTTTCGGCCTACTCAGACGGGTTGATGGCGTCGTCGGCGTCGGATGTTGGCCGCGGCCAACGGTTTCGGCGCGTTCTTTGATCCCGAGGAGCATCCGTCGCATCATGGCGAAGTCGCCGAACTCCATCAGCACGACCCCGAGCAACGCCAAAGCGGGCTTGCGCCAGTCGTAGACCGCGTGCACGCGGGTCACCAGCCTGGTCGTTCCGTTGTCCAACCCGGTCAACTTCCAGGCCCAGGTGCCGTCCGGTTTGCTCCACAGCAGCCACCGGTCGACGTCGAGACCAGCTACCGTGAAAGCGGTCTCGACCGTCGGCGTGCCGGGTGACATCGGCACCCACTGCCCGACCCGCAGATGTTGCAGCTCGGGAAGGATCGTCCGGGCGCTGGGATGCCCGAGGTTGTCCAGCAGATCGTTGCTGTAGAAGCCGCCGCGCAGGCACCCCACCTGGACGAGCCAGGGCCACACCTTGCTGGCGGCGTGTGAACTGTCCGCCGCCGAATCCGGAACGGCACTGCCCGCCGCCCCGGCCGGGGCGCCCACCACCGCCGATACCCTGACACCGGTCACCCCGGGTGCTGCAGCGGGGAGCGCCTCGCCTGCGCTGAACAGGATCCCGCCGCCGGGCACCGTGGTGTCCTGGGTGCCGACTCCGCACCGTGAACGAGGGGCAGCTGGTGGACCGGCTACCTGACCGGCCTGTACGGGGTCACCACGAAACCGTATTTCCGGCCGCCGTAGATGGGCCACAGTCTGGCCACCGACCGGGTCTGCGTGGACCAGGGCTACTCGGTGCTCCCTGGTGGGAACGGCTCGTTCGGGGATGCCACCCAGATCACCGCCGACCAGGTCCGGCAGAACGCGAAGGACTACCTGCGGGCCGGGAACGTCGTCATCGGGCACGCCAACTTCCCGGCCGTGACCACCGTGTACGACGACATCATCGGGTTTATCCGCGACCGGGCCCTGACCACGGTGACCCTGTCCGACGTGTTCACCACCAAGACCTGACCCGCACGACTCTGGGCCGGGCAACAACGCGTCAGCGCAGGAAACCGGCCGCCAAGGGTGAGTCACACGAGCGGGTGCCGGTGGGATCAGACGGTGGCGACGTCCATGGCCTGTGGCCCCTTGCTGCCTTGGGTGACGGTGTAGGTCACCGTCTGGTTTTCCTCCAGGGACCGGTACCCGGTGCCGGTGAT
>JBBRVZ010000200.1:0-3529 GCA_038246445.1 Mycobacteriales bacterium
CCACCCTCAGGAACACCGCGATCAGCATCCTGCGCCTGACCGGCACGCCCCAGATCGCCTCCGGGCTGCGACATCACGCCGCAGACACCACCCGCCCGATCCACCTACTCACCCTCACCTAACGACTTTGCCGACCCCCTGCGCCTGGGCCCACATCCGCCACCGCGCCATCTGACAACAACGAAACCCGCGAGGCCCGTCGTGGCGGACGTGTGCCCGGCGGCCGGCGGGCTGCAGCTGGAGGATCTAGCGGCGTCGCTGCTCGTGGCGGTTTTCGCGCCGTACGTTCAGGCGCAGCCCGAGCCCAGTCAGCCAGGCAAAGCGATTCTGCAGCGGTGTCAACTGGCTCAATTGCTGATGGTCCTTCTTAATGGGCTCGGGGCTCGTATCCGACATTCCAGCGCCCTCATGTCCCTCGGGGGTCGCAGCGGACTCGATTGCGGCGATATCGCTCTCGTCGATTCTCCCGCAATCAAGTCCGCCGCCCCGCACGGACGAGGCCCGTGAATACTTCGCAGGCCTTGTGCGAGAGGCAATAGGAAGGGCGGGCTGTTCTGTGGGTGATTGCCAGTTGCGGATAACCGGCGTACGGTCGACAAAGAACGACTCAAGAGGCTTGGGGGTCACCGACTGCCACGCTCGAAGGGAACACCGGACGCCCCGGACCGAGCGGCGTCGACGACCTTCTGGCCGAGCTGCCTTGCCGAGCGTTCCTCCTCAAAGGACGTGCCGTGATGGCCGCATCCAGCACCCTGCCAGCGGTTCCCGCCCGGGCAGATCTTTCCGTTGTCTCCACCGACCCGCGGATGTTGGGCGGCGAGTCCGAATCCTCGTCGCTGATCGCCGCCCGAGTAGGACGGGTGGCCCTGAACCTGCTGCGACTGGTGCTGGGGTTCGAGTTCCTCTGGGCCTTCTTCGACAAGACGTTCGGGCTCGGCTACGCCACCCCCAGCGCCAAAGCCTGGATCAACGGCGGATCCCCCACCAAGGGATTCCTGTCTGGGGTGGAGGCCGGTCCGTTGCAGAGCTTCTTCAACTCCATCGCCGGCGCCCCAATAGCCAACTGGCTGTTCATGATCGGCCTGCTCGGCATCGGTTCTGCCCTGGTCCTCGGAGTCGCGTTGCGCGTCGCTGCCGCGGCAGGCACGGTGCTGCTTTCGATGATGTGGTTGGCCAGCTGGCCGTTTGCCTCGACCGTCGCCGGCAAGCCCACCGGATCGACCAACCCAGTGATTGACGACCACATCATCTCCGCCCTGGCCATAATCGTGGTGGGCGCCTACGCCGCCCACAGCGCCGGCTATCTGGGCCGCTGGTGGTCCAACCAGTCCGTCGTCCAACACAACCCCTGGCTGCGTTGATCGTCCTGGTCGTCATCGCCGCCCTGCTCCGTGCGGGTTTGGCGATGACGGCCAAGAACCGCTGCGACGCGGCGAGCGTTCGCGGGCGTTGGCGGACGTTGACATCGCATCGCTGAGCGCGTTCCCGCTGGTCGGGTACGGAACAGCGATCACGGTGATCTGTCATGCGGCACCTCGGCTCGGAAGGAGGGTAACCACATGAGCAGCGACCGCACGACGGGTACCGGTCTAAGCCCTGATCCACCGATTGGTGCGCTGTGGTGGCGGGTCGTGACACACGAATGCCGTTGTGGGGCGTGAGGATCGGACTTGCGACGGTTCGATCCGACCTGCTCCGAAGGGCATCCGACGAGTGCAGGCATTACACAAGGTCAAGCGGCGGGTCCGGGACTGGCGGAGTGGCCCCGGGTTCCGCTGGGGCGTTCTGCACACGGGTGTTGTAGTGACTGGCGGCCACCATGGCCAGGCCCAGGGTTGCCCATGCTGAGAGGGCAAGCACGGAGCCGGAGATGGCGGCGCCGTTGAACCCGGTGACTCCTCTGACGATGTCGACGGTGGCGCCCAGGGGCATCCGGTGACCGAGGGTGGACCATGGTTCGGGGAGGAGCTCGGGGGCGCTGGTGGCAGCCGACCAGGGGTTGCCCAAGATGATGAGGGTCAGCTCGGCTGCGATGAGCCCGATGCGTCCGGCCAAGCGGTAGAAGCCGACGAGCACGATGGCGATGGTGGCGACACCGGCGGAGACGGCGGCCCACTCGGCCACTGCACTGCCGTCGAGTGCGGAGTAGGCGCCACGGATGACGCCCAGGAGCACGGCCCCGAACAGCCCTCCCAGGACGAGGCTGCCGAGCACCTGACCCCGCCGGGAGCCGACGAGGAATGCCAGGATCATGCCCGCGAGGATCCCACTGATGGTGATGGGGAGAGCGCCGCCGGCAAGGCCGGCGCCGCGCGGGTCCGCCGCGGGAGTCGGCGCGAGGTCGGTGACCGACGCGGCGCCTACCCGTCGGGCGAGCTGGGTGAGGATCTGGGCGACGGCCGGGGAGGCGGAGGTCGTGATCATCACCTGCGCCACCTTCGGCCCCTCGGTCACCAGGGCGCCATAGACGGCGCGGTCGAGCACGAGCTCGCGCGCGGCTCCTTGATCGGCTGTCGGGACGACGTCGAACCCACCGGGAGCCCGCTGGTCGAGCAACACGGCCACGGCATGGGCGGCTGCGGCCCCACCGATCACGGCAACGGGCACGTCGCGGGGGGCTGTCTTGACGCCGGACCCGACGAACGAGGTGGCCAGCAGGCCCACGAGCAAGAGGGCACCGGTGGCTGCAAAGAGGATGCGGAGCACGGTTGTGGACAGAAATGAATGTTCATTACGCATTCAGTCAGTATGCTCAGCTTCCGCCCGATGTCAACAATGAACGTTCCTCTCACCTAGACTGGCGCGCATGCCGTCCAGCTCCCCCACCCGCTCCTCTCGGGACACTGCAGCCGCACCCGAGAAGGTGACTCCTCGGCCGTCGGAACCCGCGCCCGCCGAGGTTCCGGCATCGACAGCACGGCGCTCGGCGAAGCGGGACGCGGTGCTCGCCGCCGCGCTGCGCTGCTTTGAGCGCGAGGGATTTCACCGCGCGAGCATGGCGGCCGTCATTGAGGAGGCGGGGGTCTCAGCTGGAACGGTGTACCGGTACTTCCCCTCGAAGACCGACCTCATCCGCGCCTGCGCCGAAGAAGTCTTCGGCAACGTGGACGCCGAACTCCTTCGCATCGAGCAGCAGGACCCACCGCCCGAGCCGGCAAGAGTTCTGCCACAGCTGATCGCCGCCGGACTCGACGTCGGTAACCGGTTCGGCGTCGACCTGACCCGAATCGGCGTCAGCACGTGGACCGAGGCTCTACGAGACCCGCTGGTCATGGAGCAGGTCCAGCAGCGCTACGGCCGGATCCGCTCGGCGATCACCGCGCTCGCCGCCGGCTGGGTCACCAACGCCGGGCTCAGCAAAGACGACGTCGACGTGACAGCCGTCGGCCAAGCACTGTTCGGAGCGATCCCTGGCTTCATCCTGCAGCACCTCATCTTCGGCGACCTCACACCAGAGCAGTACGGGCGCGGCCTGAACGACCTCGGCCGGATCACCGAAGGACTGGCAGCGCGAAACGGCAGCAGGTAC
>JBBRVZ010000201.1:0-3492 GCA_038246445.1 Mycobacteriales bacterium
GGTTCCACGATTATGCCGACGTCTGGGTTATGCCGATGGTGGCTTGAGATCTGTTGGCCTGGTTACGGAGTTGAGCCGGGCAGGTCGGCATAACGCTGCTGTGTCGGGGATCGTTGTCTTCTCGTCGAGGAGAAGGAGGACGGTCATGGTCAAGGCGAGTAGCAGGGTGAGTGGGGTCGTGTTGTGCGGCCCGTTGGCACCGTTTCGGGATGACTTTCGGGCCGAGCTGAT
This sequence comes from Mycobacteriales bacterium, assembly GCA_038246445.1. Classification (GTDB taxonomy): domain Bacteria; phylum Actinomycetota; class Actinomycetes; order Mycobacteriales; family Nakamurellaceae; genus Nakamurella. The sequence goes on from JBBRVZ010000201.1 coordinate 232, forward strand.
CGGCCGTGGGTATACCCCGCGGTCGGTGGTCCCGCAGTTGCGTCAGGTGGGCAGGTTGAGTCGCTGGCTGCAGGAACAGGGTCTGACGGCCGCGGAGCTGGACGAGCGGCGGGTCGAGCAGTTCGTCGCGGTGCAGCGTGCTGCCTTACGGCACCGGTCGCAGTGGTCACGTCCGGGGTTGCTGTGTCTGTTGGAGGTGCTGCGGGATAAGGGCGTAGTTGTCGGCTGCGCCCCGACGTCTCCCGGATCGGCTGTGGAGGTGCTGCTGAACTCGTTCGCGCGTTACCTGCTCCACGAGCGGGGGTTGGCACCCGGCACGGTCTGCGGGTATGTCGCGCACGCCCGCCAGTTCCTGACCGGACCGCGCCCGGTCGAGTTGCATGCCCTGACCGCGGGTGAGGTCACAGCCGCAGTCCTCGCCCAGGCTGGGCGTGGTGGAGCGGTCAGCACCGCGCAGAACTTCGTGGCCGGGCTCCGTGCGTTCTTGCGCTACTGCTTCGTGGAGGGTTTGGTCGACACCGACCTGTCCGAAGCCGCCCTCGCGGTGACGGGGCGGCGTCGCTCGCCGCTCCCGCAGGGGATCAGCCCGGCTCAGGGCCGCGCGTTGCTGGCCTCGTGCGATCGTCGCACGGCGCTGGGGCGGCGCGACTACGCGATCATCCTCAGCCTGCTGCGGCTGGGCTTGCGGCGCAGCGAGTTGGCTGGGGTGATTTTGGAGGATCTGGACTGGCGCGCCGGTGAGGTGGCGATCCGCGGCAAGGGCGGGCGTGCTGAGCGGATGCCGCTGCCGGCGGACGTCGGGGCGGCGATCGCCGGCTACCTGAGCCGAGGCCGGCCCGTCAGCTCCCGACGGGAGGTGTTCTTGCTGGCCCGGGCGCCGTTCACCCCGATCGACGCCTCGACGGTGTCGTCCACGGTGCGTCGGGCCTGCCGACGGGCCGGGATCGCCTCGATGGGACCGCACCGGCTTCGGCATACCGTGGCCTGCCAGATGGTCGCCGCTGGTGTCCCGCTGATTCAGATCGGTCAGGTGCTGCGACACACCAGCCTGCAGAGCACCGCGATCTACGCCCGCGTCGACGTCGAACGGCTGCGTGGGCTGGCCGTGCCGTGGCCGATCGGGGTGCCGCGGTGAACGGCCTGGACGCTCAGCTCGACGACTACCTGCGGATGCGCCGCGCGCTGGGCTATCGGCTGGAACGTGAGGAGCAGTGGCTCAGGCAGCTCGTCGGCTATCTGCGGGACGCCGGGAGCGTGCGTGTCACCAGCGAGTTGACGATCAGCTGGGCCCGACAGCCGGTCACCGCCCAGCCACGGCACTGGGGGCAGCGGCTGGGCTGCGCCCGCAAGTTCGCCCGCTACCTGCACACGATCGACCCGACGACCGAGATCCCGCCGACCGGGGTGTTCCCAGCCTCGCGGCGTCGCCCGATGCCGTTCGTGTGGTCGGCCGAGCAGATCACGACCTTGCTCGAGGAGGCGGGTCAGCTCCGTCCAGCCCTGCACGGCCTGACGTCCCAAACGCTGCTCGGGTTGCTCTGCGTCTCGGGGATGCGCATCGGTGAGGCCGTGGGACTGGTCCGCAGCGATGTCGACTTCGGCACCGCCGTGATCACGATCCGGCACGCCAAGTTCGACCGTCCCCGGCTCGTCCCGTTGCATCCGACCGTCAACCTCGCGTTGCGGCACTACGCCACCCAGCGCGACGAGCTCTGCCCGCCCCCACGCTCCGACGCGTTCTTCGTGTCCTGCCGCGGCAACACACTGCAGCGCACGGCGGTCGACAAGACGTTGCGGCAGCTCACCACTGCGATGGGCATCCGCACCGCGACGGTGCACCCGCGAGCACACGACCTCCGACACAGCTTTGCCGTCCACACCCTGATCGGCTGGCTGCGTGAGGGCGGCAGTGTCGACGGGCGCATGACGGAACTGTCCACCTACCTCGGGCACGTCAGCCCGGCCGGCACCTACTGGTACCTGACCGCTGTCCCGGAACTGCTGGAGTTGGCCGCCGGCCGGTTGCAGCTGCCCGCCGGGGTGCGGTGATGACCGCGCTCGCGCCGGCGTTGCAGGCGTACTTCACCCAGCGGCTGATCAACCAGCGGGCCGCCAGCCCGAACACGATCGCTGCCTACCGCACAACCTTCCGGCTGCTCTTGACGTTCGCCGCTCAACGGACCGCCACGGCACCCAGCAAGCTTGACCTCGACGCGCTGGACGCCACCCTGATCAGTGCCTTCCTGGACCACCTCGAACACGGACGGGGCAACAGCCCAGCGACCCGGAACAACCGGCTCGCCGCGATCCACTCGCTGTTCGGCTACCTCGCGCTGCACCATCCCGAGCACGCCGACAGCATCGGCCGGGTCCTCGCGATCCCACCCAAACGCACCCAGCGGCGCCTTCTGACCTACCTCACCGACCCCGAGGCGGACGCGCTGCTGGTCGCCTGCGACCAGCAGACCTGGACCGGGCGACGCGATCACGCACTGCTCGCCCTCACCTTGCAGACCGGGCTTCGGATCTCCGAAGTCGCTGGACTCACCCGCGGCGACGTCACCCTCACCGCCGGCGCGCACGTGCACACCATCGGGAAGGGCCGCAAGGAACGACGAACACCACTCATCCCGACGACCAAAGCGGTCCTGAAAGCATGGCTCACCGAACTCGGCGACGACCCCGGTGACCCGCTGTTCCCCAGTACCACCGGAAAGCACCTCAGCCGCGACGCGATCGAACATCGACTCGCCCGACACCTGGACACAGCAACCCGGAACTGCCCCTCGCTGAAAAGCAAGACCGTCACCATGCACACCCTGCGTCACACCGCCGCGATGCGCCTGCTGCTCGCTGGCAACGACATCACCGTCATCGCTCTCTGGCTCGGACACGAACAAATATCCACCACCACGATCTACCTCCACGCGGACATGACCCTCAAGCAGCAAGCCATCGACCGCACCTCTCCGCTGACCGCCAAGGCCACCCGCTACAAGCCCCCTGACCCACTCCTTGTCTTCCTGGAGAACCTCTGAATATGCCGACCCGCCAGGCTCCACTCCCCAACCAGGCCAACAGATCTCAAGCCACCATCGGCATAACCCAGACGTCGGCATAATCATGAATGCGGGGCCGGCACGACGGTGATCGGGGGGTAAGCCCGGCCCGGCGCACGAGACGGTGGAACGCGTTGTGGACGTTGCAGTAGATCAGCCGGGTCCCGGCGGTGGACACCAACAGCGCCGCCGTCGTGGTCGA
>JBBRVZ010000202.1:0-3476 GCA_038246445.1 Mycobacteriales bacterium
CGCCTGCGCTTCGAGCTCGGAGACGGTTGGTGCCGCATCGGCAACCGGTGCTGGTGCCAGGTCGTCGGCGGCGGCCTCGAGCAGCTCGGCCACCAGCATCGGGAGCTGGCGGGTCAGTACGTGCTGGGCCACCTGCCGTCGCAGGGCCCGCTCGAACAGGGGCAGCTGCCGCCGGTTCAGGGACGTCCGCCCGGCGTCACGCGCTCCGTACAAGGCGCGCTCAGCCGGTCCAGGTCGACCACCGCATCATCGTGCCCACCCTGGTGGGCCGGTGCGGGCGTGATCGCAGCTGGGCCGATCGGCGCCGGGGGGAGCGGCTGTTGGGAGGTCTCGATCGTTGACCGCACCTCCCCTCGCTTGTATCCGTGGCTTCACCGCCACCCCTATTAGAACAGGTGTTCGACATGCCTGTCAAGAGGTAACGTGTCGAACTCTCTTGATCGACAGTGAGATTGGCTCAGGGATCGTCATCCGTGACGCCAGTCGGTGACATCGTCAGACTCCGGTGGGGCCGTGCCGAGGTCGTCACCGTCTGTCGTGATACCGAGCCCGAGCACGGTGCGGTTCGCGTACGCGAAGTAGGCCGTCACCTGGTTGATCTCGAGAATCTCGCCGTCGTCGTAGCCGGCCGCACGCAGCACCTGGACGTCGGCCTCCGAGACGCTGCCAGGCGACTCCGTGAGCAGCGTGGTGTAGCGAAGCGCCGCCAGCTCACGGCCCTCGAAGGCGTCCTCGGGACGACCGGCGGTGAGGGCGCGAAGGACGATGCCGTGTCGGGCGTCGTCGGCCAGCAGGGTGCGTAGCCCGGCGGCGTGGTGGTCGACGCAGTAGGTGCACCCGTTGAGGTGGCTCACCAGCACGCCGATGGTCTCCAGGAACGAGACCCGAAGGCTGTTGCGAGAGTGGTGCAGCACCGCCTTGTAGAGCGCGAGGTGGCCCGTGAGGGTGTGCGGGCGCAGGCTGTGCGCGACTAGGATGTTGTCGATAGTGCCGTTCTGGCCGGCGATGCGGTCGTAGGTCTCGCGCAGGCGAGGTTCTGCCGCTTCGCGGCCGATCGTGGCTATCCAGGTCATAGCCGGAGCATAGGCGGGGCCCGCCTGGTATCGACGACATCGAGGCGGGGCGCTGAAGCTGGTGCTAGCGGGAGTTTCCCCGCTAGGTGATTGACCGGCGTGTCTTCCGTTGCGGTGCTTGGCTTTTGGGGTCGAGTCATGTATTACCTAGATATGGCGTCGATCGTGGGGAAGAAACAAGGGGGGCAGACCTACTACTACCTCGTCGAGTCCGCCCGGGTGAATGGCAAACCCCGGATCGTCTCCCAGCAGTACCTCGGCTCCGCCGCCGAAGTGACCGCGAAACTGGCCCGTACAGGCGCGGGTGAGCCGGTCCGGACCCAGCACAAGAGCTTCGGGGACCTCGCCGCGGTCTGGGCGATGCTGCAACGCCTCGAGGTCGCCGGCGTGATCGATCAGGTCGCGCCGCGCCGGGCGGACGCGGACGCCTCGGTCGGGACCTACATCGCGTTGGCCACCGCGAACCGGATCGTCGCCCCCTGCTCGAAACTCGCGTTCGCCGACTGGTGGGACACCACCGCCGGGCCACGGTTCACCAAGGTCCGCCCCGCCGCCCTGGACCACCGCCGGTTCTGGAAGGCGATGGACCGCCTCGATGCGTCGTCGCTGACCGTCATCGAGGCCGAGCTCGGCCGGCGGATCGTGACCGAGTTCGACCTGGACCTGTCCGGGCTGGTGCTGGACATGACCAACTTCGCCACCTACATCGACACCACCAACGAGAAGGCCCCGATCGCGCAACGCGGCAAGGCCAAGCAGAAACGCGTCGACCTGCGCCTGGTCGGGCTCGCGCTGGTGGTCACCGCCGACGGCGGGATCCCGCTGATCAGCCACGCCTACCCCGGCGACCGGCCCGACGTCACCCAGTTCCAGGCGGTGATCGAGGCGCTGGTGTCCCGCTACCGGGACCTGACCGGCAGCCTCGAGTCGCTGACCATCGTCTACGACGCCGGACAGAACTCCACCAGCAACCACGAACTGGTCGAGCAGGCCGGGATCGGGTTCGTCGGCTCCCTGCCACCCAGCGACCACCCGGACCTGCTCGCCATCGACAAGACCCGCTACCGGCACGTCGATCCCGACCTCTACCCCGGCCTGACCTGCGTGGACACCACCGTGACCGCGCTCGGGGTGACCCGCCGCGCGGTGATCACCCACTCACCGACCCTGCACGCCGCCCAGTCCCGCGGCCTGGACCAGACCCTGGCCAAGGCCAGAGCCCGCCTGAGCGAGCTGCAGGCCCGCCTGGCCCGCGGCCGCACACGCCGCGACCGGGCCGCGGTGCAAGCCGACATCGAGGCGATCACCAAACCCCGGTGGGTCCGCGAGGTCCTCACCGTCACCCTGACCGGGCAGGAGCCCGCCGACCTGCGGCTGACCTACCGCACCGAAAGCCGCCCCCGGGCCCGGCTCGAGGCGCGCATCTTCGGCAAACGGGTCCTGTTCACCAACCGCGACACCTGGACCCCGGCGCAGGTCGTGGCCGCCTACCGGTCCCAGAACGAGGTCGAGTCCGGCTTCCGGCAGCTGAAGGACCCGCACGTGGTCTCCTTCGGGCCGATGCACCACTGGACGGACTCCAAGATCCGCGTGCACGTCTTCTCCTGCGTCCTCGCGTTGACCATTGCGCACCTGATGCGCCGGCAGGCCGACCGCGCCGGCCTGCACCTGTCCGTGCGGGAGATGCTGGCCACCCTGGCCGGCATCGGCGAGACCGTGCTGCTCTTCCACGACGGCGGCAAAGGACGGCCCCGCGCCCGGCGGATGCTCACCGACCAGACCGACCTGCAACGCGAACTGGCCGACCTGTTCGGCATCGACCAATACGCACCCACCCGCTGACCCCACCAGGTCCACTTAGGTAATACACCCCGACCACCCGGAAACCCTTGCTGACCAGCACAAACGCCGATCACCGCCGACCTAGCGGGGAAACTCCCGCTAGCGGCGGGGTGAACGTGTGTTGACTGTCGTTTTGGATGACGAGGATCGGGCGGGGTTTCGTCGTTGGGGGTGCCGATCATGCTGGCGCGATAGGCCGCTGGTGGGCACCATCACCTGGCCGAGCATCCCGACGGGCCTGAGCAGCGGCGGGGACCGGGCCGGATCGGCCGGCGGTTGGTGGGCGCACCGACGTGGGCCCCGAGTCAGGGGTCCTGATCGTGGTTCGACCCTCACCGTGCCGAGCACGCAACACCACCTGACCCCTTCCCCTGTGCCGGTGTGGTAGACAACGCTTCCTGACATGAATGGAGCACGACGCGATGCTGGTGGTGTCCTCCCCGGAGCGGGCCGAGCAGGCCCTGGCCGTCGGGCAGTTGCGCTGCCCGGGCTGCGGCGGGGTGCTGCGCCCCTTCGGGTACGCCCGCCGGCGCACCGTGCGCGGGGTGGGCGCCGAGCGGC
>JBBRVZ010000203.1:0-3397 GCA_038246445.1 Mycobacteriales bacterium
CCGCACGCCGCGATGATGCTCGGTGACCTCGGGGCCAGAGTGATCAAGGTGGAGACCCCCGGTGCCGGTGACGACACCCGAGGCTGGGGACCACCTTTCGTCGGCCCTTTGCCCGATCGAGTGGACAGTGCCGGGCCGGCGAGCGGCACGATTTCGACGTACTTCCTCTCCTGCAACCGGAACAAGCAGTCCGTGGTGCTGGATCTGAAGAGCCCGGACGGCGTCGCGGCGCTGACCGAACTCGTCAAGCGCAGCGACGTGCTGCTGGAGAACTTCCGGCCGGGAGTTCTGGACCGGCTCGGGTTCCCGATGCAGCGGTTGACCGAACTCAACCCCGGCCTGGTGGTGCTGTCGATCTCCGGATTCGGACACGACGGGCCGCAGGGCGGCCGGGCCGGCTACGACCAGATCGCCCAGGGTGAAGCAGGTTTGATGTCGATGACCGGCCCGGACCCGTTGACGCCCACCAAGGTGGGGGTGCCGATCTCGGACCTGCTGGCCGGGATGTACGGCGCCTACGGCGTGCTGGCCAAGCTGCACGAGCGGGCGACAACCGGCGTCGGCGGTCTGGTCCGCACCTCGTTGCTGGCCAGTGTGGTCGGGGTACACGCCTACCAGGGAACCCGCTGGACGGTGGCCGGTGAGGTCCCGAAGGCGGAGGGGCCGCACCATCCGTCGATCTGCCCGTATGGGCTGTTCCCGTCCTCGGATGGCGCGGTGCAGATCTCTGTGGGCTCCGAAGGGCTGTGGGCCAGGTTCGCTCCCGCGTTCGGGTTGCCGGTGCACGCCCCTGGCTTCGCCAGCAACGAGGACCGGGTCCGCAATGCGCCGGTGGTACGGGCCGCCATCGAAAAGGCCTTCCGGTCGTACACCACGCCGGAGCTGATGGCCAGGCTGGCGGAGATCGGCGTGCCGAGCGGCGAGGTGAAGAACCTGCAGCAGGTCTACGACTGGGACCAGACCCGCTCGCAGGGCCTGCTGATCGACGTGCAGCACCCGGTGCTCGGCACGGTCAGGTTGCCCGGACCGCCACTGCGGTTCTTCGACCCGTCGGGTGGCGAGTGGCGACGCGACCACACCGCTCCCCCGCTGCTCGGTCAGCACACCGACGAGGTTCTGGCCTGGCTCGATGACGCGCCGGACGAATCCGAGGATTGAGCGCGGCCGACCGGAGTCCGATCGACGGTTTGGGGCGGTGCCGCGCGACCGGTACGGTGGACGGGTTGCCTCGGCGAGGGCGACCCTCGGGCCCAACGGCCGGTGGGTCTGTCGTGATCGACGCGGTGGGCGTACTGCCCCCGTGCCGTGAGCCGGGGCGGGTACGCACCCACCGCACGCAATCACCACCCGATGCAGCCGTTTGTCCCGAGGAGTCCGCAGTGTCTGAAGTTCGTTTGCCCGCCGAGATCCGCACCGAGTTCGGCAAGGGCGGTGCCCGCCGCACCCGGCGCGCCGGCAAGATCCCCGCAGTGCTCTACGGGCACGGCACCGCACCGCGTCACCTGTCGCTGCCCGCGCGCGACTTCGCGCACGCCCTCAAGGGTGGCGCCAACACAGTGCTCACGCTGCAGTTCCCGGACGGCGACGAGTTGGCCCTGCCCAAGTCGGTGGTCCGTCACCCACTGCGTGACTACGTCGAGCACGTCGACCTGCTGCTGATCCGTCGCGGCGAGAAGGTGACGGTCGACATCTCGCTGAACTTCACCGGAGAGGCCGCGCCCGGAACGTTGGTGCTGACCGAGACGAACTCGATCGCCGTCGAGGTCGAGGCGATGAGCATCCCGGAGACCCTCGTCGTCGACCTGGAAGGCGTGCAGGCGGGCACCCAGATCCTGGCGGGCGACGTCACGCTGCCCGCCGGCGCGGTGCTGATCACCGATCCCGAGGCGCTCATCGTGTCCGTGCAGACCGCCCCGTCCGCTGCGGAGGTCGAGGCCGAAACCGAGCAGGCCGAGGCCGACGCCGGTGTGGTCCGGGACGAGAAGACCGAAACCGAGGAGTGATCATGACGGCCGGGGCGTTCCTCGTCATCGGCCTGGGCAACCCGGGGAAGCAGTACGCCGGGAACCGGCACAACGTCGGGGCGATGGTGCTCGATGTGCTGGCGCGGCGGGCCGGGAGTTCCTTCAAGAGCCACAAGGCCGGCGCCGACATCATCGAGACCCGGCTGGCCGGGCACCGCGCCATCCTGGCGAAACCCCGCTCCTACACGAACCTCTCGGGCGGTGCGACGGCCGGACTGGCGCGGTTCTTCGGCGTCGAGCCGTCGTCCATCGTTGCCGTCCACGACGACCTCGACCTGCCGCCGGCGACCACTAAGCTGAAGTCCGGCGGCGGCGAGGGCGGACACAACGGGCTCCGCTCCATGTCCGCGGCACTGGGCACCAAGGACTACCTGCGGGTGCGCATCGGCATCGGCCGGCCACCCGGCCGGATGGATCCCGCGGACTACGTGCTGCGCGACTTCTCCGCCGCCGAACGCAAAAACCTCGACGTCGACCTGGAGCACGCCGCGGACGCGGTCGAGTTGCTGATCCAGGTCGGCCTGGAGGCGGCGCAGAACACGCTGCACGCCGGTTGACGGACCGGAACTGTTACTGACAGTGCGGGCACCGTGATCGGGCCCCGCACGTGCCTCAGCCGATGAGAACCGAGGCGGCAGAGCGCTTCAGCTTGCCGGACGGCGTCTTCGGGAGCGTGCCGACGGGCAGCACGGTCACCTGGGCCGGCCGGGCGCCGATCGCGGCGGTCACCGCGGATCGGACGTCGGTGGCGATCCGCTCCGCCGCTTCGGTGTCACCGGCCTGCCTGGACTCGACCGCCAGCGCGAACGACTCCCGTCCGCCCGATGTCGTCCAGCGCACCGCGACCGCATTTCCCGCGCGGACGCCGTCCACGGTTTCCGCCACCCGTTCCACATCGGTCGGGTAGATGTTCCGGCCGCCCATGATGATCAGGTCCTTCACCCGGCCGCAGATCACCACCTCGCCGCCGGTCAGGTAGCCGAGATCACCGGTGTCCAGCCATCCCTCGGGGTCCCGGGTCGGCAGCGGACCGTCCACCGTCAGGTAGTTGTCGGTGATCGAATCTCCACGCAGGTGCAGCGTCCCGACCTCCCGGTCGCCCAACGGCGTGCCGCCGGGGCCCATCGCCGTCACCTCGATGCCCTGCAGCGGCGGTCCCAGCACGGGGAACGTCCGGGTCGCGGGTCCGGTTTCCGCACCGTTGTTGTCCGGGGACGGGGCCGGCACGGCCCGCCGGCGTTCCTCGAGATCGGCCGCCAGCACGGTGTCGATCTTGAGCGGCGTGCCCCACGGGTGGAACGACACCCCGAGGGTCGCCTCGGCCATGCCGTAAGCACAGACCATCGCCGTCGACGGCAGAGAAAAACGCGCGC
>JBBRVZ010000204.1:0-3347 GCA_038246445.1 Mycobacteriales bacterium
AGGAGACGTCGCCGCCGAGTGGGACGACCTCACCCAATGCCGGATGGACGCCGCGGGGGTGTGGACCCCGCGCCGGGACGACGCCATGGCCGCCACCGCGCAGTGGCGGTCGCGGCAGGAGCAGGCTGAGCAGGCCCGTCAGGCGGACGCGGCCGAACGGCAGCGGCTGATCAATCTCCGCAACCACGAGCTGCGGGCGCGTATGGCGATGCTGGCCGCGTCCGCCGGCCGAGGCCCCTCGTCAGAACCACACCTTGAGCTCTCGGCGACGCCACTTTCCCGAGGCGGACACCCTGGACCCCCGTGCAGGGATGGGCCTGGCTGGAAGAGCTGCCGCCACACCTGCACGAGTCGGCCCGCCACCTTGCCTACTTCGTCTCGCACTGGGAGAAAGTGGCGGCACTGGACTTGGCGTGGGACGACGTCCCCGATCCGGAACGCCTCCAAGAACGCGCGCTGCTGCAGGCCGGCCTAATCGAGGCCCCTTTCGAGGGCAGCAGTATGTACCGACGTTGCTCGCGGTGATCGGGTGAACCTGTCGGCGGTGCCGGCAGCGCTGAGCCGACCCGGTGTCGAGCCGCTCGAGCATCCAGGTTCCGACCTCTTGTCAAGCCCATAGGCCACGCTGCAGTGCAGGCGTCAGGTGGGCCCGTGTGGCCGGCTGTCGACGAGGGCCCAACGAGGGTCGGGCCATTGCAGGGAGGTGGGTGGCGTGTCGAGGGTCCCTGCGTATGGGATCGTCCCGGGCCGGTAGAGACGTATGGTGATAAACGGGTGACCGCCCCGGGGGTCTGACTGTTCAAACCTGCGCGCCGGGGCGGCCCCCTCCCTGTCACTCAGGCCGCCATGGGACAGTTGCCCCAGCTGAGCTCGGTGCCTTACCCCGATCCACCGATCCGGTTTCAGTGATGGGCTGTTGGCGGCGAGGGCGCCGGCTGCGGTGTGGGGCATGGGCAGGTAGCTGACCTCGTTGTCAGGGTGTTCCACGTCGAGTTCCGGGTCTCGCCTTTGACGGCTGGGTGGTCAGGTCGTGACTGGTGTCGGTGGCCCGCAGCCGTGGTTGAACAGGCGGGTCCACGCGGTCTCCCAGGGCCATGCTGTCGGCAGGTGCAGGGTGATCCGCCGGGCTGAGGACGCGACCCGAGCGGGGACAACGATCAGCTTGCGGCGGATGGTTGCGGTGGTCGCCTTGGCGAGGTCGGTGCCGCTGATGGTGGCGGCGGTACGGGTGAGGTTGAACGCGATGACGGCCAGCACCAGCCAGGCGGCGTTGGCGGTGAACTTGCCTGAGGTTATCTGGAGTGGCTTGGCGGGTGTCCATGACGTGCTTGACGAGGGCGACTTGTCCTGCGGTGTGCGTCGTGGACGCGGTTACCTTGCGCTGTCCATCACGACGGCGGAAGGCAGCTCATGCGGGTTCAACGTGTACTCATCGCGGGTGTTCGGGTCGAGTCCTGGACGGTGCTCGGCGATGACGGTGTCCCGGTCGAACCGGTCGAGCGGTTCTTGGGGTACTTGTCCGCGATCGAGCGGTCGCCGAACACGGTCAAGGCGTACGCGCACGACCTGAAGGACTGGTTCGCCTTCTTGGGGCGGCACGGCCTGGACTGGCGGTCGGTCACGCTCGAGGACGTCGCTGGGTGGGTCGCGTGGCTGCGGTTGCCGCCGGCGGCGCGGGAGGGCCGGGTGCTGGTTCTGCCGTCGGTGGAGCATCACTGCACGGCGTCGAGCGTGAACCGCAAGCTCGCGGCGTTGGCCTCGTTCTGCGAGTTCCATGCCCGGCACGGCGTGCCGCTGGCAGGGTTGCTGGTCACCACGGGCCCGCCGGGACGTCGACGGGCGTCGACGTCCTCGTTCAAACCGTTCTTGCACCACGTGACCAAGAGCGCACCGACGCGCGGGCGTGCGATCGCGTTGAGGTCCTCTGCTCCGCGGCCGCGGGTGCTGAGCGTGGCTGAGGCGCAGGCGATCCTGGACGGATGTGAGCACCGGCGGGACCGGTTGCTGTTCGCGCTGCTGCTGGACACCGGGGTGCGCATCGGTGAGGCGCTGGGGTTGCGGCACGAAGACCTCGACATCGCCCAGCCACGGGTTGCGGTCATCGCCCGGGACAACGACAACCGGGCCCGCGCCAAGGGCGGTCGGTCCCGGTTCATTCCGGCCAGTGGGCAGCTGATCCGGCTGTACGCCGACTACCTGGGTGAGGAGTACGGGGCGTTGGACTCGGACTACGTGTTCGTCAACTTGTGGGGCCGCCCGCACGGGCATCCGCTGACCTACCCGGCGGTCTATGACCTGGTCGGTCGGCTGCGCCGCCGCACCGGTATCGCGTTCAGCCCGCATTGGTTCCGACACACCTACGCGACATGGCTGTTGCGTCGAGGGGCCGGGGTGGAGTCCGTTAAGGAGTTGTTGGGCCACGCCTCGATCACGACCACGATCGACACCTACGGTCACCTGAGCGTCGAGGACGCCCGGGCGACGTTGGAGGCGGCGGGCTGGTTCACCGGGAACGAGGTGCGCCTGTGAGCGCCCGCGCCGACCGCGGGACGACCTCGTGGCCGGGCCTGTTGGAGAAGCTGATCGGTGAGGTCCGCGCCGAGTTCCGCGTCGAGGTGTACGTCCCTGACCCGGATCATCCGGTGTTGGGCCGCGGCGCCTGTTCGGTGGCTGGTTGCGATCGCTCGCCGACCGGGAACCGGTTGTGCTCGGCCCACCAGAGGCGATGGGCCGACCGCGGTCGCTTGGACATGGCTACCTTCCTGGCTGATCCGGGCCCGGTGCTGAACGGGCGACGAGACCTGACCGGGTGCACCGTGCTCGGCTGCCGCTACGGAAGCAGCGGTCTGGGGTTGTGCATGCGCCACCGCGCAGCCTTCACCGCCAGCGGGCACCCCGACCCGGCGGCCTGGGCCGCGACCGCCCAGGCCGCGGATACGACGGGTCGCAAACCCTGCGGGCTGCCGTTCTGCTCGCTGTGGACCGAGCATGAGCGGAACCCGTTCTGTAAGGCGCACCAGACCCGGTGGCGGATGCAGGGGTGCCCCGAGGTCGAGGCGTTCATCCAGCGGTGCCTGCTCGCGGGTAGGGACCGCATCGACTACTGCGGGCTGCCGCCGCTGCTCAAGCTCGAGCTGCAGTACGCGGTCCAGTGCCGGGTCGACCAGGCGAGGATCACGCTTCCGGCGCCGGTGGTGAACTGGACAATCCGGCAGGCACGGGACGCGCACGTGTCCTCGCTGCTGGACCTGTCGGCTGCGCAGTGGGCCGAGCGGGCTGGCCCGAAGAACAGCAGCTACCCGGCGTTCCTGGCGTTCGCCCGCGACGTGGTGGACATGCTCCACGAG
>JBBRVZ010000205.1:0-3336 GCA_038246445.1 Mycobacteriales bacterium
CCCGGAACGCTTCCACCACGGGCGCCCACAAGCCGCGGAACTGCCAGCCAAGGTCTGGATCAACCAGACCCCGTCCAAGATCGAGTCGGAGGCCAAGTAAACCCAGACGAAGACACCTGATGTCTCAAAATGCTTGACAGCTTCCGGGCCGCCAGGCTCGCCCTGCCCAATGCGGTGGTCGTGGTCGACAGGTTCCATCTGGTGGCCTTGGCGAACCGGGCCGTGACGGAGTACCGCCGGGAGCTGGCGTGGGCGCGACGCGGCCGGCGGGGCCGGAGGATCGATCCGGAATGGGCGCAACGGAACAGGTTGTTGCGGGCCGGTGAGAGCCTGACCGAGATCGCCCAGCTCCGCCGCCTCGCGTGGACCGTCTACGCATGGCAACCATCAATCATCGAGGGACTGCTCACCGGCATCAGCAACGGCCGCACCGAGGGCTACAACCGCATCGTCAAACACGTCGGTCGGATCGCTTTCGGCTTCCGAAATCAAGAGAACCAGAAACGCCGGATACGATTTCCCTGCACCCGCAAATCACGGCGGGCGCCAACCAGGCCCCTCAATCCCTGCTAACTCTGAAGAACCGACATGCATCGATTCGATAGCCCAGTGCTGAGACGGTCGCATCACAGCGTCACCAGGTCAGCGTGCCTACATCGAGCATCTGTGCGATGCGCCGAATCGCCGAGTACCCGACTCGTAACCTAGAGGCTCGCTGTTCGCTCGTACCAAGAAGGCGCGAGCCAGCGCTCACCAGGTAGCGCGGATGCGGGCGCCTTCGCTCGGCCGGGAGCAGATCCGGACGTAGCCCAAGTATCCCTCTCCTCGGACCTGGCGGGTGGGCGAGCATGCAGCTGTCGAAGCACTCATTGAGGACGCGTTGTCGCCCACTTTCGCCACTTGTGCTGGGCGATTCGCCTGCCTTCTGACGGGCTCCGGGCGAGCGTCGGTGCGCCCGATTACGATTGGGTGCAGCCAGGGTCGTGCTGACATGAGCATCTGGAATGCAGTTGTTGATCATGAAGACGGGGAGGCCGCTTGTCGACGCCACATGGGCGCCTTGGACGCACCGAGAATCAGATGGCACTGGAGGCATTCAAGCGGCGGTTCGGCACCGAGACGCAACACGGGGAAAGGCTGCTCTCCTACCTCTCGCGATCCGATTGCGGCGTTTGGCGATGTGAGCAGGACCGGTACGACCCGCGTCGTTGGTGGTTGAACGTCACGCTCCCTAACCAGGTCGCAGAGATGTTCGACGCCCACGCTGAGATCCAGCTGGTGTACGTCGAGTACGAACGCGTCGAGCCTCGATTGTTTGAACTGGTTCAGCAGCGAATTCGAGGAAACGCTCGCCTGGATCCCGGCCTGATGCTAATCGCGAGCCTTGATCCGCAGGTCGGCTCGCTCACGCGTCGTCGCCGTGGAGAGTTCGCTGCCATCGACTTGCTCTTGACTGATCTCGGCGCAGACGCGTCCGATATCCGCCACCGAATGTCCTCAGTTCTCACCTCCGTCGACCACTATGACTTCTCCAACCCTGTGCGAGATCCCAGCGGCTTCTTCGGACGGCGCGCTGAGTTCGACCAGATAATCGGCGCAATCGAACGGCGCCAATCCGTCGGCATCTTCGGTCTGCGGAAAACAGGCAAGACATCGCTGATGAACTTCGTCAGCGGGCGCCGGCGCGAGGCCGGTAAGCCGGTCATCTGGCTCGACATTAGTGGCCTAACGGGGGCTGATGCATCGCCGTTGCAGAGAGGCACTTTCAAGGTGAAGAGTAGCAAGGTTCGGTCTGTCCAGTTGCCGATGTTGAAGGTGTCCGCGGACGGTGTGGGTGTGGTGTCCCACGCCGGGGTCGGGCTGTTGCGGGAGGTGGCCGCGTTGTCCGGGCTGTCCGAGCAGGTCAGCTCGGTGCTGGCCGATACCTATCGGGGCCCGTGGGTGCATGACCCCGGGGTGGTGTTCGGTGATCTGGCGGCCGCGGTCGCTGATGGTGCTGACTGTGTGTCCGGGATCGGTGCGTTGGTTGATCAGCAGGCCCAGCACGGCCCGGTGGCGTCGGTGACCACCGCGTGGCGGCTGATCGATCAACGGGTCGATGCCGACCATCTGGTCGGGGTGAAGCGGGCCAGGGCTGCTGCCCGGTCCAGGGTCTGGGCGGCGGGTGCCGCTCCGGCGCCCCGGCAGAGGTTGGTGATCGACATCGATGCCACGATCACGCTCGATCATTCCGACAATAAGGAGAACTCGGCGGCGACCTGGAAACGCACCTACGGGTTTCACCCGCTGTTGGCGTACCTGGACCGCCCGGACATCTCCGGGGGTGAGGCGTTGGCCGCGATGCTGCGGCCCGGGAACGCCGGGTCCAGTACGGCCGCCGATCACGTCACGGTGCTGACCGAGGCACTCGCGGCGTTGCCGGCCGGGTACCGACCCGAACCCGCCGCGGCGGGTTCGGGTGCTGCCGCGGAGCGCTCTGGGCCGGACGTGTTCGCCGGGTCGCAGGCACCGAGGGTGTTGGTGCGCACTGATTCCGCCGGTGCCACGCATGCCTTCGCGAAGGCCTGCCGGGAGGCGGGGTGGGGTTCTCCTTCGGGTTCGGGGTGGTCGGGTCGGTCAAGGACGCGTTGATCGTGTTGGCCCAGGCGGCGGTGACCGCATACTTCGACGGTATCGACGTCTGGAGCGAGGCGATTAACTCCGACGGCACGATCCGGGACGGGGCGTGGATCGCCGAAGCGACGGAACTTCTCGATCTGTCGGCATGGCCGGTCGGGACCAGGCTGATCCTGCGGAAGGAACGGCCGCATCCCGGCGCGCAGATGCGGTTCACCGACATCGACGGGCACCGAATCACCGCCTTCCTGACCGATACCCCACCCCGTGTCGTGCCCGGGCAGCTCCCCGGTCTGGACCTGCGGCACCGGCAGCACGCCCGGGTCGAGGACCGGATCCGGCACGGCAAGGCAACCGGCCTGCGGAACCTGCCCTGCCACGATTTCGCGTCGAACGCGGCCTGGCTGGAGATCGTGATGACCGCGACCGACCTCATCGCGTGGACCAAACTGCTGGGCTTTGCCGATCAACCCGAACTGGCCCGCTGCGAGATCGCGAAGTTCCGTTACCTGGTCCTGCACGTCGCGGCCCGGATCACCCGCGGCGCCCGCCGGGTCCGGCTCCGGTTGGACACCACCTGGCGGTGGGCCACCGCCATCGCCACCGCCTGGTACCGCGTCCGCGCCGCGCTCACCTAACACGGCGAACCAACCCCACCTCTGTGACCCGAAAGACCCTGCCCGGCAACGGAACCGGCGCCCACCGACACGACAGTCGGAA
>JBBRVZ010000206.1:0-3312 GCA_038246445.1 Mycobacteriales bacterium
CCACGAACGGACAGGGCGTGTCCGGTCAACCACCCAAGATCAGGTGGGCAATTTCGTGGCCACCAGCGGGCAGAAACCATGGCCACCAGCGGGCTGTTTCGTGGCCGCCTATGGGCAGTTTTTCATGGCCGCCGACACGCGCCCAAGGGCGGGCCGGTGAGTCGCATTTTGCAATTCGTCGACGGGGTCGGCGGCGTTGAGGACCCTGAGACGTGCCAAGTCCTCACCGGACAGCTCGAGGTGCACTTCAAGGTCCACCGCAACCACCTTCCGTCACACAAGTGCGGGCCGGCTGAGCAGGAATTCACCCCAGGGTGGCACTGACGGGTCGAGGACGCCAGAACTTCGCGTGTGACCGAAAGGTGCTGATCACTTGACTCAAGCCCGAGAGAGTCATGGCTGCTAGCCCGGCACCCGATCGGGCGAAGGGAGGCCAGAAATGAGTACCAACGCCACTCTGATCGCAGCCTCTGAGCCGTCCTTAGCCTCAGGAGCGTCACGGCACCTACCGGTTCTGACGCTGATTGTCGCTGGTGCCGCGGCGGTGCTGTCGGTGTTCGCCATCGCAACCGATGACGTCTCCGCGCCCACCGGCACCAGTGTTGCGGTCCAGCAGTCGGCGGGCGCTGCGCCCGTCTTGTCGGTCAGACGCTGGCGCCCACCTTCGGAGCATGCATCCCGACCGGCGCGTTCGGGATGATGACGACCGGGCAGGCCGCCCGGCGGACGCATTCCGCCGAAACGGAGTGCCGCAGGATGTCGATGACGCCGCTGCGATGGTTCCGGCCGATCACCAGCAGCTCGGCCTGCTGGGAATGCTCGATCAGGATTTTGGCCGGCACGCCCTTGACGCTGCGACACACGATCTCCGGCGAGACCCCGGCGGCCCGCACGGCGCACTTGATTGCTGCATCGAGCATGCAGTCCGACGCCGTTTTCTCCTCGCGTGCCGTCATCCGGCCGGCGTCCCGCGCCGGGATGTATTCCCACGCATGCACGACGGTCAGCATCGTTCCGCGCAGCCCTGCCTCGCGAACAGCCCACTCCAGGGCACCCTGGCTCACCTCGGTGCCCTCGATACCGACCACAATTTCTTTGCCAGCGCGACTGGTCATGGCTTCTCCTCATTGAGCACGGGCTCCGCCATGAGCCCGTGCGATATTCGACGTTAAGCCGGGCGCACGAAGGTCGGCAGGGCCGAAGGTCATAGGTCGCGGCATTCGTCGGCCCCGACCGGAGCGCTACCTGCTGACGCAACTGCTGAGCGAGCCGGTCGGTGCCCCGATCCCGCGTAGGCTGATCTCTTGTGAATCTCGATGACGCGGCTGCAGTCAAGGCCCTGGATACCACCCTGACCAGCATCGAAAAGGTCATGGATGTGGCGAAACTGCGGGCCAGCATTGCTGAACTTTCCGAGGCTGCCAGCGCTCCCGACCTGTGGAACGACCAGGACAACGCGCAGCGTGTCACTAGCAGGCTCTCGCACGCCCAGTCCCAGATCCGGCACATCGAGGAACTGCGCCAGCGGCTGGACGACCTGGCGGTGTTGTTCGAGCTGGGCGATGAGGATGCCGACACTCTGGTCGAGGCGCAGCAGGAACTCGTTGCGCTGCAGAAGGAGATCGACGCGCAGGAGGTCCGCACCCTGCTGTCCGGCGAGTACGACGAACGGGAGGCGCTGGTCACCATCCGTTCCGAGGCCGGCGGGGTTGACGCCGCGGACTTCGCCGAGATGCTGATGCGGATGTACCTGCGATGGTCGGAGCGTCACGGCTACCCCACCGAGGTGTACGACACGTCGTACGCCGAAGAAGCCGGCATCAAGTCCACCACGTTCCAGGTGAAGGCCCCGTACGCCTACGGGACGCTGTCAGTGGAGCAGGGCACCCACCGGCTGGTCCGAATCTCGCCGTTCGACAACCAGGGCCGCCGGCAGACCTCTTTCGCAGGGGTCGAAGTCGCCCCGGTGGTGGAGACCAGCGACCACGTCGAGATCGACGAGAAGGAATTGCGAGTTGACGTTTACCGCTCTTCCGGACCCGGCGGGCAGGGCGTCAACACCACCGACTCCGCGGTGCGGATCACCCACATCCCCACCGGCATCGTGGTGTCCTGCCAGAACGAGCGGTCCCAGATCCAGAACCGTGCCTCGGCGATGGCGGTTATGCAGGCCAAGCTCCTCGCCCGCCGCCGCCAGGAGGAGAAGGCGACCATGGACGCGCTCAAGGACGCCGGCAACTCCTGGGGCAATCAGATGCGCTCCTACGTGCTGCACCCATATCAAATGGTGAAGGACCTTCGCACCAACTTTGAGGTCGGCAATCCGTCCGCCGTCTTCGACGGTGAGATCGACCAATTCATCGAGGCCGGGATCCGCTGGCGCCGCTCCGCCGAGAGCAACTGAGCCCGTGGGCAGTAAGGACTGCCTGACCCGGTGCGCCGCCGGTCAGATTGCCGCTGACCGGGTCAAACCCGTTGGTGAGTTCGTCCTGCTGTGACGCCAGGTCTGACCGGAGCGCATCGCTCAGTTCCCCTGCCAGCGAATCGATCTCGCCCGTTCCGCCGTCGCCGATGCCGCGGTTGCGGGGAACATGTTCGATCATCGTCCGGCGGACAACTCCAGCGGCACTATCGGACACGCCTGCCGCCGCATCCCTCCGACCCCACCCGACACGCGGAGCGGCCGCGAAGGTAGCGCCGGGCAAGCTGGTCGACTCCATTTAGGTTTCAGTTCGATGCCGACGTCGACTACTTCGAACTGGACCCTGTCTGCCTACTCCCCCGCCTGGGGCGAACAGGGCATTTCACCTACAGGGCGCGCTGCGGGACATCGAGTCACGCCTCGGCGCGCGGCCGACTGACGACGATCGCTGGGCGGCACGCCACAGTCACGAGTGGTTCACCCTCGACCGCGGCAGGAAAAACCCTGGAGCGACTTGATCAAGGCCGACGCAAAGATCGACCCCATAGCCGTCCTGCCCATCCACCAGCGCCCCGTCGAGGGTGAACTGGTCAATGCCGACGCCCGGCACTGCCGGCGAGCTGCGCGGAGGCTGCGGCCACGGTTGAGCGTCATCAGACGCATCAAGTCGCAACGTCATTTCGAAACATCAGAAGCCGACAACCGCCGCCTGACAAGGGCCGCAGTTCGAAGCGATCTAGGGTCGGACCGTCCCCGGGCCTCGAACGCCCCAGGGGTGCACTCCCCGAGACACAACAAACCCCGGACCCCTTGATGGGGGTCCGGGGTTCTGAACAACAACATCCTTGTAGCGGGGGCAGGATTTGAACCTGCGACCTCTGGGTTATGAG
>JBBRVZ010000207.1:0-3296 GCA_038246445.1 Mycobacteriales bacterium
CCTTCGAACCTGATTGCGTCAGAACAACCAGTTTCGAAGGCCACGGGCCCTCACCTCACCCGACACGCCGCCGCGCGGATCAGCCCACCATCCCCATCAAGTCTGAAGACCCCAATTAAGCGCCCCGGGCTTGTGCAGCTGGCAATCCCCGGCCGACACCGAGAAGACATGCATCGGAACCTGCATCGTCCACTACCTTCTCGCCGCCGAACCGCCGAAGGACTTCGACATATGAATGGCTTCCAGCACCGGCACGGACGCGATTATCACGGCCATCACGCTATCCGCGCCCGTCGATACCACGCGGATCTAGCGCCGCACACCACGGTCATCGGACGGTCGCGGCGCGGTGGCCGGGTGGCGCGTCGAATGGTCGGGGTGTTGGGTGCCGCGGTCCTGGTACTGGTGGCCGGCTGCACCGGCGGGACCGCCGACGCACCGGCACCGACACTGCCGCCGTCCACCACGTCGGCGCCGATGGCAGGTCCGCCGCCGACCTCGGCCGAGCCGAACCCGCTACCTTCTGCCGGCGCGGTCGCGCCCTCGGGACCCTCGGCTGGTGCGTCGTCGTCGTCTGGGCCGACGTCGTCGTCTGGGGCGGGGACCCAGCTGTTCGGTGGTGGTCGGAGGTTGTTCCCGGGGCGGATGTTCGTGGCGTTGTACGGGCAACCCGATGTGCCGGGTCTGGGGGTGTTGGGCGCGCAGGACCTGCCGGCCAGTATCTCCAGGGCGAAGACGGTGGCCGCCTCCTACGACGAGTTCAGTTCGGTGCCGGTGGTGCCGGCTTTCGAGCTCATTGCGACCACCGCGTTGGACAGTCCCGGCGCCGGCGGCCAGTACACCGCGGCGACCAGCGTGCCGGCGCTACGCCCGTGGGTGGACAAGGCCACCGCGGCCGGCCTGTACGTGATCTTGGATCTGCAACCGGGCCGCGCGGATTTTCTGACCCAGGCCAAGCTGTACAGCGAACTGCTGGCCCTGCCCAACGTCGGCCTGGCGTTGGACCCGGAGTGGCGGCTGACCCCGGATCAGGTGCCGCTGGAGCAGATCGGCAGCGTGGACGCGGCGGAGGTCAACAAGGTCGTCGACTGGTTGGCGGCTCTGACCGTGGCACACGATTTACCGCAGAAGCTGCTGGTGCTGCACCAGTTCCGCAATTCGATGATCCGCAGCGAGGCCGGCCTGGACCTTTCCCGCGACCAGGTGGCGGTGCTCATCCACATGGACGGTTTGGGTGCCCCCGAGGTGAAGGACGAGACCTGGGCCGCGGTGGTGGCCGCCGCTCCGTCCGGGGTTACTACAGGGCCCTTGGGTCGGCGGCTGTTCCTGCCTACCGAAGGACGCAACCGCAACTGCCGCACCACACCCCTCCGGACTCCCCGGCGGCGGGAAAGGGCCGCGGTGAGGCGGCCTACTGGTAGGAGATCATCACCGGTGTGGGCTTGTGTTTCGCGGTCTGCGCCGGGGTGAGCAGGGACAGCATGCCGATTCCGATCCCGATCGCGTTGGCTTGACCGGATCAATGCCGCTCGGGCTCGTCCGTACTCATCGTGGCTATCACTTGCCGATCGTGACGGCGACAGCGCTCAGGGTGCAACGGTCGATTGCGGCGGTCACGCAGTCGGCTGCGGCGCAGAAATGAGCTGACATGTCGTGGCCCGTTGGTGCTGCGTATTCCTCCGGTGCGGCCAGTTCTTCGGCGATGTCGCGCAGTGCAGTTGCGCCGTGGTCGTGGGTGCTTTTCTCGGGCAGGCCGGGCATCATCGGGAATGTAGTCCTGTTTGCCGCTTTTTCTGTTTCATGCAGCAAGGGTGTCTTTACGTACGCCTTTCCGTGCTCCTCGACGGCGAGGCTCCCGGCCCCTCGCAGGGGGTCGACGTCGACGAGGACGGGAACGGCCTGCTCCGGGACGGCCGCCTGTATCAGCTCGTGCGGCAAGACGCGCGAGGTGCGCGAGCGCGCGCTGGAGGGATCACGTTCCTCGAGCCCGGCGCCAAGGCGTACGTGTTCACCTTCGGCTAGTACCGCTGGCCGGGCTGGCGATCGGAGCGGAAGCCTTTCCCCGGTCAAGGTCGATGGCACCCAACGCAGCGCAGGTTCGCTGTTTCGACGTTGGGCCGCGCCGCGGAGCGTATGGAAGATCGGCACTACATCCGAACCGGGAATCAGCCCTGTTCGTCTTCGGGCTCGTAGGCGAGCCAGAAGATGCCAAGGGGTGGCAGGGTCAGCGCGGTCGAGTAGTCGAGCCCGTCCCACCCGATGGCCTCGGCGGTGATGGCACCGACGAGGGTGTTGCTGCCACCGAATTCCGCGTTGTCGGAGTTGAGGATTTCCACCCATCGACCCTGATGGGGAAGCCCGATGCGGTAGTCGTGGCGGGGCACGGGGGTGAGATTCGCGACGCAGGCGATGCTCCGCCCGCCGGCCAGTGGGAACCGGAGAAACGACAGCACACTGTTCTCCGAGTCGTTGGGGGAGATCCAGCGAAAGCCGGTCCAGTCGAAGTCCTGTTCCCACAGTGCGGGCTCCCGCCGGTAGACGGTGTTCAGCGCGCGAACCAGCGCCTGCATTCCGGCGTGCTCCGGGTAGTCGAGCAGGTGCCAGTCGACGCTGCCGTCATGCCGCCACTCGTCGTTCTGGGCGATCTCGCCGCCCATGAACAACAACGGCCGACCGGGATGCGCCCACATCCAGGTCAACAAGCAACGGAGGTTAGCGAACTGCTGCCAACGGTCCCCGGGCATCTTGCCGAGCAACGATCCCTTTCCGTGCGAAACCTCGTCGTGGCTCAGCGGCAGCACGAAATTCTCGCTGAATGCGTACAGCAGGGCGAACGTGAGCTCGTGATGGTGGTGGGGCCGATGCACCGGATCCTTGGAGAAATACACCAGGGTGTCGTTCATCCAGCCCATATTCCATTTGAACCCGAAACCAAGGCCGCCAAGATAGGTCGGGCGTGAGACCGCCGGCCAGGACGTGGACTCCTCGGCAACCAACATCACCGAGGGGTGGTGTCGATACACCAATTCGTTGGCCTGCCTGATGAAGTCGACGGCTTCCAGGTTCTCCCTGCCACCGAACCTGTTGGTGACCCACTCGCCCTCCCGGCGCGAATAGTCCAGGTAGAGCATCGAGGCAACCGCATCGACGCGCAGGCCATCGACATGGAATTCTTCGATCCAGAACAGGGCATTCGCGAGCAGAAAGTTCCGGACCTCGTGGCGACCGTAGTTGAACACCAGGGTGCCCCACTCCTGGTGCTCACCCACGCGGGGATCGACGTGCTCGTACAGCGC
>JBBRVZ010000208.1:0-3253 GCA_038246445.1 Mycobacteriales bacterium
ACCGGCGCCGCCGCCTGGCTCAGGATCCGCGCCCACATCAGCACACTACGAAAGAACAACATCAACGTCCTCGACGGACTCCGCGCCGCGATCACCGGAAATCCCTGGCACCCAGCACCAACCTAAGACCTGAATGGTTACTTTCGATAACCCTCGAGGTCACCGAAGGCGTAATGAGTCTCGGGATCCCGGTCGGCGGCACGCCTTCCGTAGCGGATCGGTGAATGCGGCTATCACCATCTCATCCGATGTGGTGCGTCTTACCGTGTCGCCACGACCGCTGGAACCCACGCAAATGAAAGGTGCCATTCGGGTGGGAGACCGACGGGGCAGGCAAGCGAGACGACTGCCTGCACTCCACGAAATGATTCCCGGGAGTACGTGGAGTGTGAATGTTCGAATTATTTGGCGCACTTTGGTCGTGCTAAATGGCTCGTTTTACGAACGCATGTCCGGCGAGGATCAAGCGGCCGATCTCATCACTGCAGGTTGTCCGGGGTGCCAAGACCGAGCGCCAGTTCAGGCAGCGCCAAATAGCTCGATCAAGGTGAGCCATTTACCGCGACCACCGACAGCCTTAGCCCGAGGCAGGATCACGCGATGCATCAATTAGTTTCGGCGCCCCGACGACGAGTTTTCGTTTCGCCCGCATTCGCTGATCGCTGTTGATCTCCGCGACGGCCGCATTGTCGCCCCACCGGCCGAGGAACAGGGTATCTGGCGTTTCCAGAGTGTTGCCACGCTTCATGCCCGGTCAGGTGAACACAACAGCTGGCCGGGGGGCAACTACCTTGGCAGCGGAGCTTGGTGACGGGGGTGTTCGGTTCTGGCCCGTAGGTTCAGCAGCATCTTGCGCATCATCCAGATGTCGCCGAACTCGAGCAGCACCGAGAACGCGATCGACGGTGAGAGCCACCGGTACTGGGACCGCACCCTGGTGATCAGCCGGGTCGACCCGTCCGGATTCGCGTCCAACTGCCACGTCCAGGTGGTGTCCCCCGGGGTGCCCCAGATCATCGAACGGAGCGGATCGAGGTCCAACACCCGCATGCCCTGCTTACCGTCGGGACTCATCGGGACGACATCACCGACCTTGAGGTGCTGCAATTCCGGGACGATCCTGGTTGCGCTTGTGCGGCCGAGGTTGTCCAGCAGGTCGTAGCTGTACCAACCGGCCCTGGTCAGACCAACCTGAACCAACCAGGGCCAGATCTCCGAGGGTGTTGCCCGGATGGACATCGCCCGGGTCGCGTTGAACGTCGGCCGGGACACAAACTCATCACGGGCAGCACCCGGCGCCACCTCTGCCGGTGTCGCACCCCAGGTCAACTGCCACGGCCGGAACCACCGGAGGTAAATCACGACGCCGGCGACCGTAAGACCGGCCACCGGCAGAACCCGCCCAGGCCTCATTCCCTTCCCGTCGATGATGCCGAGGAACCAACGGGTGATCGCCGGCCTCCGCCGGCACCACGGTCAGCGGCCGCACCGATCCGGTAAGAGTCGATGTCCATCAGGGTCGTCGTGGGTCAGGCTCACCGGCAACCGCCGGATCGTTGGCGAAATCAGTGTCGCCCGCACCATCAATGTCGATGTCAGAATCGGAGAGCCCGGTGATCGGTAGGGATTCGACGCCGAGGCGTATCTCGATCTCGTCCATCAGGATCTCGATCCGGCCGCAAACCTCGTCGACCGTATCCGCGTCGACCAGGTCGGTATCCAGCTCGTCGAGCCCCCCGAGCAGGTCATCCAGTTCGACCAGGTCCTGTCGTTGTTCCGCCGCCGTCCGCGAACGCCAGCGTTCGGAGATCTGCGCCAGCTGGTCCTCGATATCGGCGAGAGTCATCGACACCCTCCTACTCGATGCGGTGAACGGTCTCGGGTGAAGCTCACTTGGCCGCGTCGTGCAAGTGGCGGCCGGTGACCCGCTCGGCGATCTCCTTGCACACCCGGACCATCATCGCCTGTGCGTCCTTCTGCCGGGGGCCGGGACTGCTGGTCAGAGGTGATCCACGGTGAGCGCCGGGCGCACCGGCACTGGCCCGTACCCGGTTCCGGTCGTCGGTAACCAGGGTGACGATGTGCGACAACATGAATCAGCATCTCCTATCGAGATTGTGGTTCATCGGTCGGTTACCGCTGCCAGCATCGCTGTGGTGCGTTGCTGAAGTTCCTTCGCGCGGGCGTCCACCTCGTCCAGGACGTCCTCGACGCCGGCGATGTCTTTCAGGTCGGCCCGGCGACGGGTCCACGCCCGCTGCGCGTCGTCCCTGCTGTACACCACCCGGGTCGCCACCGGGCCCGGTGCCGGCAGCTCTTGGGGTTGATCGTCGGTGTCGACGGGCATGTCCCGGTGCACGCCGAGGTCTCCGGCGAGGAGGTCCCGGACCCGGCGGGACAGTGAGTGCGGGGTGAGCCGCCGGACCAGGAACGGGATGTAACCCCATTGGTCGATCGGCGGCAGCAACGGCACCACCAGCGTCGCGGGGTCGATGCGGCGGGTGGACCGGCACAGGTGCGGCGAGCCGCTGGTCACCGCCTTCGCCTTCTTCAGTGCTTGGGCGGTGTCCCGGTTGCTGGGGCGGGTGACGACCATGTCCAGCACCCGCAACCAACGGGTGACCGCGCACGACCCACACATCAGGGCGTCATCGCCCGGAAGGAGTGTCCACGTCCCGGCTTTGGCGGTGATGGTCGTGATGCCGGCGGACGTGGTGATGTCGCCGGCGGTGAGGCCGGCGAGGTGTTGGTACGGCACCCCGCCCATCTGTGACAGGACGAGCAGGCAGCGGTCCCGCCGACCGAACAGCCCCCGTGTCCACCCTGAACTCGGCAATGCCCGCAGGGCGGTCTCGACCGCTGCTGCGATGGCCTGTGGTTGATGCGGTGGTTGATGCGGTGGTTCGCCGGTGGAACGACCGAGAGCAGCCCGAACTGCCGGTGACACCCCTGGCCGCCTGTGTCCAGCCCCGGCATGGTGGTGGTCGATGGCGGCGACCCGCCGACTCCCCGCCGACCCGGACACGGTGTTGCTTTTCCTCACCGACTGCCCCGCCGCCGCGGCCACCCAACGACGGATTCCCCGGTGGTGCGGCACCAGTCGGTGAACAACGCCCAGTCGGAGGCGTACGCCCACACCGTCGCCCGCGACAATCCCTGCGCTGCTGCGCGGTTGGCTGGTGACGTGGCCGTATTGCATCGGTGCAGTATTCGTCAGGGTTTGCTGCTCCGTTCGCCCCAGTGGGCCGGGGCC
>JBBRVZ010000209.1:0-3233 GCA_038246445.1 Mycobacteriales bacterium
CAAGGACCAGGGGTTCGTTCATCGTGGATGTCGACATATTTAATTGACCGACCGTTCGGTAGATTATAATGGATGGTTTTTTGACTACAAGGGCTGTCCCTTCGGGGTTAACCCTTTACCTCAGGCGGCGTCGTCCCCTTCACGGCCCAAGCCAAGGCCGAATAAGAGCGCGGGCCATCGGCTTCGCCGTCGAGGTAGGCCGCCTCGACCGCATCGCGCAACCGGGTGCGCTCCGCCGCACCCAGTGTCGCCACATATTCGGCGCCCGGGCCATCTTTTCCTTCATACGGCGCCCAGTAGTCCGAGAACGAGGCAAACTCCATCCGGATGGAAAGCGCGGTCTCGACGACATCGTTCAACCCTGCGTTGCGCCACGCCTGGCCCAGTTCGCCTGGGCGCGTCATCGGACGCGTGTAGTTCTTCGCGCGTCGCGCTATGGCGTTCGGATCGAGCGCGGCCGCGGTGTCGAAGAACATGCGGTTCGCGACAAAGCCGCCGCGCACATCCCAGACCGCTGCGCCGACGATGCCGCCGGGTTTGGCGACGCGCCGCATCTCGGAGATCGCCTGGTCCACGCGCGGCACGAAATGCAGGACCAGCAGTGAAAGCACCCGGTCGAAACTGTGGTCCGGAAAGGGCAGCGCGCAAGCATCTGCCACATCGAAGACAACGCGCGGGTCTTGGTTGTGACGCCTGGCATGCTCGACATAGGGCTCTGCGATGTCGACGCCCCGCACCCGCGCCGCACCGGATCGCCGGGCCACCGCAAAGGCCAGGTGCCCGGTGCCGCAGCCGACGTCGAGCACCCGGTCTCCCTCGGCGCCGCCGACGAAATCAAGGAAAGGAAGCGCGAGTTGACGGCTCCAGCGGCCCATCAGTTGCTCGTAGCCATCGGCATGCGTGGCCACGAAGGTCGAAGAGGTGTTCATCGGCAGTCTCCACATTGGCCGGGCGCATGGACCCGGTGCGCTCGTGATGCAGCCGCAGTCTACCCCTGCGATCCGCCGCGACGGCCGCTTCAGCGCGTCAACGGGTGTGCCGGTCCCGCCCCGGCCTTGCGCGCAGCGCCCCGGCCGGCTTTGACCTTCGCAAGCGCCGACGGCAATTGCACCGACCGCACCCAAAACTGTGTGGAACGACATCGAAACCGCGATGCACCGGCGCGGCCTCATGGTGGTCAAGGACCGACAACAAGCCTGGCACCTAGCCCGAGGCGGTGTCACCGTGGTCATCGTCGACTTCTCCACGAGCTCCGACGTCACGGTGGGCAGGACCAAAGCCCGATGGAAAGACGTGCACCGACAACGCACCATCGGTCAAATTCTTCCCAAGCAGGAACGGGAACGGTTCAGTGCTCAGGGACGAGATTGGTTGACCACACCCGTCACCATCGAGGACCGCGAGGCTGATCTCCCGTTGGCTGATCCCGCAACGGCACGACACATCCGGAACGACATCCTCGACGCCGAACAGCTTGCCCGAGCTGTCATTGCACAACTGCTCTGAACCAGTGGCATTGCTTAGGCGCTAACACTGATCCCTTGACTGACCGCAACTCGCAGAGCGGCAATCACTGCTGCGGTGCGGGTTACCTTGCCGGAACCATCGGCGACTTCTGCGGCAACTTCGTCCAACATTGCCAACTCGGCGGGCTGAAACCGAGGCGTTAAGGGGACCGAGTCCGATGCGATACGCCGGCCGCGCGGAGCTCTGCCATCAGCCGTGACCTGGCGCCGTAGTTCCGCCCTGACCTCATCGGGATGGTCCTGACACGTCCAGGCGATGATCTGCGCATAGGACGGTTTCTCCACCAACGCACTCAACAGATCCCGCACGACCGACTCATACAGGGCACGAGGGATTCTCACCGCCACAACAGTTGTTGTCGCGCCATCAGTTGCCGGCACAACCATCGCCAGGTCGGTACGTGGACCCACCGGGCGCACGGCTGCCGACATCCCCGACCTGATCGGCGGGCGTGCTCCGTCATCCCGGGGGTGGTCAGTAGCAGGCCGCTCGGCCACAACCTTTGAAGTGGCGGCCGCGAACGCCGGCGGAGGAAGAAGCTCCGCAAGTTCGTCGTCCAGGCGAGCAGGATCGAACGCCGAACGCCGGGTGCTCATGAGGTGGCCCCCACGACCTGCTCGACCTGATGGCGGCCCTCGTGGTCACCGATCCGGGTCAGCAGTTCGCGGGCCAGCTGCTGGTAGTCGCTGGCTAGTCCGGAGGCATCACGTGACCACAACGTGTCCTCTCCCCTGCCGCCCCAGGATCCTTCCGACAGTTGTTTCAACCGCCCGCGGACCCCATGACGGGGTAGCAGCCACCAGTTCCACCGGCGTGAGATGCCTGGCACGTAGATCGACCGCCGCCGCCTTGTCCGTTCGGATGAGCGCGTCAAACGCAGACGCCCCCGAACCTTCGAGCATGGCTTGGATCGATGCAATGACCTGTGCGTTGCGGACACTGGCGCGGGGATTGACATTGAACAGCACCACCCCGAGCAGGTCGATGGCAGAGCCTCGCTTCCGTGCCCGGAGATACCGGGTGGCCAGCAGTTCAACACCTTCCAACGAGGCATCGTCGTCACAGGAAGGCACCAGCAGGTAGCGGGCGTCGTCCAACAGGGCATCGAGCAACGGGGCATCACCCGGCCCGGAATCGACCAGGACAAGCGTGTACCCCTCCTGCTCACACAGCTGAGCGAGCGTCGATCCGAGGTTGGCCGAGATGTCCATGCCGGAGGCCGAGGCGGTGGCCCACCATCGCCCCGACAGTGGCCAAGTGCGGACCGCCGGGGACCACGTCAAGTCCCGGTCGAACTTCGCGAACCGGGACGAGCGGCTGCGCGTACTGCAACGCCATCGCCAGGCTCTGTCCTCTGTCCCCGTCAACACCCAGGTCATTGCGGCTCACATTGCCCTGTTGATCGGCGTCGACGACCAGAACCCGACGCTCCGGGCTAGCCAGCATCCCGGCGAGGGCCGCCACGATCGAACTCTTCCCTACGCCCCCCTTTTGATTGGCAACGAGCACCGTCCGCGCGAGACGGGGGTCTGTATGAGACAAGGCATGCTCCAACCGATGGCAGAGGGTACGGGGTTTCCGTATGCCGGACTGTAAGGCAGCACCGTCACGAAACTCGGAAAGCGCGCCGTCATCGACACAACACAAAGGCACACAACAATTGGCCGACAGAGCGCTGATAGAGACGCCGCAAGCGGAAACGCGGC
>JBBRVZ010000210.1:0-3230 GCA_038246445.1 Mycobacteriales bacterium
AACGTGTCACCAGCCGCCACTCGGTGTGGTTGGGGTGCTGAGACGCCGTTGACGTAGCGTCTGCCGATGGTGCGTGATCTTGATGCCGAGGAGCTGCGAGCGCTTTGGACGTTGACCGCTGAGGAGCTGAAGCGGGCCGGCGGTAAACGGGATGCCAATGCGTTGGCGTTTGCGGTGCTGCTCAAGTTCTTTCAGGTCCATGGCCGGTTTCCGCGTGGTCGCGCCGAGGTACCGGATGAGGTGGTGCGGTTCGTCGCCGGGCAAGTGGATGTGGCCGCCTCTGATCTGGGTTTTTACGAGTGGTCCGGTCGCACCATTGAGCGGCACCGCGCGGAGATTCGTGACCTGCTGGGGTTCCGGGAATGTTCGGTGGCTGACTACGCGGCGGCGACTGATTGGCTGGTGCAGCACGTCACCCAGGTCGAACGGCAGGTCGAGCTGGTCCGTGCGGAGCTGCTGGGGTGGCTGCGGCGGCAGCATTTGGAGCCGCCGGGCAGCGCCCGGCTGGTCCGCATCGTTCGCTCCGGTTTGGACCGCGGCGAGAGGTTGCTGATCGACCGGATCTGCGCTGGCCTTGACTCTACGGTTCGTAGCCGGCTGAACGAGTTGGTGTTCGGCGTCCCGGACGAAGCGGCCGCGGAGGGAACCGACGGTGAGATCGAGGCGCGGGATGTGCTGGCCTGGGTGAAGACCGATCCGGGCCGGTTGAGTTTGAACACCATGCTGACCGAGATGGGCAAGCTGGAGGCGATCCGGGCGTTCGGTCTGCCGGTCGGTCTGCTGACGGAGGTGGCGCCGAAGGTGGTGACGGGTTGGCGGGTGCGGGCAGCGGTGTTGTCTCCCAGCCATTTTCGTGACGCAGCCCCGGAGGTGCGGTGGGTGCTGCTGGCCGCTTTGCTGGTGGAGCGGCAGTGGGAGATCACCGACACGCTGGTGGAGCTGCTGATCTCCACGGTGCACGCGATCAACGCCCGAGCGGACCGGCGGGTGACCGAGGAGATGGTGGCCTCGTTCAAGCGGGTCAGGAACAAGACCGTGTTGCTGGCCAAGATCTCCCAGGCCAGTCTGGATCGGCCGGACGGAGCGGTGCGGGACGTGGTGTTCCCGGTCGCCGGCGGCGCGCAGACGTTGCGGGAGGTGGTGGCCGAGTTCAGGGCCAACGGACCCGAGTTTCGCCGCAACGTGCAGGTCAAGCTCCGCAGCTCCTACTCCCACCATTACCGCGGCGGGATGGTGAAACTGTTGCAGACGTTGACGTTCCGGTCGAACAACAGCACGCACCAGCCGATCATCGCCGGGATCGCCCTGGTCTTGAAATACGCGAACAGTCAGCTGCAGTCCTACCCCAAGGATGAGACGGTGCCGGTCGCGGGCATCGTGGACGGTGACTGGGTTGATCTGGCCTACCGCGGTGAACCGGCGAACAGTCGGGTGCTGCGCACCGTGTACGAGGTGTGCTTGTTTCGGGCTCTGCGGGAACGGTTGCGTTGCAAAGAGATCTGGGTGGAAGGCGCAGACCGATGGCGCAACCCGGAGCAGGACCTGCCCGCCGACTTCGAGGATCGCCGCGGGGCGTATTACGCGAAGTTGGCGCAGCCGTTGGCCTCCAATGAGTTCATCGACCCGTTGCGCCGGGAGATGACCGCCGAACTGGAGGCGTTGCAGCAGGCGTTGCCGAGCCTGGCGTGGTGAAGATCAGCACCCGCCGGGGTGGTCAGATCACCCTGTCCCCGCTGGATGCGGCACCTGAACCCCGGAACCTGCGCCGGCTGAAGGCGCAGATCCGTACCAGGTGGGGGTTGGTGCCGCTGCTGGACATGCTCAAGGAGACGGTGCTGCGGATCGGCCTGTTGGAGCACTTCGCGCCGGCCGGTCCTCGGACGGGGATCGACCCGGCGGTGCTGGCCGAGCGGCTGATCCTGTGCATCTTCGGCTACGGCACCAATATCGGTCTGCGAGCGATCGCCGCCGGTGAACACGGCCATACCGAGGAAGACCTGCGCTACGTCCGCCGCCGGTACCTCTCGGCCGAAGGGGCCCGCTCGTTCGCCGCCGCGGTCGCCAACGCGACGTTCGCCGCGCGCCGGGAAGTCGTCTGGGGCAGCGGTACCGGTGCGGTGGCCTCGGACTCGACCCATTTCGGGGCGTTCGATCAGAACCTGTTCACTCAGCACCACATCCGTTACGGCGGGCGGGGTGTGCTGATCTACTGGCACGTGGACAAGAAGTCGGTGGCGATCAACTCGCAACTGATCTCCTGCACCGCGTCGGAAGTCGCCGCGATGATCGAAGGTGCGATGCACCACCGCACCGAGATGGACGTCCAGGCCAACTACGTCGACTCCCACGGCCAATCCGAAGTCGGGTTCGGACTGACCAGACTCTTGGGGTTCGAGCTGAAACCTCGGCTGAAGCGGATCAACGTCACCAAGCTCTACCTCCCCGACACCGACATCCGGCCGCGGATCCCTGATCTGCTCCCGGTGCTGTCCCGGCAAGGACCCATCCGCTGGGAACTCATTGCCCAGCAATACGACCAGCTGATCAAGTACGCCACCGCCATCAACAACCGGACCGCCTCGACCGAGGCGATCCTGCGCCGATTCACCCGAGCGGCGACCCACCCCACCTACCAGGCGATGCTGGAGGTCGGCCGAGCACAACGCACGATCTTCCTCTGCCGCTACCTGCGATCCCGCGACGAGCAACGGGAAGTCAACGCGGGCCTGAACGTCGTCGAATCCTGGAACGGAGCCAACACCCAGATCCACTACGGCAAAGCCGGCGACATCGCCTCCAACCGCCGCGACGAACAAGAAATGACCGCCCTCTGCCTGCACATCGTCCAAGCAGCGATGGTCTACGTGAACACCCTGATGATCCAAGACATCCTCGCCGAAGACGACTGGGCCGAGCTGTTCACCCCCGAGGACTACCGCGGACTCACCCCGCTGATCTGGGGCCACGTCGCCATGCACGGCGAGTTCAAACTCAACATGACCACCCGGCTCACCCTCGGGCACCCGACCGGCCCCTGACGCGGGGTCTATCGCAAACGGACGTCTGCGATAGGCCCCCACAAAGTCGAACCGACCCGGCATGTCCACCCTGGCCCACTCGACCAAAATCCACCACATAATCAACCCATCACAACCCGACCCGACCGATGCGATTCGATAGGCTCCTGCCCTATGGGCGACAAGATCGGCTACGCCAGGATCAGCACCGCC
>JBBRVZ010000211.1:0-3214 GCA_038246445.1 Mycobacteriales bacterium
ACTAGTGTCCTGCACCGTTGAATCGTTGAAGAAGTCGTCCGATTGAGCTGAGGATCTGTTCAGCGGTCTTGGTCCAGATGAATGGTTGCGGGTCGTCGTTCCAGGCTTTGACCCAGGCGCGGATATCGGCCTCCAGGGCCTGGACGGAGCGATGGTCTCCGCGGCGGATGAGTTGGTCGGTGATGTAGGCGAACCACCGCTCCACCTGATTGATCCAGCTGGAATACGTAGGGGTGAAATGCATATGGAATCTGGGATGGGCCTCGAGCCACTTGCGGATGGCCGGTGTTTTGTGGGTGCCGTAGTTGTCGCACACGAGATGAATGTCCAGGTCCGCGGGGATCTCTGAGTCGATCTTGATCAGGAACTTGCGGAACTCGATGGTGCGATGCCGACGATGCAGACTGGAGATCACGGTGCCATCGGCGGTATTGAATGCAGCGAACAGGCTCGTGGTGCCGTGCCGGACGTAGTCATGCGTGCGCTTCTCCGGCATGCCCGGCATCATCGGGAACGCCGGCTGCGACCTGGCCAGAGCCTGGACCTGGGACTTTTCGTCCACGCAGAGCACGACCGCGGCCTCCGGCGGGTTCAAATACAGGCCCACGACGTCATAGACCTTCTCCACGAACATCGGGTCGTTCGACAACTTGAACCCATCAGTACGGTGCGGCTTCAATTCGAACGCCTGCCAAATCCGGCCGATCGTCGACGGCGACAGACCAGACTTCTTCGCCATCGACCTGCGAGACCAATGCGTCGCGTTCTTCGGCGTGGATTCCAACGTGTCCACCACGACCTTCTCCACCTGATCAGCAGTCACCGACGGCACCCGCCCCGGACGGGGGTCATCGCCCAAACCATCCAGTCGCAGTTCCAGGAACCGGCTCCGCCATTTCCCCACCGTCGGCTGCGACACCCCCACGCGGACCGCGACCTCCTTATTGGCAAGCCCATCCGCGCAACCCAGCACGATCCGCGACCGCAACGCCAACGATTGCGCCGACGAACGCCGCCGAGCCCACCGCTCCAACTGATCCCGCTCGTCAGAAGTCAGTTCCAACAACGCCTTCGGTCGCCCAGTCCTCGCCACACCCAGATTTTACCAGTTATAGAAGCTTTCAACGGTGCAGGACACTAGACAGGAGTGTTGATTCACCGCCCTCCCAGCGGCCGCGGCGACCCCACTGTGGCGCGGGGCATCCAGGCTCTCCTCTCGTGACACGGCGTCGTGAGCCGGTAACCCACGGTGGGTGTCCCTGGTGGCGATGATTCGATGGTTGATAGCTGCATCAACCCCTGGCTCCGCCGCACCTTCGGTGGTGATTTGCGGCGCGGGGGGTTCCGCGGCAGCCGCGATCACCATGTGATCGGTGTGGTGGAGAGCCGCCGAGGTGGATGGGTGCACCATGCTGGTTCCGGTGTCCAACACGGTGATTTCGGCGTGCCGGGACAATGAGATCAGCAATTCGGTGTGCTCCCGGGTGATCCGGTCGACATCCCGGCTGGCAGCGCCGTCGGTGCGTAGCAGGTGAACCCGTTGCACCCGGTCCAGGTGCGCCGACAGGTCGACCATGTGTTGCACCGTGTTCGGGTGCTCCGCCAAGGTCAGCAGTCGTGATGGGACCTCGGACGGGGCCATGCCATCGGCTGCGTCAGCGTCCCTTGTCCGGGTTGCAGGTCGACCCCGGTCGGCATGCCGACCACCCGGTCGGACAATAGGTGCAGGATCGCCGCGACTGTGCACCTGTTCGTTCCGCCGCCCTCTGGGTCCGATCACGGTGTTCCGCCGTGAGCCCTGCCGCGTCTTCGCAACTGGGTCGTCCGGTTGCTGGTGACGGCCCGGCGCGTATATGGGTGAACCGGTCATTTCGGGTGGCCGGCCTGTGGTCGGCCCGGCGGCCGGGGTGCAGACTGCGCTTGTCACATCCGCGTAACGCCGCGAACGTCGCTCAGGGAGGCGGTCAGCATGACTTCACTGGTCCATTTCACCGCGGCTGTGGACGAGGCCGACCTCGAGCGTCTGGTCGCCGGGCGGCACCACGATCCGCATGCCCTGCTGGGCGCCCACCCTGAACGAGACGAGGGTGGCCGCGATCGGGTGGTGATCCGGGGGTGGCGTCCCGACGCGGTCGGCATGGTCATCCTGGCCGATGGGCGGCGAGTCGAGATGAGCCGGCTGCATCCCGCCGGCGTCTTCGCGGGAGTGTTCCAGGGTCCGGGGATCCCGGACTACCGCCTCGAGGTGACCTACCCGGACCGTGTGGTGGTGGTGCTCGACGATCCGTACCGCTTCTGGCCCACGCTCGGGGAGTTGGACCTTCACCTGCTGGCCGAGGGTCGGCATGAGGGATTGTGGCATCATCTCGGGGCGCAGGTCCGGGTGCATCAGGGTGTCACGGGCACGTCGTTCGCGGTGTGGGCGCCCGCCGCCCGGTCGGTGCGGTTGGTTGGCGATTTCAACGGCTGGGACGGCCGGATCCACCCGATGAGAGCGCTGGGCGGCTCAGGGGTCTGGGAGATCTTCCTGCCCGAGGTCGGCTCCGGCGCACACTACAAGTACGAGGTCGTGACCGGGGACGGACAGCTGAGTCTACGGGCGGACCCGTTCGCCTTCGCCGCCGAAGTGCCGCCGGCCACCGCCAGTGTGGTCAGTCGGTCAAGCTACGAATGGCAGGACGGACAGTGGCTGACCCACCGCGAGAGCACCGACCTGTTGCATGCCCCGGTATCGATTTACGAGTGCCACCTGGGTTCGTGGCGGTTGAAGCAGGCTGAGGATGGCCGGTGGCGGCCGTTGACATACCGTGAAGCGGCCGCCGAGCTGCCCGAATACGTGCGTGATCTCGGCTTCACCCACGTCGAGTTCCTGCCGATTGCGCAGCACCCGTTCGCCGGGTCCTGGGGTTACCAGGTGACGGGGTTCTACGCGCCCACCGCCGTGCACGGGACGCCCGACGACTTCCGCTACCTGGTCGACCGGCTCCACCAGGCAGGCATCGGTGTCCTGGTCGACTGGGTTCCTGGGCACTTCCCCAAGGACGACTGGGCGTTGGCGCACTTCGACGGCACAGCGCTGTACGAGCACGTCGATCCCCGCGTGGGTGAGCACCAGGAGTGGGGCACCCTGGTGTTCAACTACGGTCGCCACGAGGTCCGGAACTTTCTGCTCGCGAATGCCCTGTTCTGGATCGAAGAATTCCATGTCGATGGC
>JBBRVZ010000212.1:0-3211 GCA_038246445.1 Mycobacteriales bacterium
CGCGCTGCTCACCCACCTCGGCCGACCCACCGTGGAGTCCACCGTGCGGTCCTACAAACGCAACGGCATCATGCCCGTCCCGGACTTCCAACTAGGCGGCCACGAGCCGGCCCCCGGGGAGAAGATCAAGTGCTGGTCCAACGGGCCACGCGAACGCGACCCCGCACCGGGTGAGCGGATCGGAGCGGTCTACCGGTGGCGGGCCTCGACCATCATCGCGTGGAACGACACCCGCACAGGTGGCGGCCGTCCGCGGAAGAACACCACCGACAACGACGAAGCCACTGCATCAGCCGGCCCCTGGATACCGCGGAAGGTCAGACGCACCGCGGATCAGGACGATTCCCAGGAGTAAGAACCCGCTACCCACCGGCCGGGTGCCGAACGATGACATCGCAAGGGCACGGCCCGGCCCCGCTGAAAGCGGAACCCCCCGGCTAGAGACCGGGGGGTGCCAACGTCCGATGATCCGAACAGCAAGAAGCCTATCGAATGCTTCCCCACGTGAGGGGAAAGCGTCACCGTGACGTTCAAGACCAGACATCCGACCTGGGGCGCAGCACTCGGGACAAAGGCCAGTTCGCCGGCTACTTCCGGCCTGCACACATCAGCAGGCCGAAACCCATACCCAGCCGGTCGACACTCAAAAGGGAGAAACAACTTGAAAACCACCACACGAGCGGTCGGGGCGGCCGCCTTCGCAGCCCTGGCGATGATTGTCATCATGGCCGGTGAAGGAGCGTCCCCCATCGCGGGCACGGCGATCGCAGCACCGCCATCGTTTCCCTACCCGCACATGAGCGTGCAGACCGCGGACGAAGCGAACTCACCCGCCGGCACCCTGTTCGTCACCGTCGATGACGGCACCGCCCGACCCGCGAATTCCAGAGGCCGTGCCGTCGACGCAGACGGAACGCCCTCCCACGACGCCGCCTACAACGACCCCACCAACTGCGAACGGAACCACGGACACCCAGGGGTCTGCTGGCGCTACTGGCAAGTTGTCGGAGAAGAGATCCGGATCTGGACGACCTATCAACACCGGTCCTGTGTCGTCATCGGCAGCGTCGCGGGCGAACAAACCCGCATCCTCTGCGACGGCATCGCCGTCCCCGCCTGATCTCTCAAGAATTCCGACCATGGCTTTCGCGTCCGCATCCCGGCAGGTCTCCCCCCGGACCGCAGTAGCGTACGAAGCAACGCACGTCCGTACGTTTGTACGCCCGTAGGCCGGTACGTGCGCGTCCAGACCGCGGATGAAGCCAACTCACCTGTCGACACCACCGTCATCGTCCTGTCCGCGTACGGACCGGGCAGCACCGCGTTCCGGCCGCCCTGGTGCCCGCGGGTCCGGGCCGGGCCAGACCGGCTGCAGGTCCACTCCATCAGCTGGTCACGCCGGGAACAACTCAGTCGCTGAGCCTTCGGTCGCATCCCGACAAAACGGCGGAGCCGTAGTAGCGTACGAAGCAACTCAACAACGTCCGTACGTCAGTAGGGAAGTTCTCGAATGATCTACACCGTCGCCAACCTCAAAGGTGGCCCCGGAAAGACCACCACCAGCATGTTTCTCGCTGCCGGGCTCCACCAGCGCGGCAGGAAGGTCACCCTGATCGACGCCGACGCGCAGGGCTCAGCCCTGAGCTGGGCGGAGAAAACTGAGCCGGGATTCCTCACCGTGGCCATGCCGACCAGGACCATCCACACCCAGGTCGGGCACCTGCTCACAGACCCCTCGGACATCGCCGTCATCGACACACCGCCACACGGCCGGCTGGTGATCGGCTCCGCGATCCGGGCAGCGGCCACCGCCGCCGCCGGCGGAATCGTGATCGTTCCCGTGCAACCGACAACCGGTGACATCGACCAACTCGGGGAGACCATGCAACTGATCAGCGACTCGGCCGGTCTGGACCAGGTCCGCGTCGTGATCCTGCTGACCCGAGTTCTGGCCCGCACCAAAGCTCTGCGGCAGATCAGGGAGTCCTTGACTGCCAGCGGCTTGGAGATCTTGCATGCCGAAGTCCGCCAATCCCAAGCACTGGCCCTGGCCCACGGCGCCCCGATCACCGACCTGGGCGACTACGCAGACGTGCTCGCCGAACTGACCGAGAAGGTGCCCGCAGCATGACAACGCCGAAACCAGCAGACAACCCATTCGATTCCGCACTCAGTAGAGGCACCTCCCGCCGGCGGAAGACCGGCGAGAGCGCCGGGGCCAGCACCGACGACGGGCGCAGGCCGGTAGCGGGGGAGCAGCGAGTAGCCGTGGACGTGCCAGTGTCCCAATGGCGGCGGGTCAAGATCGTCGCCGTCACCCAGGACATCACCATCAAAGAATTCGTGCAGTCAGCGATCGAGGCCGAACTCAAACGACGCGAGCACGGATGACCGCCATTGCGTACTTTGGTACGCAGGTACGACAATTCGCCTGTACGTAAGTACGCAGGCATGGCGCGGCCCATCGTCAGGAAAAGGAGCAAACATGTGGGGATTCACCCGCCACCGCGCACCGGTGACCCGAGCCGCCGGCATCCCCGAGTACGACCGGTCCCTGGTCACCACCCTCGTGGCCACCAAGACACCCAGGCTCACCCTCGGGCGCACCGCCATCGCCTCGCACCTGGATTTCGGGGCGGTCACGAGAGTCATCGTCGGTAGCAGCAACGAGGACCTGCAATGGTTGGAAGCGGCCACCACCGCACTTGGCGGCGAAGTGGTGTACATGGCGATCCGCCGCGGTGATGCCCGCACCACAGGGCAGGAAGTCGCCGCCGGCCTCGCCGACGGCATGGTCGACGTCGCTCACGCAATCGCGCAGGCCAAGGAAGCCGATGCGATCCTGGCCGGCGACCGCACCACAGGTCAGCCCGACACCGACCGCGAGCTACAGCGCATCGTTGGCGAGGGTCGGTCGATCCGCCGCCGCGCCCTTGACCGTGATTCCCAGCTGATCCAGCGGTACGTCACCGATCACAGCGTCGACGCCGCCCTGATCAGTGAGCGGGCGGCAGACCGCCGGCGCTATGACGAACTCCGTGACGAATACCAGCTCATGAATGGTGCTGCGCCGGGTACCTGGCCGTTCTAGCTGATATGTGAGTACCTCTTGTCAAGGGGCAGTCGGAAATTCGCGACCTGGAAGTTCGAGAACCCCGGGGTGTGTTGGTCGCGTCGGGGTGGTGCTGTTTGACCAGGACGGTGACGAACG
>JBBRVZ010000213.1:0-3109 GCA_038246445.1 Mycobacteriales bacterium
AACTCGATGGCCTGGTACCGCGAGGCCGTCACGCCGGAAGCGCCAGGACAGGTCGGCCGCCAGCGGGAGATGGCCGACAGGGTGCTGCGGTACAACCAGGACGATGTGCTGGCGACGTTGGCCGTCCGGGAGTGGATCACCCTGCACCGCGCCGAGCTGCCGACGGTCGCCGAGCTGGAGAACAAGATGCCGTGACCAGTGCAGACCCGATCTGTGCTGACCCGATCAGCGCCCGCGCTCAGCGTGACGGCATCCGCAACGCCCCGTCCAGCCGGATCACCTCACCGTTGAGGTAATCCTGCGACACCATCGACAACACCAGTCCCGCATACTCTTCCGGTCTCCCGAAGCGCCGGGGGAACGGCACGCTGGCCGCCAGGCCGACCCTGAATTCCTCGGTGATGCCCGCCATCATCGGGGTGTCGAGGATGCCCGGGGCAATGGTGAGTACGCGGATCCCGTACTGCGCCAGGTCGCGGGCCGCGGGCAGCGTCATCCCGGCGACGCCGCCCTTGGACGCCGCGTAGGCGATCTGGCCGATCTGCCCGTCGAAGGCGGCGACGGAGGCGGTGTTGACGATCAGGCCGCGCTGGCCCTGGTCGTCGACGGGTTCGGTGGCGGCCATCGCCTCCGCCGCCAGCCGCAGCACGTTGAAGGTGCCGAGCAGGTTGACCGCGACGATGCTGCCGAACAGGTCCAGCTCATGGACGCCCTTGCGGGACAGGATCCGGCTGGCGGTGGCCACACCCGCGCAGCTGACCGCGACCCGCAGCGGGCCCTGCTCGCCGGCGGCGGCCACTGCGGCGGCGATGTCGGCCTCGCTCGTCACGTCACCGGCCATCGCGGTGTACTCCCGGTCCAGCCCGCCGGTGCGCTCCCATCCGGCCGTCAGATCGATTCCGACGACGTGCGCTCCGGCCGCCGTCAATGCGGCGGCCGTCGCCGCGCCCAGGCCCGACGCTGCGCCGCTGACGATGGCCGAACATCGGTTGATCTGCATGGTGCGAAGACTCGCACGACACCCGATCAGCCCTCAACCCCCGCCCGTCGTTCGGGGCTCCCAGGTCGCTGAACGCACCAGCCATGACGACACCTGACCGTGTCGCCGAAGCCCCTGGTTGACGACGCAGCAGCAGGTGGGAAAGGCTCTGTGGCGTCAACCCGAAGACCTGAGGTGATCATGTACCTGTTACGCGGGCCCATCCTGGCCCTGTCGGGCAGCACTGCCGTGCGCAACACCGTGTCGAAAGCTCCGCTGACGAAGCCGGTCGTCGACCGGTTCATTCCCGGTGAGAGCACCGCTGATGCGGTCGCCGCGGTGACGGCGCTGCGCGCGAAGGGATTGAGCGTCAGCCTGGATCACCTCGGCGAGGACACCGCCGACCGGGCCGCCGCCGACGCCACCGTCGCGGCGTACCTCGAGGTGATCGCGGCGCTGGCCGATGCCGGCCAGGTCGCCGGCTCGGAGGTTTCGGTGAAGTTGTCGGCGGTCGGCCAGGCCTTGATCGCCTCGCCGGATCTGCCCAGCGGTGGCAACGCCTATGCGCTGTCCGGCGCCAGGAAGATCGCCGACGCCGCCTACGCCGCGGGTGCCCAGATGACGCTGGACATCGAGGATCACACGACCATCGACCAGACCCTCGAGGTGCTGTTCGAGGTGCGCAGGACGCACCCCGACGTCGGTGTTGCCATCCAGGCGATGCTGTTGCGCACGCCGAAGGACCTCGAGTCGCTGACCGGTCCGGGTTCCCGGGTGCGGTTGGTGAAGGGCACCTACGACGAGCCGGAGTCGGTCGCACACACCGACCCGCGGGAGATCGACCTTGCCTACGTGCGGGCGATGAAGACCCTGATGTACGGCAAGGGCTACCCGATGATCGGATCGCACGATCCGCGGATGGTGGCGATCGCAGGGCAGCTGGCCGATGACGCCGGTCGTACCCCCGATCGGTGGGAACACCAGATGCTGTACGGCATCCGACCAGACGAACAGCAGCGATTGGTCCGCGCCGGTCGCTCGGTCCGAGTCTACGTGCCGTACGGAAAGGACTGGTACGGCTACTTCAGCCGTCGTCTCGCGGAACGACCGGCGAACCTGTTGTTCTTCCTGCGGTCGGTCGTCAGCCGCGGCTGATCGCGGCACGCTTCCGAACCGCCGGCCACCTGTCAGCTTCGTCGAAAGGGCACCACCATGGACGCCGTCACGCACCCGCCCGCACCGGTCAACGAACCGGTGCTGGACTACGCACCGGGATCGCCCGAGCGGGCCGCAGTGGTGACGGCGCTGGGTGAGGTGAGCCGGTCCGTCGAGCTGCCTGCGGTGATCGGCGGCGACCACAGGCGTCCGTCGGGGAAGCCGTTCGAGGTGGTCGCCCCGTTCGATCATCACCGAGTGCTGGCCACCTCGGCCCACTCCACGCAGCAGGATGCGTCGGCCGCGATCACTGCCGCGCTGGCGGCCGCATCGGTATGGCAGGCAATGGATTTCGACGACCGGGCCGCCATTCTGCTGCGAGCGGCCGACTTGCTCACCGGCCCCTGGCGCGCCAGGATCAACGCAGCCACGATGCTCGGCCAGGCGAAGACCGCCTACCAGGCGGAAATCGATGCGGCCTGCGAACTGGCCGACTTCTGGCGCTTCAACGTGCATTTCGCCCGGCAGATCCTGGCCGACCAGCCCATCGCGAACACCAAGGGCATCTGGAACCGCACCGATCACCGTCCGCTGGAGGGCTTCGTCTACGCGGTGACGCCGTTCAACTTCACCGCGATCGCCGGTAACCTGCCGACCGCACCGGCCCTGATGGGCAACGTGGTGCTGTGGAAGCCTTCAATGACGCAGCAGCTGGCAGCGTCATGGGTGATGGATCTGCTTCTCGAGGCGGGCCTTCCGCCCGGCGTGATCAACATGCTGCCGGGCCTCGGGCCGGAGGTGTCCGAAGTGGTGCTCGCCGACCGCGATCTCGCAGGCATCCACTTCACCGGCTCCACCAGGGTATTTCAGCAGTTGTGGTCCGGGGTCGGGGCGAACATCGCCAATTACCGCGCCTACCCCAGGTTGGTGGGGGAGACCGGCGGGAAGGATTTCATCGTTGCGCATTCCTCCGCC
>JBBRVZ010000214.1:0-3093 GCA_038246445.1 Mycobacteriales bacterium
ACCTGCGCCGCGGAGACCTTGAGCAACTCCTGTTCGTGGTCCGACATCGGCGCATCCAGCACCGTCGCAACACCCGTGCGATTCACCACCGACGGCAGCGAGAGGCAGACATCGTGCAAGCCGTACCGGCCGTCCATCAGTGAGCTGACGGGCAGCACCGCGTTCTCGTCGCGCAGGATGGCTTCGATCACCCGGGCTCCGGCCAGTCCGACGGCGTAGTTGGTCGCGCCCTTGCCGCGGATGATCCGTTCCGCCGAGGTCACCACTTCGGAGGCGATCCGCTCCTCCGCGGCCTCGTCCAGCTTGCAACCGCCCGGCATCGAGAAGCTCTGCACGGGAACGGACCCCACCGTCGCGCTGCTCCACAGGGGGAACTCGGAATCACCGTGCTCACCGGCGATCCAGGCATGCACGCTCTGCGGCGCTACCCCGAGGTGGCGTGCGATCAGGTGCCGCAACCGCGCAGAATCCAGGACGGTGCCGCTACCCAGAACCCGCTGCGGCGCGAGATGCGAGAACTGCAGAGCCGCAAGGGTCAACACGTCGACCGGATTGGTCACCATCAGGATCACCGCATTGGGAGCGACGTCGAGCAACCCCGGGATGAGCGATCGGCAGATCTCCACGTTGACGCTCGCGAGGTCGAGCCTGGTCTGCCCGGGGCTCTGCTTCGCGCCGGCCGTGATGGCGATGACATCCGCGCCCTCACATACTGCAATGTTGTCGGAACCGTGGACCTCCGCCGGCGGGCAGAACAGCAGCCCGTGCCGGAGATCGAGCACCTCAGCTTCGACCTTCGAGGCGTTCATGTCGTAGAGCACCACGTCGTGCGCGAGCCCTCGGATAAGGCAGGCGTAGGCCAGTGTGGCGCCCACCGAGCCCGCTCCGACGATCGCAACCTTGTTCCGCCGCACGGAATAGTCAGCCATCCCGCCACCGTACGACCGC
Source organism: Mycobacteriales bacterium (assembly GCA_038246445.1). Taxonomy (GTDB): domain Bacteria; phylum Actinomycetota; class Actinomycetes; order Mycobacteriales; family Nakamurellaceae; genus Nakamurella. The sequence continues at coordinate 949 of JBBRVZ010000214.1, forward strand.
ACGCCTCCGGGCGCCCCGGTCGTCGACAATGTCAGTTGTCGGTGATCATCCCGCCGCGGCAGGCGATGGCCACGATGTGCGCCCGGTCGCCCGTCCCCAGCTTCCTGCCGACCCGGGCCAGGTGGTTCTTGACGGTCAGCGCGGACAACGACAACTGCTGGCCTATCGCCTTGTTCGACAACCCATCGGCTACCAGCCGAACAACCTCGACCTCACGGCGGGACAACCGGTAGGTGGTATCCAGCCGGTAGGGCCGCTGTCCGCGATGGGCGAGCCGGATCACCCCGCCGGCGCCGGCATCGACCGCCGCGAGGACATCGGTGAGCTCGGTTCCCCGGTCCGTGAGCGCCAGCACCCGCCGCCAGCCCGCCTTCAGCAGGGTTCGGATCACCTCTGGTGCCGACCCGTCCGGCCGAACACCCACCATCGCGAGCGAACCAGGGGCCAAGGTCGACACGAGGGTGTCGACCTCACGCACCGATCGGGCGTTGACGACCCGATGGCCGGTCAAGGCCCGCTGCAGCATGGTCTCGGTGTTGGCATCGGGATCGACGAGCAGGACGACCGGCGCCTGCTGCTGGTCCTCCCACGCCGAATGCCCGCGCTGCTCCAGCAGGCTGGTCTGCGGAACGGTTGAAACGCCCCGCACCTCGCTGATTTGCATGGTGACCATACGTAATCCTTACCCCGCACTTGTGAGTTGGCGCCGCTAGTGGTCGGAAACTGGGTCAACGGTGCACCGGTCCTATCCCCGGGCATTCGACCGTCAGGATGCGGCGGCAATTCCATCGACGAGATGCTATCGGCCGCAACGTGATTGCGCTGGTGAGGTGGTCCGGATCGACGGTACGTGGGACCCGAGCGACTCTCCAACCGAACAATGAAGGGATTGCTGCGATGCTACGGCTCACGACGGACGGCGGCGTCACCTCCCACTGGACAGTCACTGACAGCAATCAGAATGTTACAGCAAAGGAAGGCTGACACATCACTCAGGTGGGTATCGGGCTCTTGACGGGTGGGTGACGTCACCTTTGTGGGCGATTGGGAGCGCGCTCAGAGCCGTGAACTGCGGAGTTACCGCCCGCCGGCTCGAGCCGCAAGGAACAGCCACCGCTACAACCACGCCCGAATGATTACTCAAGGTAATGGTTTGGGTCGCACGATACGGCGAGCCGTTTCACCGGGTAACCCCTTGGTGCCGGGAAACTCCATATTTGTTTGCCGTCAACGCAAACAACGTCGCCGCACTGAAAGATTACCCGTCAGGGGGTTATACGGGGCGGGAGGTCAGTCCTGGAACTGATGCGGGTACCGGATAGACGTTGGTGCGACGAACGTTTCCTTGATGGATCTGGGCGAGGTCCAGCGGGCGAGGTTTGCCGCCGAGCCGGCCTTGTCGTTCGTCCCGGAAGACCGTGCGCCGCCGAACGGTTGCTGGCCGACCACGGCTCCGGTGGGCTTGTCATTGATATAGAAATTGCCGGCGGTGAACCGGAGGGCGTCACTGGCCCTGGCCACCGCCACCCGGTCACGGGCAATGATGGATCCGGTCAGACCATACGGGGTGGCCGTGTCGACCTCCCGGAGAACGGCGTCGAACTCGGCATCCTGATAGACGTGCACGGACAGAATCGGTCCGAAATACTCGTTGCAGAAGATCTCATCGCCGGGGTCGCTGCCCAGTAACAGAGTGGGCCGGACGAAGTAACCGACGGAATCGTCATAGGTCCCGCCGGCCAGCACCTCGATGGAATCGGTGACCCGTGCCCTGTCCAGCACCTGCTTGAGCCGGCCGAACGAACGATCGTCGATCACGGCGCTCGTGAAATTCCCGAAATCCTCGACAGAGCCGACGGTCAGCTCCTCGGTCTCCGCGATCAACCCATCCTTCAAGGCAGGCCACAGCGATGCGGGGATGTAGGCGCGGGCCGCGGCGGAGCATTTCTGCCCGGAGTACTCGAAGGCGCCCCTGACCATCGCCGTCCGCAGGACATCGACGTCGGCGGAGGAATGCGCAACGATGAAATCCTTCCCGCCGGTCTCCCCCACCAACCTGGGGTAGGCGCGGTAATTGGCGATGTTCGCCCCGACCCCGGACCACAACTGCTGAAATACCCTGGTGGAGCCGGTGAAGTGGATGCC
>JBBRVZ010000215.1:0-3075 GCA_038246445.1 Mycobacteriales bacterium
TCAGCGCGGTCAGTCAGTTCCCGCCGATCAGCGTGCGAACGACCGCCGCTCGCGGGTGCCGCCGTGACGCTCGAAGCTGTGTCGCTCACCGTTGTGGGTGGGGCCGGTCCGTCGCGGCCCGCTCGGAGCCGACCGGGGGGCGCCGGGGCGACGACCGTCGTGATCGCCGGAATCGAGTTCCATCCGAAGCGACTGCCCACTCACCCTGGCAGCGGAGATCCGGCCGACGACGGCGGGCGAGAGCTGGCCGGCGATCTCGACGGTGGAGAAGGTGTCGTAGATGTCGATCCGGCCGAGGTCCTTGCCGTTGAGGCCGCCCTCGGCGGTGATGGCACCGACGATGCCGCCGGGCCGCACACCATGGGTGTGCCCGACCGCGACGCGATAGCGCGCTCCGATCGGGTCCCGGCGACGCCCACCGCGCTCGGCGGAACGAGAGGGCCCACGGTCCTCCCGCTCTGCCGCGAACGAAGCCGGTGCCAGACGCTGATCGACCTGCTTGCCGTCGTCGCCGGCGGCCAGTGCCAGCAGGGTCGCCGACAGTTCGCCGGCCGTCAGGTCCTGCTCGGAGAGGAAAGTAGCGACCGCCTGCCGGTAGTGCGCGAGCGATCCACCGGCAAGCCGCTCCACCGCATTTTCGAGCACCCTGGTGGCCTTGTGCGCTGCCACGTCGCCCGCTGTCGGCGGGGTGATCTGCTCCAGGGTGTTGCGGGTGGTCCGTTCGATCGCCCGAAGCCGGCCGATCTCGCGGGGCGTGAAGAAGGTCAGGGCGGTCCCGGTTCGACCGGCCCGCCCGGTACGGCCGATCCGGTGCACGTACGCCTCCGGCTCGCCCGGTGCGTCGAAGTTGACGACCAGATCCACCCGTTCGACATCCAGGCCGCGGGCCGCGACGTCGGTGGCCACGAGGACGTCGAGTCGACCGTCGCGCAGTCGCTCGATGATGCGCTCGCGCTCCTTCTGCGGGACGTCGCCGTTCATCGCCGCCGCGGACACGCCGCGCGCCAGAAGATCTGCGCCGACCTGGTCACAGGCGTCCTTGGTGCGGACGAAGACGATCGTGGCGTCCCCCTGCGAGACCTGCAGGATGCGGGTCAGCGCGTCGACCTTGTCCCGAAACGGGACGATGGCGTAGGTCTGCCGGACGGCGTCCACCGTCGACGACTGGCGAGAAACCGCAATGTCGACGGGGTCGGACAGATGCTTGCGCGCGATGGTGCGGATGGCCGGCGGCATGGTGGCGGAGAACAGCGCCGTCTGCCGCTCGCCGGGGGCGTCGGTCAGGATGCGGTCGACGTCCTCGGCGAAGCCCATGCGGAGCATCTCGTCGGCCTCGTCGAGCACCAGGAACTTCAGTCCGGACAGGTCGAGCGTTTTCCGCTCCAGGTGGTCGATGATGCGGCCGGGGGTGCCGACGACAACCTGCGCACCGGCGCGCAGGGCGGCGCGCTGCGGCAGGAAGCTGGCGCCGCCGTAGATCGGCACCACGGTGACGGCCGGCAGGTGTGCGGCGAAGGAACTGATCGCCTCGGCGACCTGGACCGCGAGCTCCCGGGTCGGCGTCAGCACCAGGGCCTGAACACCACGCCGCGGCTCGATCGATGCGAGCAACGGCATGCCGAAGGCGGCCGTCTTACCGGTGCCGGTCTGGGCGACACCGGTGATGTCCCGGCCGTCCAGCAGTGCGGGGATCGCGGCCGCCTGGATGGCGGTGGGAATGTCGAAGCCGAGGTCGGCAGCCGCGCGGAGCAGCGCGGCTGGAAGATCGAGATTGGCAAAACGGGGAGTGCTGCCGAGATGGTCGGCGGGGACGTCATCGAGGGACGGATCGTTGATCGATACAGATACAGGGGTGGTCTGAACGAAAGCAGCAGCGGAGGACATGAATCCAATCGTGGTGGACGGGAGCGTCGGGAACCGGCCCGGTTGGCTGGGTTCCTGTCGCAGTCCCGAATGATGAGAAATCCGTCGTCGAGAGCGGCGCGACACACTCCAAGAACGACCCATCGTAACCGATGCACATGATCATGCGCCAGTGAGTTCTCCACGCCGGCCCGGACTCCGTCGAGTCCGCCCGTCTCGCGGCCGTGGAGAAAACCCGGGACAGTGGATCCCGCGCTGTCGATTGCGCGGCCCTTCGTCCGTCTGATGCCGTGAGAGCCGCACCGCCGGCCCGTCGATCCCCGCGGCAGCGTGCCGGGGGAGACAAGGAGGATCGCAATGCCCAAGTACCTGATGCTCATCGTGGAATCCGAGGCGGCGTACGCCGAGGCCGGGGAGGCCATCCTGGGTGAGGTCATGCAGCAGCACGACGCGTTCACCAAGGAGGTTGCCGACGCCGGTGCAACCATCCTGGGCGGGGAAGCGTTGCAGCCGACGGCCACCGCGACCTACCTGCGGGGAACCCGGAGTGCCGATGTGAAGACCTTTTGACAACCCGTTGCCGGAGCTCAAGGAGATGGTCGGTGGCTACTACCTTGTCGAGGCCGCCGACGACGCCGCCGCCCTGGAACTGGCGAAGCGCTGCCCGGCCGGGTTCGGTTACATCGAGCTGCGACCCATCTGGGAGACCGGCGGCGGATGATCCCCGACGCCGTCGCAAAGGTGGCAGCCAGGGCCCAGCGGGAACTGTCCGGTCGGGTCCTGGCCATCACCCTGCGATCCGTCCGCGACCTCGACATCGCCGAGGAGGCAACCGCAGACGCGTTCCTGCTGGCCCTGCAGACCTGGCCGGAGCGAGGGGTCCCGGAATCGGTCGAGGCCTGGCTGGTGACGGCGGCGAAGCGCCGCGCCATCGACCGGATCCGTTCCGCCCAGGCCGCCCGGCGCGCTCTGATCCGCACCGTCGGCGGGCTCCGCTCGATCGGTGAGGCCGCTGATTTCGACAACGAGATCGGGGTCATCGGCGACGAGGACCTGCGGTTGGTGGTGCTCTGCTGCGACCCGCGGATTTCCGTCGACGACCAGATCGCACTGACCCTGCGGTTGGCCTGCGGGGTCCCGACCGCGGCGGTCGCCGCCGCCTTCCTGGTATCCGAGGCGACCATGGCGGCCCGGCTGACCAGGGCCAAGCGA
>JBBRVZ010000216.1:0-3059 GCA_038246445.1 Mycobacteriales bacterium
CCGTCAAACCGCCAGCCCGTCAAACCGCCAGCCCGTCAAACCGCCAGCAGTCGCCAGAGCGCGACGATACCCAGCACGATGATGCAGCCGCGCAAGGCGACCGGGGAGAGCCGGCGCCCGTAGTGCGAGCCGAGGAAGCCGCCGATCAGCGACCCGACGGCAATGAGACCTACTGCAGCCCATGAGATCCGGTCGAACGCCACCAGGGTGTACGCGGTGGCTGCGACGACGTTGACGACCAGCGTCAGGAGATTCTTGGCGCCATTGATCCGCTGCATGGTTTCCGGCAGCAGCGCCCCCATCACTCCGACGAGCAGAATTCCCTGGGCAGCGGCGAAGTACCCGCCGTAGATGCCGACCAGGAAAGTGCCGATGATCAGCGTGACGAACCGGCCGCGGGTGACGACACTCTGATCGCGTCCCGCGGCCTCGGCCCGCCGCCGGATCCACCGCTGCAAGCTGGGCTGGACCACGACCAAGGTCAGCGCGAGCACCAACAGCACCGGAACGACCTTTTTGAACGTCGTCTCCGGCAGGTGCAACAGCAGCCACGCGCCACAGATCGCCCCGAGCAACGACGCGGGAATCTGCCAGCGCAGCCGCTCCCCCTGCCCGGACAGCTCACGGCGATAGCCGAATGTGCCGGACGCGCTACCGGGGACCAGACCGATGGCGTTGGACATCGTCGCGGTGACCGGCGGGATCCCGAACGCCACCAGGGTCGGGAAGGTCACCAACGTCCCGGAACCGACGACGGCGTTGATGGTGCCCGCGCCGATCCCGGCCAGGAATATCGCGATAATCTCGACCGGACTCACCCCGGAACCCTAACGACGGCGGCCACGCGCACGAGTTCGGGTCGACTGCCGCTGACGGGGTTCGCGCGCTGCGGGCCGGTTCGACACAATGATCTGATGACGTCGAGCACCTGCCGCCTCGGAGTGCACGGTGCCTGCTGAGCGGCTCGATCCTGCCGCCAGCCGCACTGCTGCGATCGACACCGTTGTGACACTGATGCAGCAGCGCATCGAGCCGCCCGTGGGACTTCTCGTCGGCCCCTGGCCGCTGTCGGCCGACCACTCGGGCATCGGCGACGACGTGCACCGCGCCCTGCTGGTCGACGACTGGGCCGAGTCGCGGATGCGTGCGAAGCAATTGCAGCGCCTGATCGACGCCCAGCTGGTCGCCCGCAACCGGCAACTCAGCGCGGATCATCCGCGCGGCCGTGACCTCGGCATCAGCCATGACGGTGAGGTCGTCGGCCGTATCCTGGTCGATCTGAACGACGATCTGACCGGAGCCGATACGGCTCCGATCACCGTGGTCGACATCGCGGTCCACCCGCAGCATCAACGACGCGGCGTGGGGCACGCACTGCTGCGCGCCCTGCTGTCGGCAGCGACCGAAACGCATAGGCAGGTGCAGGTGACCGCGGTCTTCGGGACGCCTGCGCTGGCCTGGTTTCTCGCAGCGGGTTTCGTCGAGGCCGGCGGGGACCCGCTGTTTCACCGACTCCGGTGGCAGGCCTGAGGTCGTCAGCCTTCGCGGCCAACGGGTGCACCCCACGACGGGCGTTCGACGACGAACCTCAGCGGTGGACGGGCGCCGGCAGCAGTGTTGCGGAGGCGGAGCGTGGCGGAGGCGGAGGGATTCGAACCCCCGAGGCTTTGACACCTGGCCGCTTTCAAGGCGGCTTCCTTCGGCCACTCGGACACGCCTCCGCGGGGGAGTCTAGTGGTCCGGATCACCGCAACATCCGCGGCTCCAGCCGGGTCTCCGTCGCCGATCCGCCGGCGCCGCGTTCGACCCGGTACGCGGCGCAGCCCGGCCGGTCCGCGACCACCTCGACCATCTCGGTTCCGCGGTACACCAGGCCGACCCCGTCGTCGGTGGCGTAGCCATCTGTCAGCGTGCCGTCGGCGATCAGCCGGTGGTACAGCGGTCGGCGCTGCGGCTCGGAGTTGTAGTGCACACCGTTCGAGTACGGGACAAACCCGAGGCCATTGGTCACCGGCCGCAGTTCAGGCCCGAAAGAGTCGGTAGTGCCCCCGTTGTGCCAGCAGATCGAGCCGGCCGACACCCCGCCGAGTACGACACCCGCCTCCCACGCCTCGCGCAGCAAACCGTCCCACCCGTGCAACCGCCACAGCGCCAGCAGGTTTGCGACCGACCCTCCCCCGACCCAGATGACGTCCTGGGATAGCAGGTGACCACGGATGTCCGCGAGGTTCGGCATCGAGAACAGCTCGAGGTGGCTCGGCCGGAACCGCTCCGACAGCGCCGAGTACACGCTGGCGACGACTGCCGGGTTGTCACCGGTGGCGGTGCCGATGAAGCAGATTTTCGGCGTGCCCTGCGCACCGGACAACTCGGCGGCCAGATCGAACACCGGGCCGGCCGCCAGGTCGAACCGATCGCGCCCGCGAGGGTCGAACCCGATGGAGGTGGCGATGATGGTGGGGGCGTCGGCCGGCATGCTGACGACGATAGGCATCGACGGCACGGCTCAACGGCACGCCCCCTGCCGGGCGTCAGGGTCAGCAGCGGTGCCGACCCTCGCCGGTCGCTGCCGCCTCCTGCAGCGCGCGTTCGACGATGACGCGGCGCTCGTCGTCCCGGCCGTGGGCCGCCGGGGCGCTGTGCCGCCCCATCCGCGGGGACGGGTTCGCGGCGGCACCATTCGGCACAGCACCACTCGTCACAGCACCACTCGACACAGCACGGCTCGTCACAGCACCATTCGACCCAGCACCATTCGACACAGCACCATTCGACACTGCACCACCGTTCAGCTGCGCCAGCAGCTTCTCGCCCTCAATATCGACGTTCGGCAGCACCTTGTCGAGCCAGCGGGGCAGGAACCAGGCCGACTTGCCCAGCAGCGTCATGATCGCGGGGGTCAGCGTCATGCGAACGACGAAGGCGTCGACCAGCACACCGAGGGCCAGCGCGAAGCCGATGGACGCGAGGATCGGGTCCGGAGCCAGGATGAAGCCTGCAAAGACCGACGCCCTGATGATGCCCGCGGCCGTCACCACCCTGGAGCCGGCGGTCCAGCC
>JBBRVZ010000217.1:0-3056 GCA_038246445.1 Mycobacteriales bacterium
GCGATAAGAATCGATCCAATAGATCCAATAAGGAAGATTGAGCGCCTGCACCGATTGCGGCTTTCCCATCAGGGGATCAACCAACGAGAACTGTAGCTATTCAGCTGGGTGCGAGGGCTGGGGGTAGCCAGGGCCAAGCCAGGGCCCGGTGGTGAAGAGTTCGGTGAGTGCTTGGTATTTGTCTTTGCCCCATTTGTGGGCGGTGTTGAGGTAGGAGTGGACGACGGCGAATTCGGTGAGCCCTTCCAGGGTGCGCCAGGCGCCGCCGGAGTTGCGTTGTTGGATTTTGACTGGGCGGACGTCGCGTTCGGCCTGGTTGTTCGTCCAGCTCACCGTCAGGTCGGTCGCGAACCGCAGGATCATGTCTTGGTAGCGGCGGAATCTGCGGATCAGGGTGCGGGCCTTGCTGGCGAGTTCGCCGCTGTGGCCGAGGTTGTCGGTGGCGCCTTTGGCGAGTGCGCCGAGGTAGTGGTTGATCAGGGTGGCCAGCACGTCTGGTTCCAGGCGGTCCCGGCCCTCGGTGCGGGCCTGGCAGGCGGCCCGATTGGCGGCGGTGAGGGTGTCGGCCATCGCGGTGGCCCACAGTTGCCCTTCGGGGTCGGCGTCGGAGATCGACCGCAGATCTCGAATGAGATGAGCTCCGCACCACGCGTGTACTGCGGGGAGGTGGTCGTAGCCGGCGTACCCGTCGCGGACCAGGACGCCGGTGAAACCGGGTAGCACACCTCCGTTGTCGATGTCGACGCGGCGGCGGCCGCCGACGTGCATCAGGGTCAGGTATTCGGTGCAGGCCACATGTACGTAGGCCAACTTGCCGTTGGCGCGGCCGGTGGTTTCGTCGGCGTGCAGCACCGGCGCCGAGGCGAGCAGGTCTTTCATGTGCGGCAGGAACGTCGCGATCAGTTTCTTCGCGACGCGGCGGCGGGCCCGGGCGGTGAATCCGGTCGCCAGGTGCAGGCCGGTCAGTGTTTCCAGCAGGGCGGTGGCCCGCCCGATGGGCAGGTAATGCCCGCAGGTCAACAGCGCGCACATGGCCAGGGCGCGGGGCCCGATCCGGACCGGCGACCCGGGCGGGGCGACGACGTCGGCATTCACGTCCCCCGCGCCGGTCCAGTCCGCTGTGTTGACCGTGCCGCAGCAGGTGCAGGTCTTGGACAGCAGTCGGTACTCCGTGATCACCGGGGCCGGGACGGGCGGCAGGTCCACCACCTGCCGACGTTCGGACACCGCGGACGCCGCGCCGGCCAGGGAGCCGTGACAGCCCGAGCAGCGTTCCGGCTCGATCGGCACGACCCGATCAGGGGCATCGGACAGCGACCGGGACACCCCGGGGTCACCGGGTTGTTTGCCTGGTTTGCGACCCGACCGTTGCCGAGAGGACCGCTGCTTCGCGGGTTTCTTGTTCCACGGCGCATCCGGTGACGGTGGACGCGATGAGTTCGACGAATCCGCAGCGAGCCTGAGTTCCAACTCGGCTACCCTGGCCGTCAACCGCTCGATCAATTCTGCCTGCACCGCGACCAACTCGGCGAGTTCCGCGTACGTCGGTTCGGCCATAAACCATTGTCTCGCAACGACTCTCATCGATCACGCGGACACGCCGACTAACCCAGGTGAATAGCTACCCTAAGCCGGGATCGAAACGACCCAAGATGTTGGTGGTGATCGTGAAGCATTTCCTCGCGACTGCTCCGAAGATGGTTCGCCAATTCAGCGGACATGGCTTGAAGGCTTGGACCTACAATTGCTCTAACTCGATCAGTGCCATCGTTCTCGGAGACACCATTCGTAATCTGCTCCGCGGCAGTGGTCCAGATTGCTGAATAGAACTGCTCGTCAATGTTGGGTTGATCGGTCATTTCGACGCTTCGGCGTTGCAGTAGATTTCTGGCATTGCGTGTCGACATTGGGTCGTCAAGTGAACGTACCGCCCATGCTGTAATAGTCGCTGTTGCAGTACTCCGGTATCTATCTCTGTTAGTTGAATCAACAAGCAAGTTAGCAGCCATCTCAGCGTTTGTCCGAGTAGCGCGATTTCGTTCAGTTCAGCGGCTGGATCTCTCTTTTCCTTAAGTTGGTGTGCGAAGCCGTTGCGGGCATCCACGATCTTGGATATCCACTCTTTTGATTCGCCACCACCGACTAAGCCGGCAGAGTTCTCGTTGGTTGATCCCCTGATGGGAAAGCCGCAATCGGTGCAGGCGCTCAATCTTCCTTATTGGATCTATTGGATCGATTCTTATCGCCGTGTCAAACCGGGACGGAAGGTAGCTGCATGGTCATGAAACACGGGTTCTGGTCACTGCCGGAAGCGGAGCGTGCCCTTCCTTCCGTTCGGCCGGCCCAGGTCCCGGATGGACCGGTGGAGTACATCAGTGCGGGCAGCGGGTCGCCCACCATCGTGCTGGTGAATGGTTTGCGGGTGCAGCTCGGGACCTGGGCGCTGGTCTTCCCTGAGCTCGCCGCGATCGGCACGGTCTTCGCTTACGACCGGCTCGGGGCGGGCGGCAGTGCGAAGCCTGGGGTGCCGCAGACCGGGGTGGTGATCGTCGATCAGTTGCGTGCCGTGCTCACTGCGGCCAGCGTGCCGCCGCCGTATGTCCTGGTGGGTACTTCGATTGGCGGGTTGTACGTGAATCTTTACGCGCGGAGGTTCCCGCAGGAGGTGGCCGGGGTTGTCCTACTCGCGTCGAACCACCCCGATGACGATGTGCTGGAACGAGTTCTCCGGTTCATCCCGTGGCCGGTTGCACGGGCCAGCGTAGGCCTGTCGTCCGGGTCGTCTCGACGGAATGCCGAGGAGCGGTTCCTCCCGCAGACCGCGACCGAGATCGCGCGGGCCGGCCCGTTTCCGGACGTCCCTCTGACGGTGGTCAGCAGCAGGATCGCGGCCGGGCTGACAACATCACCCGCGCAGGCCGCCACCTATATGGCCCGGCAACAGCAGTTGGCCGGGCTGTCCCCGCGGGGTCGGCACCTCACCACGCCCAAGGCCTCGTTCATTCCACAGATCAGCGACCCGGCGCTCGTTGTGACAACCATCCGCGACATCGTCA
>JBBRVZ010000218.1:0-3049 GCA_038246445.1 Mycobacteriales bacterium
ACGAGCGCTGAAACCAGCAAGACCGAAACTGCGGTCACCATGACACGCCGAGCCCTTCGCGCGAACCTCCGGTCAGCCGATCCGCTGCCTTCTGCATCAACGATCATTTCTCTCCCCTCCCGCAATCCGCTCCGCACTTGACCCCCTTGCGGCTACGCACTAGATGTCTACGCTGTAGACACCAGTAGTCTACGCGGTAGACTTTGCGGCCCATCTGGCCGCGGGCGTTCGGTGGTTCTGCAAGGAGGATCCAAGGTGGCAAGGGGACTGACCCGCGAGATGCTCACTTCGGCGGCCCTGCGCATCGTCGACAACGACGGGCTGCAAGCGCTCTCCATGCGGAGGCTGGGTACGGAGCTCGGTGTCGACCCGATGGCGGCGTATCGACACCTCTCGAACAAGGGGATCCTGCTCGACGAGGTCGTCGCAGCGGTCATGTCGGAGATCGACACCGAAGCCATCGACGCCTCGCGCCCGTGGCAGGACCAGTTGCGGGCGCTCGCGCTCTCCTACCTGACCGCACTGATGGCTCATCCCCACGTCGCGCCTCTCATCGCTGAGCGCTCGCTACGCACCGCCGGTTCGCTGCGCGTTGTCGAGAAGGCGCTGCAGATCATGACCGAGGCCGGAGCGCAACTGAGTGACGCAATGGCGACCATCGACGCGATCGGGCTGCTCTCCGCCGGAATTGCGCAGGCGGCAAGCGCCGCGCAGGTGCCGGCAAACGGGACCGCTCGTGACTTCTCGGGCCTGCTGCCGCCACGTGAGTTCCCGCTGCTGACTCAGGCGGCCGAGGCGGGCGCTCTCTCGGATGGACTGGCCGACGTACTCAGCTTCGCTGTCGACGGCATGATCGCCGTTCTCGAGGTGAAGGCGCAATCGATCCGGGCGTCAGACGAATGAACGCAAAGGTTCAGGCTATTCCGGCAAACAGGGCTTGCGCAGCAGTAACTGGTCAGGTTCTTTGATGGCTCGGCTTTCTTAGGATCCCGTCGGCCGGTATAGAGACATTGCGCTCGGTCGGGAGGTCGTATATTTAGGCCCCTCATCTGAATACTCACTATTAATCGGCGTGTCGGCATTGATTTGGTTCGTCGGTGCGGGAGAATGTATTTGTGCCGAAGCCAACGTATGACGAACTCGCCGACCTGGTCGTCGCGCTGAATTCGCATATGGCGGAACTGGAAGCGCGCATCGCGGAGCTGGAGCGGCAGGTGGCCGCGACGTCGCGGAACTCCTCGAAGCCGCCGTCCTTCGATGGACTGGGCAAGCCGAACCCGAAGTCCCTGCGCGGCAAGTCCGGGCGCAAGCCCGGCGGTCAGAGCGGTCACGGCGGCCAGACCCTGGCGCAGGTCGCCGACCCTGACGAGGTGCTCCGCCACGTGCCAGCGCGCTGCCGGAACTGCGGTGCGGGACTGGGGCGCGCACCGCAGGTCGCCATCGCGCGCCGGCAGGTGTTCGACCTGCCCCCGATCAGCATCCACGTGACCGAGCATGAACTGGTGTCCCTGCGGTGTGGGTGCGGGGTGACGACCACCGCGGATGCCCCGGGCGGGGTGAACGCGCCGGTCCAGTACGGGCCTCGGATCAAGGCCGTCATGGTCTACCTCTACATGGGCCAGTACCTGTCCAAGCACCGCACCGCGGTGGCCATGAGTGAACTGTTCGGGACCCCGGTCTCGGACGGGACCGTTTCGGCTGCCACCGCGCGCGCAGCCGGGGACCTGGCCGGGTTCTGCGTGGCGGTGACGAAGAAGATCGCGGGCGCGCAGGTGGCGCACTTTGATGAGACCGGGTTCCGTGCGGACGGAAAGCTGCACTGGCTGCATTCCGCCTCGACGCCCGAGTACACGATGATCACGTGTCACCGCCGGCGCGGGCGCGAAGCGATGAATGCCGCCGGAATTCTTCCTGAATTCACCGGTATCGCCGTCCACGACGCGTGGGCACCGTATGACACCTACCCGCAGATCACCCACGCCCTGTGCAATGCGCACGTCCTTCGGGAACTGATCGCGGTCACCGACCACCACGCGCAATCGCCCGACCCGACATCGTGGTGCTGGGCCGAGCAAGTCATCGACAACCTGCTCGCCATCAAGAAGATGACCGAAGACGGCACGACCGATCCGGGGCGCCTGGCGCGCCACCGCGAACTGCTCGTGCACGCCGCCCGCATCGGCACAGCCATGCCCACCCCCGGTCCCGTCGGCGCGAAGCACCGAGCCCTGGCCCGGCGGATCAACAACCGGATCGAGGACTACCTCCGGTTCGCCACCGACCCCCGCACGCCCTGGGACAACAACGCCGCCGAGCGCGAGATCCGCATGGCCAAACTCCGCCAGAAAGTCTCCGGCGGGATGCGCACCCTCACCGGCGCCCAACACTTCGCCGCCCTACGCAGCTACCTCGCCACCACCGCGAAACACGGCATCGACGGACTCGACGCACTCGCTCAACTCACCAACGGAAATCCCTGGCAACCGCAAAACACCTGACCAGTTACCTTCTGTCCTATGCAGGACATTGACCACGATGAGTTGTACGCGGTCGCGGAGGGTGCACGTGGTTGTGCTTGACGCGTTCAGTTCCGAGTCGGGCGTCGTAGAAGTCTGATCCAAGATCGTGGAACACGGCATCGGAGCCGGACAGCAGATGCCGGACGACGAGGATGGACCGGTCGAGCGCGCCGCCCCTTCTTCCCCCGCCGGCGGGCGATCCGTCGGTGTCGCTCGCCAATGAAGGTGTCAGTCTTGCCCGCGGACACAGCCGCTTCACCCAGGACCGGGGCGAGGTAGGGGTTGCCGTGCCCGCAGGCACCGGTGCCCTCCGACCGGCCGTCGGACTCACGGACTCCGGGGCGAACCGAGCCCACGACGCGAGATGGTCGGGAGTCAGGAACCGGCTCGCGTCCATCCCGACCTCAGCGATGATCAGCCGGACCGCGGTGACGCCGACCCGCGGAGCCTCGGGTGGTGTCACCAGGCCGTGTGCAGCAGGTGCTGGACGGCGATCGCGAACCCGATCTGCAGGGCGAGTCCGGTGCCGT
>JBBRVZ010000219.1:0-3048 GCA_038246445.1 Mycobacteriales bacterium
AGGGCCAGGCCAGCCGCGGGGTGCGGACCGACCCGAGGACCCCGTCCCACACCGGGGCTAGAGTCGCGGGAGTGACCAGCGCCGTGGCGTTGTGTCGGCAGGCGGCACAGCGCTCGACGTGGGTCTCGACGGCCGCTTGGCCGGCATGGTCGAGACCGCCTGCAGCGTATTGCCGGAGCAATGCCGGATCGGCGTGCCAGGCCCGGCCCATCGTCGCGTCGCTCATCACAGCTCTCCGTCCACAACACTCAACCGGCCACGCAGTTGAGACTTGGCTGTCCGCATCCGCGTCTTCACCGTGCCCCGGGGTAAGCCGAGCAGGCGGGATGCCTCCTTGGTGGTCAGTCCGTCGATCACCGTCGCCTGGATGACGGTCCGCAGCTCCGGGGACAGGGCACGCAGCGCGGCTCCAACATCGCCATACTCCACACCTAGGAGCAACTGGTTCTCGGCGCTCTGAACCGCTGCTGATCCGCGCGCGATGACCTCAGCGCCTAAGGGTGAATCGGCCCGGCGGGCTCGAAGGCGCGAGACCAGGCGCCTGATCGCGATACCCCAGATCCATCCCCCGACTTCTCCTTGCCCGCGGTATGACGAGGCCGAGCGCCAGACCGCCACGAACGTGTCTTGAAGGGCGTCCGAGACGAGATCCGGATCGGAGCTGCGGCGCTGCAGACGCAACTGCAACCAGGCGGCGTGCCGGTCGAAGAGCTCCCGCAGCGCCACTTCGTCCCCAGACGCGACCTGCCGCAGCAGGTCGGCATCGGTGGCGTCGCATCTCCTCACACCCTCACTGTCGCAGCCAGCAGCCTCAACGGATTGCGCGACAAAGCGGCTATTCCAGCAGGCTGGACCACCCCAACGGACAGACCGCCTGTCGGCGCCACCCGGGCCGCCTTCGGGGTGCGCCGTGTCAGCGGGGCCGCTTCGTTGGTGGAACTGCTGGCGAACAGGCCACGATCGTGAAGGCACCCACCGCCGCGCATGGACACCGACGGACGTGACTGTCACTCGATGTGCAGCGTTCCGTTGTTGTAGGTCCTCAGGGTGGGCGTGACGGGTTTGTCGGATCCGTCGGGTCGCATGGTCGCAACTCAATCGAGCCGCCAGCCGGGGACGTTGGGGGCAGAACACGGGTCAGGGTGAAGATCCTGCTCGGGGCTGCCTCGGATGGGAGTCGGCCGGCCGGGTGGTGTGCACCCGGCCGGCTCCTCGGCTCAAGGAGCCTCGAGGTCGTTCGGCACGTTGTGGGTGACTCCGGACGTCCCGGCCACGGGCACTTCGGCGTACAGGCCGCCTCCGTGCACTTCGCCGCCCTTGGAGACGACCCCGACGTTGCGGGTGACAGGCGATCCGCCGAGGTCGACGACCGGGTCGGTTCCCCAGGCGGGTCCGACCCAGACACCGCCGCCGTACACGGCAGCGGTCTTGGGGTCTGCGATCGCGCGGGCGACCGACCGGTTGTGCGAGACCTGCGATCCACGAATTGTCAGCCGGGTGCCGTCGACCGCGAAGATCCCTCCACCCCACACCTGCGCTGCATCGGAGTCGGATATCGCCGTGGTGAGGTTTCGTGACACGACGACTTCGGAGAGGTCGACGACGCCGCCGTCTCCGTTGTCGCAGCCGCAGATCTGGACCGGGCCACCCAGAGTCGCCGGACCCGATGAGGTGTGCAGGTCCTGGGTGTTGCCCCAGACGGTCACGGCGTGCAGCACCGCATGGCCGTCCGTCTCGAGGACACCGCCGGAGGGTTCGTACTCCTGGGTGGTCGCGAGGTTCGCCACCAGGGTGTTGCCGCTGATCGTGGTGTTCCTGATCAGCAGGCCGTCTCCTCCGTACTGGTAATGCAGTGCGGCGGCATACACGAGAGGCTCGCCGACGGGATCCTTGGCCACGAGGTGGTTTCCGTTGATCGCCGACTCGGTGAGTGTGAGCTGAGTGTCGCCCTCCATGAAGATCCCGGCGGCCTGCGCTGCCATGTTGACCAGGTTGCTCCACTGATCATCGACGGGCCGACCGTCGGTTGTCACCGGCCAGTCGGTGACGAGCCTGGCGGAAACCGCGGGCGGCGAAGTCGTTGACCGCCCGCTCCGCGGCGGGCGCGGCGTGGCCACCGTCGGCCGACAGCGCCAGAATCACCTGGGGTGCGCCTTTGGTGACCTTGAAGGTGGTCCCGTCCGGGCCGGTGACGGTGGCTTCGGTGCGTTTGTAGACCGGGCCGAACGGCAGGAAACCGACCAACTGGTAGCCCTGCAACGCCGAGTCGTCGCCGAGCCCACCCAGGACGGCGAGGTCGATGGGTTCGTCGTCCTCCGCGCGGGAGGCCAAGGCGGCATCGACGATGACCTGCTGAGCCGGGGTGTCGCCGGTGCTGAACGGGTCACCCAGGGTGAGGGAGTTCTGGGTCAGGGTGCCGGTCTTGTCCGCGCACAGCACGTCCACCCCAGCTAGCTCCTCGATGCCCACCGGCCGGCTGACCACGGCCTGTTTAGCGGCAAGCAGCCGCGCACCGACCGCCATCGTCACCGACAGCACCGTCGGCATCGCCACCGGGATCGCGGCAACCGTCAGCACCAGGGCGAACTGCACCGTGGTGACGATCGGGTCGCCGCGCAGCAGCGAGACGGCCACGATCACCGCGACCAAGACAGCCGCGAGGATGATCAGGTAGTTGCCGATCTTCAGGACGGCGCGTTGGAAGTGGCTGACGGTGTGCGCATCCTGAACCAGTTCTGCAGTCTTGCCGAAGTAGGTGGCCACCAGGAGCGTCAGGATGATGAAGAAGTCCAGCCAGTGCCTCGCCACCGCCGACAAGACCGCGGCGATCTCGATCATCCACGGGATATGGCCCCAGACGTACGTCAGGAACTTCAACAACGCGTTGGCCCTGTGTTCCTCGAGCTCGTTCGCCCGAACTGCCCAACCGCTTGGACGCCTCGGACTGGCTCAGCCCGTCCGGTGACCACCCCAGCATCGACTGAACCTGCGCCAGCGGGAGCGACTTCAAGTCGACTTCGCCGGGTCCAGGCGGCGGTGGCGAAGGGA
>JBBRVZ010000220.1:0-3045 GCA_038246445.1 Mycobacteriales bacterium
AGGTGGATGACGAAGGCGTGGGCCGCCCCCGCCGCATCCTCCACAATGGCTACCTCCGGGTCTTTCTGGATATCGAGCCGGTCCACAATCACCACAACCGTTCGCCGGGAACGGCTGTCGGTGATCGAGTTCCGTTCCGTTTCGACGGCCAGCAGCTCCGCAGCGCGCGCGGGGTGCCCGGCAATCAGCCGGCCTGGCAGTGGACCGTCGCACCCGGATCGGGATACGCAGTGCGGCAACCACTTCGCCCACTCCCACGCCGCGCTGTCGCCGCTGCAGATCAGAACCGCCAGGTCGGCAGAGTGATACGCGGCGACGATCTGCGCCAGCAAGGCCCGGGCCGCGGAACGGACACGGTCGGCGGGCCCGCTGATCGTCACGGCTTCGTGGGGCGAGAGCCGCACCGTGACAGGCTGTTCCGTCAGAACCGTGCACTGGGCGGCCACCTCCGCCGCTGCCCAGACGCACACCGGGTCGCCGTCGGCGAGCGGATCGGCGCCGTCATCGCTGACCACGACCGGCCGATCCAGCGAAACCGTGCCCATCCCGACCCGCAGGGTCAGGCCCTCCAACGCGACGGCGGGGCGGTGCGGCCGGCGGCCGGGCAGGGCGGCACGCCCCGCCGCGCGCCGCGGATGGGGGTGGTCCCGCGCAGCGCGACGGCGCTGACCGGCAGCTTCTTCTCGGGCCTGCCGCCGAACCAGCTCGACATGATCGAGGTACCGCTCGCGGAGCTGCCGGGTGCGGCGGCGTTCACCGGTCCGCATGCCGATCACCATGACGACACCCACCGCGATCGAGGCCACCAGAACGACAACTGCCAGCACCGCCATCAACGGGCGACCCTGTGAGGAGACCGCGAGCACGACTGCTCCGACCCCCGACGCGGCCGGCATGAGGATCATCCCGAGAGATCCGCCGGGCAGCGTCGACGTACTTCTCCGCGGCGCCGGCGCCAGGACGAATGGCCCAGGTTCGGGCCTGTCCACCTCGGTCGGTGCTGGTCGGGGCACGATCGGTCATCCTCCGGATAGGGCGCGGTGCAGGGGTTTGCCGGGCCTGGCCGCCCGTGGGGACAACTCACCGGGCACTACACGTCGAACGTTACGATCCCCAGCGTCGCTCGCCACGAGTTGTCCACAGGGCGCACGGGCGGACGCGTTCGCAGTGCAACGCACGACAAGGGGGGATCGGTGACGACGGTTGCCGACCCTTCGGCGGACGCGCCGAACTGCTATTGCTCCGTCAGCATCGTCCGCGGGTCCCGAGTCGTCGACGTCGCGCTGCCCCTGTCCGTGCCGCTGGCCGACCTGATCCCCGGCGTTGTGCGGATGATCCTCCCGCCGGGTGCGACACACCCCACCGATGGCCACCCCGCCGATGACGGCGGCGATGACGCGCCGGCGTGGGTGCTCACGCCGATCGGACGCGCCGCGCTCAACCCAGCCGAAACCCTGACCGCTGCAGACATTGTCGACGGCGATTTGTTGATGCTCACCGACGCGGGGGATATCCGCGAGCAGGTTCCGACCGCCGCAACGGTGCGCGATGCTCTGGAGGATCGGGTCGAGAGTCGTCACGCGTTCTGGGACGCGGGATCGACCGCCCGGTGGTGCTGGTGGTGCGCGATCGTCGCGCTCGTCGCCTTGCTGGTTCCGGTCGGTCAACTGGAAAAGTCGGCGCCCGCAATGATTGTCGGTGCCCTGAGCGCAATGATCGCCGGAGTTGTCGCGGTGCTCGCGGGTCGGAACGCCGAGAGTGTTTGCGCGACAGCAGCACTCGGAACAGCTTGCGTCCATGCGGGACTTGCCGGAACTGTCATCACAGAGCGGCTGTGGGCTCACCATCCCGGTACGCCCGAACTCGTGACGTTGCCGGCACTGGCCGCGGCCTTGCCGGCCGCCGCCGTTGTCGCCCTGGGATGGCGTCCCGCAACCGTGATGGTCGTCGCGCTGGTGACGCTTTTGCTACCCGCGACAGTCGTTGCTGCGCTGCGGATGGCGGGTGCTGACCCGGCCGCTGGATCGCTGGCCGTCGCTGTCGCCGTCACGGTGCTCCTCGGTGCGCTGCCCCGCCTCGTTCTGGCCGTGACGGGGCTGCCGGCGGCCGATCCGGGCCGCAGCGAGTTCGCTCGAAGAGTGCAGTTCGCCGAACGGATGCTGATCGGTTGTTTGCTCGGTGCGTCCGGTGCCGTGCTGGCCGCCGTCATCCCACCGGCCGCGCTCGGCGACCTGGGATCGCGCTGGTTGGCCTTCGGAATCGGATGCCTGCTCGTGCTGCGCGCGCGAGCCTTCGGTCAGGTGTGCCACGCCATCGGTCCGCGCATCGCCGGAGCGTTGGTCATCGGTGTGGTGTGGTCTGGTTTCTACGCATCCGAGCCGTCGTCCCGGCTGGAACTGCTGCTGGCAGCGGTCGTCTCGCTCGGCGCTGTTTCGCTGGTGGTCACTCCGCACCGTGCCGATCGCCGCGGTCCGGTGACAGCCGCCCGGGCCGGTCGGGCGCTCGCCGCCCTGGAGTCGGTGCTGGTGGTCTCTTTGCTCGTCGGAACCGCGGGAGAACTGGGGCTCACCGGGTGGGCGCTGTCCGTCCTGGGATGACGCAGTCCCGGGCCCGTGGCCGGTAGCAGTCACCTACCGGCGAAAGCGGCCGTGACGCTGATCGCCGCGACAGCGAGGGCGATGACGATCAACCCGACGACCACGGCCGGCCAGATGCGGCGGGTGTCCCGCCAGTCCCGCCTGCTGCCGTGAAGCAGCGCCGTCCGCAGCTGTCGCTGACGAAGTGCGTTCAGCGCCAGCAGGTCTCGGTCCGCCTGCGGGCCGCGACCGATCCGGGACTGATACTGCGCCGATGACGGCGGGTCCGGTTCCGGTATGTCGAAGGGTTCCGCGGGCACGCGACGGGACCATAACCGCCCGGTCAGCACATCCGACCGACCTGTCCACACGGTGCCGGACTGCTGCTGCGGGACCGGTGCTGTCGCGGCACACTGTCCGCATGCCCGAGCTGCCGGAAGTCACCGCGCTGGCCGCGTTCCTCACCGAA
>JBBRVZ010000221.1:0-3037 GCA_038246445.1 Mycobacteriales bacterium
TGCTGGCCGTGCCGTACGCCGCTGTCGCCGACGTCATCACCGCCGCGCGCCAGGGGCTGGCCGGCAAGATCGTCGTCGACATCACCAACCCGGTGAACTTCGAGACCTTCGACGGCCTCACCGTGGCCGCCGACGGCTCGGCCGCCGCGGAGGTCGCCGCCGCCCTGCCCGACGCGCAGGTGCTCAAGGCGTTCAACACCAACTTCGCCGGCACACTGGCCGGTGGCACCGTCGGTGACCTGCCCACCACCGTGATGCTCGCCGGTGACGATGCCGACGCGAAGTCGCTGCTCGCCGGCATCGTCACGGCCGGCGGCCTCAAGGCCATCGACACCGGGTCGCTCGCGCGGGCCCGTGAGCTCGAGGCGCTCGGCTTCCTGCAGATCACCCTCGCCTCCGGCGAGAAGGTGTCCTGGACCGGCGGTTTCGGCATCGTCGGCTGACGCGGTCGACTGAATCAAGAACTGGCACAACATGACCCATGCCACCGCCTTCGGCGAGCCGGTCGTCGCCCGCTACGGCGCCGACGACCCGCACGCGCCGCTCGTCGTGCTGCTGCACGGTCGCGGCTCGAACGAGCAGGAGATCCTGACGCTCGCGGCGCACCTGCCCGGCGGCGTCGAGTACGCCGCCGTGCGGGCCCCCATCGCCGAGGGCGGTGGCGATGCCTGGTTCGCCAACCGCGCGGCCAGCCGCGCGCTCGCGGCATCCTCGAGCGATCAGCGCTCCCACAGGCATGCAGTCGCCCGAGGACAGTCACCGTGCGAGCCTGACGACCGCGCAGACCGGCTCGACGGCATGTCACCAGACGCACTCGTCCAGGATCGGTTCGGGCCGAACCGTGCGGCCCCGGGTCGCGGAGTCCGCGCGGCGTGATGGACGACACCACCAACGAGCCAGGGGGTACAGCCAAGTGCTGCACCCACCCTGGGCGCCAACGGTATCGTCGTGAATGCGGCCACTGTCTGCCGCACAACAATCGAGGCGACATGAGTTCGCGCGCCCCCCGTCACACGGTCACCTTCGTGGCCGCCGCCGCACTCTCCGCTGCCGCCCTGCTCGGCAGCGCCGCGACTGCCGGCGCCCTCACCTCGCCCATCACGACCACGACCAGGTCCCCGTCCAGGTGGAACGCGGACGTCAAGGTGGCCTCCTTCAACGTGGGCGGGGTGTCCACGGACGCCCAGGCGAGCGGCGATCACCGCACCTGGCGCATACGGCGACCCGTCGTCGTCGCCGAGATCCTCAGCAGTCGCCCGGACGTCCTCGGTGTGCAGGAGGCCAACCAGTCGAGCATCTACCCGGCGAACGTCGACTACGGCGTCAACCAGTACATGGACCTCAAGGGGGCGCTGGTAGCCCAGGGCGGCCACTACGCGCTGACGAACACCTACGCTTACAACTGCGCGAACTCGGCCAGCAGCGTCAACTGCGTATACACGAACCGTGGTGCCTCCCAGGACAACCGGATCCTCTACAACACCGACACCGTGACCCTGGTCAAGCAGGGGTCGGTGAAGTACGCCCACCAGACGGCCGGCAAGAACACCCGGTACCTCGCGTGGGCCATCGTGAAGATGAAGGCGACCGGCAAGCAGCTCTTTTTCGCCAACACTCACCTCGACCCCTATACGGAGTCGGTCCGTCGAGCTGAGTGGGACGAAGTGATCGCCAACACCAAGCGGCTGGCCGGCGGCCTTCCGGTCGTGTCCGTCGGGGACTACAACACCTCAAAGTTCAGCAGCTACGCCGCGACCTACCTGCCGAAGATGAAGGCGGCCGGCTACGGTGACCTCTTGGGTCAGACGTACGCGACCCCACTGTCGCACCCGCGTGCAGCGGTGTTGGACAGGGCATGGGTCAACTCGTTCAACGATTACGGCCGCGACGCCCGTGGCTACTCCTACGAGGACGGCCAGAACCGGATCGGGAACAACATCGACTGGATCTTCGCTACGAACTCGCTGCCGGTGAAGGCGTGGCTGACCGCTGCTCCGATCAACCGGACCACGTTCCAGCTGGTCGGTGTCATCCCTTCCGACCACTTCCTCATCCAGGCCACCCTCACCCTGAAGTAGCTGCCCCGCCCGCCCCGCCGCCCCGCCTCGAGCAGGGTGACGGTGCTGATGGCGACGAGTCCGCGCTCGCCGGTCGTGCGCTTTCCAGAGCGTTCAGATTGCCCGGTCCTTATGGGCAGGACCAGCCAGGCCCGCCTGCGCGACTGGAGGCGGGCGCCGCGGTTCTCACGCCACGCTCGTGCGCTGCCGCGGCCGGTAACGTGCGTCAGCTACGGCGGTGACCGTCAGCACGGCCACGAGCCCGAGGCCGCTGCCGGCCAGCAAGAACAACAGGCCAACCACCCACAAGCCGCTCTCGTCTGTCGACGCGGCGTTCAGGGCCCATGGCAAGGCGAACCCGATGTCGGCGGCACCTGTGAGTACGAAGATCGCCCACCCGCTGGGAACCCAGAGATAGGCGAGTACGGCTGCGCCCGATATCGACAGTGCGCACCCGAGCACCTGCCAGGCGCGATACGGACCTTGTGCGACCCCGTCGACCTGGTAGTACTCGTGGTCCCATCCCAACCAGGCGAACCACATGGCCGCTGCAAACAGTCCGAGAGCGACAGCCGTCCCCCCAAGTCGAGCGGCTCGAGGGTGCACGTGGTGGGCGGGATCCGCCGGCTGATGTGGGGTCATGTGTTGAGTCTGGCGGTCGTGGAGTCTGCCACGCTTCTGTATTCGTACTCAGGCGATCCCTCGTGCGCGTGCACCCTGAATCGTCCGCTCGTCCCGCACGGGCCACGCCGCTACCGCCTCGCAGCAGATATGGCGGCCCGCGGCAGGGGTCGTCATGCCCCCGCTATGCCCGCGGAATCCACAGCAGGAGGGCCCTGATCACGTTTCCGCAGATCAGGGCCCTTCGGTCGGGGTGACAGGAGCCGCGCTCTGCGTCCGCTCCTTCGTCGCGACCGCAGTGCACTCCCAGCATCGCTGTCCCCGACAGCGAAGGGCGGTTGGTCCGACTCCGTCGGCCA
>JBBRVZ010000222.1:0-3023 GCA_038246445.1 Mycobacteriales bacterium
AGGGACGTGGCCGGTGACGGCGACCGCGAACTGGACTATCACCTGGGTGGCCACCACTGGTGAGGCGGGGACCCTGCCGGCGCCGCCGACCGTATCGACGGTTCCGGTGCGGGTCGGCGCGTGGAGCACGGTGCTCGTCGCGGATGGTGTGTCAGCTCCCGGTGGTTGAGAGGTTCCCACCAAAGGAAGTTGGGCAGCCTATTACCGGATTACCGGTAATAGGGCGTGTTGATGTATTGGACAGAATCCCGCGGATGGGTCGGGCCGGTTGCCGTGAAGAAGGGTTGTGGGTGTCTGTGAAAGCGCCTTCGTTGAAGAGGGAACCGGCGCCGCCGGTTGGACAGATCAATGGGGCGGATCGCCCGGTGGGGCCGCCGTTGACGGTGCAGAAGCTGCGGCAACCCGGTCGTAGCCGCCGCCCGCTGATGTTGGCGCTGATGGTCCTGCTGATGGTGATCAGCGCGCTGGCGGCGTGGTTTTTCGTGCAGAAGTCGACCGAACGTGTCGCGGTGGTCGGTGTTGCCCGTGATGTCGCCTGGGGCCAGCAGATCCAGGTGTCCGACCTGGTCGCGGTCGAGGTGGTTTCGGATCCGGGGCTGAACCCGGTGACCTGGGATCAGCGGTCTACGTTGGTCGGTCAGCTCGCGGCCACCGACCTGCAGACTGGCACGCTGCTGACGTCGAGGTCGGTGACCGACGTGGAGGTACCTCCAGCGGGGAAAGCGCTGGTCGGAATACAGGTGAAGTCCGGTCAGGTCCCGGTGACGCCGTTGTCACCGCAGGATCGGGTGCTGCTGGTACCCGCGGGGCAGCCGGCGGCCCCATCGGCGGCCGGTGCCCGTGACGGTCAACCGGTCCAGGCCGAGGTCTACACCGTCGGTGCGACCGACGCGAACGGCACCAGGACGGTGGACGTGCTGGTACCGCAGGCGTCGGCGGCACAAGCGGCCGCCGACGCCGCGGCGGGCCGCTTGGCAATCGTCCTGGTTCCCAGGAATTGAGGTCGAAGTGTTGATCGCGGTGGTGTCCTCGAAGAACTCGCCCGGGGCGACGACAACCTCGTTGGCTGTGACGCTGGCCTGGCCGCGGCCGGCATTGCTGGCCGAGCTCGACCCCCGTGGCGGCGACATTCTCTGGGGGTACGGGCGTGGACAGAACGTCGGCGGCGCCGGTTTGCTGCGGCTTCAGCTGACAGCCAGGTCGCACTCCGCGGCAGAATCGGTGTGGTCCGAGGTGATCGAGTTGCCAGGGCCGGCCCCGGCGAAAGGGTCCGGGGTCTCCGGTCCGCGGTGGTGGCTTCCCGGGTTGACCGAGCCGAAGCAGGTCGGAACGGTGAACTGGGGCCTGGTGCTGCGGCTGCTCCGGTCTGTGGACGACGGTGTCGATGTGGTCGCGGACTGCGGATCGATCTACGGAAATACGGAGCGGACGCCGAAGCAGGTGTGGGCCGGCGCTGATCTGGTGGTGTTGACGGTTCGCCCGACGCTGGCCGGAGTGCATGCCGCGCGCAACGCCGCGGAGGTACTGCGTGAGGACTTGATGGTCAGCGGTT
Source organism: Mycobacteriales bacterium (assembly GCA_038246445.1). Lineage (GTDB taxonomy): Bacteria > Actinomycetota > Actinomycetes > Mycobacteriales > Nakamurellaceae > Nakamurella. Next base: position 1,553 of record JBBRVZ010000222.1, read on the forward strand.
TGGGCCCGGACCGGCTGGTGTCGGTGGTGGTGAACTGCCCGTACGGATACCCACTGGGTGAGGTCGTTGACGAACTACAGGACTGCGCCCCGGTGCTCGGCGACCTGCCGTTCGACCCGGACGCCGCGGACACCTTGGGTGGGCTCCGGGACCAGCGGCCCCGGTTCGCCAGGTCCTCGTTGCTCCGCCACGCGGGCAAGATCGCCGCCGGGATCGGATCGAAGGTGCTGGCCGGCCCCGCCATCGACACCGCACCGGCACCCGGTGCGGGCTCTCCGCCGGCGCCGGCGCCGGGTGGATCCACCGCCGGGTTGGACAGAACTGAGCAGCCGCCGACCAGGTCATCCCCGCGGGGTGTCCCGGCGTCTTCGGTGACGACCCAGCGGCGGATCGTGCCCGTCTCACCGCCACCTCCAGTGCCCCGCCCCTCAGCTGACACCGCCAACGCCGCAGCCCCAGGAGGAACCCGATGAACGACAGCGCCCAGAACCCGCCCAGGCGTGAGGTAGTGATCACCGGTGGTCTGTCGGCGGGCAGAACCACACTGCTGCGCCACCTGTTGGCGGAACTGGAGCGAGAGGACCAGACCGGCACAGCGGGGAAGACGCTCCCGAACACGCCGGAGGGAAGGTCATGACAACAGACTTCGGATCCCGAATCAGCGACAGTGACACCGCAGAACCGATCGATTCCGGTTTGGTCACAGGGATTGTCGAGGCGGTCAATGCGCAGCTGGAGGAGTACGCCGCCGCCAATGGTTCGCTGACGACCGAGGCCACCAAGGAGATGGCCAAGAACCTGATCATGCGCCGGCTCGAGGAACACACCTTCACCTCCGCCGACGCGGGTCGCGGGGTGATGTCCGCTTCCGACGAGATCGCTGTCATGGAAGCGGTCTTGGACAGAATGTTCGGCATCGGACCGTTTGGCCCGCTGCTGGCAGATGAAGAGGTCGAGGACATCTACATCTGCGGGGCCGAACCCGTGGTGCTGAAGTTCTTCGGCGGTAGGAAGGAAACCCGCCCGCCGGTCGCAGACTCCGATAAGGACCTGCTGAATCAGATCACATCGATTGCCACCCACCAGGGAATGAACGAGCGCGATGTGACGGCAGCCAGACCGTTCCTGAACATGGACCTCCCCGGGTACGACGCCCGGCTGGCCCTGATATTCGATGTGACACCACACCCGATGGTCACAATCCGTCGGCACCGATTTGTCAATGTCCACCTCGAACACTTGGTGAAATGGGGGACCATTTCCCGTTCAATGATGGCCTTTCTGCACGCTGCGGTGGTGGGGAAGCGGTCGCTGTTGATCGTCGGCCCCCAGTCCGCTGGAAAAACCACGATGTTGAGAGCGTTAGCGCAGTGCATTTCCAGTGAAGAGAGATTCGCAACATTGGAAACCGAATATGAGTTGTTGTTGCACACCATCCCTGGGCGTTTCCCGCTGGCGGTCCCGGTGGAGG
>JBBRVZ010000223.1:0-3019 GCA_038246445.1 Mycobacteriales bacterium
AACGTGCATCGGTCTGATCTTGCGGTGTCTGTCGGGGTCATCGTGATCGTGTTGGCCCTGCGTCGGGCCGCCCCGAAGATCCCCGGGCCGTTGATCGCGGTGATCATCGCGATCGGCGGAAGCTGGGCCGCGGACCTGGCACATCACGGCGTGGCCGTTGTCGGATTCGTCCCAGGTGGGATACCGCACTTCGGGCTTCCCGCACTGGGCTGGAACGACGCCACCCCACTGCTCGGCGCCGCGCTCTCGATGTTCGTCGTCATCCTCGCGCAGAGCGCGGCGACCTCGCGCGCCTACGCCGTGAAATACGGAGAGCATTTCAACGAGGACACCGACCTGGTCGGTCTGGGCGCCGCCAACGTGGTGGCCGCGTTCAGCGGGACGTTCGTCGTCAACGGCAGCCCGACCAAGACACAGATGGTCGACAGCGCGGGTGGGCGCAGCCAGCTGGCCCAGCTCACGACGGCCGCGGTGGTCCTGATCGTCCTTCTCCTGCTCACCGGGCCGCTGGCCTATCTGCCGAACGCGGCCTTGGCGGCCGTTGTGTTCCTGATCGCGATCGCGCTCATCGACGTCAGGGGGATGCGACGCATCCTCGCCTGCCGGCGCCACGAGTTCGCCATAGCGCTGCTCACGACCGCCGCGGTTGTCGTCCTCGGCGTCGAGCAGGGCATCGCACTTGCTGTCGTCGCGTCGATCATCGAGAACCTACGCCATAGCTACCGACCGCTCAACAGTGTGCTGGTGAAGTCCCAGGCTGGGCACTGGCAGCAGAACCCGGTCCTGCCCGGCGCGCGGACCGAGGCAGGACTTGTGGTCTACCGATTCGGCACCGGCCTCTACTACGCCAACGCCTCCCGCCTCATCGACGACGTCACTGCCCTATCGGCCCAGGGAGACCCGCTGCGGTGGATGATTCTGGACGGTGCGGCCATCGGCGATGTCGACTACACCGCGGCAGCGGTCCTGGAACGGGTAGTCACACACCTCCGCGACCGAGACATCCGTTTCGGTCTCAGCACCGTCCTCGGTCCGGTGCGCGAGCAGCTCGACCGCTACGGCATCAGCGCCACTCTTGGCCCCGACGCCTACTACGACACTCCCGGCGAAGCGCTCGAGGCATTCCACACCGCCGAAGGAGCCACCGGCGCATGACCCCGGAAAGCAGGACCGACAAGGCAAGTCGCGCAAGCGATCCCACCGGTGCGTGATGCGTTGCGGGTAGCGCGTGCCGGCGCTCCGCAGAGCCAAAAGGTGCTTGTCCCACCTGTACGCCGTCCCGGATGCCGGACCCCGATCAGCGCCGTGGCGCGTCCGCGTCATCCAGGACTCGTTCGATGGACGGCAAGGTGAGCGCTTGAAACGCCGGTCTCGGAATGCGTAGCAATGGCCGACAAAAAAGGGGACTATCACCAGCCAGGAACCCGAAGCGAGAGCCGTCACGCGGGTCACCTCGCGGAACACGACTGACACAGGCCGCGCGGCCATGGCCTGCATCCCCAAGGAAGCACCAGACGCCGGGGGACTAAAGTTCTGTCGTATTCGCTCGGTCGCGGTCTGACTATCTGCCAGGAATGAGCCAGCCCCATGATCGAGTTCCGCTCCGTGAGCAAGAGGTTTCCGGACGGGACCGTCGCGGTGACGGACTTCAGCTTCGTCTTTCCGTCCCACAAGACGACGGTGCTGGTCGGTTCGTCCGGGTGCGGTAAGACGACCTTGTTGCGGATGATCAACCGGATGATCGAACCCACGTCCGGCCAGGTGATGATTGACGACGTCGACATCGCGAGCCAGGACAAGGTGCAGCTTCGGCGGAGCATCGGTTACGTCCTGCAAGCCGCGGGACTGCTCCCGCACCGCACGGTGATCCACAACGTCGCGACCGTTCCCCTCTTGAACGGGGTGGGCAAGTCCCAGGCCCGGGCCGCCGCGCTGGAGCTGCTGGACAAGGTAGGTCTGGATCGGACCCTGGCCGACCGGTACCCCCGTCAGCTGTCCGGCGGTCAGCAGCAGCGGGTGGGGGTGGCCAGGGCCTTGGCAGGCGACCCGGACATTCTGCTGATGGACGAGCCCTTCGGGGCCGTCGACCCGATCGTGCGTGCCGACCTGCAACTGGAATTGAACCGGCTGCAACGTGAGCTGGGTAAGACGATCGTGTTCGTCACCCATGACATCGACGAAGCATTCTCCCTCGCCGATCAGGTCGTCATTTTTCGCAAGGGCGGTGTGATCGCCCAGTCGGGTACCCCCGCGGAAATTCTTGCCGCCCCGGCCGACGAATTCGTGGCGAGTTTTATCGGCGCCGACAAGGGCACCCGGGGCCTGTTCCTCCAGCAACGTGAGAACGACCGTGGGCTCACCCTGGTGGTCGACGGCAACGGCCGCCCGCTGGGCGTCCTCGACGACACCGCCCGCACAGCCGCCCCCGAGGACACCAAGAGCAGCACCTCGTGAGCTGGACGTTGGACAATCTCGACCTGATCGGCTCGTTGACGCTCAATCACCTGCGACTATCGGTGATCCCCATCGTGGCCAGCTTCGTGCTGGCGATTCCGTTGGGCTGGCTGGCGAACCGGAACCGGGTCCTGCGGGTGGTTGTGATCACCGGCGGCAGCCTGCTGTACACGATTCCGTCGCTGCCGCTGTTCGTCATCCTCCCGTTGATCATCTCGACCCGGGTGCTCGACGAGACGAACCTCGTCGTCGCCCTCACGATCTACGGCGTGGCCATCATGGCCCGGTCCGCTGCGGACGCGCTCGCGTCCGCCGATCCGATCACCCTGGATGCGTCCACCGCCGTAGGCTTCTCGCCAGCGGGCCGGTTCATCAGGGTCGAGCTCCCGCTGGCCGGTCCCGTGCTGCTCGCCGGGATCCGGATCGTTGCGGTCAGCACGATCGCCCTCGTCTCGGTCGGCGTGATCATCGGCTCGGCCAACCTCGGCTACCTTTTCCAGAATGGCAAGCAGCGAGGCATTCTCGAGGAGGTTGTGGTCGGGATCGTGATGAGCCTGCTGCTCGC
>JBBRVZ010000224.1:0-3006 GCA_038246445.1 Mycobacteriales bacterium
GCCCGGGCGGCCTCGGTGTCGATCCCGGGCAGGTCGGGCACGGTGCCGGCCGGGCTGATCAGCCATGACCCGTACTGGACCGCATGCGCCAGCGCGGCCACCGCCCGCTCGGGGGTGCGGAAGGACGGCACCGACCGGCGCGCGGCGCTGCCATCGCCCGGGAAGGTGGTGAGCACCGGCACTCCCGCCTGGCTGACCGCCGACCACAGCGCCGCCGCGTGCGGCAGGCCGGTCGCCGCGACGATCGGCACGTACACCACCAGCAGGGCGTGCACATCCGGGCGGGCCACCGCGTCCCGGACGGCGGCGGCCAGATCCTCCGGGCTGACGTCCACCCCGAGGTCCAAAGGCCAGCCGTCGGCGACCTGCAGGCCGGCGTCCAGGCAGGCATCGACCGCTAGCATGCCCAGCGCAGTGGAGTTGCCGATGACGGCGACCCGGTCACCGACGGGCACCGGCTGGGTGCTCAACAGTTGCGCGACATCGAAGGCGCCCGTCAGCGTGTCGGTCCTGATCACCCCGGACTGCGCGAACAGGCTGGCCACCGCGGCCTTGGACAACACGGCTGCGTGCGGCCCCGGTTCGGGGGTCAGCGTGGCGTGCCGCCCGGACTTCACCGCGATGACCGGTTTCGTCCGGGCCAACACCCGGGCCAACCGGGCGAACTTGCGGGGATTGCCGAACGACTCCAGGTACAGCAACACCACCTGGGTGCGGTCGTCGGCGTGCCAGAACTGCAGCAGGTCGTTGCCGGACACGTCAGCCCGGTTGCCGGCGGAGACGAACGTCGACAATCCGAGGCCTCTGGCTGCCGCATCGGCCAGTATCGCGATACCCAACGCACCGGACTGGCAGAAGAATCCGATCCGGCCCGGCGCCGGGACCACCGGGGCCGGCGTCGCGTTCATCCGCACCGCCGGGTCGGTGTTGATCAATCCCAGGCAGTTCGGTCCCAGCACCCGCATCCCCGCACCCCGGGCCAACGCGACCAACTGCCGCTGCGCGTCCTGGGCGACCGACCCGGCGTCGGCGAAGCCCGCCGTCACCACGGCAAGGCCGTGCACATCCTTGGCCCGGCAGGCCGCGACCACCTCGGCGGCGGTGGAGGTCGGAACCGTCACCACCGCCAGGTCGACCGGATCGGGGATGTCGGCGACGGAGGCATAGGCCTGGACACCCTGGACCGACACTGCGTGCGGGTTCACCGGGTACACCGACCCGGTGAAATCGCCGCGCAACAGGTTCGCCAGCACGATGTGGCCCAGCGTGCTGGGCTCGTCGGTGGCTCCGATCACCGCGATCGAACGCGGCGAGAGCAGCCGGGCGATCGACCGGGCCTCCGCCCGGTGTTCCCGGGCGGTCATTACCGCCCGGGACTTCTCGGTCGGCTCGATGTCGAACACCAGGTCGATCACGCCGGAGTTGTACTGCTCATGGATGGTGTACCCGGCGTCCACGAGCACCGCCAGCATCGTGGTGTTCTGGCCGAGCACCTCGGCGGTGAAACGGCGGATCCCGCGCTCCTGGGCGGCCGCGGCCAGATGCTCCAGCAGGATGGACCCCAGCCCACGGCCGTGCTGCGAATCCTCCACCAGGAACGCGATCTCGGCCGAGTCGGTGTCCCCGTCCGGGGAGCGGTGGTAGGTCCCGGCCGCGATCATCTGCCCGCCCAGCACGGCGACCAATCCGACCCTTGAGTCGTAGTCGACGTCGGTGAAGATCGCGACCTTCTGCTCGGAGACCGTACTGACCGGCGAGAAGTAGCGCAGATACAGCGTTTTCGCGCTCAACCGGGCGTGCATGGCGCGGATCGCGTCCGCGTCCGCCGGACCGGAGGGCCGCAGGTGCGCGACGCCGCCGTCGGCGAGCAGCACGTCAGCCTCCCAATCGAGCGGGTATTCGGCGATCGGTGCGGCGGTCATGAACGCTCCGTCCTGGGATTGGCCACGACCCCGGTGAGCGGGCCCGGATACCGGCGGGGTGCTATCGGCAAGGGTCGTGGGCGTCGGGCCCTTGCAAGGGACGGACGATGCTGCGAGTGTCCAGGATGGCACGGGTCACGGCCATCTCGACCGTGGGTCGAGGGCCCCTACTGCATCGCGAGAATCTCCAGTGCCCTGTCCCGCAACTCGACCTTGCGGATCTTCCCGGTGGTGGTCATCGGGAAGCCGCCGGTGAGGTGCACGAACCGCGGGATCTTGTGACGCGCGAGCTTCCCCGCGGCGAAGTCGTGAAGCGCGGCAGGAGTCAGCGGCTCTGCGCCTTCCCGCATGATGATCCAGGCCATGAGCTCCTCGCCGTACCTCTCGTCCGGTACGCCGACGACCTGGACGTCCAGGATGTCGGGGTGGGTGTAGAGGAACTCCTCGATCTCCACCGGATAGATGTTCTCCCCGCCGCGAATCACCATGTCCTTGATCCGCCCGGTGATGCTGACATACCCGTCGGGGTCCATCACGGAAAGGTCACCGGTGTGCATCCAGCGCGCTTGATCGATGGCCTCGTGCGTCTTGTCCGGTTCGTTCCAGTAGCCGAGCATCACCGAGTACCCCCGCGTACAGAGCTCACCGGTCACGCCGCGCGGCGCGACAACTCCTTGCAGGTCGACGATCTTCACCTCGAGGTGCGGATGAACCCGACCCACCGTGGAGACGCGTCGCTCGATGCTGTCCGACCGGCGGGTCTGCAACGACACGGGCGAGGTCTCGGTCATGCCGTAGCAGATCGATACCTCGGTCATTCCCATCCTGTCGATGACCCGCTTCATCACCTCGACCGGACAGGGGGACCCGGCCATGATGCCGGTGCGCAGCGAACTCAGGTCGTGGTCGTCGAAGGACGGGTCGTTCAGTTCCGCGATGAACATCGTCGGGACGCCGTAGAGCGAGGTGCAGCGTTCGGCCTGGACGGCGTCCAGCGTGGCGGCCGCATCGAACCCGGGCGCGGGGATGACCATGCAGGCGCCGTGACTCGTGGCCGCCAGGTTGCCCATTACCATTCCGAAAC
>JBBRVZ010000225.1:0-2946 GCA_038246445.1 Mycobacteriales bacterium
AACGGTGAGCTGAGGTCGACCCGGCGACCCGACGACTTCAGCATCCGCTCCACCAGGTCCCGAACCTGGTCGTGCACCAGCAGGGTCGTAGTCAGCTCGGCGACACCATCGCGGGCGACGAAGACGCGCGAGGGCTCGTTGACCCAGATCTCCTCCACCGACGGGTCGTCGAAGTACTGCTGCAGCGGCCCATAACCGGCCACGGTGTCCCACACCGTGCGCGATGCAGCATCGACATCGGCGATCACCGGCATCCCACCGAGCATCGAACGCTCGTCATAGTCGGCCACAGCCTCGCGCACCAGACGGCGCACCTCGCCCTCGTCGCGCGCCGGGTCCAGCCCAGAGCGGCGGATCAGCTCACGGACCTCACCCTCGAGCGTCTGGACCGCATCCACGTCTCCCCCTCCCGCGGCCGGACCTCCGCCGACCACCGATGTCTGCGCATAGCAAACCCGACGTCGCCCCCGCGCGCATCCGCTGGCGCCGAGCCTGTGGATAACCTCCCGCCGCCGTCGGTCGCTCTTCCTACCGTGGCCACCATGCAGATCACGCTCTCCGTGCACCTACGCCCCCGCGGACTCACATCGGGCTTGGGTAGTGCGATAGTACCGACCGAGGCTCACCCCCACGTCTTCTGATCCATCCGAACTGGATCAGTTGCCGCAGGCGCCTGTGATCGGGTGGCCGATGCGTCAGGGCAGCGCGGGTCTGGCGGGCTGGCGCAGCCAGGTGTCGAAGAACGCGTCGAGATCCTGGCCGGACACCTTCTCGTAGACTCTTTGGAAGTCCTTGGTGGTTGCGGTCCGCCCTTCGTAGCGCGTCAACCAGAGCCGGGTGGCGGCGAAGAAGGCGTCGTCGCCCACCTGGTGTCGCAGGGCGTGGATCGCCGCGGCTCCGCGCTCGTACACCGCGTCGTCGAACAGTCCGAGAGGCTGCGGGTCCGTGACGTCGAGTTGCCAGAACCCGTCGTCGGCGGGAATCGCCATGACGTCCTCGAACGCCGACTGCACACTCTGCCCACCGCTGTGGTCCGCCCACAGCCACGAGCAGTAGGTGGCCCAGCCCTCGTTGAGCCAGATGTCCTTCCACCGTGCGGGACTGACGGAGTCGCCGAACCACTGATGCGCCAGCTCGTGGGCCACCGTCTCCTCGCCGGCGCTACGGCTGTAGATGGGCCGCGTCTGGGTCTCGAGGGCATACCCGATCGAGTCGTCGTCGACGATGGCGCCCGCCGCCACGAAGGGGTATGGGGTGAACGTGTCGGCGAAGAACTCGAGCATGGCGCCCTGCTTCGCGAGGGACTCGTTCGTCCTGGCGAGGTTGGCCGCCGTCAGGCCGTCGTCGACGGCGTTGAGGATCGGGGTGCCGTCCGGTGAGGTGGAGGTGCGCAGGGTGTAGTCCCCGACCGAGGCGGTCGACAGGTAACTGGCCATCGGGTCCGGCGCATGCCAGGCCCACCGAGTCCATCCGGCCCGTGTCACCGGGGGCCCGGCCGGCAGCCCGTTCGCGACGGCCACCTTGCCCGCGGGCACGGTAACGGCAATGTCGTAGGTCGCCTTGTCGCTCGGGTGGTCGCTGACCGGATACCACGTCATGGCTGCTTCCGGCTCGTTCGCGACCATCGCGCCGTCACGAGTCGTCACCCACCCGTACAGCGCGTCCTCGATGTCGGTGGGTCGCCCGGTCGTGCCTCCGTAGTGCACGACGACGACCGCGTGTTCACCGCGGTGAAGCTTCGGGCGGGGCTGGACCGTCAGCTCCCACACCCGAGCGTCGTTGTCCTGCGTCTGCCAGTAGGCCGACCCTCCCTTGCCCGACGGCCGCGGCCCGGGCAGTTCGCGCGCCGCGTGGCCGTCGATGGTCAGCGACGTGACATCCAGCCCGCGAAGGTCGAGGCTGAACCGGTCGAGGTCCGACGTTGCTTTCAGCGTGATGGTCGCGGTGCCGGTCAGGGTGCCCTCCAGCGGAGCCGGAGCCGGCGGCGGCGGGCTGTAGCGCAACTCCAGGCCGTAGTGAAGCACGTCGTACCCACCGGCACCGGCATACGGGAAGTAGGGGTCACCGGCGCCGGTCGCGCCGGCAGTGAAACGCGGCGACCCGGGGTCACCTGGCGCTGCTGCGGCAACGCCCGGGGCGGAGAACATGGCGGCCACCACTGCCGTCGTGCCCAACGCCCGGACAGCTCGCTGTCCGGAGGTGCGCATGAGTTTTCCTGTCATCGGCTGCGACGAGTCTCCTCGCCGGTTCCTACACCGGCAACCGGAGCGCGACGGAGCCGTGGCCTACTCGAGTGCACGAAGCGGGAGGCACTGTCCGAAGGCGCTCCGCGATGCCCCACTTCCGGCCCCCTCGCACCGTTTTCGGTCAGTCCGCGCAACCGCTGACACGGACTCTTTCGCAGGGGGCAGCGTTCGTCCTCACGGCCGGTCGCCCCGGTCGAGATAGGTGTTCCCGCTGATGTTCATCAGACCGACATCAGCGTCGGTACGCCACTTCCGGTGCCCCACAGTTGACTCCGCGGTATCGCACGGATCCGGCACCCCACAACTCAGGTGACGACTGGATCATCAGCAAATCGCCGCAACAACGCCGCGGCGGAAGTGGCCGCCGCGACTTACCCGTTGCACCCCAAAGCGGTGTTCGACGAGCAGGAGCAGCGGTGGGTCTCGCAGGCGCAGGTCGCCCAGATCGACTTCACCGCGTTCACCTCCTACCCCAAGGACAAGCACATCCCCTGCCGCCTGGTCGTACGCCGCGTCCAACGCCTGAACAAGGCTGCGGCCCGGGGGCAGGGTGCGCTGTTCACGACCTGGCGCCACCACGCGTTCGTCACCAACTCCACCCTGGACGTCGTGGCTGCCGACGCCACCCACCGCGACCACGCGATCATCGAGCAGGTCATCGCCGAGCTCAAGAGCGGGCCCCTGGCCCACGCACCCTCAG
>JBBRVZ010000226.1:0-2945 GCA_038246445.1 Mycobacteriales bacterium
CTTGAAGATGAAGGCCACGTTGGACTTGAACAGCCCTTCCGGCCCGAGGTCGACGCCCCAGGTGAGGTTGTTGTAGCTGGGATCAGGGGTGTTGAAACTTCCGAAGCGCTCGGCGTTGGCGATCCAGTCGAAGTTGCCGGAGTCGACGATCACTCCGCCGATAGCGGTGCCGTGCCCGCCGAGGTACTTCGTCGCCGAATGCACAACGATGTCCGCGCCGTATTCGAATGGACGGATGAGATACGGTGTGGGCACGGTGTTGTCGACAATCAGCGGCACACCGACCTGGTGCGCCACCGCAGCGACCGCGGTGAAGTCCAGCACGTCGAGCTGCGGGTTGGAGATGGATTCGGCGTAGAACGCCTTCGTCTGCGGGGTGGCAGCTGCCCGCCACGACTCGGGATCGTCCGGGTTGTCGACGAAGCTGACGCTGACGCCGAACTTCGGCAGCGTGTAGTGGAACAGGTTGTAGGTGCCGCCGTAGAGCCGCGGCGAGGAAACGATGTGATCGCCCGCCTCGGCGATTGTCAGGATGGCCAGTGTCTCGGCGGATTGGCCGGAGGCCACCAGCAGGGCTCCGACGCCGCCCTCGAGCGAGTTGATCCGGTCCTCGACCACGGCCTGGGTCGGGTTCATGATGCGGGTGTAGATGTTGCCCAGCTCTTCCAGCGCGAACAGCTTGCGGCCGTGCTCGGAGGAATCGAACGCGTACGACGTCGTCTGGTAGATCGGCAGGGCCCTGGCCTTGGTGGTCGGGTCGGGCGTCTGGCCGGCGTGGATCTGGCGGGTCTCGAAGGACCAGTTGGGGCTCATCGGAATTGCTCCTCGCGGTGGTGGCCGTGGCCTCTGGCAATGGGGGCCGGCGGCAGTCGGGGATCGGCAGGCGGTCGGAGATCGGCTCAGCCGCTCTGCGGGGCAGTGACGGCGACAGTCCGGCGCTGGCGCGTCGGGTACGGCCGTGGTGCACGGCGGAGAGGTGAGGGGCAGGTGCGCCTGCTCGGTGCAGGCAGTGCGGCGAGGCCGCCGGCGTCAGTCGCTACAACACATTGCTGTCCGCATGGCGGCACTCCTGTCCGTCGTCGACAGGGTCCACGTCTGCGGACCCGCGCTTGCGTGCCACCAGGGTCGGTGGTCCGCCTGGTCATCACCCGGGGCACCCCACCGCGTGTGGAGGGTTGCCGTCCAGCGAGCCGGGGCTGGTGCTGGAACTCATGACCTGCGGCGAGTGTAGCGAGCATCGGGCCGGGTGGCGATGGCCATCTGGGCGATGGGCGTCACGTCACGAGCGCGTCGGAGGGCAGCACCTGCGGGATCATCGGCAGCACCATGCCGCGGTCGATCGGAGCGGTGTGGGTGGTGAGGTCGGCGGCCTGCGCGGGCTGCAGCAGGTCGGTCAGCGCGTACGGCTCGGCGGCGTCGAGGTCGACCTGGTACCCGAGGTCGCCGAGGCTGCCGACAGTCACTCTGCTCAGCGGGTTGCCCGGCGATCCGATGAACCCGCTCATCAGTTCTTTGCGGAAGATCGACTCCCGCCAGTGGGACCCTCGGGTCCCCACGCCGCCGGTGTTCTCCACCGGCACCTGGCGGGATTCGGGGACGCCGAGCAGGGCCGCGTACTCGGCCATCGCAGCCGCGCCGGCGAAGACGGGATTGTTCGTGGTCTCCCCCCGCAACAGGCCCTTGGTCCGCCAGATCGAGCCGATGCCGAGCACGTGACCCATCTCGTGTGTGATGACGTCGACCAGCGTGTCCGCCGTCTGCATGGTCGCTAGGTCCGCCGTGTCGAACGCCATGGTGCCCTTGGCCGGCAGCATCGCGGCTCTCCCTGCGGAGGCCGGGCGCAGGGCCGTCGGTCCGGCCTGTCCGAGAATGCTTCCGGCACCGTCGATGTCGAGTCCCTGAGCGAGAATGAGGACATCGTCGATCGTTTCACCGTCGACGACGACGGATGGCAGGTCTCCGACGATCATGGTCGTCCAGCGATCCGCGGCCGCACTGAACGCCTGCTGCTGTTCCACGCTGAGACCGCCGATGAACCGGACCTCGATGGTGAACGGCGACGCCGTGGAGGCCAGGACGCTGGCCCGGTCAGCGTCCGCGACGGCGTGGTAGCTCGAGTAGTTCGTCATGGCCTCTCCTCCGCCTGGCGTGCGGCGCAACTCCGGTTCGCGCACCGACTGCTGGGCACGAGGTGATGCTTGCACCCTGGTCCGACAACGCACGGGTCCGGCTGTGGACGGGCTGGTTCAGAACCCGAGAATGACGCCGAAGATGAGCACCGCATTGAGCGTCACGATGGCGGCGGTGATCAACCAACCGACGAAGCGCACGCCTGGCCCGTTGCTGTCCTTCCCCATCAGTTCCGGATCGGAGGTCAACCTGAGTAGCGGCACCAGCACGAAGGGGAGCCCGAAGGAGAGAACGACCTGGGAGATCACCAGCACCGTGGTGGGATCGGCCCCGACGGCAAGCACGATCAGGGCCGGGATGAGCGTGATCACCCGGCGCACCAGCAGGTTGATCCGGACCCTGATCAAACCCTCCATGATGACGCTGCCCGCATAGCAACCCACCGAGGTGGATGCCAGCCCGGACGCCAGCAGGCCGATGGCGAACAACAACGCGACGACAGGTCCGAGTGACAGCTCCACGGCTGCGTGCGCGCCCTCGATGGAGTCCACTCCATCGGATCCGCGCAGCGCCGACGCGGCCAGCAGCAGCATGGCGATGTTGACCGTGCCGGCGAGCGCCATGGCGACACCGACGTCGGTTTTCATAGCGCTGAGCAGGCGTCGCCTGGGCTCACCCGGCGGGATCCGCCCGAATCGAGCCCTGGTGAGCGCCGAAGGCAGGTAGACGACGTGTGGCATGACGGTCGCGCCGAGCATCGCGGTGGCCAGCAGCACGGAGTCCAGGCCGTCGAACCTGGGCACCAGCCCGGCGGC
>JBBRVZ010000227.1:0-2943 GCA_038246445.1 Mycobacteriales bacterium
AACAACTCCCGCTGCGGATCTGAGAACCCCTGCATCCCAACAGTATCCCCGACCACAACACCCGTGACCAGGAACAACACCCATCACACCCGTATCAGACAGCAGCGTCCGGCCACCGGATTTTTCAGCGCCCTCCTAGGCCCTCATCGCGGCGGCCGCGTTGTCGCTCGATCCATTCCGCGGCTTGTTCATCGGTAGGAAATGCCGGCAGCGTACCGATCAGCGGAATGTACGGGTCGGTGCCCATCTCCATTGCGAGATGGGCATCACCCGCCGCGAACTCGCGCAGCATGACCGGACCGGTGGCCGGCGGTGATGTCGGCCAGCTCGGCAGCCCCAACGTCATGGGTGCCATTGTCGCCCGCATCAGCGGCTCTATCGACCCAGGTCCGGAACGGTGGGCCGGCCGCTGAGGCAGCTTTGACATCCCCAAGATGATCTGATGCCGATGGCAAGCAATGCTGACTCGGTGCAGCGCCTGATCATCCTCTCGACGGAACGCCTCGTCCTGACAACCTGGGCGCCAATGGATATGGACGAGTTGCACTTGCTACATTCTGACGCCGAGACGATGCGCTGTATCCGTCACGGACGACCGGAGTCGTGCGATGAGACCCGGGAATTGTTGGACTCCTACCTGCAGGAGCAGGTTGACCCTGGCTGGACCAAGTGGCGGCTTGCCGACCAGTCCGGCGACCTCGTCGGTCGGGCAGGGTTCGGCAGGAACGGGCCGGACCGTGAGCCGGCGCACACGATCCGCCGTGAACTGTGGGGTCTGGGCCTGGCCAGTGAGATCGTTCCCGCCCTCGTTCAGTGGCACCGTGGCAATCCCTGCGCCGAGCCGGCGCCACGCTTGCTGGCCCTCGCGGTCAATGAGAACTACCCCAGGTAGGAGGGTGCTGGACAAGGCCGGCCTGCGATTCGTGAAATTCGTCGAGTACCGGGGCGTGGGCTGCGTCCGTTACGAGCTGCTCAACTAGCGCCACGGACCACAGCCCGCATCGGCGCTGCCCGGCTGGGCCTTCCGGCGATGGGTGGGGGTGGACCGTTGTCCGCAGTTGCCCGTTTCGATTCGCGGTCTTGTGCTGGTGGGTGGATGGTCGTGGTGGTCTGCATACCTGCAGTGCCCGGGCCGGCGGGTGTCGGCCCGCGCTGACAAGGAGGTCATCCGGTGAAGGCTCTCGTGTATCACGGACCTGGTGAGAAGGAGTGGGCGGAGGTGCCCGACCCGACCATCATCGAACCGACCGATGCCATCGTGGCCGTGGATACCAGCACGATTTGCGGCACCGACCTGCACATCCTCAGGGGGGATGTGCCAGCGGTCACCGACGGGCGGATCCTGGGTCACGAAGGGATCGGGACGGTCACCGAGGTGGGCTCGGCGGTCGGCAGGCTTGCGGTCGGGGACCGGGTGATCATCTCCTGCATCACGTCGTGCGGGTCGTGTGCCTACTGCCACCAGCAGTTGCCCGCTCACTGCCTGAATGACGAGGGCGCCTCCGGTATCGGTTGGATCCTGGGTCACCTCATCAACGGCACCCAGGCGGAGTTTGTCCGGGTGCCGTTCGCCGAGAATTCGCTGCACCTGTTGCCAGAGGTTGTGAGTGACGAGGCCGCGGTCATGCTGTCCGACATTCTCCCGACCGGGTTCGAGATCGGCGTCCGCAACGGCCGCGTCAAGCCCGGCGACGTGGTCGCGGTCGTCGGTGCCGGGCCCGTCGGGCTGGCGGCGATGATGACCGCCGGGCTCTACGGTGCTTCCCGCGTCATCGCCATCGACCTGGACGGCAATCGCATCGAGCAGGCCAAGGACTTCGGCGCCACCGATGCGGTCAACAGTGGCGACGCCGGGTGGAGGGAACAGGTGTTGGCGATGACGGACGGCCTGGGCGTGGATGTCTCGATCGAGGCCGTCGGCGTGCCAGCGACGTTCGAGATGGCGACCGAGCTCATCCGGCCTGGTGGAACGGTGGCGAACGTGGGGGTGCATGGTCAGTCGGTGGAGCTCAAGCTGCAAGACCTGTGGATCCAGGATGTCGCGATCACCACCGGCCTGGTCAGCGCCACGACGACACCGATGCTGCTGAAGCTCGTTGCCCAGGGCCGGCTGTCGCCGGAGAAGTTCGTCAGCCATCACTTCGCCCTTGAGAACATCATCGATGCCTATGACACCTTCGGGCGTGCGGCGCAGACCAAGGCCCTCAAGGTGGTCCTCACTCGCTGAAGCCCGTCGGTACTACGACCTGCGGGCCGTCGAGACGCCCTGGCAGCGCCGCTACGTCACCCGCTTCGGTACGTCGTGGAAACCCGGACGGGCAGCGGATCCCTGACCGGTCGCCCCCCGTAAGTCAGTAGCCATCCCCCCGACGGTGATGGTTGGTCGACCCGGCATCCGGCCGGGTTTCATGTTCGTTGGTGGACGGCCAGATCTGGGCGGCTGAGTCCGCGCGGTGACCGTCGGGGTGGCAGGGTGGCGACGTGCGGATCTTGGTGGTCGGTGCCGGCGTGATCGGTAGTGTCTACGCCGCCCACCTGCTCCAGGCGGGTCACGACGTGACGATGCTGGCTCGCAGCCGCCGGCTGGCCGACCTAAGGGAGTCGGGTCTCGTCCTTGACAACGCCGAGTCCGGCGCGCGGTCGGTGCTGCCGGTCAGCGCCGTGGACACCGTGGGACCAGACGGCAAGTACGGCTTGGTGCTGGTTGCGGTACGCGCCGACCAGTTGCCGTCGACATTGTCGGTGCTGACCGGCCTGCCTGACGGACCGGACGTGCTGTTCTTCGGCAACACCGCCGGGCGCTGTCGGCGGCCATGAAAAACTGCCCATAGGCGGCCACGAAACAGCCCGCTGGTGGCCATGGTTTCTGCCCGCTGGTGGCCACGAAATTGCCCACCTGATCTTGGGTGGTTGACCGGACACGCCCTGTCCGTTCGTGGCCGC
>JBBRVZ010000228.1:0-2936 GCA_038246445.1 Mycobacteriales bacterium
GCGGAGGCCTTCGCGAATGCCGGCCGCACCGAGCAGGCCGCCACGGAGCGCGCCGAAGGGGAGATCCTGTCCGGTTACCTGCCCACCCCGCTGACCGATGACGAGGTCGCCGAGCTCGTGCGCACCGCCGTCGATGCGGTGGCCGCCGAGACCGGCGCCACCGTGACGATGCGGCAGATGGGGCCGGTGATCAAAGGTCCAGGCCGCGGCCGGCGGCCGCGCGGATGGCGCGCGCATCTCGGCGGCGGTGAAGGCCGCTCTGGCCGGCTGACGCGCGGGGCCGCACGGGGATCGAGGCCCCCGAACGCTGCGGCGTGTCGCCCCTCACCCCGGACGCACCGCGCTCGGAGCTGTGCGGAAGGCTGAGGCGTCCACACCGTCTGCCGTCCGGAGGCCACGACAATGAGCGATCCCGCGACCAGCACAGGACCTTCTGCGCAGGGAACCCCGAAGGCCGACATCGGCGTCACCGGGCTGGCTGTGATGGGTTCGAACCTGGCCCGGAACTTCGCCCGCAACGGGTTCGTCACCGCCGTGCACAACCGGACGTCCTCAAAGACGCAGGCGTTGATCGCCGAGCACGGCGGTGACGGCACCTTCGTGCCCTCCGACTCCACCAAGCAGTTCGTCGACTCGCTCGCCGCCCCCCGCAAGATCCTGATCATGGTCAAGGCCGGTGGCCCGACGGATGCCGTCATCGACGAGCTTGCGGAGTTGGTGGAGCCGGGGGACATCATCATCGACGGCGGCAACGCCAGGTTCTCCGACACCCGCCGGCGGCAGGCGGCGTTGCAGGACAAGGGAATTCACTTCGTCGGCTGCGGTGTCTCCGGTGGAGAGGAGGGCGCGCTGAACGGCCCGTCGATCATGCCGGGTGGGTCCGCGAAGTCCTACGAGTCCCTGGGCCCGATTCTGGAAAAGATTTCCGCGCACGTCGACGGCGTGCCCTGCTGCACGCACATCGGTACCGACGGCGCCGGGCACTTCGTCAAGATGGTGCACAACGGCATCGAGTACGCCGACATGCAACTGATCGCCGAGGCTTACGACCTGCTGCGCCGCGGCGCGGGCCTGAGCCCCGCCGAGATCGGCGACATCTTCACCGACTGGAACTCCGGTGATCTCGACTCGTTCCTGGTCGAGATCACCGCGCAGGTGCTGAGCCACGTCGACGCCGAGACCGGTTCGCCCTTCATCGATGTCGTGGTGGACGCCGCCGGGATGAAGGGCACCGGGACCTGGACCGTGCAGACCGCCCTGGACCTCGGTGTCCCGGTGTCCGGTATCGCCGAGGCGGTGTTCGCCCGCGGGCTGTCGTCGTCGGCGGCCCAGCGCGCCGCGGCGGCCGGGCTGCCCGGACCGAACAGCGGCTGGTCGGTCAAGGACAGGGACCAGTTCGTTGAGGACGTCCGGATCGCGCTGTACGCGTCCAAGATCGTCGCCTACGCGCAGGGCCTGGACGAGATCTTCGCCGGGGCCGCGGAGTACGGCTGGGAGATCAATGTCGGTGCGGTGGCCCGCATCTGGCGCGGCGGCTGCATCATCAGGGCGAAGTTCCTCAACCGCATCACCGAGGCATATGACGACACAGCCGTGGAGTCTTTGCCGGCGTCGCTGCTGCTCGCGCCGTACTTCACCGACGCCATCACGCACGCCCAGGACTCCTGGCGGCGGGTGGTCGCCGGCGCGGCACAATCCGGTATCCCGACGCCGGGCTTCGGGGCGGCGCTGTCGTACTACGACGGCCTGCGGTCCGAGCGGCTGCCCGCCGCGCTCATCCAGGGCCAACGGGACTTCTTCGGCGCCCACACCTACCAGCGGGTCGACCGTGAGGGCACCTACCACACGCTGTGGTCCGGTGACCGCACCGAGATCCGCGAGGACGGGCCGACGCCCGGCGTGAATCAGGCGCCGCCGGCCGGCAGCTGACCCGCCGCGCACCCGGGTCGGGGCGGCGGCCCATGGATTTGTACTGTCGTTGAGGTGAGCGACTCTGATCTGGATGTAGTGGTGTTCGGTGCGACCGGTTTCGTCGGGCGGTTGGTCGCGAAGCGGCTGGCCGGCCTCGACCTGGGCGGTCTGCGGGTCGGCCTCGCCGGTCGTTCGAAGGATCGGCTCGCTCAGCTGCGGAGTTCGCTCGCCGTCGACTGGCCGGTGCTGATCGCCGATGCGCAGGACGAGGAATCGCTGGAACGGCTGGCCCGCGCCGCCCGGGTGGTGGTCAGCACGGTGGGTCCGTACGCGCGGCACGGGCTGCCGTTGGTCCGCGCCTGTGCCGCCGCGGGAACGGCGTACGCCGATCTGACGGGGGAGCCGACGTTCGCCCGGCGCAGCATCGATGAGTGCCAGCAGACCGCGGAGTCCACCGGCGCACGCATCGTGCACTCCTGCGGGTTCGACTCCGTTCCTTCCGATCTCGGTGTCCAGCTGCTGGCCGACCGGGTGATCGCAGACGGCGCCGGTGAGCTCACCGAGGCCACCCTGGTGGTGGTGTCGGCCCGCGGCGGCTTCAGCGGCGGCACCATCGACTCGCTTCGCGGGATCATCGACGACGTCCGCGCCGATCCGGCGCTCGGCCGTCAATTGGCCGACCCGTACCTGCTCAGTTCCGACCGGAGCAGCGAGCCGGACCTCGGCCGGCAGTCCGATTCCTTCTTCGTCGAGCGCCTCGACGACGGAAGCTGGGTCGCCCCGTTCGTCATGTCGTCCTACAACTCCCGGGTCGTCCGGCGGTCCAACTCGCTGCAGGGTCACCGGTACGGACGCGGGCTGCGGTACCGGGAGGTCGTCCGGACCGGTACGTCACCGCTCGGGGCCGTCACCGCCGCGGGGGTGGCACTGGGCACCGGCGCGCTGGCCGCTGGGCTCGGTTTCCGGCTGACCCGGCCGCTGCTGGACCGGGTGCTGCCGTCCCCTGGCGAGGGGCCGAGCGAGAA
>JBBRVZ010000229.1:0-2936 GCA_038246445.1 Mycobacteriales bacterium
CGTGACCCCGACGTAGGGGGTGAGCACGGCGGTGCGGCTGGCCGCTATCGACAGCGGCAGTTCGACCTCGCGGGTGTACCGGTTATTGACCCACCTTTCCCAGTCGGCGGCGGCGCCGTAGGTCCGGGCGGACAGGGTTTTTACCCAGGCCGGGCGCGCCGAAGCAGGCGCCGATGTAGCGGAACCCCGCGGAATTGCATTCAATGCACGAATAGTTAGGTCGCGGCCCGCGTACGTGGGCCGACTGTAGCAGTTGGCTGGAGCCTCGTGGCAACGCCGTGACCAGCGCGTTTGACGTCATTCATCCGTCTGATGCAATATTCGTGCATGGTGCGGTGAGGAGGTTGCGGCGTTGGTAAAGGGTGACTACGAGCCGGCCGGGTCGGCCCGGCTGGAGTTGGTGGCTGGTGTTGCGCTGCTGCATGAGGAAGACGCCGTGGTGGACGCGATGCTGCAGGGTTGGGCCAGGCAGCAGCTCGGCGGGCGTGGCCTCTCGGCACAGACGGTGGCGCGCCGCACGGCCGTAGTGCGTCGGTTCCTGGCCTACACCAACGAGTATCCGTGGCGGTGGACCGCGGCGCACCTGGACGAGTGGTCGGCGGATTTGGCCGCCGGGAACGCGCACCGCAAGTCGACGATTCGCAATTATCACAATGCGATCGGCTGCTTCGAGCAGTACCTTCTGGCGCCGCAGTACCGGTGGGTCGAGGAGTGCCGGTCCCGGTTCGGTACGCACCCGACCAGGATCTGTTTCGAGGCGAACACCCGGGCGCACCTGGTGGACTACGAGGGCGCCCCGGACCGGCGGCCGTTGACCCGAGACGAGTTGCAGCGCTTCTTCGATTACGCCGACGGTCGGGTCGAGCAGGCGGTGCGGGCGGGCCATAAAGGCGCCCTGGCGGCCTACCGGGATGCAACCGTGTTCAAGGTTCTCTACGCGTGGGGTCTTCGTTGTAACGAGGCCTGCCACCTGGACGCCTGCGATTGGTATCGCAGCCCGCAGGCGCCGGAATTGGGCGGGTTGGGCAAGCTGGAGGTCCGCTACGGCAAGGCATCTCGGGGATCTCCGCCGAAGCGCCGCACCGTTCACAGCGTCATGCCGTGGGCGGTGGAGGTCGTGCAGGACTACCTGGCGAACATCCGGTCGCGGTTCGGCTTTCCCGACAATCCTGCGATGTGGCCGACCGAGCGGGGCGGCCGGATCCGGCCCAGGCACATCGAGGAACGCTTCGCCGAGTACCGCGACGCCCTGCACCTTCCGGCCGAGCTCGTCCCCCATTGCTTGCGGCACTCCCACGTGTCTCACCAGATCGAGGACGGGGCGGACCCGACATTCGTTCAGTACCAGGTGGGGCACCGCTTCCAGTCGACCACGGCGATCTACACCGGCGTCAGCGGCGACTACATGAACACCATGATGCGCAAGGCGTTGGACATCGCGTTCACCGCCGCCGAGCAGGAGGACCCACGATGACGGCCAAACTGGACTACGAGTGGAACCTGCGCAAGGTGATGGCCGACCGCGGCCTGTTCTCCACCACCGACCTGCGTCCCGCCCTGGCGCAGCGCGGCATTCACCTGTCACCGAGCCAGGTCTACCGGCTGGTGGTCGACAAGCCGGAACGGCTGAACCTGAAAGCGCTGATGGCGCTGCTGGACATCCTCAACTGCCGAATAGACGAATTGGTTGTGCCCGTCGCCGCCCGCAAAGCACCGGGAAAGAAGGCCGCTGGACAGGACCGGGCCGCACCAGGCGGTGGCGTCGGCGAGTTCCGCCCGAAGCGGGCCAGGATCGTGCCGGACCCACCGTCATGACCGACGTCGACGGCGACGAGGGGTTCCTCGCGGACCCAGAGACGATCATCGCCGCCGCCGTGACCGTCGTGGAGCCGCACCTGGGCGACGCCATCATCCACGCCGCGATCAACCAGGCCGCGTTGACACGGGCGCAGCGCCGCCGCCTGGCCATCGCGTTGACCGGCGCGCCGGAGCTGTTGACCTCCGGCCATCCGCAAGGCCCACCTCAGATCGAATCACTGATCTCCGCCCTGCGGGCGGCCGGCGCCCAGCGGGCTACGCCGCCGCGGTGCGCCCACTGCGGCCGCGCCGTCCACCTCCCGCAACGTGACGGCGACCTGCGGATCTGCGCCGGCTGCGACCGACGCCGCCGGTCCGAGAGATGCGTCGGCTGCGGCGCCACCACGTCGGTCGCCACCCGGGATGAGGACGGCCGGCCGCGCTGCACGCATTGCAGACCCCACAACCAGCCGGACTCAGCCGGGCAGATCGCAGCCCAGATAACAAGTCTCGACACGGGCCTGGACCGTGCCGCGCTGCAGGAGCTGATCTGTGACGCGGTTCCACAGGCCTACCAACGCCGGCGGGTGGCGTGGGAGCTTGAGCAGAACCCGGCGCTGCTGACCGGTCAGGCGGCTAACGGCTCGCCGCGCCTGAACGCCCTCGTCCGCGGACTGCTGGCCGCCGGTGCCCGGAACGTTGTCGCTCCGCCCTGCCCATCCTGCGGCCGCACGGTGGCGTTGACGCACCGGATCGGCGGGGTGCGCTGCTGCCGCCACTGCTACGACCAGGCGCGGCTTGAGATATGCAGTCGCTGCGGCCGGACCACCCCTGTCGCCAGCCGCACCACCACCGGGAAACCCGTGTGTATCAACTGTTTCAACGTCGACGCCGCCAACCACGACCGGTGCGACAGCTGCGGACGCACCCGCCTGGTCTTCCACCGCGACGGCAACGGCGGGGCACTGTGCCACCGGTGCTGGCGGGCACCGACCGTTCCATGCTCGATCTGCGGCCTCGTCAAACCCTGCCACTTCGCCGACACCGACACTCCCCGCTGCGAGAACTGCTCCCGTCAATTGAAACCACAGCACTGCTCCCGCTGCGGCAAGCAACAACCTGTTTGGTCACGAACCACC
>JBBRVZ010000230.1:0-2935 GCA_038246445.1 Mycobacteriales bacterium
CCGAATCACCTGCCGGCTGGGCGACCGAGGGACGTGCCATGACAACACCGGTCCGGTTCGATCGGGATGCACCGGAGTTCGCGCGGGCGGTGACCTTCTTCGACGCGATCTTCGCCTTCGCTGTGACGTTGCTGATCACCACCGTCGACGACTTCTCGCCCGGGGCGTGGGCGAGCCTCGATGCCCTGTGGGCGACCAACGGGCCGTCCCTGCTCGCTTTCACCATCAGCTTCATCGTGGTGGTGTCGTTCTGGCGGGCCAACCACCGGGAAGTCACCGGCTTCACGGCGCTGGACGGGCGGGCGATCCTGCTCAATTGCATCGTCATGTTCGGCGTGGTGCTGATCCCGTTTACGACGGAGGCGCTGGGCAAGCTGAATCTGCCCCTTCCGGTTGCCGTCTACGCGGTGGTGATCTCCGGGACCTATCTCCTGCAGTCCGTGGTTGTCTTCGACGCCGATCGGCGTGGTCTCCGGCGCAGTCGGATGACACCGAGTCAGCTCCGGTGGGAGGTGCTCGATGCCGCAATTTTCCCGGTGGTTTTTCTCGTCTCCGTTCCGATCGCCTACCTGGTGTCGCCCGACTGGGCGCAACGGTCGTGGATCAGCTTGGCAGTGATCTACCCGATCGTCGGCACTCTGCGGAGCAGAAGTATTCGCCGCGCCGAAGCCGCCGGCGGTGGGACGGGCGCCAAGGGGAACACTCCGGCATGACCCCTGTCCGGGTGGCCGTTGCCACTCCTTTGCCCACCGAACTCCGGCACCTGATCACCGATGTCGACCCGGGGGTCGAACTGCTGGTCGATGACGGCCTTCTTCCGCCGATGCGGCACCCCGGCGACCACGACGGCGACCCGACGTTCCGCCGTACTCCCCAGCAGCAGTCGGCGTTCGACGCCCTGCTCGCGAAGGCGGATGTGCTGTACGGGATACCGGACACCCGGTCGGAGGCGCTGGGCCCGGCGGTGCGATCGAATCCGGATCTGCAGTGGGTGCACACGATGGCCGCCGGTGGCGGCGCCCAGGTCAAGGCCGCCGGCCTGACGCGGGAAGAACTGCGACGCATCGTCTTTACGACGTCCGCCGGTGTGCATGGTGGCACGCTCGCCGAGTTCTCGCTTTTCGGTGTGCTGGCCGGTGCCAAGGACCTCTTCGCCCTCCGAGATCAGCAGGGCCGCAAGGAGTGGCCGCAACGTCGGCCCTTGAAACAGGTCGGCGAACAGACCGTTCTGGTGGTGGGCCTGGGCGGCATCGGCGTCGAGACAGCCAGACTGCTCAAGGCTTTCGGCACAACGGTCCTGGGCGTCAAACGGACGGTCGAGCCGGTCGAGTACGTCGACGAGGTCCACGGGACCGATGAGCTTGCTGCGCTGGCCGCCCGGGCCGACGCCATCGTCGTGACGCTGCCCGGTACCGCGGCGACCACGGGGTTGATCAACCGGACTGTCTTGCAGGCGGCCAAGCCTGGGGTGGTGATCGTCAACGTCGGGCGCGGCACGGTGATCGATGAGGTTGCGCTGGTGGAGGCTCTGCGTTCGGGACAGGTGGGTTCGGCGTACTTGGACGTGTTCGCCGTCGAGCCCCTACCGCGGAATTCGCCGCTGTGGGAGTTGCCGAACGTGCTGATCTCCCCGCATACCGCTGCGCTGAATCCCGCCGAGGATCGGCGCATCGCGCAGTTGTTCGCCGACAATCTGCGTCGCTTCCTCGACGGTGCGCCGCTGCGAAACGTGATGGACACCAACGATTTCTACTGAGCCTGCGTGACCTCACGGTGCGGATCCGGACGTCGTTAGCCGCGGACCGGGTGCGGTGTCGCCGTCAGCGGGCCGAGACCCATTAGTGCCGCCGCCCAGCTGCTGACCGAGCAGCGCGCCTCGTAAGGTTGTCATTCGTCCGTTTTCCGCCCGAGAGGACACCCATGCAGCTGAGCGACTTCCCCCGCTATCCGCTGTTGTTCGGTCCGAGCCCCGTGCACCCGCTCGACCGCTTGACCGCCCATCTTGGCGGCGCGCGGATCTGGGCGAAGCGAGAGGATTGCAACAGCGGCCTGGCGTTCGGCGGCAACAAGACTCGCAAACTCGAATATTTCGTGCCGGAGGCGCTCGCCGCCGGCGCCGACACCCTGGTATCGATCGGCGGCGTCCAGTCCAATCACACGCGCCAGGTCGCAGCAGTCGCGGCGAGACTCGGGCTGAAGGCGCGACTGGTTCAGGAGAGCTGGGTGAACTGGCCGGATTCGGTCAACGACAGGGTCGGCAACATCCTGCTGTCGCGCATCATGGGCGCCGAAGTGGAGCTCGTGCAGGCCGGTTTCGGCATCGAGTTCAAGGACGGCTGGCAGCGCGCACTGGATGACGTCAGGGCGCACGGTGGCACTCCGTATGCCATTCCCGCAGGCGCCTCGGATCACCGTCTCGGCGGTCTGGGTTTTGCGAACTGGGCGCGGGAGGTCGCCGAGCAGGAGCAGCAGCTAGGCGTCTTCTTCGACACCATCGTCGTGTGCAGCGTCACCGGCAGCACGCAGGCCGGGATGATCGCGGGCTTCGCCGGTCAGGACCGCCCGCGGCGGGTACTGGGCATCGACGCTTCCGCGAAGCTGGAGGCGACCCGCGCGCAGGTGGCGAAGATTGCGCGCAACACCGCGGAGCTGATCGGGCTCGGCCGAGAGCTCCGCGACGATGAGATCACCGTCCTTGCCGGATGGGCTGGGGACTACTACGGGATTCCCGTCGAATCCACACTGGACGCGATGCGCCTCACCGGGTCGCTGGAGGGAATGATCATCGACCCGGTGTACGAAGGAAAGTCGATGGCGGGCCTGATCGATCTTGTCGAAGCCGGCGAGATCGGTCAGGAATCAACCGTTCTGTACGCCCACCTCGGCGGCCAACCGGCGATCAACGCCTACAGCGCACTGTTTCGCTGATCTCCCC
>JBBRVZ010000231.1:0-2920 GCA_038246445.1 Mycobacteriales bacterium
GCCGGTCGCCCATTCGGCAGCCCGCGGTGCAAGCGGCAACCGATCACCGGGGAAGCGGATCGCTGCGAATCTCTCATCGATCGGTCTGGGCAGCCAGGATGGCCGCCGTTCGTTGGTGTAGTTCCTTCGCGCGGGCGTCCACCTCGTCCAGGACGTCGCTGACGCCGGCGATGTCTTTCAGGTCCGCCCGGCGCCGTTCCCACGCCCGCTGCGCGTCATCCCGGCTATACACCACCCGGGTCGCCACCGGGCTCGGTGCCGGCTGCTGTTCGGGTTCGTCGTCGGTGTCGACGGGTAGGTCACGGTGCGCGCCGACGTCCCCGGCGAGCAGGTCCCGGGCCCGGGTGGACAGTGAGTGCGGCGTCAGGCGCCGGACCGGGAACGGCACGTAGCCCCATTGGTCGATCGGCGGCAGCAACGGCACCACCAACGTCGCGGGGTCCAGTGCGCGGGTGGACCGGCACAGGTGCGGTGAGCCGCTGGTCACCGGCTGCGCCTTCTTCAGGGCTTGGGCGGTGTCCCGGTTGCTGGGGTGGGTAACGACCAGGTCCAGCAACCGCAACCATCGGGTGATCGCGCACGGCCCGCACAGCACCGGGTCCGAGTCCGGCGCGATCACCCATCCGCCGGCAGCGTTCTCAACCCGCGCGGTGCCGTCGGCCATGGTGATGTCGCCGGCGGTGAGGGTGGCCAGGTGGCGGTACGGCACCCCCGCCGCCTGGGACAGCACGAGCAGGCACCGGTCCCGCCGACCGAACATCCCCCGCGTCCACCCCGAACTGGGCAAGGCCCGCATGGCGGTCTCGACCGCTGCTGCGATGGCCGGTGGTTGATGCGGTGGTTCGCCGGTGGAACGACCGAGAGCAGCCCGCACGAGCGGTGACTCCCCGGGCCGCGGATACCCAGCGGTGCTGTGGCGGTGGTCGATGGCGGCGACCCGCCGCCGCTGGGTGGCCGCGGCGGCGGGGCAGTCGGTGAGGAAGGACAGCACGGTGTCCGGGTCGGCCGGTAGTTCCCGTTCGCCGGTGGTGGAGCACCAGTCGGTGAACAGCGCCCAGTCCCCCGCGTACGCCGCCGTCGTTCGGGGCGACAACATCCGCGCCGTATGGCTTGCCGTCGTCATCTACAAGCCGATGCGGGTAACGGCGTTACCGGTCAGGGGGGCGTGTTCGCGGGCGTAGACCTCGAGCATGCCCGGGTTGCGGTGCCCGGTCTGGCGCATGATGGAGTGGGCGTCCGCGCCGGCCCGGAAGGCCTCGGTGACGAAACCCGACCGCAGCGAGTGTCCCCCCATGAGCTGGGTGTGGGCGGGGGTGAACCCGGCCTGGTCGGCGCGGCGCCTGATCATCTCGTTCACCGCATGCCCGGTCATCGCCCCGGCCCCGATCCCGCCGGTCTTGTGCACCGACGGGAACAGCACCCGCCCGGGATCCGGCGGTTCGGGCAGGCGGGTGCTCCGGCAGACGTGCAGCAGCTCGACCTCGGCGTCCTCTCCCCCGGTGCGGCCGGTGGCTTCGGCTTGCCGGCGGAGCACCCGCATCACCGCCCGGCGCCGGTCGGCCGGGTCGGTGGTATCAGAGGCTTGCAGGATCTGCCGCCACCGCACGAACGCGCACGGCGGGCACGTGGCGGGGTCACGCCCGAACGGCAGCGCCTTCACCTGCCCGTGCCCTTCTTGGTCGGTTTTGGAGGTCCGGAGCCGGACGTGCAGACCGTCGGTTCTGTGCAGGGTCACGTCGGCCAACGTGAGGGCGACGAGTTCGCTGCGGCGGCTCGCGCCGGCGAACCCCGTCAACAGCACCGCCATGTCCCGCCTGGCTGCCACCCCAGCCGGCCACTCCCCCGCCGAGCTCTCGATGCAGGTCATCAGGGTGCGGATGTCCTCCAGCAGCAGCGGTGCCCGCCGCACCGGAGGCGATGCCCTGATGCGGCGGATCCCGGACAACGCCCGCCGGACGACCTCGGAGCGGCCGGGTGCGTCCATGCCGGCGGCGGTGTGGAACTGGTTGATGCTGGAGACCCACCGGGTCAACGTGGCCGGGGCGTACCGCCAGCGCCCGACCCCGGTCATCTCCGCGGCAGCCTCGGTGACGTAATGCGCGACCACCAACGGATCCGCCGGAAGGAAGCAGAACCCCCGATCCCCCGCCCATCCGGTGAACCTTGCCCAGTCCGACCGGTACGCCGCCTTCGTGTTCGATGCCGTGGAGGCGTCCACCGCGGCGAGCACATCGGCCATGGCCTGCTCTGACAGCACCGGTGTTCCACCAGTCGAGACCGCGGAAGAGTCGAGGTCGGTCGCGGTGAGCTCCGCCAGCCGCAGCAGCCGGGCGCTCGACAGGTCCTCCCCCGGCATCTGCGGTGCGGCAAGTGAACCCTGGGATACCAGCTCGTCCAGCCGGTGCGGGGCGGAACAGGCATCCGCGGCCACGCCTTCGAGGGGTTCCGGCACCGTGCACCTCCCCCGCCGATCGGCTGTTGTCGCAGTTCAGCACGCCGCACCGACACCCGGTGTCCCGTGCCGCCGATGTTGACAGTGCAGGCGTGCTCAGCTGCCAGATTCCTGGCACGGATTCGAGGCTAGGTGTGCCAAGGAAGTCGGCAGTGATATCACCGCGGACACGCTGTGAGCACCTACAACGAGTGCGATGTCCGATCTACTGACACGCTGCGTGGCGCACTGCCAGCTCACTGACAAGATGCGCGGCGCACTGCCATTTTCCCTGGCACGGTGTCCCGTGACACCCAAGTTGGCCATTTTCGCCCGCGATGGCCATGTTTCCGGGGGCTCTGCCGGGGCGCCGTTGCCGAAATTGTTGGCCAGGTTCCGGGTGAAGATTCTGCTTGGGCCCCGCGGAGCGCGCCCGTCCGTCCGTAAACCCGCAGGTCACCCGGTCACCTGGTTCCCATTCTTGGCCAA
>JBBRVZ010000232.1:0-2854 GCA_038246445.1 Mycobacteriales bacterium
GACCGCGGCCGGCGCGACGGCATTGACGCCGCCGCCGCCCGACTTCATTGGCCGCCCACTGCAGTGAGATGGCGCCGAAAGCCCGTTACACCAAACACCTCAGATCAACTCCAGCACTCCATCAACCGCAATATCACGACAGGGGGAACACCATGGCAGAAACGCTAGTGCCGCCACAACCAGGGAAGCCGAGCGACTCGGTGGCCGGCCGCTCACCACAACCGCGCCGGCCGCACATGCGGTGGGTCTGAGCAAGATCTACGGCTCGGGTGATACCCGGGTCACCGCGCTGGACGGAGTCAGTGTGGAGTTCCATCCGGGTCAGTTCACCGCGATCATGGGACCGTCCGGGTCGGGCAAATCGACGCTGATGCATTGCCTGGCCGCGTTGGACCAGGCCAGCTCGGGGCGGGTGTTCGTCGGCGACGCCGATCTCACCACGCTCGGCGACAAGGAGTTGACCAGGATCCGGCGGGACCGGATCGGGTTCGTCTTCCAGGCGTTCAACCTGGTACCGACCCTGACCGCGATCGAGAACATCACGCTGCCCATGGATATCGCCGGCCGCACACCCGACAAGCACTGGTTGGACACCGTGATCGCCGCGGTCGGGCTCACGGACCGGCTGCACCACAAACCGGCCCAGCTCTCCGGCGGTCAGCAGCAGCGGGTGGCCTGCGCCCGGGCTCTGGCCGGGCGGCCCGCCATCATCTTCGCCGACGAGCCCACCGGGAACCTGGACTCGGCGGCCGGCGCCGAGGTGCTGGGTTTCCTGGCCCGCTGCGTGCGGGAGTTCGGTCAGACGGTGGTGCTGGTCACCCACGACCCGGTCGCCGCCGGCTACGCCGACAGGGTGGTGTTCCTGGCCGACGGCCGGATCGTCGACGAGATGGCCGACCCCACCGACGAGGACGCTCATCCGATAATCCGCCATCTCCCGGCGGTCGACTCGACCGGCCGAGGCCCCCCAAGATCAGGGGTGATCACCCAATAACTGGTCCAGCGAGGACCAATTCCTGGCCGAGGCACAGATGACCCTGTCCGAGGATTTCGTCACCGGTCCGTGGCGGTATCAGCGGTTGACCTGCGATCATTGGGTACCGGTGCACGCTGCCGGCGAACTGGGCCATCTGCTGCTGGACTTGCTCAACTGAGCTGAGAACACGGCTGCGGATCGGACCAGAATCCCGCTGCGCAGTCTGGCGTGATGGGCGCACCAGGCGGAATCCAGTCACCACCGTTCCGACGATGCCATACGAAATCGATCGGCCAATCACCCTTCTGCTTTTCGGTGCTTGGCCGATAGAACAATTCAATTGGGGGGTTGTTGGTGCGGATCGCGTTGGTGGCGACTGGATCCCGTGGTGATGCGCAACCGCTGGTAGTGCTGGGTGACGAGCTGAACCGGCGCGGTCATCAGGTGGTTCTCGGGGTTTCGCCGAACCTGGTCGCGTTCGGGGAGAAGGCCGGTCTCACGACGTATCCGGTGGGGCCTGACTCGCAGCTGTTCATGGAGTCACCGGACGGTCAGCGGTGGCTGGCCGCGGGTGATGTCATGGCCTTGACTCAGGCTTTGGGCAAGATCGTGCACGACAACGCTGCGTTGCTCGATGCCGACACGCTGCGGGTCTGCGATGGCGCCGACCTCATCGTTACGGGGTCTTTGAGCGAGCACCGCGCGGCGTGCGTCGCCGAGGCCCGCGGGGTTCCGCTGGTCTGCCTGCACTACGCGCCGATGCGGCCGACCAGTGCCTACCCGAACATGCTGATCACCACCGTGGGGTTGCCGCGCCGCCGAAACCTAGCAACGCATTCCCTGTTTCAGCGGATGTACTGGCGCAGCATGGCCCAGGACATCAACAACTTCCGGGACGGTCTCGGGTTGGCGCCGGTCACCACCCCGACGGCGACCCGCCTCGCGGCTGCGGGGACGCTCGAATTGCAGGCCTACCACTCCGCGTTAGTCCCGGACCTGGGCGACTACCCAACACGTCGGCCGATTATCGGGTTCCTAACACCCGACCGTGAACTGCGGGAACGGCTCGGCGAACTGGACGTCGACCCCGAACTCGATGCCTGGCTGAGCGACGGTGATCCGCCGGTGTTCGTCGGCTTCGGCAGCATGCCCGTCATCGACCCGGTGGCGGCGATAGACATGATCACGACAGTGGCGGACAGGGTGGGAGCACGGGTCCTGGTCGGCGCCGGGTGGAGCAGGTTCGGCGAAACCCGAGACCAGCCGGATCGGGTGCGGGTCGCTACTGGTGTGCTGAATTACGACCGGGTGTTGCCGCGTTGCCGGGTCGCTGTCCACCACGGCGGGTCCGGGACCGTCGCGGCAAGTGTTGCCGCCGGGATCCCCACGTTCGTCTGCTCGCTGGTGGCCGACAACCCTTTCTGGGGAGCCCGTGTCGAACAACTCGGCATCGGTGTGCACGAGCGGTTCGCCGACCTTAATCAGGACAGATTGGAGACCGACCTGCGCCGCGCACTAGACGCCGAGGTCATCACCCGCTCCCGGGCCATCGGGGACAGGATGCGGGCGGACACCGGGGCCGCCGGTCGCGCTGCCGACCTCATCGAGAGCAAGCTGCCCAGCTGACCGGCTGCATCGCGCGCGTGCAGTGACACTCGTGGACAGCGGCATTATCATGATCGTTCGATCATTCAGGTGATCGGAAACTCTATCCCGCGTTTCCCCAATCAGCACCTGCGTCTCAGGCTGAAGGCGCGGGTCGTCCTTATCGGTGCGCAGGTGGTCGCCGGCCAGTGTCTCGGTTGCTGTTGTCTCAAATCCCCAGCCCGGTTTCGAGGGGCTGTCCATGCGACTTAGCAACTCATCCGGCGTTCGGCC
>JBBRVZ010000233.1:0-2842 GCA_038246445.1 Mycobacteriales bacterium
ATGACATGTTCGGTTGTATGTTTATGACATGGCTGGTGTGGGTCGGGTCGGTGATGGCGAGTACGCCGCGCGGGTCAACGCCGCGGTGGAATTGGCCGCGGCCGGGTCCTCGCCGGTGGAATCGGCACGGGTGCTGGCCGGCCGGTTCGGTGTCTCCGTGCGGCAAGCCCGCCGTTATGTCGATGCCGCCAGCCACGGGCTGGTCGAGATCCCTGACCGGGCAGTGGCTTTCACGGTGAAGTTGCCGGAAGGTCTGGTCGCTCGGGTGCGGGCGTATGCGGCCGAGCACCGGTTGGCGATCTCCGCGGTGGTCGCCGCGGCGCTGGTGGAGTTCCTGGCCCGGGATCGCGGCGGGCGGCCGGAACGGTGAATGAGCGGGCGGTGAAGGCGCAATGGGTCTTTCACCGTCACGCGGAGGCCGAGCTGTCGGTGGTCTACGACATTCTTGTGCCACAGCGGTCCGCCCGCCTCCCGCGGGCCGGCCATGAACAGGAAGCAGGGCCGCCCCATGACGACCGCAGCGATCTACGCCAGGGTGTCCTCGGCCCGGCAGGCCAAGGACGAGACGATCGGCTCGCAGCTGGCCGCGGTGACCAGCCACGCCGGGCAGCAGGGGCTTGACGTCCCAGCGGGGTGGGTGTTCACCGATGACGGGCATTCCGGCGCGACCCTGGTCCGGCCCGGCCTGGAACGGTTGCGGGACCTGATCGCGCAGGTCCCGGTCGAGGTCGTGGTGTGTTACTCGCCGGACCGCCTGGCCCGGAAGTTCGCCTACCAGGCGCTGCTGATCGAGGAGTTCACCCGCGCGGGCACCCGGGTCGAGTTCGTCAAGGGCCCCCGCGGGGACAGCCCGGAGGATCAGCTGCTGGTGCAGTTCCAGGGCATGTTCGCCGAATACGAGAAAGCGCAGATCCTGGAACGCTCCCGCCGCGGCAAGGCACACCGCGCGAAGGCCGGATCGGTGAACGTCCTCGGCGGCGCCCCGTTCGGCTACCGGTACCACCGCAAAACCCCCGACTCCGGCGCGGTCTACGAGATCTGCGAGCACGAAGCGGTTCTCGTCGCCGAGATGTTCCGCCGTTACACCGACGAAGCCGCCTCGATCGCCGACCTGGCCCGT
Organism: Mycobacteriales bacterium; assembly: GCA_038246445.1. GTDB lineage: Bacteria > Actinomycetota > Actinomycetes > Mycobacteriales > Nakamurellaceae > Nakamurella. Next base: position 1,121 of record JBBRVZ010000233.1, read on the forward strand.
TGGCTCACCGAACAGAACGTGCCCACCCGCACCGGGAAACCCAGCTGGGACCGGTCGGTGATCTGGGCGATGCTGCGCAACCCCGCCTACGCCGGCACCGCGATGTTCGGCAAGACCATCAGCGTGCAGCAGCCCGCCGGGTCAACCGGGCCGCCCGGCTGGCCGGCCGGTCCACCCCGACCGCGCACAAGACCATCGACCGACCCAAACAGGAATGGACCGCCATCGCGGTCCCGGCGATCATCACCGAGCAGACCTTCGCCCGGGCCGAACAACGACTGGCCGACAACAAACGATTCGCCGCCCGGAACACCAAGATCCCATCCCTGCTGCAAGGACTCACCGCCTGCGCGAACTGCGGGTACGCCTACTACCGGACCAGCACCCGCACCACCAACAAGAAAATCTTCTACTACCGGTGCCTGGGCTCGGACGACTACCGGTACCCCGGCGGACGGGTCTGCGCCAACACCCCGGTCCGGGCCGACTACCTCGACCAAATCGTCTGGAACCACATCACCGCGCTGATCGCCGACCCCGCGCTGATCGCCGCCGAGATCGACAAACGCCTGGCCACTGCCCGGACCGCCGACCCGGCCGTCGCCGAACACCAACGACTGCAGTCCGCGCTGACCAAGACCACCGCCACGATCGCCCGGATGATCACCGCGTTCTCCGAGCAACTCATCACCATCGACGAACTCCGCACCCGGATGCCCGACCTCCGAGCACGAGAAACCAACCTGCGCAACCAAATCCAAGCCATCGACGCGCAAACCGCCGACCGCGGCGCCTACCTCAAACTCGCCCAGGACCTGACCGGCTTCCTCACCCAACTCCGCCGAGCCACCGACACCGCCGCCATCCCCGAACGCCAACGGATCCTGCGGCTCCTGGTCAAGGACATCCTCGTCGGACCCGAGAACATCACCATCCGCCACCACATCCCGATCCGCGAACGCACCCACCCCCAACCCGCCGACACCGACACGGAGGGTGACAAATCCCCGGATTGCCCATTGCGTTGGGGGCGTCCTGACCCGACTTCTGTCCAACCTCCTGGTCGTCGACCACCTCCTCGTCGTCGTCGGGCTCGCCCGGCTCGGCGGAGACGACAGGGACGTCGAGGGCGGCATGCCCCGGGTCGGTGACAGCGACGAGATCCTCCGGCAGGAGCGACCCCGCTGTGTTCATCCCCCGAGCCCAGGTATCAGTGCCTGGCATCGGCCCGGGCTGCTCGAATTGCCCGGCGGAATCAAATAGCTCCAGCAGCCGCCCCAACGCCTCCGGGTCCATCCCTGACGCGTGCACCCGCTGTTCACCGAGAAGCGCTGGCAACGAAAGGATGCCGTCCGCGTCGACGTTGATGACCGCGCCGCCAACCGGCGCGAATCCCTCGGCTCGCGCAATGACGGCCACCGTGGATCGACCAGTCGCCGCGACCCCTGCCAGTACCTCCTCCAACGCATGCAGGTCATCGGCTGAGGCCGCAGCATCGATCAGCCACACCTCCGGTGACCAATCCCCCGCACCCTGGTCCACGACCCGATCGGCCAGCACCGTGGTCTGCAGGTCCGCCACCGCCTGGCGTGTTTCACCGATCCGGCCACGAACGAACCTGACAACCTCGCTGACCGTAGGCACGTGCCGGACCCGATCGGGGTTCAGTGCCACCAGCTCGGGTCCCCAGCCGACGAGGGTGACCTGCAAATGATCTGACCA
>JBBRVZ010000234.1:0-2833 GCA_038246445.1 Mycobacteriales bacterium
GATCGGGTCCGTCGTCGAGCGGACACCCAGGTTCCTGATCTGGTCCACCTACCTCGGCGACGAACTGCGCGACAGACACTCGGCTGCTAGTGGACTGCAACTGAAGTTGTTTTACGGTTGGCTTTGGTGAGGATTTCGTTGCCGGGTTTGGTCCAGACGAAGGGTCGGCAGCGGTCGTTCCAGCCGGTGATGAACGCGCGGATCTTGGCGTTGAGGTCCTTCACCGATCCGAAGGCTCCGCGGTGGATGGCTTGTTTCTCGATGATGCCGAACCAGACCTCGTCGGGTAGCCCCAGCGCATTGCTGCGCCGGGGCCCCCTCAGAACCGGCCATGCCCGTCTCCGGGCAACCGGCTCAAGCAAGCCCTGAAGGCTCATGGGCGGCTTCGAAGTGCGGACCCACTGACCGCCGCAGGTGCGGGCGGCAGTGGGCGTGTATGAGGCGGGGAGCGACGCGTTCATCCGGTGTGCCGGCACCCCAAACGACGATCGCGTGTGTGCCGATCGCCTTGCGGGTGACCGAGATCCATTGCTCCCACTCGCGCGGGGATTGAGGGTCGCGGTCGGCGTGCAGCAGCAGCCCCCGGCATAGCGGGCAGCGGCCGCGCTGGGCTCGTAAGAGCTGCAGCGTGGCGGTGCCCAACGGGGGCGGCTGGCGGCGACGCCGCCGGTACCAGTAGTCGGCCAGCGACGGATCGTCCGGAGACGCCGTCGTGGCCACCATCCGGTGCCGGATGATCGGTGTCCAAGCGAACTTGCGCAGGTAGAAGCCGCGGTCGCGGCTACCGAACACCCACTTGTCTCGCCTGGCGGGGTTGAACATGCCGAAGTACCGGGAGTTGACCCAGCGCCGCGGCTTGTTCGAATGCGTGAGGACGGCCCATTTGTAGACGAGCCGCCACACGTGCGCGTCCAACGCGTTGAAGGCGCGTTTGGACACCCCGATCCGGTAATAGGCGGCCCACCCGGTGATGATCGGGTTGAGCCTGGCGATGACCGCTTCGGCGTTCGCCCCACGCAGGGCCTTCACCTCGGAGGACAATCGCCGCCGGATTCGTCGCAGCGCCGCGTTGCTCGGCTTGGTCAGCAGCTTGCCGTTGGGGTACCGGCGAATGGTGAATCCCAGGAAGTCCACGCCCTTTTCCAGGTGCGTGATCTGGGTCTTGTCCTCGTTGAAGACCAGACCCCTGGGGGCCAGCCAGTCGGCAAGCCGCGCCTTGACCTGTTCGGCCTGTTCACGGGTGTGACACAAGGCGAGCAGATCGTCGGCATATCGGACCAGCGTCGGGCAGCCCGATACCACCTTCCCGGCACGCGTGCCGGTCTGGTAATACCGCACCCCGGCGGCGGCCTCCATGCCGTGCAGAGCAACGTTCAAGAGCAACGGGCTGATCACCCCACCCTGCGGAGCACCTTCTTCGGTGGGAGCGAACCGGCCGTCCTCGATCACCCCGGCCTGCAACCACTGTCGCACCATTCCCCGGGCGGGGAACGTGCCCAGCGAGGCACGGATGTAATCGTGGTCGAGTCGGTCGAACGCCGCCTTCAGGTCGGCGTCCAGCACCCACAGACGCTTCGCGTCGGTGCGGCTTGCCACCGTGTGGATCGCCACGATCGCGTCGTGACATCCACGGCCCGGCCGGAACCCGTACGACTTCGGTTCGAACCGGGCCTCCCACTCGGGTTCCAACGCGTTGACCGTCAGGGCTTGAAGGCACCTGTCGGCGATCACGGGGATACCGAGCGGGCGGCGGCGCCCATCGCTCTTGGGCACATACACCCGCTTGACCGGTAGCGGAGACCACGGCTGCGCCTGGTGCTGCAGCCAGTGCGCCATCTCGGCGCGCTGCTCCGCTCGCACCACAACTTGCCCGTCGACCCCGGCCGTCGAGCGGCCCTTGTTGAGCTGTGTCACCCGCCGCACCGCCAACAGCGCGTTACTGCGGGACCGCAACATCAACTTCTGAAGATTCCGGACCTTCTTCAGGTCCCCTGCCCGTGATGCCGCGAAGATCCGCTGCCGCAACCGCTGTACGTCGGCCTCGACCCGGCGCCACTGCACGGCGTCCCAGTCCGACCGCTCGCCCGAGAGTCCGTTCACCACGGGATCACCCGGCCACGGCCGCGGCCGCACCCAAATGACGTCGTGGCGTCCAACTTGTCCCTCGGTTCCAGCAAGTTCCACGGTCATGGTCGTCGCAGGCTCACCCGATCCGCGTCAGCACCCTTTCGGGTCGGGACATGGCGCCCCTATCCGGCCGGTTATCCGGGCCCCTTCTGGCGGAGGAGCCAGCACCACGGTGCCCGGTTTCCCGTTGCCTTTCGGCGACCGGCATTCGCTTCTCGGATCGTCCTGCGCCCGCCGGAGGATCAGCCTTCCTCACGGTCAGCCCACCAAACGCAACATGCGCCTGGGCCCCGACGGGGTTGTCACGTTCCACACGAGACAGATACGACCGGGTTGGGTGCCCTCTGTACCCCGGGGACGGTGGTGCGCTCCCGCCCGACCAAGTTCGCCCGGGCGGCACCCGTCGCCTCCCAGCGACCGGCCCCTACCTCCCGCTGGAACATCCCACCGAGCGAGAGTGCTAATGACGAGGCGTCAACGAGGGTTCACGCGAGTAGGGTCGACCGCGCGGCGAGGTGCCCACCAGGTGGGTCCTTTTCCGCGTGGCCTCCCTCCGAACCGGACGGGCCCGTTTCCGGGCATCCGGCTCTCCGGTGATTACGACGTGAACGCTGCGGAAGACCGCCGGTGATGGATCTGTTCGTGGCAGACGTCGCACACCACCAGGGATTTGCGGCGTCTATCGGCCATGATCAGGGCCCATTCC
>JBBRVZ010000235.1:0-2822 GCA_038246445.1 Mycobacteriales bacterium
CACTCCGACGCGGTTTGCGCACTGGAGATGGGTTCGCGCCGCCTGGTGATCAGGATGACAAGAGCCCGGTGACCGGAGACGGTCACGCCGGGATCTGTGGGAGCCGGAGGGTGAAACCCCTCCGGCTACCCGACCCTGGGTTGGACCCGGAGGGTGTGCTGTGGATGCGCACCATGCTGAAGGACCTTGTCCTCCTCGGGACACACCGTTTTCGTGTCGTCCCATCTGATGAGCGAGATGGCGCAGACCGCGACCCGGTTAATCGTGGTTGGCCGTGGCCGGTTGATTGCCGACACCACCGTCGATGAGTTCATCGCGCGGGCCGCACACCATGCCGTCACCATCCGGACGCCGGACGCCGACCGGCTACAGAAACTGCTGACGGGGCGGAATATCACCGTTTCCACCGCACAACCCGACGTGCTGGAGGTCGACGGCCTCAGCGCCGAAGACATCGGCACGATCGCCTGGCAGAACCATCTCCGCATCGTCGAACTCACAACACAACAGACGTCCCTGGAAGAGGCATTCATGACGCTGACGAGCGATTCCGTGGAGTACCGCTCGACCGACATCACCGACGCTGCACAGTTTGCCGGGGTGCCTGCATGACGACCATCCTCACGCCCGTCAAGAATGCCACAACGGCGCATCTGGGCACGAACTACCGAATCACCTCGGCCAGCGTCCTTTCATCCGAATGGATCAAATTCCGCTCATTGCGGTCGACCATTGCGACGATGCTGATTGCAGTTGTGTTGATGATCGGACTGGGCGCCATATTCTCGGCCATCACGGCCAGTCAAGCCTCAGGATTCGAACCGGGCGCGACGGCGATCTCCACTTCATTGACCGGCACGTTCTTCGCTCAACTGGCCGTCGGCGCACTCGGAGTTCTCCTGATCGCCGGTGAATACAGCACCGGAATGATCCGGTCCTCGCTCACTGTCGTTCCCACCCGGCTACCGATGTTGTGGGGTAAACTGATCGTCTTCGCCGGCACCGTGTTCCCCACCATTCTCGCCGCAAGCTTTACGTCATTCTTCTTTGGCCAGGCGCTGCTGGCCGACCGGAATCTGGACGCGGTCGTGTCTGACCCTGGGGCACTGCGTTCGGTGATCGGCGCCGCGCTGTACCTGACGGTGGCCGGTCTCACCGCCATTGCACTGGGAGCGCTGCTGCGCAACACCGTCGCGGCGATCACCACCTTCGTGGCAGTGTTCTTCGTGATCCCGCCGTTGACCAACCTGTTACCCGCCGCCCTGACCGACCAGTTCGTCCAGTACCTGCCGTCCAATGCCGGCGCGGTGACGGACGGAAGCTTCGGCGTCCATTATCCCTTGAGCCCGTGACGGGGTTCGCCGTGATGTGCGGCTACGCGATTGTCCTGACCGGCTTAGCCTCCTGGCAACTCCGCCGCCGGGACGCCTGAACCTGCGAGCCGAGCGACGACGGGCGGCACCCGCCCCCATCCTGACCCAGCTCGGCGGCTGAAACCTCAGCGAACGCCACCGGTCTCTGGGAAACGTATAGATCGTGACGCTGCTGACCGTCACGGCTGCTGAAGGGTCTGAACCGGTGGTAGATACTCGCCATATGGAGTCGGACGCTGGCCCGCCCGCATCCGTGCGACCCCCACCGGACCTGGATGACCCAGCCTGGTTCGGTGCAATCATGGGGAGCGCAGCCACCGCGGCCGTGGCCGCATTGCATCCGGGCAGGCTCGACGCGCTGAACGGTTTCGCGGATGCCACCGCGACGATTCTTCTGGTGGCGAGCATCGTCAGCTTCGTCGTCCTGTTCGTCCGCGACTTCCTGGTCCTGCCGGGGCCTCGCCGCCAAGCTGCAATCCCCCCGCACCGGACCCGCCTATGCCACCATCCCCGGCGCGGTCAATGTCCTCGCGATCGGCGTGCTGCGCGTGTGGCCGGGCACCGTGGGCAACACGGTCGGATGGTGGCTCCTGCTGACCCTCGCCGTTCTCGGCACGGGCCTGGGGCTGTGTCTTACCGTGGTCATTTTCGTCGCTGCATTCGAACACGAGCAATTCGAGGCCGCGGACATTTCGGGGATATGGTTCATCCCGGAAACTGTTGTGCTGCTCGGCTCGTTCCTGTTTGCCGAACTGGTGGCCTCCGCCCCTTCCTCGCTCGACCGTGGGCTGGCCGTGCTGGCTGTGGCGCTGCTGGGGGCCGGTGGTTTGCTGTTCGCTTTCACAGCGGTGCTTTTCGTCAACCGACTGGTGCTACATCCCGGCGTGCACCGCACTGGCGCACCCGCTATGTGGATCATGATCAGCCCGCTGGCGGTCACGTCGCTCGCGCTGCAGTCCGTGGCCCGCGGTGACCCGATGCTCGGCGGCTCCTGGACTCCCGCGGTGGGCGAGGTCGCCACCTTTGCCGCCGGCGCCCTCTGGGGATTCGCACTCTGGTGGATAGCCGCCGCCGCCGTCGTCACCCGGCACGCCGGCCGTGCGGCTCTCACCCGCACCGCCGCGGACTGGGGATTCGTTTTCCCCGCCGCGGCCATGGTCGTGGCCACCCTCACCCTGGCCCGACGATGGCAATCCTGGCTCGTCGAGTCCATCGGTCTGACCCTCGGAGTATTGCTCGCACTGGTCTGGGCCACAGTCCTCGCCGGCACCGTCATCGGGCTCCGCAGGCAAAATCGCCCCCGTCCTGCCTAGGAGGGCGCTGAACTATCCCGGTGTGTTGGGTGCGCCGGGGCCGTGTGGGCCGCTGGTCGGGGCTGGGTCGACGGCCGGTGACAGTTTCTGGGGGATTCTCAGTGCTTTTCCGGGTTTCGTGAGGGTCCTTGGCGGG
>JBBRVZ010000236.1:0-2774 GCA_038246445.1 Mycobacteriales bacterium
CGGCGCGGACGCGATGGGGTAGCCGGACAACGCCCGCCGTGCGCCGATGATCGCCGGGCGGGGACAATCGAGGTATGTGCGGCCGTTACGCGAGTTCGTCGAGCACTGCCGGCCTGTACGGCGAATTCGGCATCGAAGAGGTCACCGACGAGGACCTCGCCCCCTCGTGGAACATCGCCCCGACCGACCCGGTGCGCGTCGTCCTGCAACGGCCGCCGCGGGGCGCGGATGACGCGCCACCGGTCCGCCAACTGCGCACCGTGCGCTGGGGTCTCGTACCGAGCTGGTCGAAGGACAGGAAGGGCGCGGCGCGGCTGATCAATGCCCGTCAGGAGACGGTCACCGAGAAACCGGCGTTCAAGACCGCCGCGGCCCGCCGCCGTTGCCTCGTGCCCGCGGACGGCTACTACGAGTGGCAGAAGACCGCGGGCAACAAGATCCCCTTCTTCCTGCACGACGCCGATCGCGATGTACTGGCTTTCGCCGGACTGTACGAGTTGTGGCGGGATCCTGACGTGTCCGACGATGACCCCCGGAAGTGGCTGTGGACCTGCGCCGTCATCACCCGGCCGGCCACCGACACACTCGGACACATCCATGACCGGTGCCCCGTTCTGGTTCCTGCCCAGCTTCGCGACGAGTGGCTCGATTGCTCCACCGGTGACGCAGCCGTGGCCCGTCGACTGCTGGATGTGATGCCCGAGCCCGTCCTCGAGCCGCGACAGGTGTCGACCGCCGTGAACAGCGTCCGCAACGACGGCCCCGAACTCGTCCGGCCGGCACCCGCGGAGCCGGCTGAGCAGCAACTGGACCTCGACATCACCACTGCCTGATCCCGCGTCCGGTGCGGCGCTCGGGTAGACGTGGCATTACGCTCCGTGCAGAGAACTCACCGAGCGTAATGCCGGTGAGACAACCGGTCAGGAGCATCCATGCCCAACATCGTCTGGAAGGCCAAGCCGGATCAGCACGATTATCCGGCGGCCGCGTCATACCTGTCGCTCGTCGCCCAGCCGGACATCGTCAAGCAGACCGTCAAGGAGTTGCAGGACGCGAAGCTGGAACACTTCAAGGCCAAGGACATGCTGCGGTCGTCGCAACTGCCGCTGCTCCCTGCCGACGACCAGCACGTGGCTGCGGACATCGCGAAAGTCAACGCCGGGAAACAGCTATCGCCGGTTCTGCTGGTCCGCGGCGCGCTTGCGCGCGGCTTCCCGATGCAGATCGCCGATGGCTACCACCGGGTCTGCGCCAGCTACCACCTGGGCGAGAACAACGACATTCCGTGCAGGATCGCTGAACTGCCCGACTGAGCCACGCCGCGCGGCGATCCTGCGTTGGACGAGCGAGGCCGGTGACTGCTGCGGGAAGTACTGGCGGGATCCGCGCGGAGCTAAACGGCTGGTGACGAACCGTTACGTGCCGGGAGTTTCCGTCGTGGAGCTGTTGCGGTCCCCGGACGATGACCCGTTGGAAGACTGCCGGGGGACAACGGCGTGCTCATCGGTGATCTGCACTGCTCGCGGTCTGGCTTTCGCGATGGCCCGGACCAGTGGCGTGACCGTTTCCCCAATTTCATCGGCCAGCCGGAGTTGCAATTGGGCGGCAAGGACCTGCGCCCGGGTGACCGTGAGATGCGCCGTCACGTGTCGTCACCACCCTCCGGACCGGCCACGCTGATATCCACGACGTCGACAGCATCAGGGTACCCGGCCACGGATGGCGCGAGCACGGCCTGCGTCACCGCCCACAACAACCGTTTGTCGTCCTTCTTCAAGATTCCGCTCTTGTCCAACGCGATCAGCGCCTGCAAGCCCATCACGTTCGCCAACTCGCCGACCGGGTCGACGGCCTGCTCACCTGCCCACCGCAACAGCCGCATCGCCTCCTCCCGACGACTCGTCTTGGCGTTGACCGTCACCGTGGTGATGCCGACAACGGCGGTCACGACCGGAATGAACGCCCCGATCAACCACAGAAGCCAGGTGGGAATCTCGGTCACCGCAGCACGGTACCGATCTCTGCCCACAGAGCTATCGATGGGCGACAGACGGTCGCCACCGCAAATGTGCTGGCCACAACGGATCAGTGGCCGGGGATCGCGATCTACCCAGGATGCGGGATCATGTCCGGGTGACCGCCGCCAGCACCGTTGCCCCCGAGGCCTGGGCCGCACCGGTTTCGGTCCACCCGGTGATGGCAACGGTGAGCGTCCCGGGCTCGAAGTCGCTGACCAACCGGGCACTGGTGCTCGCCGCGCAGGCCGACGGTGCATCGATCATCGTCTCCCCGCTGCGCAGTCGCGACACCGACCTGATGGCCGCCGCGCTCCGCGCCATCGGTGTGGGCATCGAAAACGCTGGCCTTGGAGAGGCTGGGACTGACCGGCGCGACTGGCGGGTGACGCCCGCCCCGCTGAGCGGTCCGGCGAGGGTGGACTGCGGCCTCGCGGGCACCGTCATGCGTTTTCTGCCCGCGTTGGCGGCCACCGCCGACGGGCCGGTCACCTTCGACGGCGACGCCGCGGCCCGCCGCCGGCCGATGGCCACGGTGCTGGATGCGCTGCGCGGCCTCGGCGCTCGCATCGACGGAAACAGCCTGCCGTTCACCGTGTTCGGCGCCGGCTCGTTGCCGGGCGGCACCGTGGAGATCGACGCCAGCGCTTCCTCGCAGTTCGTCTCGGGACTGTTGCTGTCAGGTGCGTCATTCGTCGATGGGGTGCGGGTGGTGCACCGCGGAAATGCCCTCCCGTCCGTGCCGCATATCGAGATGAC
>JBBRVZ010000237.1:0-2751 GCA_038246445.1 Mycobacteriales bacterium
GAACGCGCCAGCCACCACCTGTCCGTCCGAACCATCCTGGACACCCTGCACGGCATCCAAGAAACCGTGCTGATCTACCCCTCCACCGGCGGACGACCCAAAGCCCGCCGCGTCACCACCGACCTCAGCACCGACCAAAAAGTCCTCTACGACCTGTTCAACCTGCAACGCTGGGCGCCCCCCAGCACGACTTAGGTCATAGGCGAAACCCACCCGCCACCACCCCTGACCAGCGACAACACCACCAAGATCAAAATAGCCGGGAAACTCCCGCTAGAGGTGGCGAGATCGCATTTCGGCACCTCGACCACGCTCGCGCATATCGCCATGAACGGGCAGCCAATGGGCGCCGCAGACTGTGTAGTCGACTTCGTATCGATCAACGCGGCGTCCCTCGCCCGCGACTTGCCGCCGGGAGCGGTGCAGGTGTTGGTTGGCGCGCGCAGCTTCGCGGATGTCGATAGCCCGAGTCGCCGGGCCCTTCGCGCACTCGGCACCGACTCTGGCGGCCGCTACGCCGTGGCCGTCTCAGTCACGGAGTCGCGCCTGGTTGACGAGCTTCGGGCGAGGACCGGTCGGTGGCCCACGACCGAGGACGCGTCGGTCTTGCGTTTCTGCGAGCTGCTTGTTGACGCGTCCAACGCTCTCTGGGTCGACCGCTACATTTACGAACGCCCTGAAGACCTTGCGACCTTTCTCGCGTCGGTTCGGCGGTCGACCGCAGTCCCCGTGAGGCTTCTCGGCAGGCCGAATATGGACCACGCGACCGTGCGGGCGCAGATCGCGGCTGCGCTCGGCAACGTCCCCGATGTTGAGGCGCGAGTCATGGCGTACCAAGACGTGAAGGCACTGCACGATCGCCACCTGGTCGACCCCGCGAGCGGCACCGGCTTTGTCGTTCCCACGGCAGACGTGATCCTCTGCAACGTCCAGGGTGGATCGGCGGTTGCCGTCCAGATGCCCAGTATCGACTTCGGCTACGAGGCATGTTGGAATCGAGCGGCTCCATTGATATAGGCAAGCTCGACCGATCCGACCTACTGATCCGCATTCCCCGGGGGGCTGCTGGCGAGAAGGCTCGTCGCACTATGCCCTCGACAACGGTCGGCACCCGCGTTCGTGCCCACAGACGGGGCCACCGACCAACCCCGCCGGCCTCACCCAAGATCGGAACCTTACCCACGACGCCGCAACAACAAGCACCGGCCAGGGACTCGACCTCGGCCACAAACAAGACCGGCCATACGGCACGCGGTCGACTCCTCGCACCGTCGGGCTCAAAGCCCGTTGACGACCAAGGGCTTCCCGGTCACAGCGAGCCTAACAAGATCAAGCTCAGAAGAGGCACAGACCCGTGAATAGGTGACCACAGGGCATGCAGCGGCACCGCCGGCCGGGAGTCCCGACGGCAGTGGAGGTTTCGGGTCGTTCGCGCCTTCGGGTTATGCGGCGGGATCGAGAACGACGGTGTGGCCGAGCCTTTCCAGTTGCTGGACAAGCCGCCGGGTGTGGGATTCGTTGTTGCGGCGGCTGTGCCAGTCCGGGCCGAGGTCGTGGTAGGGCTGATCCCGCTGCAGCATGTAGTACGCCGAGACCAGCATCGAATGCGCGACCGCGATCTGCGCGCGTTTCGGCCCTCGGCGCGATGCCAGGCGGGCGTGCTGCTCGGCAAGGTAGTTCTTGCCGCGCATCCGACCTGCGGACCCCGCAGCCTCGACCAGCATCGCAGTCAGCCACTTGTTCCCATGCCGGGTACCCGCCGGTGAGCGTTTCCCGGCGGACTCGTTCATCGCCGGCGCCAGACCGGCCCACGCCGCCAGGTGCTCCGCGGTCGGGAACCGGGACATATCCGCCCCGGTCTCGGCCACGATGACCTGCGCGACCTTCACCCCGACCCCGGGAATGGTTTGCAGCAACTCAAGCTGGTGATCCCACGGCTTACACGCTGCGGCGATCAACTCGTCGGACTCCGTCAACGCCTCCTCGACCAGCTCCAGCCGTCGCAGGATGGCGCGGGCCATGCTGGCATGGTGGTCGCTGAAGTAACCGGTGACGGCCTGCGCGAGGTCGGGGATCTTCCCCCGCATCCGGCCCTTCGCCAGGTCCGCGATGACCAGCGGGTCCCGCTCGCCATTGATCATCGCGGTCAACATTGCCCGCGCGGACACCGTGTTCAGACTGGACGCCACGACGGACAATTTCACCGACGCGTCTTCCAGCATCAGTTCGAGCCGCACGGTCTCCCTGGTGCGGTCACCCATGAGTTGCATGCGGTGCCGGGTCAGCATCCGCAGTTGGCGGATTTCCGGCCGCGGCACGAACGACGGCGCCAGCAGACCGTGCTCCAGCAGGGAAGCAATCCACTCGGAGTCTTTAACATCCGATTTCCGCCCGGGGACAGCATGCATGTGCGCCGCGTTCAGCAGCCACACCGTCATGTGATCCTCCAGACAGTAGAAGGGAGGCTTCCAATAGGTCGAGGTGGATTCCATCGCAGCGATCGTCACCCCGCACTCCAACAGCCAGTCCCGCATCACCCGCAGCGACCCGGTCATCGTCTTGAACGTCCGGGTCTGACTGCTGCGTCGACCCCGCGGACCCGGCAATCGGACGCACACCGTCACCGACGCCTTCCCCACATCCAGGCCGGCGACCCGCTCGAACATCACTTCCATGGCGCTCCCTTCCGAAGCGACAACCCCGACCCGATATCGGCGTCGCCCGGAGGGCCCTCTGCCAGGAAACAGACCC
>JBBRVZ010000238.1:0-2692 GCA_038246445.1 Mycobacteriales bacterium
CGGACTCCCTGGCCATCGGGTGCGCGGTGAGGGAGAAAGCGAGATGGAATGCCAGCTGACTGGCCAGCAGGGCGCCGAGGATCTGCGGGCCGGTGCGACGGCGACCGGCGAATCCGGACAGCGAGCCGCCGAGGAACACGGTCACCGTCACCAGCACCGCAAGGTCGGGCAGCGCACCGCCGGCGATCAGGTGGCCGAGCGCTGCGAGCTGGGTTGCGACAACGGCAAAAATGCTGGCGCGCAGCAGCCGCCAGCCGCTGCTCGTCGGCGTTCGCACTGGTCCGACGCTACCCGACCGCGAGGGGTCAGGATGTGATCTCGCGCCGCCCCGACGGTGCTCCACCGGTGGGCGGACCGACCAGGAACGTCATCAACTCCGCGTCCATCTGGTCCAGATCCGCGGACACCGCCCGCAGCGCCGAACGCTGCGTCCCTGATGGCATCGAATGCGTCGCGCCGGCCGCCGCGGACAGCTCGCGCAGGCGGGTGTGAGTGGTACCGACGAAGCGGGCAACGGCCTGGTCCCCGCCGCGGCGTTCGCCGAGATCTGTGACGGCCTTCGTCAATCCGGTGATCCGCGCCTGTACCCGACCGGTGGGGCCCTTGTAGGCGGCCACCTCGTCGATCGGCACCCCGAGCTGATGGGCACGTCGCTCGTCCAGCGCACCGCGGACGGTGGTGGAGGTCTTGATGGCACCTGCGGCTACCACTGGCCCGACAACCTTGGCCGCCAGCAGCAGCCGCCGCAGGGTCCGGGGGTTGCTCAGCTGAGTGACGATCCCAGCCGAGCGGGTCGGCGCCTTGGCCCCGTTCGAGGCGCCCGACTTCGAAGCCTTCGACCCGGACCTGGATGACGTCGACCCGGATCCGGACGACTTCGCCGACCCGGTGGACGACGGTGTGGGAGATACCTTCGAGGACTTGGTGCGTGCCTTACGACGCAGTGCCACGCTGCTCCTTCCTCGGGCCGGCGGCTGCCGGGCTCGGGGCTAGCCTAAAGCGGCCGTGGTCGGCGCCGCACTCGGGAGGCACCCGCCTTCGTCACGGCCGCCTACCCTTCTCGGTCATGACGCCCACGACCGGTCCCGTTGCCATCGGCCGGCCGTCTGCTGTGCGGCTCGGTCCGTCCGCCGCAGGCCGATGCCGGCGACGGATTCATCTCGACGCGGCGTACCCGGAGCAGCGAGCAGCGATGCCCGCTGCGGCGCGGCGCGCGCTGGACGAGCTGGCCGATCACCGGCGGGCGGTGCTGGCGGTCGTCGAGCCGGCGCTGCAGTCACGGCCGGCGCAGGACTCGAGGCCGCATCCCGGCGGCTCATCCACGGTCCCGAAGCTTCTCGTCGTCAACCCGGAGACGGAGACGGCAACTCGAGCGGGGTCGCCGGACCTGCGGGTCTGGGTTCATGACGGCTACCTGCCGGTCATCATCAGGGCGCATCGCACCAGGGACGCCGGCGCCGGGGCGATGACGTCCGCGGTATCGACCCCGGAGGCGACCGGGTTCGACGCCGAGCACCGCGCGCGGCGGAACCGCGCCGACCGGCTGGCCCTGGCCCATCACTACCGTCAACTGGCCGAGCTCGGGTGCGCGTCCGGCACCGCACGGGGCGGCGTCATCGGATTCGGCAGTCCGACCGACGGCGCCGGTCCGGTGGCCACCATCGGCGGCGAGGACGACAGCTCGGTGATCGTCTGGCACCGACTCGACACAGCCGGGTCGTCGGTGCTGGCGGAGTACGACCGCCGTTTCGCCGACCGGCTCGCGGTGGCGACGGCCGCCGTCATCGGCGATCGGCCACTCGCGGTGCCGTCCAGGATCGCCGAATGCCGGCGGTGCCCGTGGTGGTCGCGGTGTCGCGAGGAACTGACGGCCGCGCAGGACATCTCCCTGCTGCTGACCGGCAATGACGTCGATGCGGCGCGATCCGCGGGCATCGCCACGATCGGCGCCCTGGCCGGTCTGCGGCCGGACGTCGTTCCCACCATGGCGTTCGCCGTGGCCAACCCGTCGCTGGCGCAGATCAGGGCGCGCGCCTGGCTGCGTGGTGTGCCGCTGGTCAGGGTGGGTCCGAAGGCGGCGGTGCGCCGGGCCGATGTCGAGGTCGACGTCGACGCCGAGTCCTACGGCGAGGACGGTGCCTATCTCTGGGGGGCGACGCTGTCCGGTGCGGATGTCGGCCTGCGGCAGGGCTACCGGTCGTTCGTCACCTGGACCCCGTTGCCGTCCGCCGATCAGGGTGCGGTGTTCGGTGAGTTCTTCGGCTACCTGATGCGGGTGCGGGCCGCCGCCGCACAGCGGGGGCTGACCTTCGCTGCCTTCTGTTACGCCAGGCAGGCCGAGGAACGCTGGATGCTGGGTCTGTCCCGTCGGTACGCGGGCCGACCGGGCGTTCCGGACGCCACCGAGGTCAGCGCGTTCTGCGCGTCCGATCAGTGGGTGGATCTGCTGCAGGAGATCAGGCGACAGTTCCTCGTTCCGGGCTCGTTGCGGCTCAAGGAACTGGCCGGCGCCATGGGCTTTCGCTGGCGGGATCTGGAACCGGGCGGCGAGAACTCGATGGCCTGGTACCGCGAGGCCGTCACGCCGGAAGCGCCAGGACAGGTCGGCCGCCAGCGGGAGATGGCCGACAGGGTGCTGCGGTACAACCAGGACGATGTGCTGGCGACGTTGGCCGTCCGGGAGTGGATCACC
>JBBRVZ010000239.1:0-2688 GCA_038246445.1 Mycobacteriales bacterium
CGGGATCTCGATCACGTGGGTGAAGATCGTGAACAGCAGCACGCCACTGGCCGCCTGTGCCGGGTCGGCCCCCATGGCGACGAGCAGCGCAACGGAACCTGCTTCGACGACGCCGAGTCCGCCCGGCGTCACCGCCACCGACGTCAGCAGCCGGCCCAGGGCGAAGGCCGCCAGCAGCGTGCCCACCCCGGTGACCAGCCCGCAGATGTGCAAGCACAGCCAGAACAGTACGAAGTAGATGACGAAGTAGCCGACGGTGCCGAGCGTCATCGTCAGCCAGCCCATGCGCAGCACGTCGCGGGTCTGATCGCGCAACCCGGCGATGGCCTTGTCCCAGCCGAGCTCCCGGGGCCGGCGGACCAGCCTCAGAACCGCCTGCGCCAGCCTTTGGAGCGCACCGCCGACCGCGTGCGCGGCCCGGCTGCTGACCATGACCGTCACGAAGACAACCAGGACGGCGATCAGGGTCACGACACCGGCCATCTCGGCGTCGCGGACGGCGGGGCTGATGTGGCCGCCCTGCAGCAGCAGGGCGGCCAGGCCGACCATCGGCAGCAGGACCTTCCCGGCGGTGGCGAACACCCCGCCGAGCAGGACGGAGATCCCGATGGCCCCGCGGCCGAACCCCCACGACCTGCAGATTGCGTAGGTCGCGCCGACCCCCAGCGCGCCACCGAACGGCAGCGTGTTCGCAACCAGCGACCCGGCCAGGTTCACCGTCAGGGCGCGGCGGTGCGAGATGCCGGGCAGTGCCCCGGTGATCGTGAAGGTGAACGCCAGCAACGCCGACAACTGCAGCAGGGCAAGCAGGACCAGGACACCCGGGTTCAGCCCGCGCAGCGGTTCGATGATCTCCGCCCAGCCGACCCCGGCCACCTTCGGCAGTCCCCAGATGAGCAGGACACCGGCCAGCGCGAGCGAGACAGAGTCCCGCGCGAGGCGCAACCACACCTTTCGCCGCCGCCACCACGGTCGGCCGGCTTCCTCTCCCGCCACCCGGTCAGCGTGCCATGTCACGGCGAAGAACGACCCCGGGAGAAACCCCGACACGGCGGTCGGGGTCCGCGGCCGTGGTGCGCCCGTCCGCGCGGACCGCAGTGTGTTCGCGCGGCACAGGCCGTCGGGGGCCGCGGCTACCGTGAACTCGTGCCGCCGTCGACCTCCACCTCAACCCACCCCCTGGGAAAGGGGCCCATGACCGACGCTCGTTCACCTTCGCAGCAGGGTGTGCCGGGCCCGGCCGAGAAGGCGGCCCGGCCGCGGTGGCTGCGCCGGCTCTGGGGCTACTGCTGGCGTCACCCGGTCATCACCTCGCTCGCCGCGATCGCCGCGCTGGGCGGCGTCGGGCTGGGCGCGCTGACTCCGCTGCTCACGCAGATCGCCGTCGACGACGCGACCAGGGGGACCACGGTCAACCTCGGCTGGGTGATCGGCGGGCTGGTCACCCTGGCGCTGATCAGGTTCGGCTCGTCGTTCCTGCGCCGGTGGGCGGGCGGACGGCTGTCCCTGGACGTCCAGCACGACATGCGGCAGGACGTCTTCGGTGCGCTGCAGCGGCTCGACGGCTCCGGACAGGACCGGCTGCGCACCGGCCAGGTGGTTTCCAGGGCGTCCAGTGACCTGCAGATGGTGCAGTCGTTGTTGGCGATGGTGCCGCTGTCGGCCGGCCAGGTGGTGCTGTTCGTCGCCTCTCTCGGAATCATGCTGTACCTGTCTCCGCTGCTGACCGTGATGGCGTTGCTGGTCGTTCCGGCCGTCGCCATCGTCACCCGGGCGACCAGGACGGTGCTGTTCCCGGCCACCTGGGCAGCGCAGCAGTCCGCCGCCGAGGTCGCGGAGATCGTCGAGGAGGACGTCACCGGCGTCAGGGTCGTCAAGGGGTTCGGCCAGGAGGACCGGGAACTCGGCCGGCTCCGCCGGGGCGCCCGCACCCTGTTCGCACACCGCATGCGGGCCGTGCGGCTGACCGCCAAGATCAGCCCCGCACTGCAGGCGCTCACCGCACTCGGGCAGGTCGGAGTACTGGCGCTCGGCGGATATCTCGCTCTTCTCGGGACGATCTCGCTGGGCACCTTCCTCGCCTTCACGCTCTATCTCGCCCAACTGGTCGCGCCGACCCGGATGCTGACCATGCTGCTGGTGCTCGCCCAGCAGGCACGGGCGTCGGTCGAGCGGGTCCTGGAGATCGTCGACTCGCTGCCGGTGATCACCGAGCGAGCCGTCCCGACGCCCCTACCGCACGGACCGCTGGACATCAGCATCGACGCTGTGCATTTCGGTTACACCGCCGAGGACCCGGTGCTGCGATCCTTCGACGTGCGGGTCCCGGCCGGGTCCACGCTCGCCCTGGTGGGTGCCTCCGGTTCCGGTAAGTCGACCATCTCCCTGCTGCTGCCACGGTTCTACGACCCGCAGGCGGGCACGGTCAGGGTCGGCGGGATCGACGTCCGGGACCTCGCAATGGCCGACCTACGCGCGGCTGTCGGGGTGGTGTTCGAAGAGGCGTTTCTGTTCTCGGACACGATCGCGGCGAACATCGGATACGGCCGCCCGGACGCCGCCGAGGCGGAGATCAGGGCCGCAGCGATCGGTGCGGAGGCGGCCGAATTCATCCAGGCGCTGCCGGACGGGTACGACACCGTGATCGGCGAACGGGGACTGACCCTGTCAGGCGGTCAGCGTCAGCGA
>JBBRVZ010000240.1:0-2661 GCA_038246445.1 Mycobacteriales bacterium
CACTCGGTGTGATCCGCGGGTCGAGAAGCGAGTTCGCGCATGCGTCGAGTCCAGCGCATACGGCCGGACATTTGAATCCCATTTCCCGGACATTTTGAAATGTCCGCCGATGTCCCCGAAATGTCCGCCGATGTCCCAGCCGTGGTTGGGTCCGTTTCGTGGAACCAAGAAGTGGGTTCACGCGACATTGCACGCTCAGAGCCGTAGCAGCCGTAGCGGTGTCACTGTTTTGCCTGGTCAGTAGGCGTGTCGCGCCGCTACAGGGGCCTGTAGCGGGTCTGAGGGACAGGGTCGGGTGATGCTGGTGTTTACGCAGGTCAGAGGACCCAAGGTGGCGGGTGCCGCGGCGTGTCGCCCTGCTACGGCTCTGATTCAACTGAAGCCGTAGCAGGCGGGTTCGGTCTGGATTCCAGCCCGTTCGGGCTAGTTCACGCCGTCTGAGCCGTGTTCAGCCGGACTAACAGGCGAGCCGTAGCAGTAGGTGCTGTTTCCGCAGCTGAGACGGCGTGTCGCCCTGCTACGGATCAGATCCGGGCGCAAGGGAGGCCGCGTTCCTAACCAAATGGGCGGCCGTCCACTTGAAGTCAACCGTTGAATGCCTTAGCGTGGGCACAGATGGGCGGCCGCCCATCCTTAGATGACGATTCCGCCCACTCCTGGAATGGGCGGCGGGGATGGTGACGCGGTGACGGGTATGGAATCGTCCACGACCATGCCTCGCGTGGAGTCCTCCTCTGGTCGCCTCGCGATAGCTGCTGACCTGATGCAGCGGATCGAGCGATGGTCGGCCACGTACGGACTCTCCCGCGAGGAAGGTGCCGAGCTGGTGCTCAGAGGCACCATCGATCCGATCGAGCCAGTGGCCAGCAGCCTCCGGCATTCCTACGAGATGCGAGATGTACAAACCCCGGAGCAAGTCAGCGCCGCGCTCGCCCAGGCTGAGGTTGACGTACCAGTGGTGGGCATCCGCTTGGGACCGCGCCGCCCGATAGGGAGCGACGCGGAGCCCTTCTCCCGAGATCACCTCGGCGCCAACCTTCTCGACGACGCGCTCGAGGTATGGCCCGCGGCCCGCGGGCTATGGCGAATGTCTGACCGACCCCGAGTGATCGTTGCCTACCGTCTCGGTTACCCGCTGGCCGTGTACTGCGTGCCCGGCTGGGAGCAGGACCAAAAGACTGGCCGGCGCTGGGCGGCCACCGGTCAGATCCTCACCGAAAGCCGCCGGGTGAGCGTCGCTTCTGGGACTGACGCGGACGCAGCAACTGCCGCTGACCGCTCGATCATTCAAGTGGTCACCGCTCGCCCCCTTGTGACGCCGCCGGCGGCCGCCAACCCGATCATCTGGCTGCACGGCCGCTGAGTTCGACGACCCCTCAGGGGCCGTCCCAGCCATCCCACCTGACGTGATTGGTCCTCACTGACCTGCACGAACGGTCGACCAATCGATCTGGGGCCGTCGATCTTGGCGGTTATCACCAACCGATCGACCAAGGTCACCTTTCAGGCTTTGAAGCGTCACGGGGTTGCTGAAGCTGGCCCCTTCCGCGCTTGAAGAAGGACCCCCGCTATGGGCACAACTGCTCCCTCTCCTCAACCTCAGTCGCCCCCGCATCGCGGGGCCCAGCGTCCTGCTTGCGATGCAGATCCCGAGGGTTGGTCCCTTGATCGGGGCGGCCTTCCTGATTGGCTTCGTGCGATCCGGACCTGTGTCACTGGCTGCCCACTGATTCAGCAGTGCTGGGAGACCCGCAACCGTCTGTACGCGGAGTCGCATCCTGCAGGAGTGATCTGGGCAGGCACCGCGTACACCGAGACCGGCGAGCCGCTGCTGACCCAGCAGTCGCTGGTCGAATACGCGAACTGGCGCCGCCGGCGGCAGGCCATTCCAACCGCGCCGGCGACGAGGGCAGCGTGATCTTCACACGGTCCCTGGTGTCATTCTCCATCGCTCGTGCGTAACAACAGGCTGGCGGTTTGCCTGCAGGCGAACGGGCTGACCGCTGAAGCACTGGCAGAGGCCGTGTCGGTCGCGTCGAAGACAGTGAGCCGCTGGCTCGCAGACGACGGCGTCGTGCCGCATCCGGAGACCCGCACGCGGGTGGCACATGTCCTCGGCGTGCCGATGGGGCAGGTGTGGCCATTCGGAGTCGATCACGACCCGGTCACGGAGCTAACCACTTTGTATCCCGCTCGGTCGGTGGTGCCGCCGTCACTGATCGGGTCCCTGATGGCAGGCGCGCACCACCGGATCGACATCCTTGCGTTTTCGGTGCTCTACCTCTGGGAGACCGTGGACGGCCTGCTGCCCACCTTGATGGAGCGTGCCAGCAACGGTGTCGCTATTCGGATCTTGCTGGCGGACCCCGACGGAGAGGCCGTGACAGCCCGCGGCGTCGAACATGGCATGGGAGAGCTGGCCCGGGCCCGAGTTCAGATCGCATGGTCGCTTTTGCGTCCATTGGCCCGCGTACAAGGGATCGAGATGGGTATGCACGACAGCACCCTGCATGCCACCCTGTTGCGCGCCGACGACGATCTGCTTGTCAACCAGCACGTCTTCGGTCTACCGGCGTCCGACTCCCCGGTCATGCACTTACGACGCAAGGAGGGCGGTCGGTTGTTCGACGCGTACCTGACCTCCCTGGAGCGAGTCGCGGG
>JBBRVZ010000241.1:0-2630 GCA_038246445.1 Mycobacteriales bacterium
AGATCGGCACCGGGACCTCGGGTCGGTCGTAGATCGTCGCCTTGTCAGTGCGGTAGTAGGTGCCCTCGAAGCTCACCCGCTCGCCCGACCACAGCTCCCGGATCAGCGTGACGGCTTCCTTCAGCCGAGCGAACCGCTCCTTGCCGTCGGGCCACTGGAGTCCGAGCGGTACCTCGTTGAGCGATTCGCCGGAGCCCACGCCGAGGATCAGCCGGCCCGGGTACATCACGCCGAGGGTGGCAAATGCCTGGGCGATGACGGCAGGGTGGTAGCGGAAGGTCGGGGTCAGCACGGAGGTGCCCAGCAGCACCCGCTGCGTCCGGGCGCCGACGGCACCCAGCCAGGGCAGGGCCGCCGGGGCGTGTCCCCCGTCGTGCCGCCACGGCTGCAGGTGATCGGAGATGAAGACGGAGTCGAAGCCCACCTGTTCCGCCTCGACGGCGAAGTCGGCGAGCTGAACCGGGCCGAATTGCTCGGCAGATGCCTTGTAGCCCAGACGCAGTGGCATGAGGTCTCCTTCTCATTCCGGGTTCGGCCACCGTCGGCTGCCGTCCCGTTTACCGAACCGGCCAACCCAGGTCGACGGGACTCGGACAGGTGCCGGCCAGCCTAGTGATCGGCGCGGCCGAGCCTCGTCGAGTCCCGGCCGTCGCCGGCGTCGCTCCCCATGGCGTCCCGCACCACGTCGGCAATCGCGTCGGCCTCGATCAGGAAGCCGTCGTGCCCGTAATCGGAGCGCATGGTGATCAGCGGCCGGGCCGTCGGTGCGGTCGCCAGAACGGCGCCCTGTGCGGGCAGGAACAACCGGTCCGAGTCCACCACCGCGACCGTCAGTTCGGCCGTCATCCGTCGCAGTGCCGCTTCGACACCGCCGCGGCCACGCCCGATGTCATGACTGTTCATCGATTCGGTCAGCACCAGGTACGAGTTCGGGTCGAACCGCCGGACGAGTTTGCTGCCGTGGTGCTCGAGGTAGGACTGCACCGCGAAGCGCCCACCGGTCAGCGGGTGCTCGCCGGCCTGCGCGGAGCGTCCGAACCGGGTATCCAATTCCAGGGCGGAGCGGTAGGTGGTGTGCGCGATCTGCCGGGCCACGGCCATCCCGTCCAGCGGCGGCGGACCGTCGTAGTAGTCGCCGCCGCGGAAGTTGGCATCCGTCCTGATGGCCGCGAGTTGCGGGACGCTCCAGGCGATCTGGTCGCCGCTGTACAGGCCGCAGGTGGCGACCGCGATGCAGCGCTGCACCCGGTCGGGGTGCATGACGGCCCACTCCAGCGCCCGCATGCCGCCCATCGACCCGCCGAGGACGGCCGCGAAACGGGTGATGCCCAGCGTCTGCGCCAACCTGGATTCGGCCTGCACCTGATCCCGGATGGTGGTCCGTGGGAACCGCGACCCGTACGGGCGGCCGTCGGGCGCCGGTGACGACGGCCCGGTGGAGCCGCGGCAGCCACCGAGAACATTGGCCGCGATAGCGAAGAACCGGTCGGTATCGATGGGTGCGCCGGGGCCGATGAGCCCGTCCCACCATCCGGGGGTCGGCTGGTCGGGACCGGCCGGACCGACCACGTGGGCGTCACCGGTCAGGGCGTGCAGCACCAGCACCGCGTTGTCCCGCTGCGGGTTCAGCGTCCCCCAGGTCTGGTAGGCCATGGTGACCGACTCGAGCCGCCGGCCGGACTCGGTCAGCAGATCGCCGATCTTGGCGTACCGGCGTCCGCCGACCGGCCCCGGAGGTGATGCGGGTGCGGTCGGCGGCGCGACGGGCCTGCCGATGGTGACGGTCATTCGGCCTTGGCGGCGGTGAAGCCTGCCTCCAGATCGGCGAGGATGTCGTCGATGTGCTCGGTGCCGATGGCCAGCCGGATCAGCCCGGGCGTGACACCCGTCGTGAGCTGCTCCGCCGGGGACAGCTGCGAGTGGGTGGTCGACGCGGGGTGGATGACCAGGGAACGCACGTCGCCGATGTTCGCCACGTTGCTGAACAGCTCCAGTGCGTCGGTGAAGGTTTGGCCGGCCTCGACCCCGCCCTTGATCTCGAACGCCACGATGGGACCGCCGCCGAGCGGTGAGTACTTGAGCTGATTCGCGTGCCACGGGCTGGACTCCAGGCCCGGGTACGACACCGATTCGACCTCATCGCGACCGCTGAGCCACTGCGCCACCCGGCCGGCGTTGGCGACGTGCCTGTCGATGCGCAGCGACAGCGTCTCGATGCCCTGGGAGATGAGGAAGGCGTTGAACGGCGAGATCGCCGGGCCGATGTCGCGCAGTCCCTGCAACCGCGCCTTGAAGATGAAGGCCACGTTGGACTTGAACAGCCCTTCCGGCCCGAGGTCGACGCCCCAGGTGAGGTTGTTGTAGCTGGGATCAGGGGTGTTGAAACTCGGAAAGCGCTCGGCGTTGGCGATCCAGTCGAAGTTGCCGGAGTCGACGATCACTCCGCCGATCGCGGTGCCGTGCCCGCCGAGGTACTTCGTCGCCGAATGCACAACGATGTCCGCGCCGTACTCGAACGGACGGATGAGATACGGGGTGGGCACGGTGTTGTCGACGATCAGCGGCACACCGACCTGGTGCGCCACCGCGGCGACGGCGGTGAAGTCGAGCACGTCGAGCTGCGGGTTGGA
>JBBRVZ010000242.1:0-2619 GCA_038246445.1 Mycobacteriales bacterium
CCGGGTGGGCGTCGGCATCCATTCCGTCCGCGCGGTGCCTGCGCAGGACCTGCCGCTGGTGGCCGCCGCGGCCGGCGACAGGATGCTGCACGTGCACCTGTCCGAGCAGCCCGCGGAGAACGCCGATTGCCTCGCCGCCACCGGGCGCACGCCGACCGCGCTACTGGCCGACGCCGGGGCGATCGGCCCACGGACGGCCGCCGTGCACGGCACCCACCTGACCGACGAGGACGTCGGCCTGCTCGGTACGGCGCGGTCGTTCGTCGTGCTCTGCCCCACCACGGAGGCAGATCTCGCGGACGGGCTGCCGTCGGCGGCACGACTCCGGCAGGCGGGGGCCCGCCTTGCGCTCGGCGGGGATCAGCATGTCGTCGTCGATCCCTTCGCCCAGGCCCGCGGGTTGGAATACGGCGAGCGCCTCGCCGGCGGCACGCGGGGCGTGTTCACGCCGGCCACCCTGTGGGCCGCCGCGCTGGCCGAGTCGCACGCCGCGATCGGGTCGCCCGGTGGCCGGCTGGCGGTCGGTGCACCTGCCGACATGGTCGCCATCCGGACCGACAGTCCCCGCACGGCCGGCGCCGATCTCGAACAGCTGGTGATGTGCGCGTCGGCGCAGGACGTGGGCGTGGTGGTCGTCGGCGGATTCATCCGGGTGCGCGGCGGGTACCACATCTCGCACGGTGATCCCGGGCCGCTCCTGGCCACCGCCGTCGATCGAGTGTGGAGGTGACCGTGCCGGTCGTGACCCAGGACGGCAGTCTGGCGCTGCACGGCATCTCCGAACTGGTGACCAACGATCCGGCGGCGGGGCCCGGCCTGCTCGGTATCGTCCCCGACGCCGCCGTCGTTGTGCAGGGCGATCGGGTCACCTGGGTGGGACCGGCCCGGTCCGCGCCACAGACGGATCTGGCCATCGATCTGGGTGGGCGCGCGGTGCTGCCCGGGTGGGTCGACTCGCATTCGCATGTCGTCTTCGCGGGTGACCGCTCCGCGGAGTTTTCCGCCCGGATGGCCGGACAGCCGTACCAGGCGGGCGGTGTGCATTCGACCGTCACGGCGACCCGGGCGGCCACGGACGATGGCCTGCGGGCCAACGCCCGGCGGCACCGGGCGGAAATGATCGCCGGCGGCACCACGTGTATGGAGACCAAGACCGGTTACGGTTTGACGGCGCAGGACGAGCTCCGGTCGGCGGCCGCCGCGGTGGCCGCGGGATTCGACGACGTCACCTTCCTGGGAGCTCATGTCGTACCGCTGGACTATGACGACGACAGTGACGGCTACCTGGATCTGGTGTGCGGGACGATGCTGGACCTCGTTGCTCCGGCGGTGCGGTGGATCGACGTGTTCTGCGAGCAGGGCGCCTTCGACGAGGCACAGACCCGGCGGGTGCTGGCCGCCGGAGTCCGGAAGGGCCTGGGACTGCGGGTGCACGGCAATCAGCTGTCCGAGGGGCCCGGGGTGCGGGTCGCGGTGGATGTCGGAGCCGCGTCGGTCGACCACTGCACCTACCTGTCCGACCTCGACGTGCAGGCGCTCGCCGCGTCCGGCACCGTGGCGACATTGCTGCCCGCGTGCGACCTGTCGACACTGCAACCGCCGGCGCCGGGGCGGCGGCTGGTCGACGCCGGAGCGCGGATCGCCCTGGCCTCCAACTGCAACCCGGGCTCGTCCTACACCTCGTCGATGAATCTCGTTGTGGCGCTTGGTGTCCTGCTGTGCCGCCTCTCGCCCGCCGAGGCCGTTCACGCTGCCACCGCTGGTGGCGCGGCCGCACTGCGGCGGACCGATGTCGGCGTCGTTCAGGTCGGTGCGCGCGCTGACCTCCATGTGCTGGACGCACCGTCGCACGACTACCTGGCCTACCGGGTGGGTGTCCCGCTGACCTTTGCAGTGTGGAGCCGCGGTGTCCCGGCGATCGCCCCGGTCGGGGGATTCACTCCGGTTGGGACTTCTCCGCCGGCCGCTCGGTCGGCCGCCGGTTGATGCTGTCGCTGCTCCGGCCCGGAGCGACTCGGCGAAGGTATCACCGGATCGACTCGGGCCGATGAGCATGTGTCCCGAGCGGTTCACCATCGTCACCCGGTGACGTCGGTGCGGGCCACACAAACAAGGTGCGCGGCGTCGCTGACGGCCGTACGGTGCTTCGCAGCGGGTGGTGTGAGGTAGGAGGGAAGCCGTTGGTGTGTCGGCATTCCGCCGGTCGGGGACGGCACGTCGCCGCCGTGATGATCGGCGCGGTGCTGCTGTTGGCCGCCTGCACCACCACCCCGGACGGCGGCGACCGACCCGCCGACCCGGGCGGCGCCGATGCCTGGGTTGGCGTGACACCACCGGATGTCGAGCCAACCGCCCTGACCACTGCTGGCGACCTGGTGCTGGTCGGCGGTGCATCGGCGAATCACGAGCCGAGGTTGGCGGTGCGTCGGATTGACTCGTGGCAGCCGGTGCAGGTGACGCCGGTCAGCGGCTACGGGTCGGCCGCGACGCTGGTGCACCTTGCCGGCGATCCAGATGGCCGGGTGGTGGCGATCGGAACTGCCACCGGTGGAGCGCATCTCAATCCGCGATGGACCGCATGGGTCGGCAGCATCGACGACGGGCTGATCGAGGAACCTC
>JBBRVZ010000243.1:0-2615 GCA_038246445.1 Mycobacteriales bacterium
CCATCCGCACCGGATAACCAGCCACCACGCCACTGCCCACCGATAGCACCACCAGGAACGGATCCCCGACCGCCGGCGCGAAAGCCGGCCCAGCAGCATGCCCACCATCCGTCCGGACCACAACAAACGCGCAAACCAGACATCAAGACGTAACGCGCAAGAGACCTACCCGCCTAACCACGGATTCGGGACTGAAGGAACTCTCGGACGGACCAGCCAACCAGAACGTGGCTGCAATGCGGTCGAACTGGCCCCTCCCGCGGCTGACAAGCCGGGGTGATGTCGCCGGCGCGGTCACCGTGATGTTTTGCGCCTGACTTCGTGACGCACTTCCCGGGTTTGATCAGACAACATTCGACGGGTCTCCGATCAAGTGTTGGAGGATCTGGTCATGATCGAGAAGCAGGCTCCAGAGCCGGGGATGAGGCGCCGTCCGAAGCGGTTCTTGTCACCGTCGCAGAAGTACGAGATCTATCTGCAACTGGTCCGTCAGGAGGTCACGATCGCCGAGGCCGCGGCGAGTCAGCAGGTGGACCGCTCCACAATCCTGCGGATACGCACGGTAGGCAAGCAGGGTGCGCTTGCCGCGTTGGCGGCCTCGAAACCGGGTGTGGCCGGCTCGGCGCGGGATGCGGAATTGGAGCAGGCCAAGGCGGAGGTCGCAAGGCTGTCGGAGGCGGTGAAGGAACTCGCCGTGAAGCTCACCCTCGTCGAGGGAAAAGGCGGTTGGGGCTAGGTGGCCGGCTCCCACTGCGGGTCGACGCGGCCACCAAGTCAGCGTTGCTCGATCTGGTCGGGGACGCCGTGGACGCGGGTTGGGACCTGGCCCGGATCTGTCGGGTATTGGAGCTCCCGACCCGGCGGGTGCACCGGTGGCGCCTGCGCCGGGACCGCGGCGAGTTGGCGGACAAGGCTCCAGGTGGTGGCGCGGTGCATGGCATCTTGGCGTCCGAGGAGCGGGAGATCCTGGCGTTGTTCGACGAGTGGGGCGAGACCGACCACTCGCACCGCAAACTCGCGCACCGCGGGTCCTACCTGCATCGGGTGTGGGTGTCACCGTCCACCGTCAGGCGGGTGCTGCATTTGGCGGACAAGCACTTTCGTCCGTTGCCGAAGCCTGGTCCGTCGAAGCGGAAGCGGTTCCCGCAGTGGGCGGAGTACCGGCCGAACAGCATCTGGATTTATGACACCACGCACTTCACCAGGTGCAAGATGGCGGTGTTGATCATCATGGACTTGGTCTCCCGGACATGGATCACCCACGTCGTGTCGTCCGAGGAGACGTCTACCCAGGTCCAGCTCGGCTTCACCGAGGCGCTGGAGCTGGAGGGTCTGCTGGAGAAGATCGAGGACCGGCAAGCGGCCCGACTGGTTGATCCGACAGTTGACGACGAGGCTAGACCGATCCTGCTCGCGGTCTCGGACAACGGCCCGCAGATGACGTCCGGGTCAACGCGGGAGTTCATGGCGATGTGCGTCATCGCGCAGCATTTCGGTCGACCCGGGACTCCGACCGACCAGGCCTGGATCGAGTCGCTCAACGGTCACCTCAAGGGCGAGTACCCGCACCTACTGGCGATCACCGACCCGGCCACGCTCCGTGCCGAGCTGGCCTCGGTGCAGGTCCACTACAACACGGTCAGGCTGCACGCCGGCCTTCAATATGTGACACCAGAGGATGAGCACACCGGACGCGGCGCCACCATCCGCAAGGCCCGCCGAGAGGGGCTGGAACGCGCCCGCCTCAACCGGCTTGCCGATCACCGCACCGCACGTGAAACTGAACCCACCCAAGGACCCGGCAATGATGCGTAATCAAACCCGGAAGTGCGTCACAAAGTCAGACACACGTCATAGTCACCGGGGTAGATGGCCGGGTCGTGTTGTGTCATCAGTCTTTTCAGTCGGCGGGAGTCGGTGATGACGGTGCCGGGGAATTGGTGGTCGCGGCTCAGGTCGTCGAGTCGGCGGGCGGTTTCGGGGGCTGCGGGCCGGTGAGTGAGGTGTGTTCGTGGCGGTCGATCATGGCCAGTAGGTGCTCGCCGCGGGCGAGGGCTTGTTCGGATTCGACTTCGGCGCGGAAGCCGGAGTCCGAGGTTCCGGCGTAGCCCTCGAACATCCCGATCGCCTGGTGGCGGTAGGCGATCGCGCCGGCGATGGAGCCGCCCGGCTGTCGGGGGATGAACCAGGCCAGGGTGCGGCGGAATTGCCGGGTGGTCAGCCGCCAGGGGCGGCCGTCGACTGGTGGGATGCCGTCGGCTCGGTTGTTACCTGTGCAGTAGTCGTTGATCCAGATCGTCAGCCCGGCCGCAGCGATCGTGCCGCGCCTGGCCGCCTCATAGCCATGAATATGTTGGGGGAGCAGGTCTTCGGGGCGTCTCGGCGGATTGAGCAACCGGTCCGGGTAACGCACGAACCGCTGCAGCGCGTCCCAGGAGCTGCGCGCCGACGCCAGCGTCCGGGCGGTTCCGGCCGGACCCACCCTGGCGGCGAACGCAGCGGCGAGCGGTGGGTGCCAGTCGGGAACCGGCCGACGTCGAACGTGGCCGCCCGCCCGTCCTCGCCGCAGAACGCGACGACACGCCCTCGGGGGCCGCTATGACGGCCGGCGGTCC
>JBBRVZ010000244.1:0-2560 GCA_038246445.1 Mycobacteriales bacterium
CATCGTCGGCACGAATCGCATCGCGGAGTACGACGGGGCAGACCACCGGACCCGACTTCGCCATGAGCGTGACCTCGCACGAGACAAGCTCCTGGCCCGACATGGCCTTGGGCGATTCGGTTACACCGCCATTGAGATCCTCCAGCATCCGGGTCTGATCATTCGTGACGCCGAGATGGCTTTGGGCTGGCGTCACGACCCGGACCGGATCAACGCATGGCTGGTGGAGGTCGAACGATCGAGCCTCGTGCCGCTGGGATGGCGTCGATTCCTCCGGCGGCTACATCGCTTCGATCGACCACTCCGAGGACGCGGTGAACGTCGTCGCCCCTCCGCGAATTGCGGGAAAGTGCTGGGCGACACGCCGGGCGGAGTCCAGTGGTCTAAGCAACGCCTGATGAGGGGTGTTGTGGTGGCGAGACGGTACGTGTCGTTTGAGGAGCGTGAGGAGTTCTTCGACCTAGTGTGTTCGGGGATGCCGCTGGAAGTGGCTGCGAGAGCTTGTGGCGTGTCACCGCGCGCAGCGGGGATTTGGTGGCGAGCCTCGGGTGTTATGGAGCCACTGATTCAACGCGGCGCCCGGGGCGGGTTGCCTGGTCGTGTGCCGGCGCGGGTGCCTGGGTCGTCGAGCATGGGCGGTCCGGGCGGGGAACGCCGGGTGCGTCGGGCGGTGAGCAGTGAGGACCGGGCGGTGATCTGCGCGGGCCTGGCGCGTGAGTTGTCCTATGCCCAGATCGGTGCGTTGATCGGACGCGACAAGTCGGTGATCAGCCGAGAGGTGACCCGCAACCGTAGCCCGGACGGGTCCTACTGGGGGCCAGTGGCGCACCGGGCCGCGCATGAACGCCGGCGGCGTCCCAAATCGTTCAGGCTGGTGGAGAACCCCGGGCTTTGTCGCCGCATCGAGAAGTGGATGGACCAGGGCTGGTCACCGCGACTGATCGCCAGGGTGCTCAAGGACGACCATCCGCAGGTGATCATGGACCGTGTGTCACACGAGACGATCTACCAGGCCCTCTATGTCCAATCACGTGGTGAACTCCGCGCTGACCTGTACCGGCAGCTGAGCCTGAAACGCTCCCAGCGCAAGCCCCGCAGCCATCTTGGCGGTCGTGCCCACAGCCCCTATGCCGAGGCCTTTACGATCCGGCAGCGGCCGGCCGAGGTCGAGGACCGTGCCGTGCCAGGGCACTGGGAGGGCGACTTGATCATGGGCACGGGCAACCGTTCGGCGGTGGGGACCCTGGTGGAGCGCTCTACCCGGTTCACAATTCTGCTGCACCTGCCCGGCCGTCACGATGCCAGCACTGTGGCCGAGGCGATGATCCAGGAAATGAGCAAACTTCCCGAACACTTACGGCGCTCGGTGACCTGGGACCGTGGCACCGAGCTGGCCGACTACGAACGGATCCAGCTCGACCTCGGCACCACCGTGTTCTTCTGCGACCCCCACTCACCCTGGCAGCGCGGCAGCAACGAGAACACCAACCGGCTGCTCCGGTTCTGGCTGGCGAAGGGCACCGATCTGTCCCAGCACAGCGCCGCCGATCTTCGCCGTATCGCCGCGACCCTCAACAAGAGACCCCGCCCTACCCTGGACATGCAGACTCCCGCCCAGCGGCTGGCTGCGCTGCTCGCCGACCAGGCGGCAGCATGAACCGTTGCTTCCACCGCTTGACCCCGCACGGCGTGTCGTCCTCCGTTTTCCCGCAATTCGCGGCAGAGGGGAGCGGCAGCGTCAGTTGGGGGACCACTGGGTGCGCGCCATCTTCGTCGCCGGGAGCGACGGGATGGCCGTCATCGCCCGCAGCTCCGAGCGGATCAGCGACGTACCGAGCTGGAGCCGGCTGACGACGTCGGGCGCCTCCAGCAGCGACTGCCGCTCAGCGAGGTTGAGCACGAGGGCTGCCGCCAGTGTGTACGACAGGTCGACCGGGTTGGTCGGCGTGTCCCCGTCGAGGATGTCCTCGCCCCGCAGCTCGGTGACCGTGTCCCGGTAGATCTCGAACAGCTGCCCAGCCGTCTCGGCCGCCTGCTCGGCGTCGGCTGGTCGCTCACCGCCGTCGGCATCGGCCAGCCATTCGACATCGGCCCGGAGGTAGTCCTGCGATGGATCCAGACTTTGGACCTGGAATCGGCGACGGCCGATCACCATGATCTCGAAGGTGCCGTCGGGGTTCGCCGTGACCTCGGTGACGAGCGCGGCGCAGCCGGTGCGCTGGATGGTGTGCACGCCGCGTTCGGCTACCTCGTAACCCACCTTGATGGCGACCACGCCGAACTCCCGGGGCGCGTCGGGTGGCAGCGCGATCAGGTCACGGACGAGCATTCGGTAGCGGTCCTCGAAGATGAAGAGTGGCATGACGATTCCCGGAAACAGGACGGTGTTCAGTGGGAAGAGAGGCAACGGCTCACTCACGTGTTGAACCTAACACCCGCCACCACAGCCGAGGACCCGCTGAGACGTCGAGGAAGCAGTGGCGTCGGGGCTTCTAGACTGACCGCATGATCCGTCACATCGACCTGCGTGGGAAGGTGGCCGCGGGCGAGCGGCTGGACC
>JBBRVZ010000245.1:0-2522 GCA_038246445.1 Mycobacteriales bacterium
CAAGAAGGCCCTGCCCACCTTCGCCCTGGCCGTGGCCATGGCTGGCCTCGTGGCCGTGGGTGGACCCGCGCAGGCGCAACCCGGGGACCCCAAAGGCAAGGAGAAGGTGGTGCGGACGCAGCCCGCTCCGCACGCCAGCCGTCCCGACCATGCTGGACGCAACGCCGGCACCGACACCTCCCGCGCGGCCCTGACCAACATCGAGGCGCAGGTCCGCGGCTACGTGGCCAAGCACGGTGGCCGGTACACCTTCGGCACCTACCTGGACGCCACCACGGGCGAGATCGTGATCGACACCAACGCACCGGCTGATGTCGTCCAAGCGCTCACCGCCAGCACCAAGGGCACACCGTCGACACGTGCAGCGGGCGCCACGGTGAAGGTGAACAAGACGCGCACGAGCGATCAGTGGAACCGGCGCGACGACGTACCGGCGTACTACGGCGGCGGCGGCCTGCGCGCGTCGGGCTCCCTGTGTTCGGCGGGCTACACCGTGACCAACTCCACCGGAAACCGTTGGGTGGTCAGCGCGGGGCACTGCTACGCCATCGGCACGCGCGTGAACACGGAGTCGAACCTGCGGTACTTCGGCACGGTCACCAACCGCGCGCTGGCCTCTTTGGGTCAGGCGGGGCTGGACATGGAACTGCTCAGCGGCTCCTCCTACGCCGGCCGGATCTTCACCGGCGGGGTCACCAGCACCACGAGCATCCCCGTCGTCGCCGCGGGATCCGCCTCCGTCGGCTACACCAACTACTGCCACAGCGGCAGGACCACCGGTGAGAACTGCGGTCACACCGCGGTCAGCACCACCGCCCAGGTCTGCACCCAGACCGGGTGCAAGTCGCCGGTGATCGCCTTCACCGGTGGGGTTCTCTCCCAGGGAGGGGACTCGGGCTCGCCCTTCTACGCCAAGGACTCCCGCGGTGCCTGGATCCGGGGCCACGTGATCGCCGGGAACGGCTCCACCTCCTACGCCGAGACGTGGAACAAGGTCACCGCTCGCTATGGCGTGAGCATCGTGACCGGCTGACCGAGACCACGAGTCTCCCGCACCAAGGTGACGCCCAGGGCCGCTCAACCGGCTCTGGGCGTCACCTTGTCAGCCCACCTCCAACGGCCAAGGACCGCCCAGCGAATCAGCCCTGGTGCCGTCCTGTCGGTTCAGAACCACCCGCACGTAAAGGTCGTAAGAGCCTGAGGGCAGGTCCGTCCCTGCGGCGCACGGGGTGAGGTCCGCCATCGCCGGCATCTGCACGACCCGGCCGTCGGAGAGGTCCAACACCCGGCCGACAGCGTCCTGAGGCACCGGAAGCGTGACGATGCGACCCTCCCGGACCAAGAACGCCTCAGCCTGCGGTGTCACCACCCCACGAGCCCCGCTCCCGGTCGCGGCGATGTCCACCGTCCCGCTCACCACCTGTTGGCCGGCGGAGACGGCGGCCGGGAAGCGACCCGTTACCTTCAGATCGCCGCCGGACTCCCCCTCAAACAGCGCGCCGCATTCGAGCCCAGGCGAGCCCGAAGACGTCGGCAGGTCGGTGGCCATGGACTCCTCCGGTCTCGGCGTCGGCTGCTCTGGCACCACTGTGCCGCCGCCGCACCCGGCGCACAGCAGCACCACCGCGACAGACACCGAGACGCTACCCCTGCGGGCTCCAGAAAGTCGGCAGTCGCCCATTGGTGCACCTCCTCAGCGGCCAAGTCGCGGGGTCACCGTAGTGCAACGACTGGCGAATCCGGACCCCCTGGTGGCGGCGGAGCCGTGACGCGGTTGCCCGACACCCCTGACCTGCAGCGGGGATCCCTGCAACCAGGAGCCCGCCAACGCCTTCCCCAGCACCCGCGGGCACGCCCCAACCCGGACAGCTGCAGCCAACACCCGGTGTACGGGGTCCTCCACGGTCCGCGACGGCAGCATCCCCTCCGTCGCCCACCGCATGTACCCGCACGCCAGCGTCAGCACCCGCAAGACCACGACGAGCCATCCGCAGATCCTTCCACCCCGACACCCTCGCCGCTGCGCCACCGTTTGGGCGATCCACCGTCATCAAGGCGGGGTGCATCCTTCGCCGCCAGCCGTCCATCCTCAAGAGCGGGACCTGGGAGGTCCCAACCCCGCTGGCGAGGCTCGCGGTCCGTGGCGGCATGACGATTCGACGGAGCTCGCCAGGGGACGGTTCCAAGGGGTGGTGCGCGGCCACCGGCAACGCGTGGTGACCACGTGGATCACCCACACAGCAAGCGGATCCGGACAGATCGACCTGCGTCCTATCCGCCTGCCGACCTACCTCAACGCGGCATAGAAAGGCGTTTTGCTGCTTGGCCCGTCTAGGGTCTCGGCCATGGCGAGCGAGCAGCGGGAAGACGACCTCGACTACTTGCGCGCAGTGGAGGACCTGGCACGTGGGGTGGTGGAGCAGGCCGCCGACGAGGGCTGGCTCGCTTACGGCGAGGAAGGCCGACGAGCGAAGGTTCCGCTCCAGCGAGCTGTCAACGACCTAGCATCACGGCTGAGGATG
>JBBRVZ010000246.1:0-2460 GCA_038246445.1 Mycobacteriales bacterium
GAGCCCCTCACGCCAAACGCTCATGGCCAACCGGGTCGCGGCGCTTCAGCCAGCTCTAGAACTGGTGACCCAAGCGAAGTCGCACCATGCAACTTGACGCGCCGGCGTCACTTTTGATCACCGGCACGGTTGGCGCGGGCAAGACGACCGTCGCGGAGGCGGTCGGAGATCTACTGGCCGTACGGCATGTGCCGCACGCCGTTGTGGATCTTGATCAGCTGAGCCGGTACTGGCCGCCGCCCCCCGGCGACAGGTTCAACTACGCGATGGTGTTACGCAATCTTCAATCAGTGACCGCAAATTATCGAGCCGCGGGGGCACTGCGTCTGATTTTGGCGGGAGTGATCGAGCAGCGATCTCACCTTCAGGACTACGAGCGAGCTCTGGACTGCCCTATCAGCATTGTTCGGCTCCAAGCCGATCCCCACGTCCTGGCCGATCGTCTTCGCGACCGACACCGCAACGACGCCGATGGACTCACGTGGCACCTTGCCAGGGCACCAGAGCTCACTGCAGTCCTGGATCTAGCCGGCGTCGCAGACGCCGAGGTGGACACGACCGGACGGCCGATCCCCGAAGTCGCGGCCAACGTCCTCGCCGCAGTCGGCTGGTAGCAAGACCCCTCGACCACTGATGCACGCCCACCTGGACATGTCGCCGAACGTTTTGAGGTGGCCATCAGCCGCCGAAAACGAGTTCGCAGAAGACGATCTTCGTGTTCCGGTCACCGATCGGCAACCGGGACGAAGCGACCATGTCCAGTCCGAGTGTGGAGGCCGCCGGGCTCGGCCAGAACACTGTGTGGGCCCACACCATCGGACGGCTGCTGGACGCCTTGTTACCGTCCGTAGTGACGACCGACAATCAAGCAAGGTAGGTCCTCGCTGCCGGAGCAGGTGCGTCGTGCGGTTCATGCCTGATCAGTTGTCTTGATTGAGCCGCCCGAACTCGTCTCATCGTCGGCATGCACCTTGACGATTTCGCGGGTATCCAAGGTGCCGGTCAACAGGCGCGTCGGCGGATCGACCGGCCCTGCTCGGTGATGCGGCGCAGTTCACGGTCTGTCTCGGGCTGGTCGGTTCTGCGTTCGCCGGCCGGGATCGCCTCGCTTTCGGCGGCTTGGCCGATTGCGTGGGCGACGCCGTCAATGCCGTCGGCCAGGGCGGCCGCGGTTTCGTGCTTGACGGCGCGGCTGTCACTGGCCCGGATCGGCATGTACAGCACGTCGCCGCCCAGGGCGGTGGTGGCCGTTTCCAGCCATTCCAGGTCTTCGCTGCTGTGCCCGACGATGACCATGATGACCGCGCCCAGTCCCTGATCCGAGGACAGGGCGGTGCGCCCGTGGGTGAGGCCGGGTCTGGCGAGAACCAGGTAGGTGATCAGGGACCGGTCGTATTCGGGGATTTTGACGACTCGGGTTACCGGTGCGCGGCGGCGGGTGAATCCCCACATAAGCCTGCTTCCTTCGTGGCTGAGTGCTTTCGGGTCCCGCTAGCGCAGGTCACACCTGACCGGCAGTAGCTAGGCGCGCTAGAGGCGCTAGACGGTATGAGTGGTCCCCGACCACTTGACGGGGCCGGGGCCTCTCTCGCAAGTTGACGTGGATTGTCGGCAGGGAGAAGGCCCTGTCGACACCACAGTTGCGGGAGGCCCCGGTGTTCAGTGAGCGTACGAGTGTCGGTCTTGATGTGCATGCCCGGTCCATCGTGGGGTGTGGTTTGGACACGGTGACCGGTGCGGTGTCGCGGCATCGGGTGAGCCCGACGTTCGCGGGTGTGTCGGCGTGGTTGGCGGAGTTGCCGACGCCGGTCGCGGTGACTTACGAGGCCGGCCCGACGGGGTACGGGTTGGCCCGGGCGTTGACCGCGGCGGGGATCCGGTGTGTGGTGGCGGCACCGTCGAAACTTCAACGCCCGCCCGGTGATCGGGTGAAAACAGATGCGCGCGACGCCCGGCACTTAGCCAATTTGTTGCGGATGGATCAGATCGTCGAGGTCCGGGTGCCCGGGGTGGAACAGGAAGCGGCGAGGGACCTGGTGCGGGCCCGGGAGGACGTCCGCGGTGATCTGATGCGGGACCGGCACCGGTTGTCGAAACTGTTGCTGCGGCAGGGGATTCTGTATTCCGGTGGGCACCCCTGGACCGGGGTGCACGAGGTCTGGTTGCGTGGTCAGCGGTTCGACCTGCCGGGTTTGCAGTTGGCGTTCGACTCGGCGTTCGAGGCGGTGCTGCTCACCACCGCCCGGCGGAACCGGTTGGACGCGGCGATCACCGAGATGGCGTTTCACAGTGAGTACACCCCGGTGGTGCGCCGGTTGTGTTGCCTGCGTGGGGTGGCCACCCTGACCGGGTTCGCCCTTGCCGTGGAGATCGGTGACTGGCAGCGGTTCACCGGCTCGACTATCGGCGCGTACCTGGGTTTGGTGCCCACCGAGCATTCCTCCGGCGGGAACCGCTCCC
>JBBRVZ010000247.1:0-2430 GCA_038246445.1 Mycobacteriales bacterium
GCAATACGCAGACTACATCTGACGTTCCGCACTTCTCGATCACGTTTTGGCCCCCCTTCAGCGGGCTTCGGTCGACGTGTAGACGCTCGCTGGAATGTGCAGGAGGTCCAGGATTTGTCGTTGTAGGTCGGTGAGTTCGGGTTCGAAGGTCTGCACGATCTGGCCGTCGTCGTCGACGAGCTGGTGGCGTTGGACGTCGTTGAAGATCTGAAGGATGCGCGGGGCGCTGGGGGCGGGGCAGTTGCGGAGCTCGGGGTAGAGCGGGATCCCGGCCAGGCCTTCCTCGCTCATCGAGGCGCGGATTTCGCGTTCGATGAGCGCCTCGGCGAGCATGGCCAGGAAGTGACACAGCAGCAGCGCCTCAATGCGGTGGGCGCTCTCGAGGTAGACCGGCGCGACTTCCTGGGGTCCCTTGAGCAGGTGGTTCCGGCGCTCGAGGTTCGGC
The DNA here is from genome assembly GCA_038246445.1 of Mycobacteriales bacterium. GTDB lineage: Bacteria > Actinomycetota > Actinomycetes > Mycobacteriales > Nakamurellaceae > Nakamurella. The sequence continues at coordinate 446 of JBBRVZ010000247.1, forward strand.
TGGTACTTGTAGGCGGCGAGCACTTCGGCCCCGCTCATCGCGATGTCGTTGGTGATGGTCGGGAAACAGCCATCGGTCACCGCGTCGTAGGCGACCTGCTCGGCGCGGATGGCGGCGGTGATGGTCAAGACCGTCTTCTCGGTGCGCCGGTAGCGGGTCGCGGCGCCCGGGCGGCCACGCTTCTCCTGCCGGTGGTCGACCTCGGTCCTCTCGGTGATCGTGAAGCCGAGCCAACGGGCGGCCCCCACCGAGGCCAGCGCGGTAGTCGCGGCCTGTTCGGCAGCGACGCGGGTCTTGATCCGGGTCTTCGGGCTGGCCAGGCGGGCCGCGACCGCGTCGATGGCGGCGAGTCCGGCCTCGATCCGGGCTGCCCGTGCCTGGGCGTCGCGGGCGGCCTTGCTGCTGGAGTGCACCCAGATCACCCGGTAGCCATCGACCGAGGGTGCCGGCGCCTCGAAGGTCCGCCAGATCCGGTCGGGATCACCCTGGCGGGTGCCCGGTTCCAGCCGGGCCTGGGTCCAGGCCGGCGCGTGGGTCTGCGCCCAGTTGCGGAACCAGGTGTCCTCCCGGCGGCCGTGCGGCACGATCGTGACGAATCGTCCACCGTGGGCGTGGATGTGGTCCATCGCCTGCTTCGAGCACAGCTTGCTGTCGGCGACGTAGAGGAACCCCGGCTGCCCGACCAGGGCGGCCAGCTCGTCCCAGGTGGGGACGTGGGTGACGTCGTCGGGGGTGTTGCCGTCCGCGACCCGGTAGGCGATCGGCACCGCACCGTCGGCCGAGATCGTGAGGATGAACAGCAGCTGCTTCAGATCCGGCCGGAAGTCCTTGTTGTGGCCATGGACGATCGCCGGCGTCGGCTTCCCACCGCGTTCTCGGCCGTCAGCGCCCGGATAGTTGCCGGACATCGTGACGGTCGTGGAGTCGTTATGCAACTGCTCGGTGGCGATGCTGAACTCACGGACCACCCCCAGCACGGTCCTGGTGATCAGGCTCGCGCGGTCGGCGTCGAAGAGCCGATCCAGCGTCCGCCCGACCCGGTCGTCGTTGAGTAGTTCGGCCTGCCCCGGACCGAGCCCCAGGACCGCCGGGTCGTAGCGGCCCGCCCACTCGCCGAGTGCGTAGACCGGCCGGTGACCGGCCACGATGTTGCGCACCAGCACCGCGACCACCGCCGCCGGGGCCAGCCGCAGCCGGGCATCGCCGGCAGGCAGGGAGGCGTCCAGATGCTCGGCCATGCCGATGCGGGTCAGGAAGAAGTTGATGACCGGCAGGGCGCCCAGTCGCTGGCTGCGCAACGTGAACGGCTCTGGCGTCGACATCGTGGTCCTCCTTGACAGGCCTACCAATATCGGTCAGCATATCCACTGACCGATCAATGTTCGGGGACGTGACGAGGAAGAACCGAGGTGTGTCGTGCCAAGTCGACTCGAACGCCACGAGCGCACCTACCGTGCCCTCGCTAAGGAGCTGGCCGCCGAGGCCGCGAGCATCGGCTTCATCAGCCCGGGCAGCGTCGTACGCCGCTACACCTCCTGCGGCAAGCCGGGCTGCCGCTGCCAAGCCGACCCACCGCAACGCCACGGCCCGTACTACCAGTGGAGCACGGCCGTCGCCGGTAAGACCCTCAGCCGCCGGCTCACCGAGACCGACGCCGAGTTGTACCGGGCCTGGATCGCCAACCGCAAACGGATCGAGGCCATCATCACCCAGATGGAGAAGGTCTCAGCCGACGCCGCCAAGATCCTGCTCCACCGCGGGTCGCACTGACCAACCCGAAAGTGGGGGCCAAAACGCGATCGAGAAGTGCGGAACGTCAGCTACATAGTGACATAATGTCGATTATCGGCTTTATCGGCGGCAGGCACGGCGCCAGTTTCAGCCGTCGTTTCGCGATGAGCTCAGCGCTGCAGTGCCTTGCGTTTGACCCAACCGTAGGCTGCTGTCCCCAGGAAGAGCAGCGCTCCCACGAAGACCAGCCAGAA
>JBBRVZ010000248.1:0-2403 GCA_038246445.1 Mycobacteriales bacterium
AACCCGGCCATGTACGACTTCGAATACGGTGTGCCGCCCTTGGCGAATGTGGGGAACGCCCGACCCAGCGGGATCGGGCCGAGGATGTCGGCGTCCGGGTGGTACCCCTCACCCCACAGGCTTTGCATCTGATCATCCCGCACGGTCCCGTTGACCCCGAGGTTCCGGCAACCCTGCCCGGCCCACATCCCCGGCGGTTCACCGGAAGCGGTGTAGTACGCCGCGAGGTCCTGACCCTTCGCGAGATCCTGATCGGCGACCGCCACCTGCCGCGTCAGGTAGTCATACCCATCCCCGGCGCTCACCTTGTGGATGGTCATCGTCACGCACGCACAGTAGCAGTCCTGGTACTCGCTCACTGCTAGTGCAAGAGGTGTGATTCAGCCCGGCAGTGGGTCTTGGTTTCGACTCTTCGAACGTTAGGATTCGGGCTGTCCTGTCCAGGTGAAGGTTGCCAGGTCTGGACTGAGGTTGCGAGTGGCGATCGAGGGGAGTTGCGTGACGCTGAATCGCCAGAAAGCCGGTAGTCACATGAGCGTGGCGCCACGTCGAAAGTGCAGCCTTGATCTGGACAACATTCGGTCGGACCGTGCGGATCTACCTTGCGGGCCACGCCAGGGACGGCCCCATCGCTCGCAGCCTTTACGCGGACCGGACAAGGATTCGGGGCATAGAGACGGCGCCTGTCGATTGGTTCCATCAGATGAGCGACGAAGTCGGCGATCGGTGTTAGCAGAGTGGGTCCGGCGGGCCGATGAAATCGGAACGTCAACGCGACACGGGCAGGTGCAAGACCGGCGCCTGTCTCGGTGTGGTTGGGTGTCCGTGATCCCGCGTTCCGGCGCCCGGATGCTGTTGACATGCGGTCCTCAACGCGGCCCACTTGCAGGTCGGGTTCGATAGGCTTAGGCAACAGAATTCATCAGGGGGAACACAAATGGTGACCGCAGACGAAATCCGCAAGCGGGTTGAGGCCGCCGACCGCGCCCGCGTCCAGAGCCGCGCGGACGCCGCGGCAGCGATCGCTACCGCTGTCGAGCAGCGCACCAAGGTCCGGGCCGAGCTCGCTGAGCTGGAGGCGGCCATCGCCACCCAGGTCAAGGCGTCCGAAGCTGTGATGAGTCTGGACGAGCTGGCCGAGTTCACCGGCATCCCGGTTGCCGAGCTCCGGTCGACAGGCCGAGGCACCCGGTCGCGGAAGGCAACCCGTTCCACGTCGGCGCGTGGCAGATCCGCACGCGCCACCGGCCGAACCCGCACCGAAAACACCACCGCCTCCGCAGTGCCATCAGAAGTCGCCGGCGGCGGTGCCGTGCCATCAGAAGTCGCCGGCGGCGGTGCCGCTGCTTCGGACTGACGCTGAGCCATGGCACGGATGAGCGAACAGACGGTGCAACACCTGCGACTCGCCGTCGCCGATCCCGAGCTGGTCGATCGATACCGGTCGCACGTCAAGACCGGTCGCCCTGACGAATGCTGGTTGTGGACGGGGGCGATCTCCGGCAAAGGCCACGGCCGGTTCCAAATCGCCGACGAACACCTCCCCCAGCCCGACGGTTCGATGCGGCGACGTACCTATGTGGTCATCGCGCACCGCTTCGGCTACGCCGCCCTGCACGGTGTTGACGCACTCCTGCAGGTGCCGCTGCTGGCGCACCAATGTGATAACCCGCTGTGCCAGAACCCCGGCTGTTGGCGCGAATCCAACCACCGCGCCAACGGACAGGACTACGCCTACCGCCGCGACGTTGTGCGCGGCGCCCTCGCCGACAGACGCGGTGCCCGCGGCCGGGCCCGGGCCGTCCGAGACGCCGCCCGGAACGGCGCAACAATCAGCGAAGCGGTGTTAGCAGGCTTGCCGCCGGTGCATCTTCACCAGATCGAATTGTTCCCTGACGGCTTCCAGCAAGGTGGTGGTTTCCGATGAGACGATTCAGGACGACGCTCGGCGTGGGAGACCGCTTCTGACAGCCAATCCGTCAGCGTTTCCTGATCCGCGGCCGTGGGCACGCGATAGCGGAGATGATCACGAATCTGGGCACGGTGGTGTACTCGATGGTGCTCACGATCCACTCGTCGGTGCAATACGGAACACGTGTCACACACTGCCCACCCGGATTACTGAGCCTCGTTCTCCGGGCGCCCCGGCTTCTTGCGGGTCCAGTGGCCGCGGCCGGGCACCGTCACCCCGGCTTGGGCGAGCCAGCGGAGCACGGTGTTGGTAGCGCAGCCGTGCAGTTTGGCCACCTCGGAGGTGGAACCGCAGGCGCGGTACTCGGCCGCGACCTGGGCCAGGAAGTCTTCCCGGGCCGCGGCCCGTAGCCGCAGCAACGCCGGCGACATATGTTCCGGACGTAGAGCGATCCCGAGGCGATGCATGTTGGCCCGGACGACGACCTGGGG
>JBBRVZ010000249.1:0-2386 GCA_038246445.1 Mycobacteriales bacterium
ATCATGAATGCGGGGCCGGCACGACGGTGATCGGGGGGTAAGCCCGGCCCGGCGCACGAGACGGTGGAACGCGTTGTGGACGTTGCAGTAGATCAGCCGGGTCCCGGCGGTGGACACCAACAGCGCCGCCGTCGTGGTCGAGGGGGCAAGCCGATCGCATAGCCGCTGGTAGTCGCGCACCGCGGCGACCGTGCTGGGATGCAGGGCCAGTTCGCGGGTCTTGCCGAACTTCCCCGAACGCACCAGCAACTGCCCGGTGGCGTGTTCGTCGTCGGGCAGGTGGACGTCTGCCCGGTCCACGGCGATGGCCTCCCCGACCCGGATCCCGGTCACCGCGAGCAGCCCGATCAGGGTGGCGAACGTGGCCCGCCGCAACGGTGTCCGCAACATGCTGGTCGCAGTGATCAGCGCGGCGACGTCGACGTCGGAATACAAGTACGGGGTGGCCCGCAACGGTCGCTGCGGCAGCAAGTCCGGCGCGGGAACCTCCTGCACCGGGTCCAGGGCGTGCAGGTAGGTGGCGAAACCTCGCACGGTCGACAGCCGGTAGGCCCACCAGTTCGAGTCGCCGTTGGCGGGAAGCCGAGCCCAGTCCAACGCCGCCGCGACGGTGACGTTGGACTGCCCGGCCCGTTCGAGGTGGTCCAGGAACTGATTCAGGAGTTTCTCCGGTCGGGCCAGCCGGTAGCCCAGCGCCCGGCGCAGCGCGAGGTAGTCGACCACCCGTTCCCGCAACGGTCCCGTCACCAGGCCCGGCATCGGACCTGACATCGGGCCTGACATCGAGGCGGTCATGACACACCGCCGGCAGCAGTGACGGGCCAGGGGCGGGCCAACACAGTTAAGGCGCCAGCGTCGACCTTGGCGTAGATCGCGGTCGACAGCGCCGACCGGTGTCGCAGGACCTGTCCAACCTCGGACAGCGGGCTTCCGGCGCGCAGCATCGCGGTGGCGGCGGTGTGCCGCAGCCGGTGCGCGTGGATGCGGCCCAGCCCGGCGCGTTGCGCGGCGTCGAACACGACCATCGTCACCCCACCAGCGGTCAACTCCCGGTGCGGTGCATGGACCCGGACGAAGACGCTGCGGCCTTCAGCGGTGCCCGGCCGACCGCGGCGCAGATACCCCGCGATCGCGGCACCCACCTCGCCCGGCAGCGGGAGGCGTTCGCCCCGGTTGCCTTTGCCGAGGACCGTGAACTCGCCGCGGCGCCAATCGATGTCGTCCAACCCCAAGCGCGCGACCTCACCGGCGCGCAAACCCAGCCGGGACAGCAGCAGCAGGACCGCGTAGTCCCGCCGTCCGGTCGCGGTCCCCCGGTCCGGCGCGGCCAACAGCCGTCGCAGCTCCTCCGGCTCCAGACCCTTCGGCAGGCCGGACAGCCGCCAGCCCGCCACCGACGGCACCGCTGCCGCCAACGGCACCGGGATCTGTCCGCTCAGGTGCAGCCAGCCCAGCAACGACCGCAACCCGCAGACGATCAGCTTCGCCGACCCCACCGCCCGGCCCGGGCAGGCGACCAAGACGAACCCCGTGACATCGGCAGCGGTGACCCCAGCCAGATCGAGCACGACGCCCCGCAGCCGACTAGCAACAAACGGCCGCACGCAGTCCACGTAGCCGCGTGCCGTCCCCACCGTCAGGCCACGCTCCCCGACCAGGTACCCCCAGAACCGGCCGAGCAGATCCTCCACCGGGCCAGGCGCAACCCTCGGGGGGACCGGCAGCACACCCAACGGTGCCAGATGGTCCAGCAACGGCCGCAGCGCCTTCACCGACCGGTACTCCCGATACCCGCCCGCACGACGCTGAGCCAGATACCGATCCAGCACCGGCCCGCTCAAACCGTCCAGCCCGATGCCCTCCACACTCATCCAGCGATCCAAATGCGCGATGAAACACACCTGCTGCACAGCCGAAGACCCCGTATACCCCCGCGCCAGCAGCGCATCGGCGAACCCAGCGACATGCGACTCCAGCGGCCCCCGCACCACCGACGACAACACCTTGACCATGACGCTCTCCTCTCCACGACGGAGACTCAAGCGTCGACCAACCCCGCAGGATTATGCCGCCCTCGCCAGCACCAAACCCCTGCCCCCCAGCCACTCCGGAGACCTTATCGGCATAACCCGGACATCGGCATAATGCACCTTATGCCGATGTCGGCATAAGGTGCATCTCATTCGGGCCTCAATGCGGTTCGTGTCTTACACCGACCGCAAGGCCGTCGCGGCGATGCTGCGCCCCATCTACACCGCCGCCGACGACGACGCCGCCCTGATGGCGTTGACCACGTTCGCCGACTCCACCCTGGGCAAGAAGTACCCGGCCGCGGTCGCGTCGTGGGAGAACGCTTGGGACCGGTTCATCCCATTCCTGGCGTTCG
>JBBRVZ010000250.1:0-2369 GCA_038246445.1 Mycobacteriales bacterium
ATCATCTAGTGCCGAAACCGCCTGCACCACCGCAACCCCAAGATCGTTCGACGCCAACCGACCGGGGCCAACAATAGTGGCAAGACACCCCTAACGGGATCAACTTCAGTGGCAACACGCCAAGTCAAATGGCACGGGACACCTCCCGGCATGAATGTGGGTCGGTTTAGGGATCCGCGGGTGTTGTGTGAGAATGACAACCCCATCTGGCCCCACCGTGCTGGTCTGATTTGGCCCCACCCTCGGTTTTTTGGGTCGGGGTCCGGCCCGGTGGGGGGCGGCGTCAGGTGGGGTCGTGTGGCGGCTCCGTTCCAACGGGGCTGGTCCGGGTGAAGAGGTGCGGACGTGGGTAGGAGAGGGATGTTCGTCCACAGATCGGCTCGGGCAGCTGCCGCCTGGGGTGGCATGTCGTGACACGAAATCGGCGAGGGTGTAACGAAACTGCGCCAGGGTTCGCCCCCGCTCGGAAGACCCCGGTCCCGAACGGGAGGCCAGCACCAACCGCCCGAGAACACCGCGTGGGGCAGGAACGTCCCGGACAGCAAGATGTTTGTCCACGACCTCTCTGCTTGAAGGCTCGCCACGAGCCATCGCATCGCGTGTCTCCATTTCGTTCCGGCCAGCGTTTGGATGTCACGCCCAGCCGGCGGGAGTGCTGAGGCCGTCGCGCTGCCGATCGCGGAGCGACCCTTGACGTTGGAGGGGGCGTCCCCCCGGGTAGCGCGCGGCGCGGACCGCCGGTACTGTGCAAAGGGCAAGCTGTGTTTGGCTTTTGCGGTAGCCGCCCGGGGTTGGCTATTTGTTGGTGATGGTGACCACCGCCTGGTCTAGCAGGTCGGAAATTGCCACGGGCCCGTCACAATTTGGGCAGGCGCCGCCGATGCCGACCCGGCGGGCGAAGGTGCCGCAGCTCTCGCAGCGTTGCTCGCCGAGGTACCGGTCGCCGCAGTCGGGGCATTCGTAGACGGTGATCTCGCGGCGGGGCCGGGCGGCCGGGACGGTGACCGCCGGGCCGAGTTGCTGGTGCCGGCGGCGGAACGCGGTCTTGCGGCAGGCGGTGCTGCAGTACAGCTGGCGCCCGACCGGGGTGTAGCACCGCCGGCAGACCGGGCAGCGGGTCGTCCCGGGGTCGTCCCGTGACGGGGATGGGTCCGGTGCCGGGCCGGTCGGTGTCCGGTCGGTGAATGTGTCGGCCGATGTCATTGTGGGGAAACCTTTCTCGGGGGTGTGTGCGTGTTGTTCACGACGTGGTTTGAGAATGACAACCCATCTGGCCCCCCACCGTTGCTGGTCTGATTGGGGGGCTCCAACCCTCGGGGGTTTCGGGTCGGGGGTCCGGCCGGGTCCGGCCCCCCCGGTGGGGGAGGCCGGCGTCAGTCGGCGTCAGGTGGGTCGGGTGGCGGCTGCCTTCCGGTTGGTCCTTGTGGTGCGGAGGCGGTAGGAGTTGGTGCCGGTGTTGATGATGTGGGCGTTGAAGGTGAGGCGGTCAACGACGGCCGCGGCGAGCCGGGCGTCGGTGAAGGTCTTGCCCCATTCGCTGAACGGGGCGTTGGAGGCGCACGCGATCGAGGCGCGTTCCTCCCGGGCAGTGATGATCTGGAACAGCAGTTCCGCGCCGTGGGCGTCCAGACTGACGTAGCCGACCTCGTCCAGGCACAGCAGGTCCAGGCGGGAGTAGCGACCGACAACCCGTGAGAGTTGTTTGCTGTCAGCGGCTTCGGCCAGTTCGTTGACCAGTGCCGCGGTGGTGACGTAGCGGACCCGGCGGCCCGCTTCGGCGGCCGCGGTGCCCAACGCGATGAGCAGGTGCGTCTTCCCGGTGCCGGAATCGCCGAGCAGCACGACGGGTTCACCGGCGGTGATCCAGGCCCCCTCCGCGAGCTGGGCGAGGGTGGCCGCGGGCAGGTCGGGCAGCGCGGTGTGGTCGAAGTCGGCGAGTCGTTTGCTGCGCGGGAACTTCGCCTCGTGGACCAGCCGGATCCGGCGGCGGGAGTCCCGGTCGTCGCATTCCGCGGTCAGCACCTCGGCCAGGAAAGCGCCGTGGGACAACCGTTCCCGGGCGGCGGCCTCGGCGATCCGGCCGGCCTCGGCGCGGACGGTGGGCAGCGCGAGGGTGCGGCACGCGGCGTCCACCCGGAGTTGCGCGGCGGGGTCGGACAGCGCGGTGACGGCGGCCGCCGGGCCGCGACGCGCGGTCATCCCCCGGCCTCGAGCAGGTCGTCGTACCCGTCCAGCGTGGGTACCGGCCGGTCATCGACCCCGGCCGCCGCCGGGACGTCCGGGACCACCGCGGCGGCCCGCGCGCTGTCCAGGTGTCGCCGGGCCTCGACCGCGACCAGGTCGGGATCGCACCGGCCGGCGGCCACCGC
>JBBRVZ010000251.1:0-2365 GCA_038246445.1 Mycobacteriales bacterium
AGGTGTACGGCATCGAGTCCGGCTAGGGGCGATTTAAGAAGTTCGGCTGATCGCTCTACCGTGTAGCCCGTCACGCGACCACCATCTATCTGGCGCGCGATTGACTCGTTGTCGACAAGGCTAGCATTGGCTAGATTAATTATAACCGTTTGATTACAGCGCGATAGAAGTGACTCACCGATAATGCCCACGTTACTGTCCAGGGTGATCGGCAAAGTCGCGGCGTAGGGGCGGCTCTTGCTGCTACCTCCTTTCTGGATCGTCTGGTTCAGGCTTCGAGGAGGGTGAGGACGTGGTCGAGGCGGCGGGAGAGGTGTTCCAGGCCGCGGGCGATGTTCTGGCAGCCGACGAGTCGGAGGAGGCTGATCGCGATGTTGCGGGCGGTGGCCATGAATTGTGGTGAGGAGCCGGTTCTGACCTGGGAGCGGTCTTCGTCGAAGGTGCGGTCCCGTACGTAGTGTTCGCGGTTCTCCACTTCCCAGTGGCCGCGGTTGTGGGCGAGGACGTCTGCGGGGTTGGCCTGCCAGGCGGTGAGGCTGGTGATGCCGTGGACGGTTTCGGGTGCGCGGGTGGGGTTTCCGGCGAGGTCGAAGGTTTGCCGGTGGATGCGGAAGGCTTGGTAGACGCCGGGGAAGTCCAGGTCTGCGACCTGGGTGGTGCACCAGATGGAGCGGATTTCGATGCGTCCGTGGCCGCGGTCGAAGGTGGTGTGGTGCGGGGGGTGGTCGGGGTCGGTGACCGGGTCGCCGAACAAGGCGGCGAGGTCGCGTTGCAGATGGGGCTGGTTGCCTTTCACCGTGAGTACGTATTCCCCGCCGCGGTCGGTGACGGCGGCCATGTTGTCCCGGTGGACGTGCAGTGCGTCGGCGGTGAGCACGACCCGGGTCAGGTCCTGCCCGGGTGGCACCTCGGGTGCGTTCGGTGCTGCGGCGCGGGCTGCTGCGAGGTCGTCGAGCAGGGGCAGGACCTGGGTGACCTCGTTGGTGTCGGAGGGAACTTTGCGCTGTCCGACGATGACCCCTTCACCGTGGATCAGCGCGGAGAACAGTTTCACCTGCCGGGACTTCACCTCCGGCCAGGAACCTCTCAGGTTCTTGCCGTCCACCGCGACCGCAAGTACCGCGCCGGCCTGGTCAGCGCCCACCCGCCCGGTCGCGACCAGACCCAGCAGCCAGGCCCCGACCAGCGCGTCGGCAGCGTCAGCGTCGATCATTTTGACGTGGCGGCGGATCGTGGACTCGTCGGGGGCGATGTAGCGGCGCAGGACCGGGTGCCAGCGTGCACCGAGGCGTTCCAGCGCGTCCTGGGGCAGGTCCGCGACGAAATCCCCGACGGCGCGGAAACTGCGTCCGCACCCGGACAACCCAGCAGCAGCGACCATCGTCAGGGTGGCCGCGATCGTGTGACGCACCCCCCGTTTGGCGCGCGGGTCTGCCAGAGGTTCCAACGCTGCCCGCAGCCCACCGACCCCGCTGACCGGCAACACGTTCAAGTCGATCATGTGGTGCTCCTCGCGGGTGAGCAGCGGATGGTCGAAGGCGGCCGACAGGATCGCGGGCGCATGCCGGTGCAGCAGATACATCCACACCCGCTTCGGGTTGCCGTGATGGATGTAACGCCCGGCGGTGCGCCCGTACCCCAGGGTGGAACCGACCGGGTGGAAGTTCGCGGCCGCGTAGCAGGCGCCGGTATGCCGGGCAGGGTCGGTGAAGGTCTCCACCGCCACCACCCGATGCCCGTACACGGCCAGGTAGTCCGAACTGACCCGGCGCAACGCGCGGGCCAGCACCGCAGAGGCAAGGTTGGGCACCCGCCCGTCCGGGAGCACGCAGAACCGCTGATTGTTCGCGACATGGATCAGCCGCGCGTACTGCTGCTCACGGCTCCACCCCAGGAACCGGTCCCGCGCCGCGCAGCTCAGCGCAGCCGAACCGAACCCGAGGACCGCGACCCAACGCCCGTCGGCCTCAGCGACGTAACGCAACACCTGACCGGTCAGCCGATGCCCAAGCCAGTGGTGAGCATCCAGCTCCGCGTTGAACCGGGCCACCTCCCCAGCCAGGATCGGTCGCACCACCACATCACCAACATCAGGCACAGCCACGACCGAACATCTACCAGGAAGCCCAGCGAAAAGCCAGCCCCAGCACCCCACCGCAGGTCAGCAACACGATCACCTGACTTTGCCGCAGCCCTGATCCGTACAGAGGGCGCGCGAATGTGCCGAACGCAGGCTTCGCAATAGTGCGCTTCGAGTCCTGATTCTTCCCCTCGTTCAACCAGCATCGGTGGGTACGCATCAAGAAGGAGCGGTGTCGGTCCCGGCTGGCGTCGATCTGGATCAGAATGCACACCCCACACTGCG
>JBBRVZ010000252.1:0-2273 GCA_038246445.1 Mycobacteriales bacterium
GCGTCATCAGCTGGGATCCGACCACCCACCGGGGGCGTTCGAACTCGTGCTGGGAGCCGACGGCGTCGTCAGCGACCCTCCACGCTGGGGGTTCCCGCTGCGAGGGCCGCAAAAATTCGGCTCTCTTCGTTATGTCCCGCTCAGCATGTTCCGGACCGCGGGAAGCAGAGCGGTGTCGGCGGGCAGCCATGTCACGTCCGCCAACTTCTCGGCCGGAAGCCAGCGGACGGCATCGTGCTCGTTGGGACGGACGTCGGCCGTGTCGACTTCAGCGTGATAACAGCGCAGAACGGCGTTGTCGCCCAGGTCCACGTCATCACCCACTCGGGCATCAATGGTCGCGACCACGCCGAGCTCTTCGAGCAGTTCCCTGGCCAGCGCCGCGGGTTCGGTCTCGCCGGGCCGGACCTTGCCGCCCGGGAACTCCCACTGACCGGCCTGCTCGGGGGGACGGGTCCGGCGCGCGGCAAGGACGCGCCCGCCGTGGGTGAGCGCGGCGGCGACCACCACGAGCGGTTCGCGTGCGGCCAGCACCGTGATGCCCAGCAGGACGCGCGCCGCCTGCAGGGCGCGGCGACGGGCTGCGCGCGCGGCGAGAGGGGATGACGCCGAAATCTCACACTCGACGGTGACCTCGGTCCCCTCCTGGGTCGGCTCGACCGCGACGCTCACCCGCAGCACGGTCAGTGGCCCGGCTACCAGATCCAGGGTCGGCAGGGCCGCGCCGTCCCTGCCGACCTCGAGACCGACCTCGAGCAGCAGCGAGCGGGGCGGCAGCCAGGAGTCGGTGCGGCGGTCGGCTGCCGGTCGCACCCGCATCCAGGTCCCCGCCGCCAGCACTGCGCGCGGATCGGTCAGCGCCGGGGCGATGTCGACGCGGGCATCCATCGCCCGGGCGGTCCTGGTCCATACATCTGTTCGGCGCAGCGCCCGGACCACCGCGCCGGTCGGTGCGTCGATCACGGCACTGGCCCGCAGCACGGTCACTGGTCAAACCCCCTCTTTCTCGCGTTGATCATGCAGCTCAGCACGCGACACGCCGCCGACACGCCCGAAAACCGGTGCTGAGCCGCATGATCAGCGAGCGTGAGCCGGCGCGGGCGCCAAAGCGACAGCCACCGGATCCGAGAGCACCGCGGTTCCGGCGGGATCCAGCCGGAGCCGGACCGACTCTCCCGCACCGATCGCCACCCCGGTAGCGCCGACGGCCTGCACCGTCCCGACCCCGTCGAGGGACACGGTGATCTTGACGCCGTTCGGTGCATCCGCCACCGCGACCGCGACGCCGAGGATGGGGCCGGACGGATCGACGACCAGTGCCGCCGGCCGCAGCGCCAGCCGGTCGCCACGCGCAGCCTGAAGGTGGAAGGCGCCGAGAACCGCTGCTGCCCGTGTGTCGAGAACCGTGGTGTAGCCGACGAACCGGGCCACCCACTCGTCCGCCGGGCGTGACCAGATTTCCCTGGGCACACCCACCTGCCGCACCGTTCCTTCCCGCATCACCGCGAGGTCGTCGGCGATCGCGAAGGCCTCCGACTGGTCGTGGGTGACGAACACGGCCGCTGTGCCGGTCGACCGCAGCACGGTACGGAGGTCGGCGAGCAGCCTTTCGCGCAGCGACGTGTCCAGCGCGGCCAGCGGCTCGTCCAGCAGCAGCAGGCGTGGGCGGGGGGCGAGCGCGCGGGCCAGCGCCACCCGTTGCGCCTCACCGCCGGAGAGGGTCGCGACCCTGCGTCGGCGGTATCCGGACAGCCCCACCAGGTCCAGCAGCTCGTCCACCCGGGTCGACGTCTCGGCGCGTGTCACGCCCGCACGCCGCAGCCCGTAACCGATGTTGCCGGCGACGTCGCGATGCGGGAACAGCACGCCGTCCTGGAACATCAGGCCGAAGCGGCGGTGATGCACCGGCACTCCATCGAGATCCGCGCCATCCCACGAGATCACCCCCTGCGCAACGGGTTCCAGCCCCGCGATGGCGCGCAACAAGGTCGACTTGCCGCAGCCCGACGGACCCAGCAGTGCCAGGACGGTGCCGTCCGGCACCCGCAGGTCGACGCCGGCCACCGCCGGTACTCCGGCATAGCTGACGGTCACGCCTTGCATCTCGAGCATGCTCAGAACCCCCCGATCCCCGGCTCGCCGCGCCGTCCACCGAACGCGGCGTCCACCAGGAACACCGACGCCGCGCACAGTGCGGCCAGCACCACCGCGGCGGCCAGCGCCATCCCGGCGTTGACCGATCCGGGCCGGGAGATCAACCGGCCGATGACGAC
>JBBRVZ010000253.1:0-2261 GCA_038246445.1 Mycobacteriales bacterium
ACCAGCGCCAGCGGGTTCTCGCTAGTCGCCAGCGCTGTGGGATGGAACTGCACGAACTCCATGTCCGCCATGCGCGCACCGGCGCGATGCGCAATCGCGAAACCGTCGCCGGTGGCCACCGTGGGATTGGTGGTGTGCCGATACACCTGGCCAAGGCCGCCTGTCGCCATCACCACCGTTTCGGCAAACACCTCCACCGATCGGCCTTCCACCGACGCCCGCACGCCAATGCAGCGTCCCTGCACCAGGATCAGGTCGAGCACGCGCGCCGTCTCGAGCACCTGCACACTCGGTGATGCCTGTACGCGTTCGATGAGTGTGCGCGACACTTCGGCACCGGTCTGGTCGCCCTGCGCATGCACGATCCGACGGCGGGAGTGCGCCGCTTCCTTGCCAAGCTTGAAGTTGCCGCTGGCATTGAGATCGAAGCGCGCGCCCGCTTCCACCAGCTCGCGGACGCGATCGGGCCCTTCGGTGACCAGCACCTCCACCGCATTCACGTCGCAGAGTGCAGCGCCGGCGGCGAGTGTGTCGCGCCGATGGAGTTCCGGGCTGTCACCGGCACCAAGGGCGGCAGCGATGCCGCCCTGCGCCCACATGGTGTTCGAATCGCGGAGGGTGCGCTTGGTCATGAGCAGCACCGGCCCCTGCTCAGCGCAGCGCCAGGCGGTGAACAGTCCGGCTACGCCGCTGCCGACGACGAGCACACGGGTGCTGAATCGCTCGACGGTCATCGACGCCCTTCGGTGGCAGGAGCGACGGGAACTACGCGTCCGCGGCGACGGAGTACGGGGCTGATGCGGGCAAGCTGCACGGCGGGTTGTGCGGAGATGGCGGGTTCAGGAGCACCGATGGCCTCGGGCGCCTCGGTGGCCACGAAGCGATAAAGCTGCGCCGGCCGGCCGCTGCCGGCGGCGCGCTGTTCGCGGGTCGGCTTCACGATGTCGAGCTGTTCGACCTTGCGGCGGAAATTCCGCTTGTCGAGATCGCGTCCGAGAATGACCTCGTACACGCGCTGCAGCTCGGAAAGGGTGAAGCGCGCCGGCAGCAGCTGAAAGCCGACGGTGGTGTAGGCGAGCTTGTTGCGGAGCCGGGTGAGGGCGTAATCGATGATGCGGCGGTGGTCGAGCACCAGCAACGGCAGGGTGGAGACCGGCCACCAGCGGGCGGCCCGGGAACCGGTGGCGGTAAGCACGTCGGCGGAGACGAGGGCGTAGTGCGACACGGAGATCTGGCGGGCGCCCGGGACGCGGTGAACGTCGCCAAAGGTGTAGAGCTGCTCCAACCAGACGTCCCCCGATCCGGCGGCCTCGGCCAGCGCACGGCGGGCGGTTGCGTCGACCGTCTCGTCTCGACGGATGAGGTCGGTGGGCAGTGACCAGTCGGCGGCGCCCGGGGCGAGCAGCACATGCAGCGCGTCGTCGCGGATGGTGAAGACGACGACGTCCACACCGACCCGGAGCAGGTGATGGATCGCCGTCGCGCCATTCGAGTTAGTGTCGGCCATACACGATAATAGTGTATGGTCGACACAAGGCAATGGCACCGCTGCCGAGGCGCCGGGACACCGACCCGCTACCCCCTTACCGGACTCCGAGGCACGGCCGTTGGCCGAATCAACCGTGCTTGCGGGTACGTACTGTCAGGTAACCAGGCGCCACACCATGCCGGGCCACGCTTTCCGGACTTCAATCATGACCCTCCTCCTCAACCTCGCCTGGTTCATCGTCGGCGGCGGTTTCTTTGCCGGCCTCGGATGGCTGTTCGTCGGCGGTCTGCTGGCCATCTCGGTGGTGGGTCTGCCGTTCGCGGTGGCGGCCTGGCGGATCGCGGGATTCGCCGCTTGGCCGTTCGGACGAACGCTGGTCGATATCAGGGACCTCGGTGAGCGACAGATCGTTGGCACCGGCCTGGCGAACCTGCTCTGGGTGATCTTCGCCGGCATCTGGCTCTGGATCGGCCACGTCGTGGCGGGGATCGGCCTCTGCGCGACCATCATCGGCATCCCATTCGGGTTGGCGCACTTCCGGTTGGCGGCGGTGTCGTTTGCGCCGCTGGGAAAGCGGGTGCAGGAGACGTAAAAAGGCGCCGCCCAGAGAAGTGTGCGCCGATGTGTCGATTTCGCTTGCCGCACCCATCCGCGCTGACGACCTTTCCCCGCTCATGCGCCCCCTCTTCGCCGCCCTGGCCGTTCTCTCGCTCGCCCACGGCGCACTGCTCTTCGTCAAACCGTCGTCAGCACGCTCCACCGCGACGGTCGG
>JBBRVZ010000254.1:0-2190 GCA_038246445.1 Mycobacteriales bacterium
CGAGGCAGACCGCGCCGAACACCAGCAGGACCGGGCGCAGGCGCTCACCGCCAAGGCCGAGCGGCACACCGCAGCCGCGCACGCAGCCCGCGAACACGCCCGCCAGCTCGCCGACCGGGTGCCGTTTGGTCAGCCCATCCTGATCGGGCACCACAGCGAAGGCCGGATGCGCAGGCACGCGCAACGCGTGCACGCCGCTATGGACGCCACAGCGGCGGCGGCGACCCTGGCCGAGGAAACCCAACGCCGCGCCGCCGTGGCCGCGAGCGGCACCAGCGCGAAGTACAACCCGGTCACCGTCGCGAACCGGATCGGCACCCTGACCGCCGAACGAAACCGGATCACCCGCGCCCTGGACGGGCACACCCGCACCATCGCCGTGATGAACGACGGCACCCGGCACGTGGAGACCACCCCCGCCGTGACCGGCACCCACCGCGACCAGCTCACCGAACACCTGGCCGTGGTCACCGACCAACTCAGCTACTGGCACACCGTCCGCACCCAACAAATCAGCGCGGGAGAGACCACCGGGCATGGACCGGGCACCATCAGCAAAGGCGATGCCGTCAAAATCCGAGGCCAGTGGTACGAAGTCGCCCGGGTCAACAAGAAGACCGTCACCGTCCCCAGCAGCCTCGGCAACTGGACCGACACTGTGCCCTACCACCACATCCAAGACCACCGGGCCGCAACAACCAGGCCAAATGGACGCGGCAATAGCAATTAGTTCTAAAACCTCCGCAAACTATAGACTCTATTAGAACTAATCACTACACTAGAACTACACAGGCCGGACGAGCTGGCCGGTGGAAAACCCGAGGAGCAGACATGGCCGGAGAGACAGTCATCACGGTGATCGGCAATCTGACGGCGGACCCGGAGTTGCGGTTCACCGCCTCCGGTTCGGCGGTCGCACATTTCACCGTGGCATCGACCCCGCGCACGTTTAACCGCAACAGCGGCGAGTGGGAGGACGGGCCGGCGTTGTTCCTGCGGTGCGGCCTGTGGCGGCAACCCGCCGAGAACGTCGCCGAGTCCCTGACCAAGGGCGCGCGGGTCATCGTGACCGGGCGGCTGCGGCAGCGCTCGTTCGAGACCAAGGACGGCGACAAGCGCACCGTGATCGAGTTGGAGGCCGACGAGATCGGCCCGTCCCTGCGGTACGCGACCGCAACGGTCGCCAAGCCCAACCGGAGCGTCGGACAGGCGCAACCGGCCGAGGAGCCCCCCATCGGCGACGAGCCGCCGTTCTGACCACAACCCGGAGTGCGGGAGCCCCGAACGCCAGGGCTCCCGCGCCACCGCCCCCGTCTACAACGAAAGAAGCGCCACCCATGATCGTTGAGTACGTGCCGGCAATGAACCTTCGCATCGGCGATCTGGTCATCCCCGACAACGGTGTCCCACCCTGCCGGGTGGTGCTGCACCGCCTCGAAGGCGTCCCGGCACACGTCGTCGTCCAGTACGCCGAAATACCCGGCAAGAACATCTGCTACCCGGCAACCATGACCCTGCTGGTACAGGTCGGCACGCACTACCGGAGACATCATTTGCCTGACTAGAACTAATGCCTACAACAGACCTAGCAGAGTTAATGTCTCCACCGAACGAGTGTCACCCAACAATGACGCATGAACTGAGCACCACCCCGCAGCTGGACCCCCGCTCGCTGCTGATCGACGTGAACGTGCGGCACAGCACCACCGCCGACAAGGACCTGATCGCCTCGATCCGGGACGTGGGCGTGTTACAGCCGATCGTCGCCGTCCGGACCGCCGAGGGTCAGATCCGGGTCCGGTACGGGCACCGCCGGACGCTGGCCGCGATCCAGGCCGACCTACCGACCGTGCCGGTGCTGATCGTCGCCGCCGAAAGCACCGAGGACACCGCCCAGGTCGAGCGGCTGGTCACCCAATGGGCCGAGAACCAGCACCGAGCCGGGCTGAGCAACGCCGAACAGGCCGACGTGATCGGGCAACTATCAGCATTCGGGGTGTCGGCCGCGCAGATCGCCAAGCGCACCAAGACACCCCGCGCCACGGTGAACGCCGCGCTCACGGTCATCGGTTCGGAGATGGCCCGGCACGCGGCCGCCCGGTACGACTGGCTCGACCTGACCCAGGCAGCCGTGGTGGCCGAGGTGCAGGACGACCCGGAAGCGGTCAAGGCGCTGATCGCGGCCGCCAA
>JBBRVZ010000255.1:0-2183 GCA_038246445.1 Mycobacteriales bacterium
ATCACCGCGACGAAGAAACATGTGGCCCCTGGGAGCGGGACACCCGGTGCCAATATGGCCGGCACAAAATGCGCTCGATCCGTGCCAGAAACTTGGCACCGGAGCACGGCACAGGTGCCAACTTGCTTGGCACGGGACACTACGGTGGGATCTTGTGCCGCTGAGCCGCTGAGCCGCTGAGCCGCTGAGCCGCTGAGCCGCGGCGACGCGGTCGGCTATGAGGGGTGGGCGGGTGAGCGGACGACTGCCCGGTGGGTTCGTGCTGCTGCCGGTTCCGCCGCGGCTGGCCGAGTACCAGCAGTTGCGGGCGGAGACCGGGCGGCCGGAGAGGACGGACCAGCAGGCGGTGGGTGCACTGCTGGGGAGTTGGGCTTCTTGCTCGGTCCGCGCCCCGGGTGGCGACGTGGTCGGGATGGGCCGGGTGATCGGGGACGGCGGCTGGTACTTCACGATCGCGGACCTGGCCACCCGGCCCGGCTACCAGAGCCAAGGATTGGGCGGCCGGGTGCTGGACTGGTTGCCGACCCAGGTCCGGCTGCGGGCACCGGCGGATCCGACCGTCATCGCGGTCGCCGACCCACCGGCCCGCGGGCTGTTGGAGCAGGCGGGTTTCCAGGTGATCGGCCGGTACGGCGCCGGCATGCACATGGTGCTGGACACCTCGTGACCGCCGATCCGGACCGCTCAGCACCCGCGGTGTACAGGGCCCTTCTGCCGCCGTCGGGCGATATCGACGTTGTAACGGCAGAACCGGCGGCGGCCGAGAGCCCAGCTCGCCTCCCTGAAACGCCAGGCGACCAGAGCATGGTCGTCGAGATCCCAGCGCAAGGTTCAGCTGCCGCACCGCAAGTGCCCGCATCGCAGGTGGTGTTGCCGAGTGTGCGGTTGGCGCGGTTGGCGGAGCTGACCGCCGCCGAACTCGGTGCCTCGACTAACGGGGGAGCCGCCCCACCGCAGGTGCTGTCGGAGCAGGCGCTGGCGGATGTGTTGGCGGCGGTGGAGGCCTCAACCGCGGTGAACACGAAGGCGGCGTACCGGTCGGACTGGGCCAGGTTCACCGGCTGGGCGGCCGACCGCGGGTTTCCTGCGTTGCCGGCGGATGCGTTGGTGGTGGCGCATTACGTGACAGAGGCGGCGGCGGAGATGACCGGGGTCGGGCGGTGGCGGTACGCACCGGCCACCCTGACCCGGTGGGTGTCGAGCATCAACCAGTTCCATACCGCTGCCGGGCTGGACGCACCGGGGCGGTCCAAGGTGGTGAGGCGGGCACTGTCCGGGATCCGCCGCATCCGATCCACCCCACCGACCCGGCGGACACCGCTGCTCTTGGAAGACATCCGCGCGCTGATGACCTCCATCGACCGCTCGACGGGCGGGTGGCCGGCTGGGGTGGCGGCTCGGCGGGACATGGCGGTGTTGTTGATGGGGTTCGCCGGGGCGAGCCGTCGCAGCGAGCTCGTGGCCCTCACCGTGGCCGATGTGCCTGTGCATAAGGCCGATGGGTTGCATGTGCGGTTGCGGTCCTCGAAGACCGATCAGGAAGCGCAGGGGCAGGTGAAGGCGTTGCCGTTCGGCCGTGACCCGGTGACGTGCCCGCCGTGCGCGTACGTGCGGTGGCGTGAGGTGCTGTCCGCGTGGGACACCGCACCTGACGGCGGCGGCCGGCGCGCGGTGATGGGGGTGCTGCGCCGGCAAAGCGCCGTGACGCCCCGCCGCAGCGGTGGAGCAGACGGTGAAGGAGAGGAAGCGGTACTGCATGTGTGCCGCACCGCCTGTTGACCGTCGCTGATCTTGCCGACGACGGCTTCGTCGAGGATGCAGATCGATTTTCGCTGTTTCTTCGGCAGCGTGACGGCTTGGTCGGTAGGGTGACGGTCGTCGGGCATGCGTAACGCGGGTGTCGTCTGCATGGTGATGGGTCGCGCAGGGCGTGGCAGTGCCCCGGCGGAACCGATTTTCAGCTGCGCAGCGGCGGCCGCGGAGCGGCCAAGAGCCGCCCGTGAGCGAAGAAGCCGATCAGCGCCCAGACCGGGTCGCTGCGGCCGAAGGATTCGCGGAACCGCATGGCTGCGCCGGCGAGCAGGTTCAACGCGTGCCCGAGGGTGGTCTGCTGTGCCGCCGGGCGGACCAGCAACTCCCGGTCGATTGTCACGGCCTGATCGACGGCGCGCCGGTAGAGCCAC
>JBBRVZ010000256.1:0-2174 GCA_038246445.1 Mycobacteriales bacterium
CAGGCCACGAAAGACCCTGAATTGGGTCACCCCAGCCGACCGTCTCGCTATGCTTCTCGCGACCACAAATTGACCGATTGTTGCGACGACCGCTGAAATCCGCCCTCGCGACCCTGGACGACGAACCGGTGCAGGTGCGTACCCGTCCAGCCGAAGGCGATCTGGCAGCACAGCGTGCAGACCGGCGATCGTCGTGTCGGCGGGGATCAGCAGCCGCCGCCAGATCAGCGGACTGACGCCGCGCACCACCACCCGCAGCTGGTACACGCTCGGGAAGGGTGCGGGCTGCATGGTGTCGGGCATGGCGCCCATCCTCGCCTCGCGCTGCGGGCGGATGGCCCCGGGCACGGTGCCTCCCACGGTTTGTCCAGCTCTCCAACTGAACCGCCGCGCTATCTGTCAAGTCAAGCGGGACACGAGTGTTGAGTTTATTTGGGTTGATCCTCGGGCTGGTTGATCCAGGCCTGGGTCGGCATCCTCGGCGGATGGGGCCGACGACCGAACCGCGCTGGGTTGGCATGGTAGGCCGCCGTCAGGGTCTGCTGCCGGGCCTCGTCGATCGCGTCGGAAGTCCCGAAATGCACCGATGACGGCGTGTGCCATCCAATCCCCGAATGGCGATGAACGTAATTGTACTGATAGAAGAACTCGACCAGGAATTGCTTGGCGTGGGACAATGAGGTAAAATGATCGGGAAAGTCCGGCAAATACTTCAGCGTACGGTACTGGGCCTCGGAGTAGGGATTGTCGTTTGACACCCGCGGCCGGGAATGCGTTCTGATGACGCCCAGATCGGCCAGAAACAGCGCCACCGTTTTCGACGTCATCGACGTGCCACGATCCGCATGGACCGTGTGCGGCGCCGCCCCGTTACGGGCGATCGCGTCGGCGAGGAAATCCGCCGCCAGTTGTGATTCCTCGATCGTGGACACGAACCACCCCGGATTGTACCGGGAAAAAATGTCGATCAACACGTACAGGTGGTAGTACAGGCCCAATGCCGCGTAGCGTAAGTTGATCATGCTGCGCGGGGGTTGAGGCTGTGCAGCATGATCGTTGCCGCCCGGGTGTGGCGGATGCTGGCGGGTTCGCCGGGTTTCTTGACGCGGTAGTTGTTGTGGCGGGCGCGTTTCACTGCTCGCGGGCAGGTGCGTTCGGTGCGGTCGGGGATGAGCAGCTCGGCGATGTCGGTGAGGTGGTCGGGGAGTTTGGCTGCCCAGTCCTCAGGGGGGAATGTCCGCCGTCCCGGTGGCGGAGCGGCGGATCAGACGCAGGGTCTTGGCGAACGAGATGCGGTCGGGGTCCAGGTCTGCGGCGGCGGATGCTTTCGCGATGAGCGCGCAGATCGCGTGGTGCACGATCAGGTAGGCGTAGATCTCCTGGTGGACCAGGTCGGGCAGTCGTGACCGCAGGACCTTCCCGGGGCCACGGAGATGTGTCTTGAGCTGGTCGTTCCCGGTTTCCTGTTCCCATCTTTCGTGGTACGCGACGGCCAGTTCGTCGGCCTTCGCGTCGGCGGGGTCGGTGACGGTGGTGAGCAGCACGATCAGGTCGCCGGCGCCGTTGCCGACCCGGTCGGGCACGGTGTACTCGACGACCCGGACGATGCGTGCCAATGGCCAGCCTTTCTCGTCCTGGGCGTCGGGGTGGTCGGTCAGGTCATCACCGTCCTTCGCCGCGGTCAGGATCTTCTCGCGGCGGGCGCCGCGGATCGCCGGGTCCATGACCACGGACAGGTAGGTGCCGTCGGGCAGCACCCGGACCACCGGTAGTGCGAGCTGGGTGGGGGCCCGCCAGAGCAGGGCGGCGCCGGTCGCGGCCGCGGTGTCCCACGCCTTGTAGGAGTAGAAGCCGCGGTCCGCGACCAGCAACTCGTCGCGACGCAGCCGCGGGTACAGCCGTTGCGCCAGGGTGCGTTCCCCGACGCGGTAGGCGTCGATCTCGGCGGTCAGGAACGCGTGGGTGCCGCATTCGGCCACTGCGACGACCCGGGCCTTGGGAAACGCGGACCGGTTCGTGCCGGACCCGGCGTACCCGAACTCGGCGGCGTTCTCGGCGCTGTCGGGCAGGTCGACCTCGAACCCGTCGATCGCCACCAGCCGCCACCCGCGCAGGAACGAGCCGCGGGCGGTGCCCACCGCGGTCCGGGCCGCCAGCATCCCGACCGGTCCGGC
>JBBRVZ010000257.1:0-2095 GCA_038246445.1 Mycobacteriales bacterium
GCTAGTGCTGGTTTGAAGTGGCCCCACCCTCGACCTACCAGTCCCCGTACTTTCGGGTCGTCTGCCAAGGCGACTACGAGAGGTGCAGGGGTGAAGGAGAGATCGAGAGTGGAGCAGTTCGAAAGTATCCGACGTGACCGCCGAGATGTGGGGCTGTCAATTCGCGCGTTGGCGAGTAGGCATCGAGTGCATCGGCGCACGGTGCGTGACGCGTTGATGGATGCGGTGCCTCCGGCGCGGAAACAGCCGAGGCGGGTGGCGCCGGTGGTGGGCCCGTGGGAGGCGACGGTGCGGGGGTGGCTGGTCGCGGATTTGACGGCGCCGAGGAAGCAGCGGCATACCGCGCGGCGGGTGTGGCAGCGGTTGATGGAGGAGCACGGGGTGGTGGTGGCGGAGTCCACGGTGCGTCATCTGGTGGCCCGGTTACGGGTGGAGATTTCGGGTGGCAAGCAGGTGGTGATGGTGCCGCAGACGCATCCGGTGGCGCAGGAGGCTGAGGTTGATTTCGGGGAGTTCACCGCGGTTATCGCGGGGGTGACGATGAAACTGTTCATGTTCTGCCTGCGACTGTCGCATTCGGGTAAGGCGGTTCATGTCGCGTATGCGAATCAAACACAGGAGTCGTTTCTGGATGGTCATGTCCGGGCGTTTGAGGCATTCGGTGGGGTGCCGGTCGGGATGATTCGGTATGACAATCTGAAACCGGCGGTGATCCGGGTTGCGTTGGGGCGTGCGAGGTTTGAGCATCCACGGTTCATCGCGTTGCGGTCTCATTACGGGTATGACTCGTTTTTTTGCGCGCCGGGGATCGAGGGCGCGCATGAGAAGGGCGGGGTGGAGGGTGAGATCGGCCGGTTCCGGCGTCGGCATTTGACCCCGGTCCCGCAGGTGGAGTCCCTGGCGGCGTTGAACGTGGTCCTGGCCGCGGCTGATGCCCGTGATGACGCCCGCCGGATCGGCGCCCGCGCCGAGACGGTGGGGGCTGCCGCGGCCCGGGAGTTACCCCTGCTGAATCCGTTACCGGACACGACGTTCGACGTCGCAGCGAGTCTGTCGTGCCGGGTCGACGGCAAGGCCCGGGTGTGTGTGCGGCAGTCGTACTACTCGGTGCCGGTCCGGTATGCCGGGGCCCGGATCGAGGTCCGTCTGGGTGCGTGCACGGTCCGCGCGGTCGTGGCCGGGCAGGTCGTCGCCGAGCACACCCGGTCGTTACATAAGGGCAGTGAGGATCTGATCCTGGATCATTACCTGGAGGTGTTGACCCGGAAACCGGGGGCCCTGTCCGGGTCGACGGCGCTGGCCGGGGCGCGGGCCAGCGGCGTGTTCACCGGGACCCATCAACGGTTCTGGGTCGCTGCCCGCACCCGCCTCGGTGACGGTGCTGGGACCCGGGCGCTGATCGGGGTGCTGCTGCTGCACCGCACCCTGCCCGCTGCGGCGGTCCTGGCCGGGATGCACGCCGCGATCAGCACCGGGCGGTTCGACCCAGACCTGGTCGCGGTCGAAGCCCGTCTGGCGATGACCCCGCCCGGGTCCCCACCCCCGGCCCTGGTCCCGCTGCCAGTGACCGCCGGCCCCGCCGCGGCCGTGACCCGCCCCGCACCGGGCCTGACCGGCTATGACGACCTGCTCGGGCAGGCCAGCGCATGACCGCCACCAAGACCGCGCCAGCGGTCACCGCGCTGCCCGACGCCGCCGCTGAGGCCGCGATCGCTACGGCGTGCCGCACCCTGATGCTGCCCACCGTCCGCGCTGAAGCGGTCCGTCTGGCTGAGGCCGCCGCGAAACAACGGTTGTCCCACAAGGCTTTCCTCGCCGAGATACTGCTAGCTGAATGCGACGAACGTGACGCTCGACGGCAACTGCGCCGGGTGAAGGAAGCCAAGTTCCCTCGCACCAAACGCCTATCCGACTTCAACATTCAAGCCCTGCCCGACCTGCCGCCGGCCACCTTGGCGCATTTGGCCTCCGGGGTCTGGATCGACAAGGGCGAACCGTTGATCCTGCTCGGCGACTCCGGCACCGGGAAAACTCACCTGCTCATCGCGCTCGGCACCACCGCCGCCGAACAAGGCCGCCGGGTCCGTTACATCAC
>JBBRVZ010000258.1:0-2089 GCA_038246445.1 Mycobacteriales bacterium
ACTACATGGTTCTCAATCGGTTAGGTTACCGCCGGTGGGCCAACATCGGCGCGCACAAGGCGTGAACCGACGGGCTGTCCTGTAGCGTTCGCTCACCGTAGATGCGCAAAGGGGGGGCGCATCGTCTCAGTCAGCGCGCACGAGGCGAGGGTAGCGGAGCGGCAAGGGGGAGTGTCTTGGTTCAGGCAACCTGTGGTCCCCCTGTGGTCCGCCGGCTCGTGAGGACTTTCTCTACTCATTCAAGAGTTGCATGCGGAGCGTCTTGACCTGGGCCTTCGCGCTGGCACTGGTGATCAGCACACTGCACAAACAGGAGGAATGCTTGGAACCTGTGGATGTGAAATCTCGGGTTGAGGCGCCTGGAGGGCGTACCTTCCCGATGTCCCGTCAGGTTCCTCAAGCAAGGCCGGCGTGCCAACGCCGGTCGGGAAGGTACGCCCGTGCTCACGGTAGTTGCTCAGGAAGGATCGGAGAAGTCCGCGGCTGGTTCGTCGGGGTCGTTGTTGGATGAGTTGGTCCGAGACGGTGCCCGGCAGATGCTGGCGGCGGCGTTGCAGGCCGAGGTCGCCGTGTACGTCGAGCAGTTCGCCGACGTGCTCGACGCGGACGGGCACCGGATGGTGGTCCGCAACGGCTACCACGAGCAGCGGGATGTGGTCACCGGGGCCGGTGCGGTGACGGTGACGGCGCCGCGGGTGAACGACAAGCGGATCAACCCGGAAAGTGGCGAGCGGCATCGTTTCTCGTCGAAGATCCTGCCGGCGTGGTCGCGGAAGTCGCCGAAGGTGGCGGAGGTGTTGCCGTTGCTGTATCTGCACGGGTTGTCCTCGTTGGACTTCGCGCCGGCGTTGGAGCAGTTCCTGGGCACGGGGGCCGGTCTGTCGGCAGCGACGGTGACACGGCTGACCAGGCAGTGGCAGGAGGAGGCGAAAACCTTCGGGAAGCGGGACCTTTCGCAGGTGGACTTCGTCTATATGTGGGTGGACGGGATCCACCTGAAGGTCCGCCTGGAGCAGGAGAAGCTGTGTCTGCTGGTGATGATCGGGGTCCGCGCCGACGGCCGGAAGGAGCTCGTCGCGTTGACCGACGGGTACCGGGAGTCCACCGAGTCCTGGGCCGGTCTGCTCCGCGATGCCAAACGGCGCGGGATGCGGGCGCCGGTGCTGGCGATGGGTGACGGCGCACTCGGCTTCTGGGCGGCGCTGCGGGATGTGTTCCCCGAGACCCGGGAGCAGCGGTGCTGGTTTCACAAGTCGGCGAATGTGCTTGCCGCGCTGCCGAAGTCGGCGCACCCCGGGGCGATCAAGGCGATGCAGGAAATCTACAACGCCGAGGACATCGACCACGCCAGGGTCGCGGTGAAGGCGTTCAAGAACGACTACGGCACCAAGTTCCCGAAGGCGGTGGAGAAGATCACCAGCGAGGTCGACGTGCTGCTGGAGTTCTACAACTACCCCGCCGAGCACTGGATCCACCTGCGCACCACGAACCCGATCGAGTCGACATTCTCCACCGTGCGGCTCCGGACGAAGGTCACCAAAGGCCCCGGCTCCCGCGCGGCCGGGCTGGCGATGGCGTTCAAACTCATTGAGGCAGCTCAGGGTCGCTGGCGCGCCGTCAACGCGCCGCACCTGGTCGCCCTCGTCCGAGCCGGCGCCACCTTCCGCAAAGGCAAACTCGTCGAACGACCCACCGACCAGGACAGTGAGGTCATGGTCGCATGAAACATCCTGACCTGCCTGGCATCTCACAACGACCCGCCGGCCACCCCACGCAGACAGGACACCCCCGTGACCGGCGTGCGTAACGCTACCGCAACGACGGTGCGCGGGCCGGACCTCCCCGTGACCGGCGTGCGTAACGATACCGCGACGACAGTGCGCGGGCAGTGCGGCGCCGACTTCACCGCCGTCGGACGCCGCCGGTGGTGCTCCGACGCCTGCCGCCAATCCGCCTGGCGCCGCCGGCGGGCAGCACCCCGCCCCACCCAGCCCGCCAAGATCGACACCGTCTACGAATGCCCGCAATGCCAGACCCGCTACCTCGGCACCCACCGCTGCGACGACTGCAACACCTGGTGCCGGCGCCT
>JBBRVZ010000259.1:0-2084 GCA_038246445.1 Mycobacteriales bacterium
AGTTGATCCGCCGTCCGCAACTGACCGGGCATGTCAAGCCGACGGAAGTCCGCGGCCGCCTGCCGGGACAACTCGGCCGCCAACAGCAGATCGCCAGGCGTCCGTAATGCACTCAAGGCGGGGTCGGTGGCCCGGCGGCGCAGCGCCCGCGCCCAGCCGAGTCTGCTCAGGGCGACGAAAGGTCTTGCCCCGATGCGCTTGTTGGCGATCACCGCATCCGCGAAAAGCCCGACAGCCGTGTCGACCCGGCCCGCGACGAGGGCAAGCTCACCGATCGCTCGGGCGTTGGATCCAGCGGTGAAAATAACGCCGGATCCGTCTCCGTCGTAATACCCGGCGCTGGGCAGCAGCTTCTGGTACACACGCTCTGCCGCGTCTGCGTCCAGCGCGCGGAGCAACGGCAATGGCGGCCCACTGCGGAACATCTCCAGTATCTCGGGCCCGACTCGTGACGAGTCGCCGCGAACCACGGCGAGGGCCACGGTGAGGGCGTGCGCAACACCCACCATCGAAATGTCGTCCATGCGAAGCGCCAATACCAGCGACTGGCTATTGATTCGGTCGGCCAGCTCGAAATCGCCCTGAAGGGCCGCCCTGGCGGCTCGAATGCGCTGGCTGTGCCAGCGGGCCAGGGGAAACCGCCGGCGGGCGGCGATGAGATCGATCTCGCCCAATTCGTCATCAATCCGTTCCAGTTCACCGCGTTGAAAATGAACGTCGATCAGCCAGAGATGTCCCCAGAGGGCCGCCATCGGCTCGGCCGCGCTGCGTCCCAGGTCGATTGCCCGACGGGCGATTCGTTCGCGCTCGTCGACCGTCTCCGGCACGGTGATCGACAAGTGACGTGCCGCCAGCGCCTCGAGTTCGGCTGTTCCATCTCCGGACTCCTCAGCTGCTGTGACGGCTTCTGCAGCGAGTTCGGCCGCCCGATGGCCACCACCCGATTCCGCTGCTGCGACCGCCTGCTGCGCCAGCAGTCTCGCCCGGAGCACAGCTTCGGTCACCGGCAGCCAGATGGGCACGTCGATCCAGCGGAATGGCGGCCGCGACGCTGTCGCGTACCAGCGCGTGGGCGAAGGCCGGGCCGGAGTCGGTGTCCCGCAGGACATCGGCGGTCACTGCCTCCGCCACCAGCGCCGACATTTCGGTCATCGACGTATCGGTGACCTCCGCCAACAACTGGATCGAGATGCGCTCACCAAGCAGGGCTGCTGCCTCGAGCGCACGGCGGCACGGTGGCGACAACGCCGCGACATTCGCCAGCACGACAGCGCGCAGGTCAGCACGCCGGGCCGCCACCTGATCAAGAACCCGAGCGCCGTCGGCGCCGGGCGGGTCGGACGTCAGAATACCGAGGTAGAGCGGATTGCCGTTACAGAGAAGGCGAAGCTGCTCGGCATACGGTGCCCAGTCCTCACGATCTGGAGTGGACCGGAGCCATTGGGTCACCGCCGGCGCCGACAGTCCGCACAGCGTCAGCGACCTGCTGCCGGTACCGCGAACCAGTTCGGGGTAGGCCGCTGACCAGGCGGCCCCCAGCTCGCGGTCACGGGCAGTCAGGACCAACAGAATCGGTTTGGTCGAGAGGTCGGCCATCAGGTGGCGCACCAGCTGGATTGATGGCGGGTCCGCCCAATGCATGTCTTCGAGGAGCACAGTGAGTCCGCGACCGTTCGCGGCGGTCACGATCGCGGCAGCGATGGCCTCGAACAGACCGAACCGGGCGGCCGCGTCACTACCGATATCGGCTGACCCGACAAGTACCTGGCCAACGCCTTGGATATCGCGGCCGACCCGGCGCCATGGCCACAACGGTGGAGCGCCCGGATCGTCCAGGGCGTAGCCGCGAGCCGTGAGCATGCCAGCGCATTCAGCCCGTCTCATCGCCTCCTGGGCCAGTCTGGTCTTGCCGATTCCCGGCTCACCGGTGACGACGATCAGCCCCCCGTGGCCGCCGCGAACTTCGGCTACCGCAAGATCGATGGCGGCAATCTCCGTTTCCCGACCGGCGAGCACTGACATCGGGTCAGTGTCCCACCCCGCGCAGAAGTGCGTACCGCATTTCAGTGCCAGTACGCACGCAC
>JBBRVZ010000260.1:0-2070 GCA_038246445.1 Mycobacteriales bacterium
AATGTTGATCAGTTTGGTCCGGATGGTGGCGGTGCGGGCCTTGCCCAGTTTCCCGCCGGCGAGCACGCCGGCCGCTCGGGACAGGTTGTAGGCCATCACCGCGCACGCCAGCCAGGCCCCATTGGCGTTGAATGATCCGGACGGAAAGTGTTTCAGCGCTGTAACTGGTCAGGGGTAGCCGGGGAGCCAGGGGTTTCTGCTGGTCAGCTGGGTGAGCGCGGCGAGTGCTTGGATACCGTGTTTGGCAGTGGTCTGTAGGTAGGACCGGAGGTCCGCGAAGTTTTCGGCTCCTTTTTCGGTGCGCATGGTGCCGGATACCTTCTGCCGGATCTTGGTCATCCGGATTTCCTGTTCCGCGGGGTTGTTCGTGAATGGGATGGCGGGGTGGTGGGCGAATTTCAGGTAGTCGGGTTCCCGTTTGTGGATGCGGCGGGACAGGGCCCGGTGTTTGCGGCCGATGGCCCCGGCGGGGTGGGTCGCGGTGAGCAGGGCGTGCCGGATGAGCTTGGTGTGTTCGGTGATGGTGTCGGCGTCGACGGGTTGTTCCGGGTTCGCAGCCGCGGCGTGATGGAGTGCGAGCAGGGCACGGGTGACCTGGTCGGCCCAGCACCAGGCGTCAGGAGTGTCGGTGGTGGCGTGGTGATCGGTGACGGCTTGGAGCTCCCGGAGCAAGTGGGAATTGCACAGGGCATGTCCGGCGGCGGTGTAGGTGTCGTACGGGGACCACGCGTCATGCACGGCGGTGCCGATGAAACCGGGCAGGATGCCCATCTGGTTCATCGCTTCGGTGCCGCGCCTGCGGTGGAAGAACAACCTGCTGAAGCGCGGGGTGGAGGCGGAGTGCAACCAGTGGTTCCGGCCCTGGCAGCGGAGCCCGGTTTCGTCGAAGTGGACGACCTGGGAGGCCTTGATGCGGGCGTTGACCTGGGCCAGGAATTCGGTGAGATCACCGGCGGCGCGGGCGGTCACGGCGGCGACGGTGCCGTCGGACACGGGAATGCCGAAGAGTTCGCCGATGGCTTGGGCGGTGCGTTTCTTGGACAGGAACTGTCCCATGAACAGGTAGATGATGACGGCGCACATCACCGGCCCGTACTGCACGGGTGCACCGGCTTGGGCCGGGGCTCGGCCGGCGGTGGTCTTCCCACAGGGGCAGCGGCGGCTGATGATCTGGTGTTCGGTGACGTGCACCTTGATCGGCGGTATGTCGAAGACCTGATGGCGGGAGCAGTTCACCTCGGCGGCGCCGGCGAGGTCGGACCCGCAGCCACCGCAACACGTGGGCTCGTGGCGGATCACGACGTCCGGGTCGGACACCTGATCGAGGGTCTGCCCGCGGTGTCCTTCCTGCCCACCGGGCTTCCGCTCCGAGGGCCGCCGCAACGATCGGGGCGCGGGTGTGTTGGGGCCGTCGGACGAGGGAGGCTGTGAGGAGTTCTGCGAGTTCGTCCGCAACTGTGCCTCCAAATCCGCTACCCGCAGTTTCAGCGCCGAGTTCTCCGCCCGCAGGGAATCAAGCTCGACGCGCATGCCAACGATCAGCTCCACCAATTCGGTGTAGGTCGGCTGCGTCATTTCTCAATTATCGCATTTGCATCAATCTATTGTTCGGTAACACGCTCAACACCACACTCCATTTAGAGCGGGCATCTCAGCGGCTATTCAGACTCGGGGTTTCAATGACGTTGCAGACGCCGACGCTCGAATAGGGCTGACCAGTTACGCCAATCCTTTCTTTCGTCGTTTGGTTGCCACTATTCTCTCGCGGACAGTCGCGACAACCACTGAGAACTGATATCTGCCGGTTCAACAGAACATTACCGCATGGGGGAAAGTGGCTGATAGTATGCGCTACAACCAGAATCGATCAACAATTCAATCTGCCGGGACACCTTTTTATACCGGGCTGTTCACAAGGTCTGACGGTGTTTCACTGGTCTTCGACGGCGTTCTGGACCTCGACCGCGACAGCTATCTGGTGGGGCATCTGGGGCCGGGACGGCCGACCCTGCCAGTACCTTTTGTACTCGAAATGGGGGCTGCGGCCGCACGCCACCTGGTCACAGATCA
>JBBRVZ010000261.1:0-2057 GCA_038246445.1 Mycobacteriales bacterium
AACCCGGCGAGTAGTCGGGCGCGAAGCTGCGTGGGGGTTCCGGCCGTCATCACGACGTGCACACCCACTCCTGGTCCCCGGGTCAGGATCGCCTCGAGCCTTTGCTCGAATGCGGGATCGAGATCGACGACGCCGGTCCACCCGTCGATGATGAGCACCACCCGATGCGACACCGTCGACCGCTGCGCCGGAGCGTCCGTAGCGAGTGAAAGATCGAGGTTGTCAGCCACTCCCCGCTGCAAGATCTCGCGATCGCTGATGTGCGTCATCACGTGGTCGAAGATCCGGCGAACGAGATCGGGGTCGGACCGCGAAGCGATCGCCGCCACGTGCGGCAGCCCGGCGAACCGGCCCAGACCGTTGCCGCCCATATCGATTCCGAGAACGTGAATCTCGCTCGGCGGGTGGTGATGGGCGAGCGATACCAGCAGCGTGGCCAGGGCGGTCGACTTGCCGGAGCGGCCCGCGCCGACGATCAGCAGGTTGCCGTTGCCGTCGGCCGGGTTCCAGTGCCACAGCTCCTGCCGCTGCCGTTCCGGGATGTCGATCACGCCGAACGGGGCCGACCACCTCGGCGTTGCCCCATCCTGAGAAGACGACCCGTGCGCCAACGACCCGTGCGCCAACGACCCGTGCAGTAGGCGCGAGAGGCTCAGCTGGTCGGGCAGCGGCGGCAGCCAGATCTGACGCACCGCGCGGCCGGCGGCCAGGTCCTGTGCGCCGCACCGAACCCTCTCGACCGCCACGTCCAGGACGCTGCGGCCGCGCGGACCTGCCCTGGAATCGTCCGACAAGGAACGAATCTCGGCGCCGGACCGCTGATGTCCGCCGGCTCGAACCAGCTCGGTGAATCGCCGGCCGACTCCGTTGTAGGCGTCAAAGGGCAGCGCCACCGGGTGGGCGCTGGGCGCGGCCGGCTCCGCCGGCGGTCGATGGCGTCGCGACACGGTCGCGGCACGAAACAGTCGCGGCGGCTGCCCACCGGTGACGAAGTACGCCCAGCCTGGTTCCGTCGGCAACCGGAAGGCGTCACCACTGCCGATGGCCTCCTTGGATTCTGCTTCGGAAAAGGTGCGCAGGCAGATCCGGTAGGACAGGTGCGACTCCAACCCGCGGATACGCCCGGTGTCGAGCCGCTGCGTCGCCAGCAAGAGGGACACACCGATGGACCTGCCGACCCGCCCGATGGTGGCGAACAACTCCGCCAGATCCGGTCGCGCGCCGAGCAATTCGGAGAACTCGTCGACGACAACGAGGAGTCGGGGAATCGGCGCGAGGTCCGGACGCTGCTGACGTGCTGCGGTGTAGTCGTCCAGGGACGTGACAGCCGCGGTGGCGAACATCTCCTGCCGAGCGTGCACTTCGCCGCCCAGCGCAGCGCGGAACCGGTCGACCATGGCAGCGTCCGCGTCCAGGTTGGTCACCATCCCGGCCAGGTGTGGCAGGCCGGCCAACGGTGCGAACGTCGCGCCGCCTTTGAAGTCTGCGACGAGAAGCGCGAGTCGCTCCGGTGGATGCCCGATCGCCAAGCCCGTCAGCAGGGTGCGGAGCAACTCCGACTTTCCTGAACCGGTTGCTCCGACCACCAAACCGTGCGGACCCACCCCGCCGTGCGCCGCCTCCTTCAAGTCGAGTGTGACGACAGAGCCGTCTGCGGCGGTGCCGACCGGTGCACGCAGCTCGTCCTGCGGCGGACGCTGCTGCCAGCTGAGCGCCACATCAAGGGTGGCGACGTCAACGCACGGGTCTGTGGCGCGCGTCGGGACCGAATCGACCCCGGACGGAGTAGCGCCCGGAACTGGCAGCCCCGCACAGGAACGCGCCATGGCGCGGGCCTCGACCAGGGACAGCTGGTCGACGAGGCACCGGATGGCGGCACGGGAGGCGTCGGAGTGGCGTACTACGGCCTGTTCCGAGAAGGCCGTTGTGGAACCACCCGTGCGAACACCGATATCGATCCGAGAACCCGGGACGACAGCGGCGCCGCCCGAAGTCACCAGGTGGATGACGAAGGCGTGGGCCGCCCCCGCCGCATCCTCGACAATGGCTACCTCCGA
>JBBRVZ010000262.1:0-2033 GCA_038246445.1 Mycobacteriales bacterium
TCAGCAATGCCGAACGCAACAGATCGAGCATGTGCCGCGGCCCGTCCACGCTGGAGGGGTCTTGTTCGCGGATCTGCTCGATCAGGCCGACGATGACCCAGTCCCAGATCCCGTCGGCCTGTTCGCGGGTCAGCACGGTGGTCTGTAGGAGCCAAGTGAGCAGCGCGATCCAGCCGCTGGTGCACACCATGGCGACCCTTGCGATGCGTCCCCGGACGCCACTGTCGTGCTCCAGTTCGGCGCAGAGCCGATTCCACGCCTGGATATAGGGGCTCTCCGATTCCAAGTCGTCGACCCACCCGGTCAGCTCAGAACGACGTGCGGCCACCCACTGAATGAACGAGGCGCCCAACACCCCACGGGCTTGTCTGGATGCCTGTCGTTCTAGTGGACCGAACAGGTCAGTGAGCTCCCCACCGTCAGGAAGCAGGGCATGAGAGTTGACCCGGATGGTCAACGCCCGGGTCGCCGACGACCCGGTGCTGGAGGTCTCCCCGGTGGTGATGACCGCACACCGAGGGGACCCGGTGGTGATGTCACCGCCCGTCCGGGTGCCCAGAGTGCGGCCGCCGCCGTTCCAGATCGCCGACTGCAACGCGGCAAGCTTCGTAGGTCCCTTCGGGCCTTTGAAATCGTCGACCGTGATCGGTACATCAGACGCCTGGTGCATCTTGTTGAGCAGACCCTTGATGCTTTCGCCGGTGTCCTCCAACGCGGAGAAGACTTCCTTCCGGGCACTACGGCCGTTCTCCCGCATGTCACTGGCGAACCAGTGCATTCCAGCGCATCTGGTGATGGAGGTCTTGCCCGAACCGGGCTCGCCCACCAGGTGTAACGAAGTCCGGGGATTGCCGAAAACCGATCGGAAGGCGAACCCAATCAGCGGGGCAACGATCGCTGCCGGCAGGTGGATCAGCGGGGCCAAACCATCCCGAACGGCATCCCGGAGCACCCCCACGTCCTGGGTGGGCTTCGGCATCTGGAACACACCGAGCTTGCCGGTGATGGAAATGTGCGGAAGCTCGACGTCACCGTCACACCCAATTCCACCTGACGCGTGAACGAAGACGGACTTGCCGTCGATTTCGCGCCAACCGGTCGCCGTGTAACGGCGGCCACGGACAGTTGGCATCGGCTTGACGAGCATGGCAGCCTGCAGCGCGTTGGTCCGTCCCCGCGTTGACAGGTCATGAATGAGCCCAGGCCAGGGGAGATCTTCATGCCAGGTGCCGTCGCGGACCTTGTCGGCCGCCAACTCGACTTCCGATTCTTCCCAGACCACCTCCCCGGTTTCGTCGAGGTGGACGGAGCCGTCCAACTCTTTGACAGGTCGGCGTAGCTGCAGCCGCCAGCCGCCTCCAACGTTGGCGGTAGTGGGATCACCGTCGTCGTCGATCATCTGGTCAAGGACCGATACCTCACACCGCCACACCGTGGTGAATGAGGGCTCGTCGGGTTTGCCGCCGACCTTGACTGTCTCACCCAAGCGGTGCAGATAGCGGGGGAGGAGGTTGGGTACGGACTGGTCGCTGCGGAAGCCGCCTCCACCGCCGGGCGGCGGAGGTCCGGTGCCCGGCGGGTCTTCGGGGCTCCCGGGAGAGGAGGACCGGTCTTCACTGCGGTCGTCGCCCGGTGGTGCGGGTTCCAGTTCAGCCAGCTTGGCGACCGGGTCGATGGGTGCAAGTTCTTCGACGTCGTGGCCTGCGTCGGTGTGGTCGGTCAGGTCCTTGCCTTCGAGGGCCTGCACGGTGCGAACACTGGCCGCGATCCCGTTAAGGCGTTCCTTGGCCTCAATGACGTGCTGGTAGCCGGCCTTGTCGCGGTCCGCGACGAGTACCACGTGAGCCCCGCGCAGCTGCTCGGCGTGTTCGGGTAGGAACTTGCCGTTGCCGCCGCCGCTGGCATTGGTGGTCGCGACCACGCCACACCGGTGTGCGGTGTTCGTGTCCTTCTCGCCTTCGACGAGATAGATCGGTTCACCGGCGCTGATTGCCGCGACGACCTCGGGCAGCCGGTAGAGCAGGGGACCGAAA
>JBBRVZ010000263.1:0-2025 GCA_038246445.1 Mycobacteriales bacterium
ACAGGATGACGTCCCAGGTGAAATCAGTGGGTTCGGTGTTCTCCGACAACCCGAGGACCTCTCTGGGTTGCCGGTACCGGAAATTCCACGCCAACCGGTGCTTCTCGGATTCGGTCAGACCACCGGTGCGTTCCTTGGCCAACCGCACATACACCACCAGCGCGGGCACCGGCAGAACGAGCAACGACCACCACAGCGACAGGCCAAGGACCCACAGCGCCGCCGCGCAGGCGACAGCGCAGCCGGTAGCGATCAGCGCGGCCGGCAGCGCGGCGTTCCACTGCACCCCGTTGATCACCTTCAGCGACAGATCCCCTGCGGTGAACTGCCGGGACTGGTAGGTGAAAAGCCTTGTGTAGTCATCGGAATAAATGACCTGATCGCCCGCCGGCAACTCCATCACCCCCGATCCGTGCGTCGCGTTCGGGACGGAACGGTCTTTTGTCAGGCACCGGCTGCTGCCGTCGGTTCCGCCGGGGCCGGCGGGGCCGGCGTGGTTCCACTGTTGGAGCCGATACCAACGAGCATCGGGACGATGATCAGCGCGGCGCCGATCAATACCCCAGCGATGGCCAGGCCGAAGATCGCCCCGAACGCCTCCCGGTGACCGGAGGACCCGTTGCCTGCCACCGATTTGGCGCCGAGTTTGATCCCGACCAGCACCATGCAGATCGCCAGGATGGTGCCGCCGAGGACTTGCAGGGACGTGCCCCACTGGGCGACCCAGGTGTTGATCTGATCCAGCGGGCCCGCCATGTAGGTCGTGTTGACCGATGTCAGACCGGTCGTAGCGGCGGGGGCAGTGGTGATGATGGTCATGACCATTTCCTTTCCATTTTCTGGGTTATCCCGCGGCGGTTGACGCCGCCGCGGTCGTGACGAAGGTCGTGGCGGCCGCTGCTCCCCCGCCGGGATCCGGTGCTGCACCGGTGATGTCGGTGACCTGCCAACGGCCGGCGGTCATCCGCAACAAGATCGAGTACCCGGACCGCTGGATACCGGCGGTGCGGGTGGTCCAATCCACGCCGACCTGCGCGGTCACCAGATCCCCGTCGCGGTAGCCCTTCGGGTCTCCGCGGGCCACGACAACCTGGGTGCGGTTGACTGCCGGTGCGTTGACCTGCCCCTCCATCCCCGCCCGTGCGGCGATGGACGCGTCCCGGGCCAGAACGAGATTGAGCTGTACCGGATCGGAAACCGCCCACGCCCGCAGGAACGGCACCAGCACGCTGCGCGTCAGTGACTCGGCGATCACGGAGTCCGTGACCGGCGGCGCGGCGGGTGTGGGCGCTGCGGCAGCCGGAGCAATCGGAACCATGGCGACGTCACCGACCACCCGCACACCGGCCGCCATCGTGGTGGTCGAGGACACCCAGATCGGCAGCACAGCGCCGACGGTGCGGCCGTCGGCCATGGTCACAACGAAGCCGAGCCGCGCGGCCGCGCCGTCCACATACGCCCCTTGCAGTGGCTTGACGGTGCCATCCCAGGTCACCGCCAGCGGCGCCTTCGACGGGGTGGATCCTGTCCAACCACATCCCGGAGTGACACCGGCGGACGTCATCCGGGCCAGGGCAGCAAGCCGGTCAGTGGTTCCAGTGGTGTCAGCCGCGTCCGGGTGCGTCCAGCACAGCGACAGGTAGGAGACACCAAAGGCAGCTGCGCGATCGGCGGGAAAGCTGTTGAGGTGAAACGCGCTGGCGTCGTCCGCGCTGATCGCCGACGACTGGACCAGTCGAGCCGACCCGGTGGACACCCCACAGGAGTAGGCCACTCCCCCGATCAGAACCAGCGGTGCCCCGATCAACGCCAGGCGGGTGACCCATGATCTGGTCCGTCCTACCACTCGCAACCGTTTGCCCGGCAACGGAATATCGAACTCTTCGTCCACGACGCGGTCAGCTATCGGTTGCTGAGATGCGGTCCTGAGTGGATGTCGAAACCGGGCCAACACTCCCCCCAGTGACCCACCGCGGCGGGCAACCGTGACCGGTGCGGGATCGACGCCGGCTGCGACCTCAACTG
>JBBRVZ010000264.1:0-2013 GCA_038246445.1 Mycobacteriales bacterium
ACCCCACGCAGCGGACTCCTACTGCACCCTGACCGCGTCTGCGGCGCTGATGGTGCCACTCTCGGCGCTGAGCCGGTTGTCGGGGGCGTGCTGTCGACCACAAGGTGCACTGCCACGTGGTTTGTCAGGTGAAGATGCTGACCCCGCCCGGGCCGACGAGCAGGCCCACCACGATCAACACGATGCCCCATATCAGTTGTTTACGGAAGATCGCGAAGATGCCCGCGATCACCAGAATGACCGCCAGGATCCATAACACTGTTGCCATGCCAACTCCTCATTGTTGAAGCGCCGATCGGCGCTGGGCTGAGCAGGGTGTGCGCGGTAACCGGGAGGGCGAAGGATGGTCTCAGGCAGCGACTGCCCTACCCATTATTACTCTCCGCAACCCGGTTACGCTGATGCTACGCCGAACGGATCATCCAGTTTATGTTGCCGAATGGTGGGTGGCTGTTGGCCCGTCTGCCCTTTTTTGTCCGGGCCTGTGGGATTCTCGGGGAGGTATTCACTGGTCAGGCCACCCGGGATCCGTGCCGGTAGACCGCTTGGGTGAGCGGCAACCCGGGCGGGTAGGCGAGGTATTCGAAACTCGGTGCATTCAGCACGTGCAGGTCGGCACCGGCGCCAACGGTGAGCGCGCCCACGTCTGTTCTGTGCAGTGACCGGGCGCCGCCGGCGGTGGCGGAATAGACCGCTTCGGCCGGGGTCAGCCCGCACTGCATCACAGCGAGTGCAACGGCCAGATTCATTGATGGGCTGTAGCAGGTGCCGGGGTTACAACCCGATGCCACCGCGATACTCACCCCTGCGTCAAACAGGCGCCGCCCGGGCACCGGGGGTTGGCCGTTCGCCGGCTCGCGGATGGGCAGCATCGTAGCTGCTGTGTCCGACCCGGCCAGCGCGGTGATGTCCTGATCGGTGAGGTGGTAGCTGAGATCAACCGACGCTGCACCGGTGTCGACCGCGACGAGCGTGGCCGGCCCTGATTCGTACGGATCGCCGTGTACCCGCAGACCGAGGCCCTTCCGTTGGCCGGCGGCCAGCACCCGCCTGGCCCGTGCGCTGTCGAAAGCTCCCGCAGCACAGGCCACGTCGACCCATCCGACCAGCGGTGCGACGGCGTCCAGCATCGGCCCACAAACGAGATCCGGGTAACCGTCCGGGTCCCGGAGGTGTTCGGGTGGAACGATGCTCGCCCCGAAGAAGTCCAGCACGCTGGCCCGCACGCCGCCGGCCAGCAGAGTCTCGACGCTGTCGGCGCGTAGGTAGCGGCGGACGGTCTTGAAGTTCAGGTCCAGTTTGCGGGCGATGGCACGCATCGAAAAGCCGCGTTTGCGCAGCTCGTGGGTTTGGTCGTGCCGCTGACGGGTGTTCCCGATCCGCACCGTGTCCGGCCACAGCGGCACGACCTTGTCGAACAGGTCAGGGCCGGTGTCCGGCGCTGGGTCGATGGACTCGGGAAGGCAGGCATGGTGCGTGGCCACCAGTCGCTCCACGTTCTGGCACAGGTTGTCCCACAGATGCCAGCGGTCGGCGACCTGGATCGCACCGGGCGCACCGTCCCGGGCGCCGTCGGCGTAGGCACCGGCCCGGTCCCGGCAGATCACTTGGACGCCGGGGTGGGCGCGCGGAGCCATTCGGCGAAGTCGGCGGCTTCCCGCCCGGTGAGCACATCCACCGGCCGGTGTCCGCCGGCCAGGTCGACCAGCACCGTCCCGTAATGGTGCCGGCGACGCAGCGCGAAGTCATCCACACCGAGCACCCTCACCCGACCGACCGGCGGATCCGGCAGCCCGCGGATCAACCGCAGCAGCGTCGACCGGCTCACCGCCATGCCCAATGCGGCGGCCAACCGGGATCCGGCCCGCCCTGCTAGTGGTGTGTCTCGCAAATAAATAAGAGGTTGTTGGTAGGCTGGGGTATGCGACCTGCCACGCCCGCGTTGGAGATGTCCGGTGGTCAGCGGGAGACGTTGATCTTGTTGTCGAGATCGCAGACGGCGGCGTTCCGGGA
>JBBRVZ010000265.1:0-2011 GCA_038246445.1 Mycobacteriales bacterium
ATCCGAGAACAGCTCCTTACGTAGCGCCCGGGCAGCAGGCACAGTCTTCTTCGCTTCAGTCGTCATACTCACAGTAGAACCCCTTCACTCGACAGGGACCGGGCTTACACAGACCATCTGACACCCCCGCGCCCCGGCCAGCGCCGTCGACCCGGACAGGGCCCCCGGTTTCCGGGTCAACACCTCCAGGTAATGATCCAGGATCAGATCCTCACTGCCCTTATGTAACCTGACTTGGTTCAAATTAGTGCGCACCTCGGGTCAGATGATCAAGGCGAGAGCGTCGCGGAGGTCGTCGGGGAGGGGTTCTTCGGCGGTGAGGGTGTGGCCTCCGGCGCGGATCGTGACAGTTCGGTAGCGGCGGGCGGTGTGCACGAAGGTTCTGATGGTCCAGTCAGTTTGGTTCTCGATCAGCCGGGTGATGGCCAACGCGGCAAACACGATGTTCAGGTGCGCTTCGATGGACTCGCGTTTGTGGTGGTAGATCGGTCGGGCACGCAAATCGTGTTTGGACATGCGGAACGACTGCTCGATGCGCCACAACTGGTGGTAGGCACCAATCACCAGGTCGGATGTCGGATTGGGCAGGTTAGTGATGTAGGCCTTCAACCCGGCCAGGCTGCGGGCCTTGGCCTCCAGGTCCCGGTTCACGCTCTTGTCGCCGCCGGAGAGTTTCACGAACCGGTTCCGTTTCACCGGG
This sequence comes from Mycobacteriales bacterium, assembly GCA_038246445.1. Classification (GTDB taxonomy): domain Bacteria; phylum Actinomycetota; class Actinomycetes; order Mycobacteriales; family Nakamurellaceae; genus Nakamurella. The sequence continues at coordinate 701 of JBBRVZ010000265.1, forward strand.
ACAGCCCCGGCGACGGCCTTCTCGGCCTTCGCGATCTGCAGGTCGATGCCGCGCAGGGTCCGCCGGGCCCGGTCGGCCCGATACTGGTAGTAGATCACCTTGTCCCGGTGGCCACGGTCCCGCTGCGCGCTGGTCGCCGGCCACGGCGCCACGAACACATGCCCGTCCGGGATCTGCTCACCGGGGTGGGCTTGTCGCCACCGGGCCACGTGGTAAGGGATCTGCGGGATCTTCTCCCCGATGATGTACGTCAACTTGGCTTCGTCTAAGGCGACACGGTTAGCTTCGGACACCATGCCCGCATCCGCCACCACCGTGACATCACGCAACTCATGAGCAGCCATGAACGAGGTGATCGTCGGCAGCATCGTCTTCGTTTCGGCGGTGTTTCCCTCAAACGCCTCCAGCATCAACGGGAACCCGACCGCATCGGTCAACAACCCGATCGTGATCTGCGGTTCCAGGCGACGTTCCTTAGAGAAACCCGGCTCCCGGAAACCATCACCAGCATCAGTCTCGAAATACAACGTCGACACGTCATACAACACCAACGACGCCGGCCCCAACGAAGCGTGAGCCGCGCACGCCGCGGCCAGCCGCTGCCGGAACGCGACCAGCGCATAACCAGGCAGGTGCCGTTTCAGGGTCGAATACGACACCGTCTCGATCCCAGTCTCCGCCAACACCCGCAAACTGTCCTGCTTACTGGTCGGCTCGATGATCCGCGCCAACACCAACTGCCGGAACACCTCATCGTCCCCGGCCGCCGTGGCGAAACCCAGCCGGTCATACGCCCGGCACAACGCCTCCCACAAATGCCCCGCACGCGACCCCGTGATCTCCAACAGACCCGAGGACACCGGCGCCGCCAGACCCAGCTCCAACTCGCCCTGCCCAGCCGCCAACCGGTCCCGGGCAGCGGCGCGTAACGCCTCGACCTCCGCCGCATCGTGCGCGGACCCGATGTGCTCGATGTCCCGCGACCCCCGCCGCGAGGCATGCACAATCTGCACCGCCGTCGCCCCCGACCCCGTCCGCACCGTGCGCACATACGCCACAAGCCGACCCTAGAGACCCCGCCTTAGTGCACACATTCAGCCCCCCAACACGACAAACATGCAGGTCACGGGCCTATTGCCCCGGCCGCAGCCCCAACATGAGCCAAGTCAGGCCCACCGTTTTCGGGGTCGACCCGTTCCGCGAATTCCCCGACCCGTGCCCGGACCGGTCACCGCGCTCATAACCCAGATGCGAGGTCAATTCGGCGTCCATTCCCCGCTCCAGGACCGCCTTCACCAGCTCGGGCAGAAA
>JBBRVZ010000266.1:0-2007 GCA_038246445.1 Mycobacteriales bacterium
CTGATCACCGCGCCGCGCTGGGCGGCCAGGGCCCGCAGCCGGTCAAGGTTGCCGGTGCCGGCCTTCCCCGCTTCATCGACCAGCAGCATGTCCCCGGGGCGGACAGCGTCCGCGTCGAGCAGGCCGTGTTCGTGGCGGGTCAGCAGCAGGTCGATGGTCTGCGCGGCAGCGCCGATCTCCTCACCCAGTTTGATCGCCGCGTCGGCGCTCGGCGCGAGGCCGATGACCCGCCGGCCGCCGGCCTGCCACGCCTGCACCAGCCGGGACATGGCGAATGATTTACCGACACCGGCGGCGCCGACACCAACGGCGAGTTGGGTGCCGGCACCGGCGAAATGGGTGACCAGCTCCGCCTGCCCGGCCGTCAACCCCACCAACAAGTCCGGCGCGACGGCGGCGCTGTAAGGAGTTGTTTCCCGGCCGGCCGCGACCAGCCGAGCCTCCGCCGCCAGCACCGCCTCCGAGGTGTACAGCACCTGGCCGTGGACCCGGAACACGCTCTCACCGTTGGACCGGACCAGCCCGGCTGGTAACGACTCCAGTGTGTCCATGGTGAGCCGCACCGACATGCCGCCGGGTCCCAACACCAACCGCTGCACCTCGTCGACCGCCGCCTTGCGGTGTTCACCGGCGGCGAGGGGATGGGCGCGGAGTTGCCGTTCGGTTTCGGCGCGGACATGCATTGGTTTCCACGTCGACCGATCCGCGGACACCAGCTGCAGCACTCGGTCGGCGACCTCCGGAAGGGACCGGGTGTCCCACTCGTGCGTGGTGTCCGGACCCAGGGCGGTGCGGAGCATCCGGGCCCGCCCGGTGTCGCCCAGGACCCGGTCCGCGGTGGCCCGCCACTGCGTGACCCGCTGCGCCAGTGGGATCCCCGGGGCTTTCGCGTCCCGGGTTTCCAGGGTGGCCTGCTGGTACAGCGACATGGTCGCTTGCACCGACCGGGATGGGTCCTTGCCGTGCTCGGCTTTGTACTCGCGGAGCAGCTTGGAGTACCGCTGTTCGATCGCTTCCCGCCGGCGGCTGAACGCCTTCATCAGCTTCGCTGAGACGCCGGCGATTTCCCGCACCGGGCGTTTCCCCGGATCCGGGCGCTGCACGTCGTGGAACGCCACCCCCAGCGCGCCGACCAGTGCGTCTTCTAGGCGGGCGTTGTACATCTCCGACGCGGTGACGCCGACCGCGTACAACGGCCGACCGTCGAGGGAACGCCACTTCCCGTCGACACCCAGGACCTTCGAAGAGAGCACGACGTGGGTGTGCAGGTCCGGGTCACCAGTCCTACTGGTGCGGTGATCGAACGCCGCCGCGACCAGGCCGTGGGTTTCGATCTGCGCGACACCACCCGCGCCGGTACGGGTGAACCCGGCCTCGGCCTCGATGTAAGCCAGGGATTCCTGCCATGCCTGCCGGTGCGCCGCCTCGATCAGCTCCCGCACCTCACGGCCGGACACCGCCCACAAAGTGGACACCGACTTGACCGGTGAGAACGTCAGGTCATACCCGGCGACGGCCTGCCGCTCCATCCGTCGCTGGCTCGCCACGAACTCCGCGACAGCTGCTGGGTTCCGCGCCGACGCCGGCCGCCCCATGTCCAACAACGTGGCCCGGGCCGCGGTCAACCGCAGCCCGCGGCGTTCCGGTTCGGTCGCACCGCGACTGTTCTGTTCCCGGAACAACTGCAACCCGGCCATGTACGACTTCGAATACGGGGTCGCACCTTTGGCGAATGTGGGGAACGCCCGACCCAGCGGGAGCGGTCCGAGGATGTCGGCGTCCGGGTGGTAACCCTCACCCCACAGGCTTTGCATCTGATCATCCCGGACAGTCCCGCTGACACCGAGGTCGCGGCAGCCCTGACCGGCCCACATCCCCGGCGGTTCACCGGAGGCCGTGTAATACCCGGCGAGGTCCTGGCCCCTGGTCAGGTCCTGATCGGCGACCGCCACCTGCCGCGTCAGGTAGTCATACCCATCCCCAGCGCTCACCTTGTGGATGGTCATC
>JBBRVZ010000267.1:0-2006 GCA_038246445.1 Mycobacteriales bacterium
CGGCCACGGCCTCGGGTACGAGCACACGTTCATCCACGAGGTGGTCGACCTGATCACTGCCATCGGCGAGCGTCGACCGCCCGCTCCGTCGTTCGCCGATGGCCTGCAGGTCCAGCAGGTGCTTGCTGCGGTCGAGCAGTCGGCGGCCGCCGAGAGCTGCTGGCAACCAGTGGCAGGCGGCACCGCCTGACCGATGCCGCCTAGGAGACTGCTGAATTAGGGCTGTGTGGGGGCGGGGCGCCTGGTGGCAGTCGAGCTGCGCGGTCAGACCGGTGTGGGTCGACAGGAGGTGGCGCTGCCGGTGGGAGCGTGTCTGAGATCGTGGTGGCTGGTGAAGTGGGCGGTGGACGGGCCTGCGAGGCCGTGTGCGGGTGACCGGGTTCAGGTCAGCACCCAGGTTCCTTGGTGGCGGGTGAGGCCGAGGTTGAGCAGTCGCCGCAGGTTCAGCGCGGCGGTTCGGTTGTGGAGCCAGGCGTTGTTCTTGGGGACGCCGCGGTAGCGGAGTTTGCGGTTCCCGCCGGCGACCAGCCAGGCGATGGACCGTTCGACCATGGGCCGGTGCTGGCGGTAGATCGCCTGCCATTGCGGGTCTTTCGCGCGTTGGCGGTGGGCTCGTTGGAGCTTGTCGTGCGGGTGCAGGCTCAGCGTCCGGCCGTCCTTGGCGGTGGTGCAGCGCTCCCGCAGGGGGCAGCCGCGGCAGCCGGCGCCGAACGTCACGGTGCGGGTCTTGCTGATCTTGCGGGTCAGCCCGTTCGGGCAGGTCGCGGTGCCCGCGACCTCGTCGATGGTGAAGTCGTCGAGGTCGAACCCGCCGACCACGGTGGGCTTGATCGGCCACGGCTTCACCAGCGGGGTGTGCCCGGCCTGTTCGATCTTGTCCAGCGCGTCCCCGGTCCCGTATGCGCTGTCACCGAGGACCTCGACCGGGCCGTGGATGCTGGTGTCCTCACCGAGCAGGGCAGTCCCGACGGTGCCGTCCGCGGTCTGCGGCCCGGTCGCCTTGGTCAGCGCGCAACCGGTGATCAGCCCGGTGTCGGGCTCGACCGCGAGGTGCGCCTTGAACCCGTCCTGGCGACGGGACACCGTCTTGTGGGCGTGCCGCGCATCAGGGTCCACGACACTGATCACCCGGTCTTTCGCAACCTTGCGGGCGATCCGCCACCGGCCGTCGGTCCCGTCGGTGCCGTCGGCGGGTTCGACGTCCTGCCCGGCGATCAACGCCAGCAACGCCACAGTCTGGGATGCCGCCTCGTCGAGGTCCCACCCGGACACCACCTCCAGCAGCGCCAGCGCGTCACCGACCAGCGCATCGACCAGCGCGGCCCGAGCCTCGCTGTCATCCCAGGCGATCTGTGGCTTACCCGGTTCGGTGTAGTCATGCCCGCAGCAGTGCTGCGCCACCACCGTGGCCGCCCCGGGAACCTCCCGGGCGACCTTCCGGATGACCGCGACCAGCTGCGTCACCGTGTCCTGCGTGGCGACCGCGTCATCAAGCACCGTGGAGTCCAACGCCCGGCGCGGCTTCCCCTTCAACGCACCGGTCTCGGCCACCACCGCCCGGACCGCGTCGAAGATCCGGTCCGGACGAGCCGACCCGGCGAGCCGGCGCCGCCAATACGTCAGCACCGACGGGTCGAACCCGCCATGACCGACCGGCAACCCGCACGCGACCTTCCACCGCAGGTCCGTACGGACCGCGGCCATCGCCTCCCGATCGGACAGCCCGTGCAACGCCTGCAACACCAACACCGACGCCGCGATATCAGCCGGCACCGACGGCCGGCCCCGACCGGTCGGGAACAAGTCAGCGAACATCCCGGTCGGGAACAACACCCTGCGGTGCGCGGCCAGCAACGCGAACACGCTGCCCGCCTCGATCAGATGCCCAGCCACGGACTCGGCATCAAGAAGCTCACGCTCATCAAGCGGACGACCCTGCATCAACCCATCGTCTCGAACCCAAGATCAACAATCCAGACGACACACGATTGTTCAGCAGTCTCCTA
>JBBRVZ010000268.1:0-1994 GCA_038246445.1 Mycobacteriales bacterium
GAAGGGGACGACGCCGCCTGAGGTAAAGGGTTAACCCCGAAGGGACAGCCCTTGTAGTCAAAAAACCATCCATTATAATCTACCGAACGGTCGGTCAATTAAATATGTCGACATCCACGATGAACGAACCCCTGGTCCTTGTCACTCAATCCGGTGCCGTGCGCACACTGGCGCTGAACCGTCCGCAGGCGCTCAACAGCTTCAACGGCGAGTTGCACGTGCCGGGAGCTGGTACGGACCTGCGGCATCAGACCGGGGTCAGCGGTGCCGCGGCGCGGAAAGCACCGAGCTCCGCGGTCGACCGCGCGGCGCGTTCAGCAAGCGGCGCAACGCATTCACGACGTCGGGGTCGGCGGGGCGCAGTCCCACCGCACGGCGGACTGCCCGCTCCAGTCGCTCACCGTGGACCACCCCGCAGCCGTCCATCCGCAGCAGCGACACGGACAGCCGACCGCGATCCGACGACGGCCACACCGCCACCACCGGGGTCACCAGCCGTGTCTGCACACCGCGGCGCTTGAGGTACCGGGTCAGCCCGTCGACCGCCATCCGCGGCGTCGTCCACCTGGCGTGCCCGAACCGGCGCCCACCACGGAAACGCCATGCCGCACAACGACCAGTACCGCGCCGGCCGCCAGCCCTTCGAATCCACGACAGCACCCGCAGGCCGGACACCACTACGTGGTCGATGTTCGCGCTGATGTTCGGGATCGGGATCGCCAGGTCATTCAGCACAGTCGGGCCAAGGGGCAGGGAGGCGAGCCGGTCCAAGACCTCAGCGGTCCGCAGCTCCGCCCGCCAGCCGACCCGGGCCACCGCGGCGTTCGCCGCCCACGACGCGCCCACCAGGCTGTCGCCAGCCCTACCGAGGACCCGCGGGACGTCCGTATCGGCGCGGGGCATGACCGCGGAACATGCGCCCGGGCAAGCCCGTGCGCTGAGCTGACGGGTGGCGCGCTGCTTCCCGCCTCCCCGAAGCGGTTGAATGGTCGAAACATGGGTGGAGGTGGGAGGAATCGGGGCTACGGAAACGTCAGGAGATCCCGCGGGCGGTCCCCCGTTTCAAGTGTGTACCGGCAAGCGGCTTGAATGACTCAGTTTTGATATGCGCCTAACCGGTTCGGACTTTTTCGCGGCTTCGCACCCGGTGACTACGTGTTGGTCGGGGTTTCGCGGCCGACGGTGACGTCGTGGCGGGCCCGCTATGACGCCGATGGGATCGTTGGATTGATCGATCAACCCCGGTCGGGGCGACCGCGCGAGGTTGACCGGTCGAAGATCATCGCGGTGAGCTTGACGCCGCCACCGAAGAAGCTGGGATGACCGACATGGGTGCCGGTCAGATACCTCACCCCGGTGGCTTGTTTTCCATCTCGTGCAGCGCGATGTTCAACAGCAACGGAGGTATGACACCAGCAACGGAGAGATGACATCGCCTTTCGGGTGTGCGGCACTGCGCCCAGTCGGGGCCGAGGTTGCGGTAGCGCTGGTCTCGGCGGAGCTACCGTCACGTCAAGGATGACTCGTGTCGCACGGCCAACCAACACGAGAGCAGCGAGCCGCGTCGGGCACTCTGGGCACCCCCAGGGTGATCGGCCACGTCACGGCGATACTCTGAGCATTGACTTCACTGATAGCGCGTGAGGAGCCGCTGGGGCGAACTGCCGTAGCCCAGTTCTGAGATTCTTCTGGAAGAGCCGCCCATCCTGGGAGGAGATCGACACCGACGGGACTTTGAGGACTGAAAATTTGACCTCAGTCAGCGCCACGTCCCCACAGTTTGCCGAATTGTGCGTTGCGGCATCAGTGTATGACTTGGTGAATGATGCCTCCGTCGCGAAAGGCAGAGTTGCGGTAACCATTCAGTGGGCTGGTCCGGCGTGTCATTCGTTTGAATGAAAGTGGTTGCGGGATAATGTGTTTGTGGCTAAACCAACGTACGACGAGCTCGCTGCGTTGGTCGCTTCTCAAGCCTTGAAGATCCAAGAACTGGA
>JBBRVZ010000269.1:0-1978 GCA_038246445.1 Mycobacteriales bacterium
CTGTGGACGGGCTGGTTCAGAACCCGAGAATGACGCCGAAGATGAGCACCGCATTGAGCGTCACGATGGCGGCGGTGATCAACCAACCGACGAAGCGCACGCCTGGCCCGTTGCTGTCCTTCCCCATCAGTTCGGAATCGGAGGTCAATCTGAGCAGCGGCACCAGCACGAACGGGAGCCCGAAGGAGAGAACGACCTGGGAGATCACCAGCACCGTGGTGGGATCGGCTCCGATGGCAAGCACGATCAGCGCCGGGATGAGCGTGATCACCCGGCGTACCAGCAGGTTGATTCGGACCTTGATCAAACCCTCCATGATGACGCTGCCCGCATAGCAACCCACCGAGGTGGATGCCAGCCCGGACGCCAGCAGGCCGATGGCGAACAACAACCCGACGGCAGGTCCGAGTGACTGCTCCACGGCCGCGTGAGCGCCCTCGATGCTGTCCACTCCGTCGGACCCGCGCAGCGCCGACGCGGCCAGCAGCAGCATGGCGATGTTGACCGTGCCGGCGAGCACCATGGCGACACCGACGTCGGTCTTCGTCGCGCTGAGCAGGCGTCGCCTGGGCTCACCCGGCGGGATCCGCCCGAATCGATCCCTGGTGAGCGCCGAATGCAGGTAGACGACGTGTGGCATGACGGTCGCGCCCAGCATCGCGGTGGCCAGCAGCACGGAGTCCAGGCCGTCGAACCTGGGCACCAGCCCGGCGGCGACGTCCGCGGCCGACGGCGGGGCGACGAACAGGCCCGCCACGAAACCCACCGCGATGATCAGTAGCAGGCCGGTGATGACCCGTTCGAACGGCTGCTGACCTCTCCGGTTCTGCACGGACAGCAGAGCGAGAGAGATCACGCCGGCGATGACGCCGCCGAGCACCAGGGGCAGGTCGAAGAGCAGATTGAGTGCGATGGCGCCGCCGATCACCTCCGCGAGATCTGTCGCCATCGCGACGCCTTCGGCCTGTAGCCAGTAGGTGATGCGGGAAGGCCTGCTCAGGCGCTGTCCCACCAATTCCGGCAATGACGCCCCGGTCGCGACCCCTAGCTTTGCCGACAGGTACTGGACCACCCCGGCCGACGCGGTGGCGACCACCAGCACCCACACCAGCAGGTAGCCGTACCGGGAGCCGGCCTGCACGTTGGTGGCCACATTGCCGGGGTCGACGTAGGCGACCGCGGCAACAAAGGCCGGCCCGAGCATGCCGATGCGGACGGCCAGCCGACGCCGGCGACCGACGACGGCGCCCTGGGGAACCGCAGCATCCTCCGGGGCGGCGCCAGGGTGGTCCGCCGGTTTCATCAGTCCATCGTCATCCATGCTGCCCGCGGCACGCGCGGCGGGCGGGCTGAGACACCGGCCACCCTCGTGCATCGCTGTGCTCGTTCTCCGGCTTGGTCAACGAGACCAGTCACTCCGTGCAATTGCTCATTCACTTTCAGTGACTAGCAACTGGCGGCCATCGGTGGAAAATTTGCCGTTCGGCCCTAGAAAGCCAGCTAGAGAGCGGCGTGGACGCTGGTTCAACACGTTGGGTGAGGAACATCCCCTAAAGGTGCATACCTTTGGGTTCTGGCGTCGATCCGGGCCATCGGTAACAATCGGTGTTAGCCCGAATGGCTGGCTCAGGATTGATATCCACCGTGAGTCCACAGGCAGTATTTTCGACTGAGTATGGGTCTCAGTCTGTTGCCCCACTTGATGTGGACCGCACTGATGGTCTCGTGGCACGGCGAAGGGATGGGTCTCTGTGAGCGCTTTCGCTGCCGCGATCTATTGTGGCCAGGTCGAAAAAGACCCCGACGGCGTGCTGTGGGCTGTCCTGTACTGCGGCGACCTTGCCATCGATCGCGAGCGGGTGCGGTCACTGCGGAAGGGTAAGCGGCGCGTCGCCGACATGGTCCTCGGCGCGGCCGACGCCTATTCCCACCTGACCCGACGATCCGCACCCACCTACCTCAACCGGATGGTCGACCC
>JBBRVZ010000270.1:0-1950 GCA_038246445.1 Mycobacteriales bacterium
CGAGGAGCCTCGCGGGTCGCTGGGGCTGGTCGCCAACCCAGGTGGCGCTGGGGAATGCGGCCGGTCGACTGCCCGGTGGAAAGCCGGATGAGGGAGAACCTCATGTCCGGTTTGGGAAGGGGGAGCAGGAAACGGGTTTGCCCCGCGCCTGCTCCCCACTTCACTCAGGTCCAGGCGGTGGGGTCGTTGAGGTGGAGGCCGCAGGCAGTGTCCAGGGCGTCTTCGGGTGCACCGGCGAGGTCGCCGGTGGGGAGTGCAGCTACTTCGTAGCCGTCCTTGCTTGCGAGGTAGATGGCGAATCCCCAGCGGGTGGCCGATCCTGCATACCGAAGTCGCATGAGTGGCAGGGTGTCGCCGGCTGAGAGGCGGCCGTTGACGTAGGCGAACTCCCCGCGGAACTTGACGTCGATGCCGGCGAGTTCCGGCCAGCGTTCCCGTGCGCGGCCGGACAGTCGCTGTTGCAGGGACGATTTCGTCGACGCGGGTGGGGCGGCCATGACAGAGATGGTGCCCGATGCGGTGTGTCGTTGACCAGTACACCTGGTGGGACAGATGAGGCTGAAGGGATTGATGGGACGCTTCACACGAAGGATGTCGATGTCGCCGACCAGCCCCGACCAGATCGCACTGACCCACGACCAGCGCGCCGGGCTTGCCCGGCTGGTCCGGGCAGGGTCCACCCAGCAACGCCTGGCCCAGCGGGCCGAAATTGTGCTGTTGGCCGCCGACGGGAACTCGAACACCGCGATCGCGGCGTCGCTGAGTGTTTGCACCGACACTGTCCGCAAGTGGCGGCGACGCTGGTGCGCCACACCAGGGGTGTCCGCGCTCAATGACGCGAAACGCTCGGGTCGTCCCGCGGTCTTCACTGCCGTGCAGGTTGCGGGAGTGAAGGCGGTGGCCTGCAGGCCACCGCTGGAGTACGGGCAACCGCTGTCCCGGTGGTCGTGCCAGGAGTTGGCCCGGCAGGCCGTCAGCGATGGAATCTGTGAGCAGATCTCACCGTCGACGGTCCGCAGGTGGCTGGTCCAGGATGCGATCAAGCCGTGGCAGTACCAGTCCTGGATCTTCATCACCGACCCGAACTTCCAGGTCAAGGCCCAGCGGGTGCTCGATCTTTATGCCCGGCAATGGGACGGGAACCCGTTGGGCGAGAACGAGTATGTGATCTCCGCCGATGAGAAGACCTCCATTCAGGCTCGCTGCCGTTGCCACCCCACCCTGCCGCCGGGGCAAGGCCCGGATGATGCGAGTCAGTCACGACTACCACCGCCGCGGTGCGGTGGCCTACCTCGCCGCTTACGACGTGCACCGCGCGCAGATCCACGGCCGCTGCGAGGACACCACCGGCATCGCGCCGTTCACCACACTGGTCGAGCAGGTCATGACCCAGGAGCCCTACGCATCGGCGGACCGGGTGTTCTGGGTCGTCGACAACGGCTCCTCACACCGCGGGCAGGCCGCCATCGACCGGCTCGCCGAACAGTTCCCCAACGCAGTCATGGTGCACACCCCGGTACACGCCTCGTGGTTGAATCAAGTGGAAATCGTCTTCTCCATCGTCCAACGAAAAGTGCTCACCCCCAACGACTTCGACGACCTCGATGTCGTTGTGGAACGGCTCGCTGCCTTCGAAAGCCGCTACAACCAGGCCGCCAGACCGTTCCACTGGAAATTCACCACCACCGACCTGGCCGACCTCATTGACCGACTCGACCGCCACCACCCGGCCATCACCACCGACCCAGCACAACCACAGGCCGCCTGACCCCGACGAACTTACGGTCGCGACCACTTAGTGGTCTCGCCCGTAAGTTCGTCGGGGGTGTGTGTCCTGAAAGCTGTGTTGGGCTTGCCGGTGGGAGTCCGGTCGGGGTAGCGGCCAAGCGGCCCCGTAGCTGGTGGCCGGCGGAAGGGGAGACCTGACTGTCGAAGCGCCATGACAAAGTC
>JBBRVZ010000271.1:0-1937 GCA_038246445.1 Mycobacteriales bacterium
CCCTTCGTCACCGGCCGTCTGGTTCACCCATCCTCCCGGCCGCGACTCCGGGTGTCGAGGGATCACCGGCCTTCGGCCCGGACCGTGTTGTCCCGGTTGGTGACTACGTCGATCGGCGTGAACCCGCTGCGCTGGGACCGATCCCGATGCCGTTCACGACGCCGTCGCCGTCTGGGCGAGCAGGTCGACAGCGGCCGCAATGGACGGCGACGACCGACCCGAGGACGAGTCTGTCCGGGCCGGCACCTGCATCAGCACACGACTACCAACGGGACACCGGCAAGGCTCGCGAATGCACCGCCGGCCGCAACGGCAAGCTCCTGCGGCCCGGTACCGCCGCCACCGTCGACTGCCCCGCCCGGCCACGTCAATGCGGCCGGTGCCCCCGTCCAGTTCACGGCCACGTACCGGGCCAGCACAATGCCTTGGCGATCGGGGCGCCGGTGCCGGCGACCAGCACCGTGACGGTCGAAGCGGCGGGCTCCGCCTCGGGCGCGGCGTGCCGGGCGATCGTTCCGCCGGCGACGGAGGCAATCGCGATGGTGACCAGTGCGCCGAGGATCAGCGCGGGTGCCTCGCCAGGCTCCAGCAGGTTGAGCTGAGTGCCGAGGGTGGCCGCGGCGACCGGGACACCGATCTGCGCACAGGCCAGGGCGCCGATGCTGAAAGGTTGGCCGGTGAGTCGACATCCGCGGCCTGGGCCAATGCGGTGGACGCGCTTGCGGGTCCCTGCCAGTTCTACCTTGCGCAGCCCGAAATACACCAGCACAGAACACGCGATGACCGCGCAGGCGCCAGGGCGGACCGGAGCGCACGCGCCGGATCGATGACCAGCGGCAGGCCAGGATGCAGGACGCGTCCGAGATGGCGACCTGCGGCAGCAGCTGCGACACAGCTGGTCCGCGCAGCTTCAGCGAGTCGACAATTGGCAGGATCAACGACGAGGAGGACGCCGCCAGCAGCACCGCATTGAGCGCCCCGTTACGGTTGTTGAACAGCTCGGCGATACCGATGCCGAGCGGTGCCGCGATTACTCCGGCCGCCACCGCGCGGAGGCTGCCGGGCCGAATCCCGCGGCGTAGCGCCGGATCCCGGACCGGAACACGTGAGCCGGCAACGAACATGACCAGCGCGAAGCCGATGGTGGCCATAAAGGTGAAGATCGGATCCTGCGAATGCAACCAGTCGAACCCGCTCACCCCGAGAACCATCCCGGCAAGCAATTCGCCGAGCACGACGGGAAGCCCCCAGCCGCCCCCCAGCCGGATCGCAGGGACGGTAGGAGACCGATCACGCTGGCCAGCGCGATGATTGTCAAGGTTGCGTAGCCCATGGCACCTCCTACGGGACCTGGCGAGTCTGGGCAACGTGAAGTGGACGGCTCGCTGCCCCCGCTCCGTTGAGTGCGACAAGGCCTACGACGTGAGAAGAAAATTGGTCAGCACAGGGAGTGTGATAAGAGCAAATTAGTTCCGGATTGTGTTTGACAGATCCATCCCGCCGTGAAACCTACTGCCAATAGATCGCAAATTTACCAAAGTCAGCGAATTCCCTCGGGCCGATCAAGTGGTTTGATCGATGAGTCGGTATGACGTCATTCAGGACCCTTGCGCGCTAGCGCACCCCCTTTGATCAGCGTCGATGGCGAGCGGGTGAGTAGGTGTCCGTTCCGATATCGAAACGAGCGGTCCTGCAGCGGCTATAGTTTCGTCCGTCACCCGATTGCAGTAGACCCGCGTCCTGACGCTGACAAGGGGACATGGTCGTGGCCACCCTCTTGTCGACCCATGCCATAGTACTACAGCAGGAGATGCGGACTGAGGGCCTCTGACCTGCGGCGATAGTGGCATTCGCGGGCTTTTGCTTGGTGTTTCCGTCGCCAATGCGACCATTTCAGGGTGTGTTCGATGGTCGCTGTCTTGCCGATGACGCAGGCG
>JBBRVZ010000272.1:0-1925 GCA_038246445.1 Mycobacteriales bacterium
CCGAACATCCCCCGCGTCCACCCCGAACTGGGCAAGGCCCGCATGGCGGTCTCGACCGCTGCTGCGATGGCCGGTGGTTGCTGCGGTGGTTCGCCGGTGGAACGACCAAGAGCGGCCCGAACTGCCGGTGACACCCCTGGCCGCCTGTGTCCAGCCCCGGCATGGTGGTGGTCGATGGCGGCGACCCGCCGCCGCTGCGTGGCTGCGGCGGCGGGGCAGTCGGTGAGGAAGAACAGCACCGTGTCGGGGTCGGTGGGGAGTTCTGATTCCCCACTAGTGCGGCACCAGTCGGTGAACAGCGCCCAGTCCCCCGCGTACGCCCGCACCGTCGCCGGCGACAACGCCTGCGGCGGGCAATCCTTGGCAGTGGACACCTCAGAGACCTAGGCGAGTGACGGCGTTCCCGGTCAGGGGGGCGTGTTCCCGGGCGTACACCTCGAGCATCACCGGGCTGCGGTGCCCGGTCTGCCGCATGATGGAGTGCGCGTCCGCGCCGGCCCGGAAGGCCTCGGTGACGAAACCCGACCGCAGCGAGTGTCCCCCCAGAAGCTTGGTCTGGGCGGGGGTGAACCCGGCCTTCCCGGCGCGGCGCTTGATCATCTCGTTCACCGCATGCCCGGTCATCGCCTTCAAGCCGATACCGCCGGCCTTGTGCACCGACGGGAACAACACCCGCCCGGCGTCGACGGGTTCGGCCAGCCGGGCGGATCGGCACACGTGCTGCGCCTCCGCTTCCACCTCCGTCTCGGTGCCCGGTGCCCCGCTGCGACCGGTCGTGCCCGTAACGGCTTGCCGTCGGAGCACTCCCATCACCGCGCGGCGGCGGTCGTCGGGGTCGGCGGTGTCCCAGGCATGCAGGATCTGCCGCCACCGCACGAACGCGCACGGTGGGCACGTCGCGGGGTCACGCCCGAACGGCAACGCCTTCACCTGCCCCTGTCCTTGCTGGTCGGTTTTGGAGGTCCGGAGCCGCACGTGCAGGCCGTCAGTCCTGTGCAGGGTCACATCGGCCACGGTGAGGGCGACGAGCTCGCTGCGGCGGCTCGCGCCGGCGAACCCCATCAACAACACCGCCATGTCCCGCCGGGCCGCCACCCCACCCGGCCAGTCGGCGGCCCGACCGGCCAAATCCAGCAACAATGTCCGCACGTCATCGAGCAGCAGCGGCGCCCGCCGCACCGGCGGTGCCGACCTGATGCGGCGGATCCCGGACAACGCTCTTCTGACGACCTCGGAGCTGCCGGGTGCCTGGAGGCCGGCGGCGGTGTGGAACTGGTTGATCGAGGAGACCCACCGGGTCAGGGTGGCCGGGGCGTACCGCCACCGCCCGACCCCGGTCATCTCCGCGGCGGCCTCGGTCACGTAGTGCGCCACCACCAACGGATCCGCCGGCAGCGCCGGGAACCCGCGGTCGGTGGCCCAGCCGGTGAACCTGGCCCAGTCCGACCGGTACGCCGCCTTCGTGTTCACCGCGGTCGATGCGTCCACCGCCGCGAGGACATCGGCAAGCGCCTGCTCGGACAACACAGGTGTTCTGCCCACCGGAACCGGTCCGGTGCCGAGCTCGGCCGCGGTGAGCTCCGCCAGCCGCAGCAGCCGGGTGCTCGGCAAGTCCTCACTGAGCAGCTGCGGTGCGGCAGGTGAACCCTGGGATAACAGCTCGTCCAGCCGGTGCGGGGCGGAACAGGCATCCGCGGCCACGCCTTCGAGGGGTTCCGCCACCGTGCACCTCCCCCGCCGATCCGCTGTCGTCGCAGTCCAGCACGCCGCACCGACACCGCAGTTGTCCCGTGCCGTGAAACGTGTCAGGAGCTGGTACGTCCCTGACACGCTTCTGGCACGGATCCTGGCGGCGGCGTGCCGCGATTTTGTCAGGGTTCCTGTCGGCGGGCTCGACCTGGTGCGCTTCGAATCGCCCCTGACCA
>JBBRVZ010000273.1:0-1879 GCA_038246445.1 Mycobacteriales bacterium
GCCGGCGCGTTGGGCTTCGCGGCGCATCAGGTGCGCGATCTGCAGGGCCAGGACACAGGTGAAGGTGTGGACACGGATGTTGTGTTCGGTCCAGTGGCGCATCGGGGAGAACGACACCACGTGGGGGTCTTTGAGCTGACGGAAGCTGAACTCGGCGTCGGACTGGGAGCGGTAGCCGGCGACGACGTCGGCGATGGTCCAGTCGCGGCGGGCGGTGAGCAGGATCCGTTTGCCGAAGACCTCGGTTTCCAGGGCGTCCTGGGCTTGGGTGTCGACGGTGACGGTGAGGCGGTGCTCGGCGGGGGTGTCGCCGGTCAGCTCGCAGTGCACGACACGGCGTAGCCACGGGTCGGCGGTGATCGCGGTGATGTCGGCGGTGACCTTCACAGTCGACCGGCGGGTCTTGCCCCGGGCCAGGGTCTGGGCCAGGTCGGTGAGCTTGGCCAGGGCCTTGGCCAGGGTCTGGACGAACCCGGCTTGCTGGGCGGCGTGCAGGGTCGGTGAGTGCGTCAGGATCACCCTGCGTTCAAGGCCGTAGACGACCCGGCGGGTCTCCAGCGCGGTCAAGCCCCCGAAGCGGTCCGGGTCGACCAGGGCCCGGTCGGACGCGGGCAGCGCGAGTAGGTCGGGGCAGTCCGAGGGTGGGATCGAACCGATGAACGCCAGGCCGGCGTCGAGCAGGTGCTGGAAGTTCGCGGTCGAGTTCTGACCGGCATCGAACACCACCGTCAGGTCGGCCTGGCTGGGCGTGCCCGCTGTCCCCGCTGTCGCCGCTGTCCCCGCTGTCGCCGCTAACGCCGCTGTCGCCGCTGTCCCGTGGACGCGAGTGGCGAGCGCAGTGTGCCGGTTGCTGAGCAGGTCGATCATGGTGGCGAACTGGGTGACGTCGGGCCGGTTCCCGGGGTAGGCGTGGGCGACCAGCGGGACCCCACCGTCGCGGGTGACGACCAGCCCGAGCCCGACCAGGCGAAGGTCGGCGCGTTTCTGCTTGGCCTTGCCGCGCTGCGCGATCGGGGCTTTGGCGTTGCCGCTGTCGATGTAGGTCGCGAAGTTCGTCATGTCCAACGCCAACGCGCTGATGTCGAGGTCGAACACCTCGATCATCTGCAACGCCAGCTGCTGCTCGATCTCGACGAGTTCCTCCAGCGTGACGGCGTGCATCGCGTCCCAGAACCGACGGTGGTCCAACACCGCGGGGGTGATCTTGGCGAAGCGGTCCGCGGCGGTGGTCTTCCACCAGTCCGCGAAGGCGAGCTTGGAACGTGGCGCCACCACCCGGTTCAACGCCGCCAGCGCCAGGTAGCTCCCCACCGAAGCGCCGGCGTCTGACCGCCTGGCCCCGACGACCGTGTCGATCACGCCGATCACCTCCAGTCGCTCCAGGGTGTCCCAGACCGCCGCGACATCCCCGAAACCCAGATGACGGGTCCGGGCCGGTGTCGTCGCGCCCTCGCGGGCTTCCAGCAGCGCCTCGATGTCAGCCGCTGACCCCAGATAGCGCTCCGAGACCATCTTGGGCTTGCCATCGACCCGCGCCATCTCCCGCAGGTACCAGTACGGCTTCCCGCTGATCACTTTCTTGTACAAGCTGGCCATGTTTAGGTCATACACTATCCGACGGTCGAGACCCAGTCGACTCGCCGAGAAACCCCAGGTCAGCCGGGGTACCGGCCTCCGGCTCAGCCAATCAAGATCGAACTAGCCCGGAAACTCCCGCTAGGGTGCGGTCGCCGCAGATCCCCCCAAGCGCGCCACGCCGGAACGTGTCGCGGTCCAAGCTGCTGTCAACGTTCCGATGGGAAGATGCGGGTCAGCCGTTCGAGCGCGCGCTCGTCGCGGCCAGCGCACCTACGCTGTCGCGGGTGGGTCGCTTCGATGA
>JBBRVZ010000274.1:0-1878 GCA_038246445.1 Mycobacteriales bacterium
CCCGACCACCATCAACGACCATCCTGGCGGCTTCCTCGCGAAACTCAGGCGAGAAACTCTGATACCTCTTCGGCATCAACACCCCTCCTCTCCGGAATGGAACCTATTGGTTCCGCAGTCCGGAGAGCTGGAGGCACGCCACTAGGGCTGTCCGACCTCGACGCGCCGCTGGTGTTGGACTTCCTCGACCACCTCCAGACCGAGCGCGGCAACACCGCCCGCACCCGCAACGCCCGGCTCGCGGCGATCCACTCGTTCATGCGCTACGCCGCCCTCCGCGACCCGGCCTCACTACCGATCACCGCACGAGTGCGGGCGATACCCGCCAAACGCTTCGACCGGCCCGCGCTCGGATACCTGTCCCGTGAGCAGATCGCTGCGATCCTGGCCGCGCCCGACCGAAGCAGCTGGAGCGGACGCCGCGACGCGGTGCTGCTCGCCACCGCGTACAACACCGGAGCCCGCGTCTCCGAACTGACCGCGCTGCGTGTGCGTGACGTGCTGCTGGACCGGCAGACCGCCGTCCACCTACACGGCAAGGGCCGCAAGCAACGCGTCATCCCGCTGTGGAAGACCACCGCCGCCGAGCTACGCGGCTGGCTGGACCAGATCAGCTCCGCACCCGACGCGCCGACGTTCCCCAACCGGGCCGGCACGCCGATGTCCCGCTCCGGCGTGCGCGACCGGCTCCAGCGTGCCGTCACCGTCGCCGAACAGCGCTGCCCATCGCTGCGCGGCCAGCACGTCACGCCGCACACGCTGCGGCACTCCACGGCCATGCACCTGCTCCAATCCGGTACCGATCTTGCTGTCCTCGCCCTATGGCTCGGACACTCCAGCCCGGCAGTCACCCACCAGTACCTCGAAGCCGATCTTGCCGCCAAGGAAGCGGTCCTGCGGCGACTGGCCGGCCCCAGCCCCGCACCAC
This sequence comes from Mycobacteriales bacterium, assembly GCA_038246445.1. Classification (GTDB taxonomy): domain Bacteria; phylum Actinomycetota; class Actinomycetes; order Mycobacteriales; family Nakamurellaceae; genus Nakamurella. The sequence continues at coordinate 929 of JBBRVZ010000274.1, forward strand.
CCCGCTTCCACCCCGGTGACCAGCTCCTGGCCTTCCTGCAAGACCTGTGATTATGCGCAGTCCCGCGGCAGGCGATCGTCGTGCTGAACGAGCACCTCCGGCCGAGCTGCACATAACCGGGAGCTGGGCCTAATAGGTGTTATGCGCAGCTACGCATAACACCTACATCCCAACCTGGGAAGGATGGCTGTACCTGGCGACCGTGATCGACTGCGCCACCGGAAAGGTCATCGGGTACGCCATGGCCGACCATTACAAGACACCGCTGATCAGCGCCGCGATGCAGACGGCCGCCGCCAACCTCGACCTACCCGCTGACGCCATCTTCCACTCCGACCGGGGCAGCAACGGCGGATTCAAGTGGTCGTCGCAACACCTCGATGGTGGAGGTGTTCTTCGATGGCGGGACGTAGACAGCGCAGCGCCGATAGAGCGATCCGGCCGGCCCTGCGGTCGCCGGGGAGGCCGCCGCCTCGGCGGGAGGCCGAACGGGAGTTTTGGCGGCGGATCGCCGGGGGGCTGTCGAGCGAGGACGCGGCAGACGGGGTGGGCGTGTCGGGGCCGGTGGGCACGCGCTGGTTCCGCGACGGTGGCGGCATGGCGCGGGTCAGTCTTGTCGAGCCTTCGGGCCGGTACTTGTCCTTCGGCGAACGTGAGGAGATCGCGCTGCTGAGAGCCACCGACCAAGGGGTGCGCGAGATTGCCCGCAGGCTCGGTCGTGACGCCTCGACGATCTCGCGCGAGCTGCGTCGCAATGCGGCTACTCGCGCCGGTCAGCGCGGCTACCGGGCCTCGGTTGAGAATGACAAGGCAGATTCCAGTCAACGTCGCAACGGGACGCGTCGCAGACTAGTGGGATGAGCGGGCTGCCGGAGACGGATGTGGCTCGTGTTCAGCGGTGGTGTCGGGGCAGGGTGCCTGAGCGGGTGCGCGATCAGGTGCGGGTCGAG
>JBBRVZ010000275.1:0-1876 GCA_038246445.1 Mycobacteriales bacterium
CCCGGCCTCACCGACCTGCTCACCGTCGCCACCGCCCGACTACTCGGCCACCCCGCCTGGCACCATCTCAAACGAACGACGCACCAACCGAACCAAATCCCATTCCGCCTGCAGAAATTCAACGCAACGTGACGCTACCGAAAGATCACGTCGGTTCGAGCACCACGCAGCAGTTGTCCGGGCTCGGGGCCAGCGTGGCGCCGTACGCCGCGCACTCCAGCCCCGTGAGTAGGCCTTCGATCAGGTGCAGGTTCATCCCACAGACCAGCTCGGTGTGCTGCTGGGCCAGATTGTTGTTTTGCGTCTGAGTTTGTGAGACAGATGATCTTTGAAATACCCAGCCAACGGTCGGTGTGCCGGAGCCGTCTGGAGGCTGTCCATCGTGTCGGATCAGAGTGTGAAGCAGGGGAAGGCTCGCCGGCGGTTGGCGCCGTCGGAGAAGTACGAGATGTTCGTGGCGGTGCTGACCGAGCAGGCCACGCAGCGGGAGGCCGCCGACCGGTGGGGGGTGGACCGCTCCACGGTGGTGCACACCTGCAAGACCGCGAAGCAGGGCGCCCTGGACGCGTTGGCGGCCTCGGTGCCTGGCCGGCCCGGCATGTCCGCGGAGCAGGCGCAGCTCGCTGCGCTCAAGGCCGAGGTGGAGCGGTTGCGCGCGACGGTGACCGAGCAGGCGGTGGCCTTGCACCTGCACTCGGGAAAAGCGTTCTGGGACTGAGCCCCGGCCCAGTCCCGGCCAGGGTGGACGCGGCGACCAAGATCGTCCTGCTCGGCCTGATCGTCTCGGCCGAGGCGGCTGGCTGGTCGACCCGGCGGGCCGCGGTCCTGCTCGGTGTGGATCTTGACCGGGTCGCGCGGTGGCGGGCCCGTCAGCGGGTCGATCGCCTCGAGGACGCCCGCCCGGGCGGGGTCGTGCTGCACGGCCTGCTGGACTGGGAGAAGGCCGCGATCCTCGACCTGTTCGAGGCGTGGGGGTCGATCGACCGGTCGCACCGCAAGCTCGCCCACCGCGGGTCCCGGCTCGGTGTGGTGCACGTGTCGGAGTCCACCGTGTTGCGGGTCCTGACCGCGGAAGGCCTTGTGCTGCCTGGGAACCCGCACCGGGACCCGGTCCCGAGGCGACCGTTCCCGGACTGGCTGGAGTGGAAACCCCAACGGGTCTGGGCGTATGACTTCACCCACTTCACCCGAGCCCGTCGGTGCGCGGTCGCGATCATGGACCTGGTCTCCCGCAAGTGGATCACCACCCTGGTGTCGGCGGAGGAGACCTCCACCCAGGTCGAGGTCGCGTTCCTCGACGCGCTGCGGGTCGAGGACCTCCTCGACGCCGCCGACACCCGCGCGACCGCCGTCCTGCGGGCAGCGATCGCCTCCGGCGACCGTGACGCCCTCGCCGACGCAGTCACCGCCGGGCACCCACCGCTGCTGCTCGCGGTCTCGGACAACGGACCCCAGATGCGATCCCACACCACCCGGGAGTTCCTCGCCGCAGTCGCGATCGGACAGCACTTCGGCCGCCCGCACACCCCCACCGACCAGGCCTGGATCGAGACCCTGTTCGGGCACACCAAGAACGAGTGGCCACACCTGGAAAAGATCACCGACCCCGGCACCCTCGAAACCGAGCTCGAGCACGTCCGGATCCAGTACAACACGATCCGGCTGCACGCCAGCCTCGGCTACGTCACCCCCGACGACGAGCACCAAGGCCGCGGCGACGCGCTACGGATCGCCCGCCGAGACGGACTCGACCAAGCACGCACCGCCCGCATCGCCTACCGTCAGACCCACGCAAGGAACAACCAACCATGAGCACCACCACCGCCTGGCTGGGTATTTCCAGACCGATGTGTCTCAAAGACTCAGACGCACCTCA
>JBBRVZ010000276.1:0-1869 GCA_038246445.1 Mycobacteriales bacterium
AGGTGCCACTCGGATACGACGTCGTGGCGCGCAAGCTGATCGTGAACGAGGACGAGGCGCCACGGGTGCGGCGGGTGTTCGAGCTTCTCGCCGAGACGGGCTCTGGCATGGAGACGGTGGCCCGCATCCGGGAGGAAGGCCTCTCCAGCAAGGTGGGCCGGCCGCTCGACAAGGGCGATGTCTACAAGCTGCTGAACAACCGGACCTACGTTGGCGAGGCCGCGCACAAAGGGAACATCTATCCCGGCGAGCACCAGGGGATCGTGCCGCGGGAGATATGGGATCGGGCGCATGCTGTGCTCAAGGTCAGCCCGCGGGTTCGGGGCAACCAGAACCGAGCGCAGACGCCGGCGCTGCTGAAGGGACTGATCTTTGGGGTCGATGGCCGGGCGCTGTCGCCCACGCACTCCCGGAAGAATGGGCGGCTCTACCGCTACTATGTCGCCCAGCGTGTGCTGAAGGGCGACGCGGCCGGCGACGACAACATCGTACGCCGCGTGTCGGCAGCGGAGATCGAGGCTGCGGTGGTGGATCAGGTGCGTGCACTACTGCGCCAGCCGGAGATCGTAGTAGGCACATGGCGGGCAGCGCGCAAGGACGCGCCGGACTTGACCGAGGGCGAGACGCAGGACGCGCTGCATCGGCTCGACCCGCTGTGGGAGCACCTGTTCCCCGCGGAGCAGGCGCGGATCGTCCGGTCGCTGGTGGAGCGGGTGGTTGTAGGCCCGACCGGCGCTGATATCCGGCTGCGGCTGGATGGACTGAGTGGCCTCGTCCGCGATCTGACTGCCAGCGCGCCCGATGCCATGAGGTCGGCGGCATGACCACCGCCACCAGCATCACGGTTCGGGTGAAGTTGGCGATTCGGCACAGGCCGGGCCGGAAGACGATCGTCACGCCGGCGGCGGCAGGACCAGCGGCGGTCACCACGAGGGCTGATCCGGCGCTGGTGAAAGCCCTGGCGCGTGCGCACCGCTACCAGCGCATGCTCGACCATGGCCGCTACGGGTCGTTGACCGAACTGGCAGCGGCCGAGAAGGTCGACCGCTCCTTCCTGGGGAAGCTACTCAGCCTCACGCTTCTGGCGCCGGATCTGGCTGAGGCGATCCTGGAAGGCCGCTGCGAGGCCGGCCTGACGACCCTACTCCGGCCTCTGCCGGCATTCTGGCCGGAGCAGGCAAGCGCGCTTTCGTCCGAACTCAGGTCGACTTCGTCGCGGCCGACCAATCCAGAGGGCTGGGGCGCCGGCCCCTCTGAAGACAGCATCCGTGGGCACCTAACGGCCCGTTGAGGAGGAGGCTCGGGGGCGACAAGGCCTTGAGTTAAGCCCCGGTTGTCATCGCTTGGCGACGGCGGACGAAACTACCCGCGGTGGTAGATTAGACAATATTAAACAAAATCAGTAATTTCGCAGCTCGGGAACTAATCGCGCAAGTCCCAAGGTGCGGAGAGAATTGGCTGTGCGGAGAGAGAAAATGGGATCCGGGGCTCAGGTCTTTTCCCAAGCCACACGCAGAAAGGCCCGCCAAACCTGGCCCTGGCCGCGACTGGCAATAAATCGGAGAATGAGTTTGGAGGACCGACTGGAGCAGCGGTAGCAACCGGGATCCAACCTTCTCTGGTAGAAATGTGTGCGACTTGAACGCTCTCTCCCCTCACGCCGCAGGCCGAGACTTGTGGTGCAAGCCCTCGTGAGACGGGGCGCATGAGAATCTCGCATCTCCCCGCGCGCCACTGGGGACGCGCTGACAACACTCCAGCACAAATGCGGTTCGTAAGGAGTGCTTGCGGGCCGTAGCAAAGCGAGGCTACCGTGAAACACGTTTCGAGCGCGACAGCTTGTTGTCGGAGGGAGGGCTCTTTATGGCC
>JBBRVZ010000277.1:0-1864 GCA_038246445.1 Mycobacteriales bacterium
AGCCGCCAGCGCCCGACTGGTGGAGATGCCCAGCCGGCGGGCGATCTCCGACGCCGTGATCGGTTCCGCCCGGTACATCACCGCAACCTGCGCATCGGAAACGGCAGGGCCCGCCGGTGGAAGCTTCCCCGGCAGACCCGCCGCGGTGAGCCACCCTGACACCGTTTGTGGGTGCACCCGGTACCGAGCGGCCAGCTCGACCCGGGAGAGCCGCTCCCGCTCCCGGAGCCGCCGGAGTTCCGCGGCCGGCGGTGCCGGTTTAAGTACCCTGCCCGGCCGGCGGGCACCGCGCCGGCCACCACCCGGTCGGATCGGAATGTTGTCCTCCAACAGCCACGTCCGCACCAGATGCGTCGTCGAGTTCAAGCGCTCAGCGACCGCCGTGATCGACAAACCCTCGTGCACGTACAGCTGCTGCAGCCGGTCAGCGGTGGGCCGTTGCACCGCGGTCAGCGCCCCACGGGGTCGGTTCTTCAACGACCCAGACGGCGGCGTCAGCCCGGCCTCGGCGAACCAACGCCGCACGGTGGCAGCATTGACTCCCAATCTCCTAGCAATCTCCGGTGCCGACAAATTCTGGCCGAGTTCGGCCAGTTCATGCGGGGGTGGCGCAACGAGTTGACGCCGGAATCCGCCGGAACCGCGAGGGCGAACCACAACCCCCGCCTCCAGCAGCCACCGCCGCACCGTCGGCGACCCGACCCGGTACCGAGCCTCGAAATCAGCGAACGACCACTGCTCAACCGCATACAACCGGTGCAAGGTTTTCGGTCCCGGGCCATCCCTGCGGGACAACGGCACGGCGTGTCCGGTGGTCACCGTGTCAGCTTATTTCGTGCAGAAGCGGGTCCGCGAACATCGGTCGAGCCGGGCACGGGTATCGCTTCCTGACCTACTCCCCTACCGCCGCGTCATCCCGCAAGTAGGCCAGCGCGACCGCCTGAGCCCCAATATCGCAGTCCGTCAGTGCGGGGCTCGTAGGTACTGGTAGACGGACATCGGGTCCATTGCTGTAACGCTTGCGACCCGCCGATCTGGAGGAACGGCCCGGCTCAGTCGCTGTGATGCTCCGCATCTTCGGTCTCAGCGCCGGCGGTGAGTAATTCCGGTGGGCGTGGCGGCAGGTGCCGATACAAGGTGGTCCGGGTGATCCCTGTCTTGGCCACGATCTGCGCGATGGTGTGCCCTTCATCGCGGAGCCGGCGGGCGTAGTCCAGCTGGTTCGGGTTGACCACCGACGGCCGGCCCACCAGCCGGCCCTTCTCCGTTGCGACCGCCCTGGCGTGCGTCGCCCGCTCCAGCATGTAGGTCCGTTCCATCTGCGCGAACAACGCCAACAGCACGACGGCGAGCTGGGCCATCGGGTCGGCCGGGTTCGCCGAGTCCACCTTGATCGGATCGGCTAGGTTCCGGACACCGATGCCCCGCTCGGAAAGCTCGTGGATGAGGTTCAGAGTGTCCCGCACTGTGCGACCCAACCGGTCCAGGGTGTGCACCACGATCACGTCACCGGCCCGGGCGTACCCGGTGATCGCCCGCAGCCCGGGCCGCTCCACCGTGGAACCGGATTTCTTGTCCAGATAGATCCGGGCCGGGTCGATCCCCGCGGCCTGCAGGGCGTGGACCTGCCGATCGAGGTCCTGTTTCGACGTCGACACCCGCGCGTTAGTTCCGCTTACCTGCCGTGTCTCGTTCGTGTCGGTAGGCCTGTCGGTCTGACCGGTATCTTCTGCGCTGTTGGATGTCTCAGACTGTCATTGTCGGGGGTCGCTGCTTGGCTCCGGGGATGCTTCTTCATTACTTCAGCCCTGACGGTTGGGCTGACTGGTCCCTGGCTCGTGCGCCTGTGATCCGGTCGGGGATG
>JBBRVZ010000278.1:0-1846 GCA_038246445.1 Mycobacteriales bacterium
GGCTCTCCCGCACTTCCGATGATCGCTCGGCTGCGTATACTACGGTTCTCACCGAATGTAGTCGTCGGAGAGGGCCAGACCGATGCTCATCACCGCTACGCTGCCGGCCAATCTTGGTGTCAGCATCGATGGGATCACCATCACTAGTGCTGGGGGGATCACGATTGCGCTGTCGTCTTCGCGGCCGACGGTCGCCTGTCCTCAGTGCGGCGCCTCAACGACTCGTGTGCACAGCCGCTATCCCCGCACCCTGGCCGATCTGCCCTGGCAAGGACTGGCCGTCTCGCTCCGGCTGGAGGCACGACGCTTCTTCTGTGACCGGGACGGCTGTGTTCGCCGCATCTTTGCCGAGCCTTTCCCCGGCCTGGCGGCGCCCAAGAGCCGGCACAGTACCCGGTTGAGCGCGTTGTTCCAGGCCATTGGTGTGGCCCTGGGTGGGGAAGCCGGTCGACGGCTGGTGAATCAGTTAGGTCTGACAACGAGCCCGGATACGCTGCTGCGCCTGGTGCGTGCCCTGGCACTGCCCGCGGATCTTGCGCCGCGCGTACTCGGCGTTGATGACTGGGCCCGCCGGCGCGGCCGCACCTACGGCACCATTCTGGTCGACCTCGAACGCCACACGGTCATCGACCTGCTGCCCGATCGGACGGCGGAGACGCTGGCGTTGTGGCTCACGGAGCACCCGGGGGTCGAGATTATCTCCCGGGATCGGGCCAGCGCCTATGCCGACGGCGCCCGGCAAGGAGCGCCCGACGCGATTCAGGTAGCGGACCGCTGGCATCTACTGAAGAACGTCGGCGATGCGCTGGAGCGTTTCCTGCTGGGTCAGCAGACCGCCCTCCGCCAGGCACTGGCCACGCTGCCCGAGCCCATCAACGATCCGGCTGCCACCGCGATGCCGGAGCCAGCGACCGATGAGGTGGCTGCGGTAGCAGCTCCCGCACCGCCGGTGGTCTCGGTCAAAGCGGGCACGGCCCGCCGGCAAGCCCGGTACGCCGAGGTCGTCGGGTTGCACGCCGCCGGGCACACGATCCGGGCCATTGCCCGGCAAACCGACCTGAGCCGGATGACGGTGCGCAAGTATCTGCGGGCGAGTGGCTGCCCTGGTCCACCGGCGCGAACGGGCATGCTGACCACCGGTTGGCGGTGGGAGCAGCGCCTGCGGGAGCACTGGGACGCGGGTGAGCAGAACGCTGCGGCCCTGTGGCGGGCCCTGCGGGCGGAGGGGTTCCCCGGCTCAGCCGGGAGTATTCGCCGCCACGTTGGTGGCTGGCGCACCGCAGGGGGACGACCCGGTCCGCGCCGAACTGATGGCCCTCGGCCACCGCACGCCGGCCCGGCCCCACCCGCAGCGCCATCGCCGCGACAGATGCGCTGGTGGTTGCTGGGGCCGCCGGAGGAATTGACGGACGAGCAGGCGGCCTATTTGGAACGATTACGCGGGCATTGTCCCCAGATCCAGATGGCCCAGACGGTGGCGCAGGAATTCGGCCGGTTGGTGCGGGAGCGCGACCGCGCCGCCTTTGACCGGTGGATCACCACGACGGAAACCAGTGGTATTGCGGAGCTGAGCGCGGTGGCGACCTTCATGCGTCGTGATTACGCGGCGATTGTCGCCGGGCTGACGCTGCCGTGGTCGCAGGGGCAGACCGAGGGCCAGGTGACCAAGCTCAAGCTGGTCAAACGGCAGATGTATGGCCGGGGCAAGCTCGACCTGCTGCACCGTCGGCTGGTGCGAACGGGGTGAGCCGGCCGTCGGCCGTCGCCCATGTCCTCACCGCGTGGTGACTGCTGCTATTGCGTCAGTGGAAACGTGGCCGTGATCATCGGAAGTGCGGGAGAGCCA
>JBBRVZ010000279.1:0-1824 GCA_038246445.1 Mycobacteriales bacterium
CCGCCACCTCGACCTCGCCCAGGTCGTCACCACCGCGGTCATCCGCGGTGCCCCCACCGGTGCCCCCACCTGTTCGGTCGCGCCCGTCGCGAACGGCGCCGTGAACGGTGTCAGCGTCACCATCCCCCACGACGTCAACGTCGCAGAAGCGTTACGCGGCAGGACGATCACCGCACCCACCGGCGGGATGGCCAAGGGCCTGGCCGCCGGGTTCGCCGCGCTCGGCCTGCCCTACGTGTGGGGTGGCGGCGGAGACGGTGCAACGGCCAACGACGGGTGCAGCCGGGGCGGCGGGCAACTCAACAGCTGCCAGGGCCTCACCGAGTACGACTGCTCCGGGCTGAGGTCTTAACGTGTTCGACAAGCTGCTCGAGATTTCTGAAATAACCGCTCAAGCATGGCGTGTCATCTCAATTTCAGAAACCAGCGGTGCCAGTATCTTGCGCATGGCAGGACGACCTCATAAGGGCGCACGGCACGTCATCGTCACAAGACCCGCGAAGGTGGTTGCCGATGTCGTCATGAGTGAGGCAGCCGCCGCTGGAATGACAATCAGTGACTACGTCGCCGGGATCTTGGCTCGCGAGGTTGGACTACCCCAATACGTTCCGGTATCGACGGCACACAATCAGCAGGAGCTACCGCTGAAGACTGCGTAACAGCGGAAGGACCTCAACCGAGGTCCGGACATAGCGAAGCCCCACACCCCAGAAAGTCAGTTTGGCCGCTGAAATGGGTGCAGGGCTTCGACTACCTACGAGGAGAACTGTACCCGTGATCGCCCCGCCGGGGCGACAGCGACCGCCCGAGTTTCCGGGTGTCGGTCGCGGTCACCCTTACCCGACTACTGCGAGTGGCCGCCGCTTACCTGATCGGTGAGCGCAGCGGTGAGTTGCGGCGGTCCTGTGGACACGCCGTCACCACCCACAACCCCACCGACAGCCCCGACACCGGCCTCATCGGCGGTCGAGGCGTGGGCGGTGTTAGCACCGTTGCTGGCCGGCCGGCCGCGGGTCCGTGAGTCCCGCAGCGGCGGGCACACCTACCTCCGGCGGTGGGAACGACCGCTCACCGGCAGGCTGCCGGCGGTACCGGCGGCTGTGCCGATTTACTCCGCCGCGGGTGAGACCCGGGTCCTGGTCATCGATCTGGACGCCTCCCGCGGCGGCCAAGGCGCCGTACACCGGGACGCGGCCGCGGTCACCGACCTGATCCGGGCGGCCGGTGGCCGGGTGATCACCGATGAGAGCCCCAGCGGCGGGTGGCACCTGTACGTGCCGTTCACGGACCCGATCGGGTTCCACCAGGCCCGTGAGCTCGCCCTGGCCCTGGCGACACGGACCCCGTCCATGGACCCGGCGCCGAACCAGAACCTCACAGACGGGCTGATCCGCCCACCCGGGTCGGTGCACCCCACCAGTGGCCACCAGGTCCTGCACGGCTCACTGGCCGCCGCCCAACAATTAGCAACGACAGGGAACCCACCCGCCGTGCTGACCCGGCTGCGGGAACTCCTCACGGCCGAGCTGGCCGCCGTCAGCACCCACCACCGCGCGCCGACATCGGACGAGCTGGCCGGCGCGGGGAGCCTGCCACGGCCCTCGGGTGCCCGGGAGCTGGCCGCGGACTACCTGCGGATCGCCACCACCGGCCTGTACGACACCACCCGGTACCGGTCCCCCTCCGAGGCGAGGCAGGCCGTGCTGGACGCCGCGGTGTGGGCCGGTCTCACCCTGCCGGCTGTGTTGGCCCGGCTCGAGGGTGGCACCTGGCCGGGTCTGGCGTCCTTCTACACCCGGTACCGGCGGCCCGGCACCCGCAGCA
>JBBRVZ010000280.1:0-1794 GCA_038246445.1 Mycobacteriales bacterium
ATCATCTAGTGCCGAAACCGCCTGCACCACCGCAACCCCAAGATCGTTCGACGCCAACCGACCGGGGCCAACAATAGTGGCAAGACACCCCTAACGGGATCAACTTCAGTGGCAACACGCCAAGTCAAATGGCACGGGACAGATAGCTTGCCCTCGAATCGGCAGCGATTGAGTGTGACACCCTGATTTGGCCCCGGCGTGCCAGCTTGAAGTGGCCCCACCCTCGATCTACCAGCCCTTAGTCTCCGGTCGTCTGCCAAGGCGAACCGGAGGAGGAAGGGCTTGAAGGAGAGATCGAGAGTGGAGCAGTTCGAACGTATCCGACGTGATCATCGGGATGAAGAGTTGTCGATCCGGGAGCTGGCGTCGCGGCACCGGGTGCATCGGCGGACGGTGCGGGCGGCGCTGGCCGATGCGGTGCCGCCGGAGCGGAAGGTGCCGGACCGGCCGCGGCCGGTGGCGGGGCCGTGGGAGTCCACGGTCCGGACCTGGTTGGAGGCGGATCTGTCCGAGCCGCGGAAGCAGCGGCACACCGCCCGGCGGGTGTGGCAGCGGTTGTTGGACGAGAAGGGGGCGATGGTGGCGGAGTCCACGATCCGGGCGTTGGTGCACGATCTGAAGATCGAGATCGGCGCGGACCGGAGCCTAGTCGCGGTGCCGCAGACCCATCTGCCCGGTCGGGACGCGGAGGTCGACTTCGGTGATTTCATCGCAATCATCGCGGGAGAACGGTTGCAGCTGCACATGTTTGTGATGCGGTTGTCGCATTCGGGGCGCGCGGCGCACATCGCGTACGGCAACGTCGGGACCGAGGCGTTCCTGGACGGGCACGTGCAGTCGTTCGAGATGTTCGGTGGTGTGCCGACCGGCAAGATCCGGTACGACAACCTCAAACCTGCGGTGCTGCGGGTGCTGCTGGGCCGGGAGCGGTTGGAGAACCCGCAGTTCATCGCGCTGCGGTCACATTATGGCTTCGACTCGTTTTTTTGCCAGCCGGGTAAGGAAGGCGCCCACGAGAAGGGCGGCGTGGAAGGAGAAATCGGCCGGTTCCGGCGCCGGCACATGACCCCGGTGCCGCGGGCGGCGTCGCTGGCGGAGTTGAACCAGATGCTCACGCACGCCGATGAGGTGGACGAGCACCGGCGGATCGCGGCCCGGACCGAGACCGTCGGGCAGGCCGCCGCCCGCGAGGCGCCGCTGCTGAACCCGTTACCGGGCAACGCGTTCCAGGCAGCAGCGGCGTTGTCGTGCCGGGTCGACGCGAAGGCGAGGATCTGTGTCCGGCAGTCGTACTACACGGTGCCGGCCCGGCTCGCCGGCCGCCGGGTGCAGGTCGCGTTGGGCGCTGACTGGCTCGACGTCCGGCATGACGGGGTCCTCGTGGCCCGGCACACCCGATCACTGCACAAGGGCTCCGAGGACCTGCTGCTGGACCACTACCTCGAGGTCCTCGCGCACCGGCCGGGTGCGTTGGCCGGGGCCACCGCCCTGGTCAGCGCCCGGACGACCGGCGCGTTCACCGATGGGCACCAACGGTTCTGGGACACCGCACGCCGCAAGGCCGGCGACCGCGACGGCACCAAGGCGCTGATCGGGGTGCTGCTGCTGCACCGCACCCTGCCCACCGAGGCGGTGCTCGCCGGGATCGACGCCGCGGTGGCCGCCGGCCGGTGCGATCCCGACCTGGTCGCGGTCGAGGCCCGGCGACACCTGGACAGCGCGCGGGCCGCCGCGGTGGTCCCGGACGTCCCGGCGGCGGCCGGGGTCGATGACCGGCCGGTACCCACGCTGGAC
>JBBRVZ010000281.1:0-1771 GCA_038246445.1 Mycobacteriales bacterium
GACCGTGCCGTGTTTCGGGCGGTTCGGGGGTCTGGCCGGCCTCGCGGGACAGGTCCGGCCGGTTGGTGTCCCGGGTGGTCGCAAGGGCGTGGGCGATGTCCGCGGTCGTGGCGGCGGTGCGGGTCCGCGGTGCGGCGCTGTTCGTTGCCCTGTGGTGTGCGGTGGCGGTGGTCACGATCGTCTCCTCTGGTTGCGTGATTGACGGGAGAGCAGGGGTTGGCGGTTCTTTTTGCTTGTCGTCAGCCAGGTTCGCGAACAGCGACGAGCTGAAACCGCGGTCAAGTGGGTCAGTGGGCCAGCTGGTCACCGTGACCACCAGGTGGTCCGCCAGATCCATCCGCGCGGCGGTCGCGACCGGGCATCATACCGACACTAGATTAGCGAATTATGCTTCTCTTGTCCAGGTGGTCGCATCGAGGACTGGGATGGCGAGGGGTTCGATACCTCCTTCGCCACCAGGGATCTGGTCCGGGCCCGCACCGCACCCCCCGGCATGTGGTGCTGGTGGTCAACGCCGGTCAGGCGCGGCTGTTCGACGGCGGGGTCGGGGTGCTGAGCCCAGCGGTGACCGATGCGTTCCCGCTGCATCCGCCGGCGAAATCGGCCCCGGGCACCAGCTCGACACCGAGAGCCACCGTCCACGTCGAGCGCTTGCCGCCGCGTCACCTCACGAGGCGACAGGGGCGACAGGGGCGACAGACTGAGCGTTCGCCGGCGGGCCGGCGGGCAGCCGCAGCACGGTCAGGATCTCCCCGACGGGATGATCCTGCTCCAGGGGATGCCGCAGCGGCACCTCCGGGTGCAGCCGGTACTGATTGCGCCGTCCCATCCGGGTGCGTTCCAGGTACCCCGCGTCGACCAGGTCGGCGACGATCCGCTGGGCCGCCCGCTCGGTGATCCCGACCCGCAACGCCAGGTCCCGGTGCCGCACACCGGGATCGCGGGCGACACACAGCAGCACATGCGCGTGATTGGTGAGGAACGTCCAGCCCGCCATGCCCCCACCCTACGAGCTACGTCGTCAGATTCGTCTCTTCGCCGACAGGAAACTTGACACACGTTATTCAAGTCGCGTATCTCTGTACCCATGTTGGGGAGCTACCTGCTCGTCGCGGTGGTGCTGCTGCCCGCCGGCGGCGCCGCAGGAACGTCCCGCCCGCCGCCAGCGCGCCACCTACCTGCAGGACTGGTTCGTGGACGGAGCCGCGGACGACCGCGTTTCCACCCGCCGTTGACCCACCCCGGGTGTCCCCGCCTCGACCAGCCCTGCGTCGCCGGGTTCGGCGCGCGCCCCGGGTGCCAACTGGCACACCCCGGAACCTTCCCACCATCGCCCAACCCGGTCAGCCGTGCCCGCCGCTCGCTACGCTCCAGAGAGAAGGATTGTTGTGGCTGTTGCTTCCACGACCAGGTCGGCCCCGCCGCCGCCAGGACCTACCGTTGATCAGGTGCTGCGGCTGCAGGCCATCATCGGGTACCCGGCGGTGTCGCTGCTGCGGACCACCGCCCCGGGGCCGCGGATGACGCAGGCCGACGCCAACGCGCTTCGAGCGCTGGCCGGTGATGCTGTGCAGCGGCTGCGGCGCGCGCCGAACGTCGGTGCGGATCAGCAGCTGGAATCCGCGCTGCTTCGCGCCGTCGACGAGGCGACCGGAGCGCCGACCAGCGCCGCGATCGCGGTGTTCGTCAACCGCGGCACCGAACAGGTCGTGCCGTTGCCGGTGCAGGTCCGGGACCGCGCGGTGGTCGATACCACCTTCGCCACCAGGGA
>JBBRVZ010000282.1:0-1731 GCA_038246445.1 Mycobacteriales bacterium
GCCAACCAGATCCGCTGGTTCATCGGGCTCGATCCGTCCGACACCGTTGCGAAGTGCGTGCAGCACGACATCGTGGTGCAGGCGTACTCACTGTTCGTCGGTTTGATCGTCAACCATCCCGAGATCGGTGACATCGCCGCCCGCAACGACGTCAGTGCGCCCCAGCTGTGCATCCGGTACCTCCTGCAGAAGGGTGCCGTGGTCCTGCCCAAGGCGACCTCGACTCCGCACATCCACCAGAATGCGGACCTCGACTTCGAGATCTCGGCCCGAGACATGGAAACCCTCGATGCCATGCGCGACACCGACAAGCACGATCAGGCCCCGGACTTCCGTTGGTCCTGATGGCATGAGGTTCGGAGCTACCGCCCGCGGGCGAAGACCACCTCGAAAAAGGTCCGGATGATGATCTTGACGTCCAACCAGAGCGACCAGTTCTCGATGTAGTAGTTGTCGTATCTAGCCCGATCGGCGATCGAGGTGTCGCCGCGCAGACCGCTGACCTGGGCAAGGCCTGTCAGGCCGACCTGAACCCGGTGGCGGTAGCTGTAGCGGTCGTATTGCTCGGAGAACTGCATCACGAAGTGCGGCCGCTCGGGCCGCGGTCCGACCAGGGTCATGTCCCCGCGCAGGATGTTCCACAGTTGTGGTAGCTCGTCCAACGAGGTCTTGCGCAGGAACCGGCCGACCTTGCTGACCCGGTTGTCGTTGGCGATGGACCAATTCGTTGCCGATTCGGCACTGGTGGCCGGCCGCATCGAGCGCAGCTTTAGGCAGTCGAACAGCTCGCCGTTCCGGCCGACCCGTGGCTGCCGGAAGATCACGCCCGGACCGCCGTCGAGGCGGATGGCCAGGGCGCAGACGGCCAGCACCGGCGAAACGAGGATCAATGCGATGCCCGACACGACGATGTCGAAGACGCGCTTGACGACTGTCGCCGGGCCGCTGAGTCGGGGAGCACCGATTCTCATGATCGGGATCGAGCCGATGTGGTCGGAGCGTCCGGACTCGGTGCGGAACTGGTACATCCTGGGCACGACCAGCAGGTCGCACTTCGAGCTGGCGGGAGCGCGCACCTCCTGGACGAGGGTGCGCTCCGGCGAAGCGGAGTCGGCCACCAGCTGTACATCGGCCCGGTACTTGACGACGACCTCGTCAAGGTCGCTGAGGTTGCCCAGCCGGGTGGCTATCTTGCCGGCGGCCGAAGTCTCGGTGTCGTCGACGAAGCCGACAACGGAAAGCCCGTACCGCTGGTGTTGCCGCAGGATCCGGATCAACTCGGCCGAGGTAGGGCCGCCGCCGATGAGGACCGTCCGGTGGTGGCTGATCCTGCGCCGTCGGCTGAAGATGATCAGCTGCGAGGTCACGATGCGGCCGACGACGACCAAGGCAGTGGCAATGGCCGCGTTCTGCAGGAAATCGGTGACCATGGCCTGCCCCGGCAGCAGCGCGATCGCCGTCGCGACGACCGCGGCGGCCGCGAGCAGGCTGGCCAACAGGCTCGGCAGCTCGTCCAGGACGCTGACATGCAGACGTGCGTGATATCGACCGCGGTCGACGATGAGGAACAGGGACAGGACGGTCATCGCGATGGTCGCGGCGTACTGATCGGGGGCCCAGATCATCGGCGACAGCAGCATGAGCGCGTCCACCGGGAGGACGATCATCCAGGCGCGGATTCGCCAGAGAAACCGTCGGACGAGGGACCGTCGTCGTTCCGGACGCTTTAAC
>JBBRVZ010000283.1:0-1725 GCA_038246445.1 Mycobacteriales bacterium
GAGCCCGATGAGCAGGACCGTCCAGTCGCAGCGGCCGGCCACACCCGCCCGAGCCGCTGGCCTGCAGGGCCTGCGGGACGAGCAGCAGCCGGCGCTGTCCCGCTGGCTCGCGGGAAGTCTGATCACCGCGTTCTACGTGCTGGCGTTCGGTAGGGGCGTCTACACCGCCATCTTCGTCGTGTTCGGCGGCGAACTGACGGCCATCGACTACAGCACGGCGCGCGGGCAGGCCGCGGCCGTCGGTCAGCTGGGCGAGATCGGCGCCGCTGCCGCCGTGCTGTTCCTGATCACCCGGTGGCTGGGTGTGCCGCCGGCTCTGGCCGGCCTGACCCGCCGAGGGCCGGCGTGGCCGACCCTGGTCACCGCGGTCGTTGCGTTCCTGGGCATGACCGCCGCGCAGATCGTCCTGGACTTGCTCACCGACCCGGCGGTGGACACCAACCAGCCGCTGGTCACCAACGGGTGGGCCTGGCTGACGCTGATCGACGCCGTGCGGGCCGGCGGCGTCGAGGAGATCGTCCTGGTCGCGATCCCCGTGCTGCTGCTGCGGCGCTGCGGGGTGCACCCGGCGTGGGTCGTGGCCGGGTGCATCGCCCTGCGCTGGCCGTTCCACGTCTACCACGGGCTGCTGGCCACGATCCCGTGGGTGATCGTGTGGGCGGGCGTCAACGCTGCCCTTTACCTGTGGCTGCGCCGGCTCTGGCCGCTGATCGCCGTGCACGTCCTATGGGACCTGGGCACCACGCTGCCAGCCCTGTGGTCGTGGGCCACCCCGGCGCTGACGGCCGTCGCGCTCGGCTCGCTGGCGTGGCTGACCGGCCGGCAGATTCACGGCATGCGCCGCCTGGTCCGCCGACCGGTATGGCGGTGCGACCCCGACGTCCGGGCGTTCATCGCCCCGGCCGAACGACAATCACGCCGACCGCTGTTGATCACCGCCGCCGCCGCCGGCTCCTTCGGAGCCGCGGCCTGGGTCCTGGGCGCCGTGCTCGAGCAGCCCGACCTGACCGTGCTGGGTCAGGCACTCGCGGTCGCAGGGGTGCTGGTGCCCTGCCTGGTGCTCACCCCGATCCTGCTGACCGACCTGGCCGTGGACCGGGACGCCGGCGGCGTCATCGGCTCTGTGCTGCGCTACCGCCGCACCTACACCGGTGACATCCGCGTCGAACGGGTCATCGGATCACCGCCGGACCTGCTCGCCGACCTGGCCACCCTGGCCCACGACGGCGCGACCCGCTCGAGCACCGACCCCGCAGCGGCCATCCACGTGCCCGGCACCGAACAGACGGTGAGAGCGCAGCTGCACCACCTGCAGCTGCGTCCCAGCCGGCTGACCAAGACCTACCGGATCCCCATGCTCGCCGTGGTGTGAGCAGCGCACATCAGGCATCAGCAACTCGTCGCGGACACCCGATAACGACCCGCAGGAAGCCTCGCCAGACCCGCCCGCCGAGCGACCACCACACGCCGCGCCAGCCCCGCTCGACCAGCCCTTCACAGTGCCGCAGGCGCGACCCGGGGAGGGGCGCGGGGGCGGTTGCCTCACACCCACAGGCGGCTACGTTTGACGAAACCACGTCGAATGAAAGAGGTTGACTGATGCGCAATCCCACGTCATCGGTGCAGGTGTCCGGGTCACTGGACCGGTCCGGTTCGGTGTCGATGAGCATCGACCCGTCGGGGATGGCGCACGTGATGTCGGTGCTGACCAACCTCTACAGCAAC
>JBBRVZ010000284.1:0-1716 GCA_038246445.1 Mycobacteriales bacterium
CGTCGCGGCCCTGCTTCCCGCCGGCGTACATCGGCCGGTCCTCGCCGGTGCGTGCCGCCAGCGCCAGGTTGACCAGGCCGTCGGCGTTGCGCGCGATGTGGGTCAGCACGTGGGCCCGCGTCCAGTCCGGCAGCAACGAGGCGCCGGCCGGTGCCCCCTCGCTCATCGCGTCCACGGTGTCCAGCAGCCGGTCGGTGCAGGCCACCATCTCGTCCAGCCCCGCCTCGAGCACCGCGCCGTGGTCGTCCATGCTGCCGAACCCTAGTTCCCCCCGATGACTGTCGGTCCGGGCCTGCCAAGACCCAGCCGCCCGACCCAGCGGCCGGTCCCGCGTCAGCGGTGCGAGCTGCGGCGACGCGAGAAGGCCACCAGGGCGACGCCCAGCAGCAGGACCGCGATGCCAGCCCACAGCACAGTGCCGTTGAAGCCGGTGGCGGCGAGGCTCTCACCGAGACCGGAGTCGCCGACCTTGACGCCGCCGACGGCGGCGCTGCCGCCTTGCACGCTCGGTGGGTAGTTTGCGTCGTCGGCAAATGCCGTCGACATCTGCATGAAGCCGAGCCCCATCAGAGCCACGATCATGGCACTAGCGCGTCGAACGATCACAGGGTCCCCCCAGGTAGTGGATCTTCGTTGAGAATAAGGGCACGTTCTACCTCTGTCAACGCAGAGTGATGCAATTGGGGGAGTCATTCCGCACAGATGGCGGAATCGATGACTGTGCGTGATGGTGTGACGAGGGGTTGCGACTCCACGAGGGGAGATCCGGGGCTTGTCGGCCCGCTGAGGTCGAGCACCACCATCCTGGTCTGGCCGGGTGCCAGGTCGACGGTGAAGGCCACCACGGGATGGCCCCGTTCGACCCCCGTCCGGGCCTGCAGCTGCTTGCCGTCGATCTCGCCACCATCCAGCCGCGACCCGGTCGTCGTGTGCACGTAGATCAACAGCCTGTTCGTCCCCGGCTCCAGGGGGTCGCCGTCAGTTGAGAGCACCCCGTCTCCCAACACGTACGCGGGCAGGTCGCCGGTCGCGTCGCTGTGCAGGCGCAGGGTCACCCGGGAGCGCCGGGTCGGGCCGTGGCACGGGCCCTGCTGCCAGCGCACCCGCCGGTCCAGGTAGTAGTCGAGCTTGTTGCCGCCGCCGTTGTCGACGACCACCTGCAGGTACGGGCCGGAGCCGTCCGGCGTCACCCCGCCCACCGCGGTCCGGGCGAGCGGGGTCTGCTCCGCGGGGTGGGTGCTGAACAGGCGGATCCGGCCGTCGTCAGCGGCCGACCCGACCCCGCGGACCAGGGCGCCGGGGTCGACGTCCCCGCCCAGGACGGACTGGATCACCCGGCTACCGATCTGGCTGGCGAGCTCGTCGCGCTGCTTCTCCTGGCTGTCTGCCGGAAGGCGCTCGTAGATCGTCTTCATGATGAACGGGGCTACGCGGTCCTGGTCCAGCTCGGTGCCGTCGGGCAGCTCCACCGGATGGGTCGCCCCGACGAGCTCGCCGAGAACGATCGGATCGATGGCGAGCACGCCGTCCAGGGCGTCCTTGTGCTGGCGCTGCCAGAGCCCCAGCCACAGCCGTGCGGCGTAGGGGAAGTGCGGGCTCAGATTGGCGTTGGCCCACAGGCCAGGGTCGTTGCCGTAGAGATCGGCAAAGTCGGCGCCGAGGTCCACGACCGGCGCCGTTGCGTCATCGAGGTCGGAGTTCGAGCCGATCTTGCTC
>JBBRVZ010000285.1:0-1683 GCA_038246445.1 Mycobacteriales bacterium
AGTGCCCACCGTCATGGTGCCGGCGATCACCCGCAGCACGCCGGATCCCAATACCGCTGCCGCCGCCAACTCCGACAGCAAGGCGACGAATGGGAAGTAGATCGAGATGGCTGTCTGCGCGCGCATCCGGGACCGGCGGTACTCATCGCTGCGGGCGGCGAAGCCGTCCGCGTTCGCCCGCTGCCGGCCAAGGGCCTGGGACACCCGCAGCCCCGCGACATTCTCCTGCAGGTCGGCGTTGACGATGCTGACCTTTTCCCGGGCGTCGGTGTAGGCGCGGGAAGAGAACCGCCGGAAGATGACCGTCGCCACGACGACGAAGGGCAGCGCGAGGAACGCAGTCAGTGCGAGGCCGGCGTCCATCACGACAAGCACGACAGCGATCCCGACGAATGTGGCCAGGGACACCACCGACGTCACCAGGCCCGTCTGCAGAAAGCTGGACAGGGCATCGACGTCCGTCGTCATCCGGGTCATGATCCGACCGGCCATCTCACGCTCGTAGTAATCGAGCCCGAGGCGTTGCAGGTGGGCGAACTCGCGGACGCGCAGCTGATACAGGACGTTCTCGCCGGCCCGACCGGCGACCATCATCTGGAAGCGCTGGATCACGTAGTCGGCCCCCACGACGGCCAGCGCGACCGCGGACGCCGCGAACACCACCGTGCTCGAGCCCGCGGACACACCGTTGTCGACGCCGTAGCGGATCAGGACGGGCAACATCACGTTCGCCACCGCGTCCAGGGCGACCAGGATCAGCGCCACGATGAGCAGACCCCGCACCGGACGCAGCGTGCGGCCCAGAGAGAATCGCCGGGTGTCGGGCGGGATATCACGTGGCTGATCGGTGGTCGGCGGGAGCGAATTCACCTGCGCCATCAACTCCGGCGTCGCCGGCCCGGAGCCCAGCATCCCGCTCCACCCACCGCCACCACCACCACCGGCGCCGCCACCGCCAGCTGGGCCGCCCGCCCGGTTCGCGGCGGCGTTGGCCACCCGGGCCAGCCGCTGGGCTTCGGACAACCCGGCACCCTCGAGATCGTCGGCTTCACCGGCCGTCGGCCAGAGCTCGGGTGTCACACCGCCGGATCCGGCGGGTGGGTTCCCGGCCGGCGCCGCGAAGTGTGCGCTGTCGTCGCCGGTTACCACACCGTTGCCGACTGCGCCGCCCATGGGGGCGCCGCCGTTGACTGCGCCGCCGTTCACCGTGCCATCGCCGGCGCAGCCGTTGCCGGCAGCGGCATCGCTGGCAGGGTGCTCCTCCGCGAGTTCCGCCCCCAGCAGGTAGCGGTAGCTCGCGCATCGAGCCACCAACTCGTCGTGGGTGCCGACGTCGAGAACCGCGCCCTCGACCACCACGGCGATCCGATCGGCGAGCGCGAGGGTGGAGCGCCGGTGCGCGATCAGGATGGTGGTGCGATCAGCGGTGACCCTGCTCAAGGTCGCGTGGATGGCCGCCTCGGTGACCGGGTCCACGGCGCTGGTGGCGTCGTCGAGCACCAGCACCCGTGGGTCGGTGAGCAGTGCCCTGGCCAATGCCAATCGCTGACGCTGACCGCCTGACAGGGTCAGTCCCCGTTCGCCGATCACGGTGTCGTACCCGTCCGGCAGCGCCTGGATGAATTCGGCCGCCTCCGCACCGATCGCTGCGGCCCTGATCTCCGCCTCGGCGGCGTCCGGGCG
>JBBRVZ010000286.1:0-1682 GCA_038246445.1 Mycobacteriales bacterium
CGCACGATCGGCAGACCGCCGAGCGCCCGGTCGAGGGCCTCAGGTGATGGCATCTCGAGGACAACGAAGACGACTCGCTGGCCGGCGACCTTCCACATGTTGGTCACGGCCCCCGCCTCCATCGCGCCCAGCGCGGCGGCGGCCTCGCGCTGCCAGATCGCCACGAGGTCCGCGTTGGTTACGTTCGCGGGCTGCTTGATGTCGAACCGCACCATGAACTGCATCTTGGGTCCTCTCCCGATGGTCGGCGCGACCGTACCGCGCGCAGGAACCCAGGGCGATGCCCGCCGGCCCCGATCCCGGACAACTCACCCAGGTTGACTGCTCGTCGTGGTGACGTTCAGGTTGACCCCGCGAATTCGACACACCATGCAAGCGAGCAATTCGCGGACCCGGTCTCCCGGCGCTGAGCTCACCGCGGTGAACGCCAAGCGACGCAACGCTTGTCGTCAGCTCCGCTCGCTCGACCCCGGGGCGACCAAGGTCAGGATCGTGATGTCCGGTGGCGCGCCCAGCCGGGCGATCGGCCCCCAGAACCCCGCACCGTTGGTGATGAACAGCTGCGTGGGCCCGAAGACGTGGTGACCGGACACCGCGGGTGAGGTTGCCGCGATGGCCAGGGTGGCCGGGAAGAACTGCCCGCCATGGGTGTGTCCGGACACCATCAGATCCACATCACGATCCATCGCGTCGTCGACCAGGTCTGGTCTGTGGCTCATCATGATCACCGGCTGCCCGGGCATTCGTGTGGCCAGTGCGGCGTCGGTGTCCGGTCCGCGACCGGTCGGCCTGCCCGCGATGTCATGGACGCCGGCCAACAACATCCCGCGGACCTGCTCCCCCTCGTTGAGAAGCAGCCGCATCCCCAGCTGCGGAAGGAACGCGATCCACCCTTCCGGATCGAAATAGAACTCGTGGTTACCTGTGACGGCGAAGACGCCCTCCGGTGCGCGCAGCTCGGCCAGCGGCCGCAGCTCCTCCCCCAGCTCGGCTACCGACCCGTCGGACAGGTCACCGATCAGGCAGATGACGTCGGGTCGCTGCCCGTTCACCAACTCCACCACCGACCTGCAGAAGTCCGCCCCCAGCACGCTTCCCAGGTGCAGGTCACTGACCAGCGCGACCCGCATCCCGACCGCCTCGGACGGGATGCCCCGCAGGGCAATGGTGGCCGTCCGGACGGCCGGGCCGCCCAGTGCGGACCTCGCCGCGACACCGGTCGCGATCGTGGCCGCCGCGCCCACGCCCACCGCCAGCGCGCGTTGCAGGAACAACCGACGCTCCGGGTCCGCCGGCGGCACCACCGCTGCCTGCCGCGAGACCGCCTTGGCCCGGCGACGCTGCCACCACCACCAGATCCGGACCGGTTCGGTCAGCACTGTCGCGGTCGCCAGGAACACGATCAGCCCGTAACAGAGCCAGCCGACCGGGCCGATCAGCATCCGCTGCGCGGGGATCGGTAAGGCGTACTGCGAGATCAACGCGATCGGTCCCAGCGCCCCCAGGATGACGATCACCGCGGTCCACACCCGGCGCGCGGTGGTCCCCGGACGGGTGGTGCCCTTGACCAGCCGCCACCACAGGTAGCCGGCGACCACGGCCAGCATGGCGACATTGGGCCACACCCAACCGGGAACGGAGCGCATTCGCGCCATCGTAAGTGCGGCACGGCTCAACGATTC
>JBBRVZ010000287.1:0-1676 GCA_038246445.1 Mycobacteriales bacterium
GCCTTACCGACGGCCGCTTCGTGGTAGTGCTTGCGTTGGTTGGCGGTGTCGATCCCGCGAAACCCCTCGCGGATCGCGAGTCCGACGAGACGCTCGGTTTCGTCCTCCTTCCAGGCGGTACCGTAGAGCAGTTGCGGTACGCATAGGCCGTCGGTGAGCAGCGATTTCTCTTCCATCTAGTCCTCCACGCGTGTGCAGTTGGCCCCGCTCGGGATTTTATGTGTACACCTCACCGGCCCGGTGCGGCCCGTCCGACGGCGAGGAACAGCTCGCGGCATTCGTCTTCGAGCACGCCACCGACCACCTCGCACCGGAACGACGGGCTGCGGCGGACGACCTCCGCCGCCGGGATGTCGATCTGATCCCAACCGGTGTCGGCGAGAAAACGGATTGAGGCTCCGAACACCACCCTGCCGATGCCGGTGAAAAGAGCCGCCGCCTGGCACATCGGACACGGTTCGGCCGTCGTAAACAGCGCGAGCTCCACCGGGTCCACCGCGAGCCCGCTGGCCGCCAGGCGGTTGATGGCGTCGATCTCCCCGTGCCACGTCGGGTTCTCATCCGTCCGATTCCACCCTTCCGCGACCACCCGCCCGGTCGGGCGGTGCACCAGGACGGCCGCGAACGGGAGAGCTGGACAGTTCTCGGTCAGCTCGATGGCCCGCCGCATGTATCGCTCGTGTTCCGAATCGTTCATTGGTTAATCCACCGGAAGAAATGCCCACAGCGCCGGCCGGCCGCTGTTGCAGTGTACGGCCCGTCCGAGCAGCCCGCCGCCGGCCAAACCCAGGTACAGCGCCGTGCGGGCGACGTCCCACGCGCCCCGCGCCGGGTCGGCGTCCGACGCCGCCCGATTCCGGACGCTCGGCACCGGGTGGAAGATCGCCTCCACCCAGGCCGGCCGCTGGGGTTCGTCGTCCTGGAGCGCATCGAGCGCGTCGATGGTCGCCGCCGCAACGGCGTCCGAAGCGCCTGCGGCGCGAGCCCAGGCGTCGACCTCGGTGACCCCGCGCCGGCTCACCGCCGGCAGGGCGAGCAGGCCGGTAAACGACCACAGGGTGAACCAGAGGCTCAGTTCGATCGTCCCGCCGGCGGTGCCGAGCCGGTCCGGGCCGGTGAGTGCCGCCGCCCCGAGGACTCCGCACAGGGTGAACAGCAGGGCGAGGGTGCGGCCGCGCCGCCAGGCACCCGTCGACACCGCGAACTCTCGGCGGAGACGAGCGTACGAGAGCTGTTCGGGCGTCAGCGCCTGCCGCCAACGGGCCGGCAGCAGGTGGTACCGCGGTCGCATCAACCCGACCACCCCGCCGGTGAAACCCTCGTCGTCACTCGACGCGAACGCCACCGGCGGATCTCCAGTCGGAGCCTCGACGCGCAGGCGGGAAAGTCCGGCCGCCACCGCCGCCCGACCCGACAGGAGCAGGACCGAGAGGATCAGGCTCGCCGCGAGCACGCCCCACACGCCGCCCAGCCGCCCGCCGAGCAACAGGACACATAAGGTCGTGAACAACAGTGCCGTATAAAACGCCACCCCGCGTGCCAGCCTCGCCAGGAACATGGCCGTGTCAGGACGGGAGCGATTGTACCGCCGCGGCAGGAGGTACCCGCCCAACAGATCGAATGGAAGCTGCAACGCGGCATGCGCCGCCGCGAAGAGGGCGAGTGTCGTCACGGCC
>JBBRVZ010000288.1:0-1674 GCA_038246445.1 Mycobacteriales bacterium
ACCGCGACCTGCATCGGCGCCGCCGCTGATTCTGCGGCCAACGCCATCAAGTCGTTGGGGGAAGTGCGCCGGATCGGGCGCTGCTGCTCGGGCACGTCATCGAGTCCGACTGCGGTGACCGATCAGCGGCCGGTCCGCTTCCTGGGCTACTGGCTGGCTCCGGTCCGCCACGTTGTGGGCCAGCGAGGTGAGTTCGAATTCCCCGTACGTCCAGGCGCCCGAGTCAGGGTGCCACCTACCTCGGGTTTCGTCGTCGGCGAGATCCACCAGATCAGTTGGCGGCGGGTGTCGGGTCCAATGTCGCCACCCGTATCGGCTTGCCGTTGGCGGCGGGTGTTCTGGTGTTCGCTGCGGCGTTCTCGCGGGCCAGGAATGAACCGAGCTCTCCGATGGTGCTCATCAACGGCGCAGGGAAAACGACCGTGGTGTTCTTGTCCACGCCGATTTCCACCAGACTCTGCAGGTTGCGCAGCTGCAGGGCGAGCGGGTGGGCCATCATGATGTCCGAGGCGTCGCCCAGCGCCGCGGCGGCCTGCGACTCGCCCTCGGCGTTGATGATCTTCGCCCGCTTCTCCCGCTCCGCCTCGGCCTGGCGGGCCATGGCCCGCTTCATGCTGTCCGGCAATTGGATGTCCTTCAGTTCCACGAGGGTCACTTCCACTCCCCAGTCGAGGGTGCTCACGTCGAGGATCTCCCGGATATCCAGGTTGATGCGGTCGGTCTCGGAGAGGGTCTCGTCGAGCGTGTGCTGGCCGACGACCTTCCGGAGCGTGGTCTGCGCGATCTGGTCGATCGCGGCGGTGACGTTCTCGATGGCGACGACCGATTTCACTGCGTCGACCACTCGGAAATACGCGACCGCCGAAACGTCGACGCTGACGTTGTCCCTGGTGATGATGCCCTGGGACTGGATCGGCAAGGTGACGATCCGCATCGAGACCCGATGCAGCACGTCGACGAACGGGATGATAATCCGCAGCCCGGGTTGGCGTGCGCCCTGAACCCGCCCGAATCGGAACAACACCCCAACTTCGTATTGTTTGACGACCCGCACGGACAGCGCGGCGCCGAGCAGCAACACCAGGACGACGGCGAGGAGGATGATCGGAAGGTTCATGGTGGTGCTCCCTTGGGATGTTTGATGCACATCTTGAGGTTCGGTCCGGTGAAGGTCCGGTTGCCGAAGGGATGGCAGCTTTCGGCGTTGCGTCCGCATCCGCGTACTTGTTACATGCGTCCGAGCTCTGCTATCCCACGCCGTTGCCCTCATACTCTGTCCTCGACGGCGTCGACTCGTTCAACCCACGGTGACTCTCCTGCAAAAGCTTGACAAGAGGCGAAAGACCCCGGAGCACTGTCAGTGATCCGTTCTCACTTACGAAGACGGGGAGCTGGGGGAGAACAGTGGCTGCGATGGCAACGATTTCGCCGGCTCGTTGGATGCCTCTGTGACGTCATCGATACTGAGGCTGGCGCGAAAGATGGGTAGTCGACACGGTCGCGGGTCACCCTGAGCCGGTCGTTGGGTCGCAGCGCTTTCGCGTGTCCGCCGAATTGGGCGCGGACAGCCGTGAGGCTCTTGTGACGTTGTTGTGGGTGGCTGACCAGTGGGTTTGATGTGACATGCCGTGCTCTGCCGTAGTTTTGGTCTTGCTTGGGGACCGGAACGACGGA
>JBBRVZ010000289.1:0-1649 GCA_038246445.1 Mycobacteriales bacterium
CCGCCGCTGGCATTGGTGGTCGCGACCACGCCACACCGGTGTGCGGTGTTCGTGTCCTTCTCGCCTTCGACGAGATAGATCGGTTCACCGGCGCTGATTGCCGCGACGACCTCGGGCAGCCGGTAGAGCAGGGGACCGAAACCGCCGAACGACCACCGCCGGGTGTCCGGGTTCCAACATTGGGGGCGGAAGTCTTTCGGGTCGTAACGCAGCACCCGACCGACCCGATCACCGCCGGCGGTGAGGTAGTCGTAGGTCTGTACCAGTCGGCCCAGGCCAGCCTTGGGTTTCTTGGCTGGCCGCGCGGCGGTAGGTGGGTTGGCGGGTTGGCGGTGTTGTCTGAGGTCGACCAGGCCGTTGCTGCTGCCGCTGCGCCGGCGTTTAAGCACCGGGGGTTCATCGAACAGATCGCCAATCGAGAGGCCGGCGGTCGCCAACACGGCGGTGTCGTCACAACCGGAGAAGCACTCAACTCGGGTGCGGGCCTTAATGGGGTCATACCGCACGCCCAATGAGGGATTGCGATCGCCGCCGCCCCCCCCGTGGCTGGGGACGGGGCAGTGAAATTTAAGCCAACCACCGGTGGATCGGCCCGGCCCGGCGGTTGCGGTGAGCGCGTCGACAACACGGTTGAACGACACCCGTGGGTGACGTTCCGTGTTGCCGCTATCGACTGCGACGCTCACTAGCTACACTCCGACTGTGCGTTGGTGATTACCGGGCCGCGTAGGTCAGCCCCGGTGCGTAGGTCAGCCCCGGTGCGTAAGTCAGGTCTGGTCTGCGCAGGTTGATCACCATCGGGCCCTTGGGCCCCTGTACGGGAAAGCAGTGGGATCCCTCATCCGAGGACTTGGCGGCCAAACCTTCGCCTCGGCTGGGGGATTCGCTGTATCTAGGTCATAGACCACTCCTCGGATGTACCAACGAGTCTCTGGGGATCGACCTCATGCGGTCAGAGCTTCGCTAAGGGGGAGCTCCTGCTGGTGCTTGGGTACTTGCTCGGCCAGCGCTAAGTCATGCATTTCGGCGAGGCGCAGCATGCAGTACAACGCGAGCGGCAAACCTGCTGCCTCGGCGTGAGCTTCAAGCTCGTCACGCATTCGGTCGTCGACGCGTACGGGGATCACGTTGGGTCGTGCCCCGAATTGAGCGGGGCGCCCGCCTGGGTGCTTGGGCTTCCTCTGGCGCGACATGCTGGGAATCCTGACAGTTCCCGTAACTGTGCCCCCGGCGGCGCGCCGAGCCGAATGGCCATTTTTGTCCACCCACTCGGTGTGATCCGCGGGTCGAGAAGCGAGTTCGCGCATGCGTCGAGTCCAGCGCATACGGCCGGACATTTGAATCCCATTTCCCGGACATTTTGAAATGTCCGCCGATGTCCCCGAGATGTCCGCCGATGTCCCCGAGATGTCCGCCGATGTCCCAACCGTGGTTGGGTCCGTTTCGTGGAACCAAGAAGTGGGTTCACGCGACATTGCACGCTCAGAGCCGTAGCAGCCGTAGCGGTGTCACCGTTTTGCCTGGTCAGTAGGCGTGTC
Organism: Mycobacteriales bacterium; assembly: GCA_038246445.1. Classification (GTDB taxonomy): domain Bacteria; phylum Actinomycetota; class Actinomycetes; order Mycobacteriales; family Nakamurellaceae; genus Nakamurella. The sequence goes on from JBBRVZ010000289.1 coordinate 1,539, forward strand.
TCGCCGCTACAGGGGCCTGTAGCGGGTCTGAGGGACAGGGTCGGGTGATGCTGGTGTTTACGCAGGTCAGAGGACCCAAGGTGGCGGGTGCCGCGGCGTGTCGCCCTGCTA
>JBBRVZ010000290.1:0-1630 GCA_038246445.1 Mycobacteriales bacterium
GTGGTCCTTGCTGATGACGCGGGCGTCAAGAACGTTGCCGCGGTCCGTGGATCTGCACTGACGCTGGGTGTCTCCACGCGACAGATGCATTCGCGGCGGTTTGCCTCCCGGGATGGAGCCGCGACCTGGGTGAATCGGCGGCCGTCGAACCCGCGTTTGTCGGCGCAGTCGCGCACATGGATGCTGTGACGGACCAGCCGTGCCCCGACCACCTCTGCGGGTCGAGTTTCGATGAACGCGAAGTTCGCGACGTTCCCGGGAACTGACCAATGCTGTGCGCGCCGCCGGATAAAGGGTGATCCACCGGGCGCCGCTCGCGCTTCGTTGCCCGCACGGAGTTCGATCTCCGTGCTGGCACCGATACCTGGTCTTGTCACCGGTCCTAACGTTGAGGCATGGCATGGCCGCAGCGCATCTCGATCGCGTGCATGGTGCTGGCATTTGCCGCCGCGGGGGCCACCGTCGCGATCGTCGCGGTCGGCGCGCCCAATGTTTCGCCCCCATGGTGGTTCGGCGTGCAGCTCGCCGTGTGCCTGCCGGCCCTGGTGCTCGGGTTGTTGGTGAGCCGGCAGGAATTCGGTGGGGTGGTGGGCGCGTTACTGTCCTTCTCGGGGTTGGTGCCGGCTCTGCTCGGACTGTTCGACGGGGTCGGCGTCGTCGCCGAAGCCAACCCTGTTTCCGGTGGAGCGGCTGCCTTTCTACGTCAGGCAACCTCGGGTACGTGGATGCTGTTCTTCCTTCCATTCGCGTTGTTGCTGCTGGTATTCCCTGACGGCCGGCTTGTTTCCCGCCGGTGGCGAGTGGTTGCCGTCGGGCTCCCCGTTGTCGTGCTGGCGTTCTTCCTGCTGGCCGCAGCCGGTCCGCAGGAGGAGGTGGTGGCAGGCCCAGCGGCCACCATGGGTGTCGCGCTGTTGCCGCTATTTCTGGCGTTGCTGTTCGCGTGCGCCTTCAGCGCGGTGATCCGGTACCGCGGCGCCACCGGAAAGGTGCGGATCCAGCTCCGATGGCTGGCCCTGTCCGGTGCCACCATTCCGCTGACCCTGCTGATCGGGTGGGCCGGCAATCTTTTCCTCGGCGATTGGGACGCCGTGCTGATGGGGCTGTTGGCGATGTTCATCGTTATTCCCGCCGCGGTGGCGATAGCAATCTTCAAGCATGACCTGTATGACGTCGATCGGGCCATACTCGCCACGTCGGCGAACCTGATCGTGATCGGCGGGATCCTCGGTGTTGTCGCGGCCACCTCCGCCCTTGCAGGATTGGTGGCCGGCGGCGCCTCAACGATCATCGCCGTGCTGGTTACCGCTGTCACCGCGATGGCACTCGGCCCGAGCCGGCGTGCCGCCGAACGATGGGTCGGGCGACACCTCTACGCCGCCCGGGATCGGTCGTTGCGGGCCATCGACGACCTGCTGCTTCGGGTGCATGCCGGTCAGGCCCCACCGGAGGATCTGCAGTCGGTGCTCCGGGGCGCGCTTCGTGACCCCGGCTGGTCAACGCCGCAACGAAGTCGTCGACGTCCAACACCCGGTCTTTGAGCAGGTACCCGAAGCCACCACCGGCGACCAGGTCGACCGAGTGTCGCGTTTCCACATGCTGGGACAGCAGGACGATGCCGAGTTCCGGGAAC
>JBBRVZ010000291.1:0-1611 GCA_038246445.1 Mycobacteriales bacterium
CCGCCTGATCATCCGACGGGCCTACGGCTTCCACTCACCACAAGCCGCACTCGCCCTGGTCATGCTCACCTGCGGACCGATCGAACTCCACCTACCCCACGAAAGAGCGCCCGGATGACCCACACTCATGCCGGGAGAGCCTGATTTTTACGGATCAGAAGGTTGGGGGTTCGAATCCCTCCGGGCGCGCTCTATGTTGAGACAGACGACAGGCCTCCAACCAGCGGAAACGCGGTCGGGGACTTGCTCGTGTCCGGATGGCGGACGTTGATCGGGAACCCTGGGGATCGAGGGGACCCAGAATGTCGGGCCAGGTCGTGTCGTGGCGGGTCATGGCGGGAGCCTGGGACATGGGTCAGACGGTCGGACGACGGGGCGCGACCTGGTCGGGCTTGGCCCGACGCGGGCACCCTCGGTTGCCTGGGTGCGGTTCAGGACCCAATGCGTCGTGGGATCCCCCGTGACCTCACACGCCGCCGTTGCGCGTGAGGTCGTCAAAGCGGCGCCAGTACGAGACCATGTCGAACCGCGGCTGGCCGCGACGGAATCCGCGTAGGCGAGCTGCATGGGGCAGTCCGTCAGCCCACCTAAGGGCTCGTCAGTAAATACGTGCTTCATATGCGCTGATGTGGTCGATAGTGCGGTATGGCCATTGCTGCGGATGTGGAGTCGGTTTTGAGGGCGAAGTTCGAGGCGGTGCTGCCGCATCTGGATGAGCGGGGGACCCGGCTGGTGCTGGCGGCCGAGGCTCGGGCGTTGGGTCATGGCGGGATCGCCGCGGTCGCGCGGGCCTCGGGAGCGTCCAGGTCGCGGATCCAGGACGGGGTCAATGAGTTGGAGTCGGGGGCGGCGCCGTTGGCGCGGATCCGGCAGGTCGGCGGTGGCCGGAAGCCGGCTGCGGAGGCGGACCCGGGGCTGGCGCCGGCGCTGCTCGCGCTGGTCGAGCCGACGCGTCGGGGGGACCCGGAGTCGGCGTTGTCGTGGACCACACTGTCGGTGCGCCGCCTCGCCGTGGAGCTGACCGCGTCCGGGCACCGGGTCTGCGGGGAGACCGTCGGCAAGCTGTTACGGGCCAACGGGTTCTCCTTGCAGGGCAACGCCAAGCAGGTTGAGGGCGGGGACCACCGCGACCGGGATGCCCAGTTCAGCTACCTCAACGACCAGGCTCTCGCGCACCAACAGGCTGGGCAGCCGGTGATCAGCGTGGACACCAAGAAGAAGGAACTGGTTGGCAACTACAAGAACGGCGGTAGGCAATGGCGCCCGGCCGGGCATCCCGAACAGGTCAAGGTCCACGACTTCATCGACGCCGAACTGGGAAAGGCCAACCCGTACGGCGTCTATGACGTGTCCGCCGACACCGGCTGGGTCAGTGTCGGCACCGACCACGACACGGCCGCGTTCGCGGTCAACACCATCCGCTCCTGGTGGCAGAGCGCCGGACGCCCCACCTACCCGGGCGCGAGCAGGCTGCTGATCACCGCCGACGGCGGTGGCTCCAACGGCTCGCGCACCCGTGCGTTCAAGACCGAACTCGCCGCACTGGCCAAGCAGAGCGGACTGACGATCACCGTGTGCCACCTACCGCCAGGCACCAGCAAGTGGAACAAG
>JBBRVZ010000292.1:0-1609 GCA_038246445.1 Mycobacteriales bacterium
GCTAGTCGCACCGCAAGTCCACCCCAATCCGAAAGGACGCACCATGTTCCAGGCATTCCGTCTCCGCTTCATCAAGCACCGGGAGCAGGCTGAGTTCCAGCGCGCGTTGCGCGACGCCGAACCTCGAATGCAAGCCGAACTGCTCGCTGCGGCGCGGCGCCAGCTATGACGTCAGGCCCGGTTGGCTCCTCTCGCAGCCGGGCTTCCCCGCTGTTCACGACTTCGATCGACTCCACCACCAACTGAAGGAGTTTCGGACCTCCTGCTGTTTTCATGGGCGGTTTGGCAGTGCCGGGCACAGGCCGCCGCGGGTGAGCATCGCCATGGCGATGAAGGCTTCGGGTGTGTGGAATCCGTTGGCGCGTTTGGTCAGTGCTCGTAGGTGCGTGTTCGTGGCTTCCGAGAGTGCATTGGACAGGCCGTGATCGAGGGTGTTGAAGATCAGTTGCTGGAACCGTTTGATCGTGGCGGCGAGTGCGACGAACCCGGGCAGCTGTGAGCGTCGGGCCCAGGCCAGCCACCCGGCGAGCAGTTCCCGGCCGGTTTCGCCCTTGGTCGAGAACACCAGCCGGAGTTGCTCCTTGAGCAGGTACGCCCGGTACAGGCCCGAGTTGGTCTTGGACAGCGACGCCAACGAGCCCCGCTGCTCCGGGGTCAGGTCTCGCGGGTTCTTCACCAACGCCCACCTGGTGCCCTTCAGCTCGTGCGCAGCCTCGTGATCGCCGTTGCCGCGCAGCTTGTTCCATGTCTGTCGGCGCACCTCGTCCAACGCCTTCACCGCCCAGGCGACCACATGGAAAGGATCAAGGCAGAGCACCGCCTGCGGCGCCCGCTGCGCCACCGCCGCGTGGATCCACTCGGCGCCATCAGCGGAAACATGCGTCAACTCGGCCGACCGCACCGGGCCCAACGCATCGAAGAACTTCAGCAGGGTCTCGGTGTTCCGGCCCGGCGCCGCCCACACCAGCCGGCCGGTGTCATGATCGACCACGCACGTCAAATACCGGTGGCCCTTACGGTGCGCGATCTCATCGATCCCGATCCGCCGCAACCCGGCCAGCAGGTCCTTCTTAGCGCCCTCATCAGCGACAACCCGCTTCACGATGCCCGCAACGGTCCGCCACGTCACCCGCATCAGCTCGCAGACCACGCTCTGCGCCGCGTGGGCCGCGAGCCACGCACAGCTGTCCTCGAACGCATGCGTGAACCGTGCTCCGGCCCGGGCCCACGGCACCGCCGCAACGACCACCCCGCACCGCCGACACTCCACCCGCGGCGCCGGCGCCTCCAGGAACACCATCATCGTGCCGGAATCCAACGACCGCCACCGACGCACCCCACCGCCCGCGTCATACCCCCGGCACCGCCGACCGCACCGCGAGCACCGCGACCGCGCCGCACCGGTCGGGCGAACCGAGATCACCAACACCTCCTCGTCGGTGCCCTCCTCACCCTCGAACCAAAACCCATCGACCGTCGTCCGTTCGACACGAAGGACCTTCCGCCATACCCTGGATGCGCGCACACCGTTCCCTGTCTCTGCGGTCCTGACCTTGACAGCCAGAAACCCTACAGGGCACGGTGTGTCGCCCAAACTCAGCCCGAAACC
>JBBRVZ010000293.1:0-1609 GCA_038246445.1 Mycobacteriales bacterium
CGCATCGAGGGTCAGGCCCGTGGGCTGCAGAAGATGGTCGAGGATGAGAAGTACTGCATCGACATCCTGACCCAGGTGTCGGCGATGACCAAGGCGTTGCAGGCCGTCGCACTGGGCCTGCTGGACGAGCACCTGAGCCACTGCGTCATGCACGCCGCCGCCGCCGGTGGCCGTGAGGCGGACGAGAAGATCCGTGAGGCGTCCGAGGCGATCGCCCGGCTCGTCCGGTCCTGATCACGCCCCCAAATCACTCCCATCACCGGGAAAGGTCGCGCTGATGAACACTCCCGTGAAGATCGGCGGGTTCGCGCTCGGGTTGGCCGTGGTGTTCGCCGCCGCGGTCGGGTTCGGCGCTGCGTTCGGGCCCACTGCGGTGACGGCCGCGTCGTCCGCGTCGTCGGGCGATTCCGATCCCATGACCGCCATGGGTGACACCGCTACGGCGGCCATGGCCGCTGCCGCGCAGTTGCCCGGTGGGCTGATGGTGTCCCAGGACGGGTACACCCTGACGCTGGCCGACCGGTCGTTGCCGGCTGGACCCTCGGTTCCGCTCCGGTTCCGGATCCTGGGCCCGGACGGTGCGCCGGTGACCGGGTACCGGACCGCGCACGACAAGGATCTGCATCTGATCGTTGTCCGCCGGGACCTGTCGGGGTTCCAGCACGTGCATCCCACCTTGGCGCCGGACGGGACGTGGAGTGTGCCGGTGGAGCTGGCCGCGGCCGGGCAGTACCGGGTGTTCGCGGACTTCACCCCGACCGGCTACGACGGCGGGCTCACCCTCGGCGCGGATCTCGCGGTCCCGGGGCCGTACAACCCTCAGCCGTTGCCGTCCCCGTCCCCGACCGCCGATCTGGCCGACGGTTACCGGGTCACCCTGGACGGTCGGCTTGCCGCGGGCCACGACTCGGAGCTGACCCTGCGGGTCAGCAAGGACGGTGTCCCGGTCACCGACCTGCAGCCCTACCTCGCCGCCAATGGGCACCTGGTCGCCCTGCGGTCCGGGGATCTGGCGTACCTGCACGTGCACCCCGCCGGCGAACCCGGTGACGGTGTCACCCCGGCCGGCCCCGGTATCACCTTCTACGCCACCGCGCCGTCCGCCGGGGACTACCGACTGTTCCTGGGCTTTCGGCACAACGGGGTGGTCCGCACCGCCGGATTCACCATGCGCGCCGAGGAAGGCGTCGGCGCGGCGATGCCTTCCGCCACCCCGGCCGCCATGACCGACGGGCACGGGCACTAACCATCAGCAAGAGCTGATGGGCGAGAACCGTATTGGCAGAAAGGAAAGGCAGGCCAACCGATGTGCATGTGACTCCACCGGGCCGTCACCGGGGTGTAACCGGTCGGCTCACGCCGGTCGACTCAGGCAATCGGTCGACAGCGTCGGCCACCACAGCGATCTCGCATCTACAAACACATTCTTGGAGGACCTGATGAGCACCACCGCCATGTATTCGGTGACCGGCATGACCTGCTCGCACTGCGTCGCAGCGGTGACCGAGGAGGTTTCCCGCCTCGACGGGGTCAGCGCGGTCGACGTCGACCTGAACGCCGGCGGTGATTCCCGGGTCACGGTGACCAGCACCGCGCCACTGCCGGTCGA
>JBBRVZ010000294.1:0-1573 GCA_038246445.1 Mycobacteriales bacterium
ACGAGCAGTGACCACACCATCCGGTGCGCGAGGATCTCCAGCGAGCCGGCTGGCGTCAGCAGGGGGAAGTAGAGCGGGAACATTCCCCAGATCAGGTACGCGACGGCGCCGAAGATCAGTCCCCGGCGCACATCGCCCCTTTCCCCCGGCTGCTCATTGGCGCGACTGGTCAGCGGTAGTTGGTGAACTGCAGCGCGATGTCGAGGTCGGCGTCCTTCAGCAGCGCGATGACGGCCTGCAGGTCGTCACGCTTCTTCCCGGACACCCGGAGCTGGTCGCCCTGGATCTGTGCCTGGACACCCTTGGGGCCGCCCTCTTTGATGCGTTTGACGATGGCCTTGGCCTTGTCCGACGCGATGCCCTGCACAACTTTTCCGGTCACCTTGTAGGTCTTCCCGGATGAGGCAGGCTCACCGATCTCGAAGGCCCGCAACGAGATCCCGCGCTTGACCAGCTTGTCCTTGAACACATCGATGGCCGCGATGCACCGTTCTTCCGTGCTCGAGGTGATGGTGATGCCCTCCTCGCCGGCCCAGACGATGGTGGTGTCTGTCCCACGAAAGTCGAATCGCTGCGACAACTCCTTGGCCGCCTGGTTCAGGGCGTTGTCGGCCTCCTGATGGTCGACCTTGCTGACGATGTCGAATGACGGGTCTGCCACTGCACTCTCCCTGCTGATCCGGTTGGCGGTGCGGACCTGAGCTTCGCACGCCCGGCAACGGTGTTGACGCCGCCTGGCGGTAGCCACGGGCAGGCGGACCGTGGATTCGGTCCTACGGGCCGGTCCTTGTACGCTGTGCGGGCCCCAAAGTGTGACGGCCGGGACGGCCGTCGCTCGTCGGGGTCACGGCAGGTTGCCCGAGTGGCCAAAGGGAGCTGACTGTAAATCAGCCGGCATTGCCTACGGGGGTTCGAATCCCTCACCTGCCACACCACCGGTGCTCATCAGCGGGTTTCCTCGGTCGAGGGAGCCCGCTGATGGCGTCCTGGACGGGTGACCGGACGCCGGAATCCGTCAGTTGGCGTGCGGGTCCTCACCGGCGGCCCTGATCACCCGGACCGCCTTGAGCTGAGCCAGGGCCACCGCCTCTGCCTCCGCGGCGGTCCACCAATGGATCTGGTCGAGGTCGGTCGTGTTCGGGGTCTCGAGTTCGACCCGAGGTGGTTCGCCGGGGTATTGCTGCACGGAGACGACGATCGCATCGTCGGCTCCGTGTGCGGTGCGGACGCCGGTTCCTGCGCGCAGCGGCACAACCCCAATCAGGGCGACGCATTCCTCGCCGGCGCCCAGCAATTCGTGTTCGGTGCACCAAGGCGTGTCGGCGGGGCACGCGATACGTGTCGGTGCCTGCTGACCCATGATGTCCTCCGAATCGCCGCCCCGTTCCCGTGGCGCATGCCTCGGGCTCGGACCCGGCCGGGGTTGCCGCTGCGACGAAGGTAAAGACACAACAGCCGGGCTGCCCAGTGACTTTGGTCCTGACTTGCACAGCCTGTGACGGACGGACGAACCAGAGGCGGTTCTTTCGTCGTCACCAGTGGCGGAATACCAAGCCGCCGATCAGCGGAAACC
>JBBRVZ010000295.1:0-1567 GCA_038246445.1 Mycobacteriales bacterium
GATGCGCCGCGGGAAGCACGCACCGCCGTCCCACTGGCCGTCTGGGTCTCGCACGGCGAGCAGGCGGGCTCCCCACCCCCCGGTCTCGACGCGGTCGCGCTCGGCGGCGACCTGGTCGGGAGGCGCCTCAGTGAGGTCGCGCAGCACCTGCCACCGGATCGCCGGGTCACCGTCGCGCAGCCAGTCAACGACCTCCATGGCCGCGATGCTACGTCCCGGCGCCGACACAGCGACAGTTCTCCCGCAACCGCGATCAGGGCGCTAGGGCCCGCGACGAAATAACTCCGCGCTGTTACGGCGTGTCGGTGGGGAGCAGGGTGTAGTTCCAGTCGGGGTGGAAGTCATGGCGCTGCAGGGGTAGGGCGGCGATGTCTTTGTCGCTGTAGGTGATGCCGGTTGGGTACTGGCCGGTGTCCAGGGTGCAGTGGACGGTGAGCCCAGTTGCGGTGGTGGTGCTCGCGATCAGGTCGACGATGACCTGGTGGCTGGTCAGCGGCCGTCCCCGCCAGTTCAGGGTGATCTGGGAGAACAGACGGTGCTCGATCTTGTTCCACTTGCTGGTGCCGGGTGGTAGGTGGGCGACGGTCACGCGCAGGCCGGTGTCGGCGGCGAAGGCGGCCAGTTCGACCTTCCAGGCCCGGACCCGTGAGCCGTTGGAGCCGCCGCCGTCGGCGCAGATCAGCAGCCGGTCGGCGCCCGGGTAGCGGGCGCGTCCGGTGGTGTCCCACCAGGTGCGCAACGTCGCGACCGCGAACGCGGAGGTGTCGTGGTCGGTCCCTACGCTGACCCAGCCAGTGTTGGCGGACACGTCGTAGATGCCGTACGGGATCGCCTTACCCAGCTCCTTGTCCGGGAAGTCGTGGACGTTGACCCGCTCGGGGGCCCCGGCTGGCTGATACTCCCGCCCGCCGTTCTTGAACGGCCCGACCAGCTCCTTCTTCTTGGCGTCCACAGAGATCACCGGCTGCCCGGCCGCGGTGTGGGCGGCGACCTGGTCGGCCAGGTAACGGAACTGGGCGTCACGGTCTTGGTGCTGGGCGCCTTCGCTGACCTTGATGTTGGCCTGCAGGCTGAAGCCTTGTGAGCGCAGCATCCGGGCCACCGTCCGGTCCGAGACCGGATGACCCATTGAGGTCAGCGCACCAGCGAGGTTGCGGGTCGACTTCGTCGTCCACACCAGCAGCGACATCGGATCACCGCGCGTGCCGGGGTCCACCATCGCCATCAGCTTCGCCGCCAGTCCCGGGTCGCTCTCAGCCAGCTTCTTGCGACCACCACCGGGCCCGCGCACCTGCTGCGTCGGCTCGCTGCCGCCCTCCACCTCACGCTTGCCCCGCGCGACCGTGTCCGGATGCGCCCCCGTCGCCTCCGCGACCGCCTTCACCCCACCCCGGCCAAGCACGGACGCCTCAGTCCCCAACAGCAACCGGCGCTGCCGCTCATCCAGATGAGGACGCAGGACCTCGTATCGACGTCCCACGGACTCCGCCACCTGCGCAATATCGGCCATAGCACAACGGTAGAGCTTTCACAGGCGAAAACCTAGTTTATTCTGTCGCGAGTCCTA
>JBBRVZ010000296.1:0-1519 GCA_038246445.1 Mycobacteriales bacterium
CGCTACCGCAGATTAATTCCGGGGTCGGCCCGACGCGAAGGGTTATCGCGCCACGTTGTCTCGCACGGTACCGCAGATAAAGGGTCGTTGTCTGCGGTAAATCCTTAGCGCCGGATTCCGCGCGATTGTCCCTCGACCGCCGGTTCGGCAGGGTGTTTGGCCGTCCGCCGCAGCGGACACACATCCACCGTCAGGACGCGCGTGGACCGGGGCAGCGACCCGCGTTGCCTTCGGTGGCGCCCGGGAACGCAGGAAGCCATGACGAGGCCGCCGCCGCCCGGGTGCTGACCCACACAGATCCTCCACCGCGGCCGCCGTGCGGGCCTGCGCCGCGGCGTGCGGCGCATGCGCGCAGGAATGCCAGGTCCACGCCGGGATGCACGAGCACTGCCGGATCTGCGCCGAGGCCTGCCGACGCTGCGAGCGGGCCTGCAACGACCTGCTCGCAACACTGACCTGACCTGACCTCGATCCCGGCCGGCGTTCACACCGGTGACGGTGCCGGCTGTTCGGTGCGGGTCGGTGCGGCCGGCGCGGCGGCGGCGGGCAGCGGAAGCCTTTTGAGCAGTAGGGCGTTGACGGCGACGATGAGGCTGGACCCGGACATGGTGAGTGCGGCGATCTCCGGGCGGAGCACCAGGCCGAACGCGGGCTCGAACACGCCGGCGGCGATGGGCAGGGCGATGGCGTTGTACCCGATGGCCCACCCCAGGTTCTGCCGCATCTTCCGCAGTGTGCCGCGGCCGATCCGCAGCGCGACCGGCACATCCAGCGGGTCCGACCGCATCAGCACGATGTCCGCGGTTTCGATGGCAACGTCGGTGCCGGCACCGATCGCGATCCCGACATCGGCCTGCGCCAGGGCGGGGGCGTCGTTCACCCCGTCCCCCACCATCGCAACCCGCCGGCCCGCAGATTGCAGCGCCTTCACTTGTGCGGCCTTGTCGCCGGGGAGTACCTCGGCGATGACCTCGTCGATGCCGAGTTGGTCGGCGATCCGCCGTGCGGTGGCCTCGTTGTCCCCGGTCAGCATGACGACCCGGACTCCGGTGTCGTGCAGCGCGGCGACGGCGGCGGCCGCGGTTTCCCTGGGTGCGTCGGCCATCGCGATCACCGCGGCGGCGCGGCCGTCGACCGCGACGAACACCGCGGTCCGGCCGGTCGCTGCGAGCTCGTCGCGCCGGGCCGCCAGGGAACCGAGATCCACGTTCTCGTCGGCCATCAGTTTCCTGTTGCCGACGATCACCCGGTGCCCGTCGACGGTGGTGGCGGCGCCGTGCCCGGCGACGCTGCGGAACTCGTTGGCGGACAACCGCTGTGCGCCGTGTTGGTCGGCGTGCCGGACGACGGCGGCGGCCAGTGGGTGTTCGGATTCGCGTTCCACCGCCGCTGCCAACGCCAGGACCCGATCCGGGGCGGCGGTTGGGTCGACGATGAGGTCGGTGACCTCGGGTTCGCCCTTGGTGAGGGTGCCGGTCTTGTCCATCACCACGGTGTCGACCCGGGCCGCGGTCTCCAG
>JBBRVZ010000297.1:0-1512 GCA_038246445.1 Mycobacteriales bacterium
CCGATATCCGAGTCCGGAGTGCAGCCGTGTCTGATTGTAGCGGAGTTCGATGTAGCGGGCAATGTCTTTGCGGGCCCTTTCTCGTGTGGGATAGACGGTGCGGTGCACCCGTTCGACCTTCACAGCCGCATTGAACGACTCAGCCAGCGCATTGTCGAAGCAGGTGCCGGTGCGTCCTACGGATTGCCGGACGTTCAGCCCGCGCAGCGTGCCGGCGAACTCGGCGGAGGTGTAGTTGGCAGGTTCAAGGGGTCGACGCAACACCGACCTGTGGGACCGACCCTATCTGCTCATGGAGGGCCTCGGCCGGCGTCTTCCATCCGAGGGTCTTGCGGGGCCGGTTGTTGAGGGTGGCGGCGACCGCGTCGAGTTCGTGCTCGCCGTAGCGGGCCAGGTCGGTGCCCTTGGGAAAGTACTGGCGTAGCAGTCCGTTCGTGTTCTCGTCGGTGCCGCGCTGCCAGGGCGAGTGTGGGTCGCAGAAGTAGATCGCCACGCCGGTGTCGATGCGCAGCTGGGTGTGCTGGGCCATCTCAGCGCCCTGGTCCCAGGTCAAGGTCTTGCGCAGCTGCTCAGGCAAAGTGGTGATCTTGGCGGCGATGGCATCCCGGACAGCCTCGGCACCGTGGCCGGCCAGCGGCGGGCCGTTCTTGACCCGGCTGGTGGTGCCAAATCCTTCCATCGGCGGCAGGTGCAGCAGCATCGTAAACCTGCTGGTGCGCTCGACCAGGGTGCCGATCGCGGACTTGTTCAGCCCGATGATCAAGTCGCCTTCCCAGTGCCCGGGCACGGCCCGATCTTCAGCCTCCGCGGGACGCTGGCTGATCATCACCTCCTTGGTGATGAACTTCTTGCCCCGCCCTCGAGTCCTCGCGCGCGGTACCCGCAGGGCACGGCCGGTGCGTAGGCACGCGGTCAGCTCGCGTCGTAGCGCACCGCGGCCTTGCACGTAAAGCGCCTGGTAGATCGCCTCATGGCTGATCCGCATGGACTCATCCTCTGAGAAGTCGACCCTCAGCCGGTGGCTGATCTGCTCCGGACTCCACGCCGTGGCCCACCGCCGATCCTTCCGGTGCGGCTTGTTCCGGCCCTTCCACGCCGGCGCGCTCGGACCACAAACCGCTGTCCCATCCGGATGCCTGACCTTCCCGAACAGCCGGGCTTGCACATAGTCCCGCAGCCGGTGGTTGGCGACCAGTTTGGCGGTCTTGGGACGCCGCGCCGCCTGCTCGGCCTTCCACTGCGCCACCGACGCCCGGTAACCGCGTTGGCTGACGCGAGTAGCCGCATTGCGACGCAGCTCGCGTGAGATCGTCGAGGCGTCACGACCGAGCCTGCGGGCAATCTCACGCACCCCGTGGTCCTGGGCTCTCAGCCAGGGCGGCGTCACATCGTCGTTTGGTACTGATGTGACTGGAGTGAGTGGAGTGTTGTAGGCGCTCCCGATCCAGGGGTGAATGTGCGGGCGGGTGCGGCCCGCCGATGATCACGGTGTCGAAGCCGGTCATCGTCGGC
>JBBRVZ010000298.1:0-1510 GCA_038246445.1 Mycobacteriales bacterium
CACCCTGTCTCTCCGCCGTGTCGAACGCTGCGGCCGCTCCGTCGAAGCAGGCCAGACGCGCATCTGACGCCACAATGTCGCGGCAATCGAGCAGGGACTGGAGCAGGACGGGGCGCGCCGGCACTTCCGAAGTCTGGGCCGCAGCGGAGCCGAGCCCCCCACTTCCGAGCGCCGCGACGGCACCCAGTCCGACCGCAATGGCTGCCGCAAATCTTGTCATGGGGACCGGATCCTCCTGTTGAACCGGCAATCTAGGCCCAATCCCACACACAACGGAAACCGAAACCGGCGCGTGGCTCTGATGTGACAAGGCTTCGCAAAAATGTCTCCATTCCGCCATTATTGTTGACCGATGAAGCTCCCGTTGCGAACCTGCGAACAAGCATCGGACCCGCATGACCGGGACCGGTGGGCGAGCCAGCAGGGCTCGACATCATTGCTTATGGAGATGACCCCTTGACCGACACCACCTATCGCCACCGCCTTCTCGGCACCTCGATGCTCGCCGGTGCGGCCATTCTGGCCGCCACCGCCCTGATGGCGGCTCCCGCCATGGCTCAGGACATGGCTTCGCAGGACGAAGAAACCGAACTGGACGTGATCGTCGTTACCGGCACGCGCATTCAGGCACCGGGCCTGGTTTCGGCCAGCCCGATCCAGACCCTGGGCGCTGAGGAGATCGGCCTGCAGCAGACCGCCGAGGTCGAACAGATCATCCGCATACTCCCCATCTCGCAGCCGGGCGACGGCGACGCGGTCAACAACGGCACCGCCGGCGTGTCCACCGTCAACCTGCGGGGCCTGGGTGCCCAGCGCAACCTGATCCTGGTCGACGGCAAGCGGGTCACCCCCTACAACATCAACGGTATCGTCGACGTGTCGGGTATCCCGACCGCCTTCCTTGAGCGGATCGACATCATCACCGGCGGTGCCTCGGCCGTGTACGGCTCGGACGCCATCTCGGGTGCCCTGAACTTTATCCTCAAGAACGATTTCGAGGGCGTCGAGTTCGACACCGGCTATTCGATGACCGGCGACGAGGACGGCGAAACATACCGCGCCAACCTGTCGATCGGGGCCAACACGGGTGATGGCCGCGGCAACGTCGCCCTGAACCTGAACTATAACAAGCGTGAAGGCGTTCAGTTGAGCGCGCGTCCGCTGGGCAATGTCGGCATTGCCACCGCCAACGGTGCCAACTATTTCAGCTTCCTCCAGGGCAATCTGCCTGCTGCTCCGGCTGATCCCCTGTGCGGCGGTCCGGGCTCGGTTGCGGCCGGCGGTTCGACCACCACGGTCCCGACCCGCACCCAGATCACCGGCATTGGCTCGACGGCTGTTCAGTTCCGCAGCGACGGCACCCTGGGTCCGAACTGCAGCGTTTTCAACTTCAACCCGTTCAACTACTATCAGACCCCGCTGGAGCGTTTCGGCGGCCTGGCCATCGGCAGCTACGAGATCACCGACCACATCGAGGCCTATGCCCGGGTGTCGTTCACCTCGACCAACG